>NZ_CP062252.1:2845357-3522142 GCF_014863605.1 Pseudomonas allokribbensis
ATCTTGCGGGGCTTTTTTTTGCCCGGCGTTTGGCGCAGTCGGCGCTACGCTGGAGAGCGGATAAGGTTTTTCGGGAGAGTAAGGAGATGAAGAAAGACAGCAGCGACTCTGCGGCTGAACAGCCTTCTGCACTGATCGACGCAAGAATCCAGGAACTGAACGACTGGCGTGGCCAGAAACTGGCCGAGATCCGCGCGATCATTCACGAGGCGGACCCGCAGGTCGTCGAGGAGTGGAAGTGGCGGGGCGTTCCGGTCTGGTCACACAACGGCATCATTTGCACCGGGGAAACCTACAAGGCCGTGGTGAAAATGACGTTTGCCAAAGGCGCGGCGCTGGAGGATCCGTCGGGACTGTTCAATGCCAGTCTGGAGGGCAATACCCGGCGGGCGATTGATGTTCACGAGGACGACAAAATAGATGCAAAGGCATTGAAAGCGCTGGTGCGTTCGGCGATTACGTTGAATACAAAAAAATGATTTGCCGTTGAGGCAGAGGTGAAGCGGGGGAGGGTGAAACGAGGAAAAAATGGCAGGGGCGGCTGGATTCGAACCAACGCATGGCAGGATCAAAACCTGCTGCCTTACCGCTTGGCGACGCCCCTGTAGCTATTGGTTTCAGTCCCGAGAGGACCTCTGCAACAGTGGGCGGCACTTTACCAGCGCTCTTGCGTTCTGGGAACCCCTGAAGCAAATAAATTTCATGGAAAACAGCTACTTATTTCCCGGAGCGGTTGAAACGGCCGGATTTTCAAGACGCCTGAGGGGGCCAAGCGCCCGAATCCTGCGGGCGCTTGAACCCGATTTCATACCAAAGTACTCGGCGCCACCCCCAGCAACCCCGTCAATGTGTTCATGATCGCCTGCTGACGGGCTCGGTCCGTCTGGTGCCGAGCCTCGGCGGCCGCGACGTCGGCGTGGCAGTGTGGGCAGATCGATTCGTGTGGGTGGATGTATTGCAGGCAGCTGCGGCACAGCGCCAGTTGCACGGGGATGCGTCCTTCCTCCGGGGATTTCTGGCCTTGATTGATCCAGGCGAGTTTGATCACCTGGCCGCTGTCACTGACGCTGCTGACGTGCTCGCCGGTGTCGATGCGTTCGGTGATCAGGTCAAAGCGTCCGACGGCGAAGGAACGCTGCGCCGCGTCTTCAATCTTGACGATACGCTCGCGCAGTCCGCGTTTTTGCAGTTCCAGGGTGCGGTAATGGCAGTACGGGTTGTTGCCGGGTTTGCCCAGCAATGAGTGCGAAGTCCAGGTGCAGCCGCCCCGGCAGACATCGTTGTAATAGCAACTGCGACAGTAGCCCCACAGGTCGTCGACCGAGCGCAGGCGACCGAAGTGGATGCCTTCGCTGTAATGCCAGATATCGTGCAGGCTCATGTTGCGCACGTTGCCGCCGGAGAAACCGACGGTCGCCAGTGACGGGCAGCCTTTCACCGTGCCGTCGGCTTCGAGCGCCAGTACGGTCTGACCCGCCGCGCAGCCGCTCCAGTGCACGCGCTCGTCACCGAAGCCACGCCACAAATGTTCGTAAGGACCGTAATAGCCGATGTTGTTGCCGACGTTCATCAGCAGGCCGCGATCCACGCCTTCGCGGTACAACCGCGCGAGCAGCGGCATCACTTCCAGCAATTGATAGGGTTGCAGCAGCAGTTCCGGGTGATCCACCGCATTGCCCATGGCCACGGTGATCTGGATCTGCCAATGGGTGGCGCCGAGTTCGATGATCGTGTCCATCAGCTCCGGCAAATCAGGCAACGTAGCCGCGCCGATCTGGGTGTTGACGCTGACGGCCAGCCCGGACGCCTTGGCCCGGCGCAGGGTGTCGACCGCCTTGTCGAAGGAGCCGGGGACGTTGCGCACCTGGTCGTGCAATGGTGCGAGCCCATCCAGAGAAATCCCGACCCCGTTGAGGCCCGCATCAACCGCCGCCTGCATCTTCGCCGGTGTCAGGTTGCGTCCGCCGGTCTGGATCGCGCAGTACATGCCGTGGTCGTGGATGGCCTGGATCAGTTGCGTCCAGTCCTTACGCAAATAGGCTTCGCCGCCGATCAAAGTGATCTCGCGGGTGCCGAGTGCGGCGAGGGAGTCGATCACATCAAGGCATTCACGGGTGTTCAGTTCATCGGGGCGTCGATGCCCTGCGCGTGAGCCGCAATGCAGGCATTTGAGGTCGCAGGCCAGGGTGATTTCCCAGACCACGTGCACCGGCACGTAGCGTTTGAGATCGGTGTCATTGAGGTAGCGGGCAGGGCGGATGTCTGTCATGGGAGATCCTTGCGCACGGTCCTGTGCGCGGCACGATTGGACTGATCTCGATTCGCCGCAAGACCGGGCGAGGCCAGCAGTGACCTCGCCCGGGGCGTGCGGTTTAGCGTGCTTCCAGACGCGCGATTTCTGCGTTCAGATGCTCAAGGGCACTGCGCAATGCTCCCTGGTGGGCCACTTGCTGTTCACCCTGTTGCACCACGGTTTTCAACTGCGCCAGATCACCGCTGGTTTGCGCTTGCTGCACGGCCACGGCATACAGCGGCTGGAAGTGACGCTCGTGCGGTTGCGGCTCGATGGTCGGCGCCTGATGCACAGCAACGTGCCTCACGTAATGCCACTGGCCTCCCTCGTTGTAACGGTAATCGACAAAGCCGCTGGTCCAGTCGTCGAGGATGCCCTTGAGGCTGAAGGTCTGCGCAATCTGACTCAGCGGACCGCTCGGGCTGCCATCGAGGGTGAGAATGATGTAATTCTCGGTCGATGGGGTCAGCCGTGCCTCGGAATAATCGCCCCAGACCCGGGCATGGAAATTGACCGGTGGCCAGGTGCTTTGAAAGACGCTGGCAGCGCCGCTGACTTTTTTACGCACGGTATCGACCACGAGGTCGAGGGTCAGAACCGGTGCGCCGAGCAGTGAGTTGCTGGCGATGAGGCGGGTATGAAAAAGTCCAATCGACATGGTGCTTACTCCCTTAAGTGAATGGCGGACTCAGTGGTCGAATCAGCGGGCCTGCAGCTTGCTGATTTCGCTCTTGGCGGCGTCCAGTGCCTTTTGCAGTTGGGGTTGCTGATCCAGTTGCTGCTGGGCGAGCTTCGCCAGGTTTTTCATCTGGGCCAGGTCGCCACTGGCGATGGCGCTCTGGATCGGCGCGGCATACAGCGGCAGGATCGGCGGATGCGGAAGAATCACCGGGCCCGGATGGAACGGCTGGAAGACATTCGAGGGCACCTCGACCAGATGGGCCGGCACGTTGTTCAATTCGTGCCAGCGTTGCCCGTCGAAATACTCGTAATTGGCCACGCCTTCACGCCAGTCGGTGCCGACCACCAGTTGAATCTTGAAGTTCACGATGGAGTTGGAGCCGGGGCCACCTTCATTGCCCTCGGCGGTGATCAGGATTTTACTGACACCGGGCTTCATGACCGTCAGGTAGGTGTATTCGCCCCAGACATCCGAATCGATATCCAGCGGAGGGTTGGTTGCCTGAGTGATGGCGGAGGTGCCGCTGACTTCATGCTGCGGTGTGGAAACCAGCAGGTTGAGCGCAAGGCTTTGCGCCCCCGGCTGACCCGTACCGATCCGATAGCTCACGGGGAACAAGCCGACATTTTGTTGCTGAACTGAACCAGACATGTGAATTGCCTCCATTGCAATGTGGGAAATGGCCTTAGTGTTTTTCCAGACGGGAAACTTCTTTGGCCAGTTTTTCGTACGCGGTTTGCAGCTCTTTCGCTTCCGGCTTCGTCGAATCGCGCTGTTTCAACAAAGTCTTCATCTGTTGCAGATCGCCTCCCGTGATAGCGCTCTGGATGGCGACGCCGTAAGGCGGCATGTTGTGTTTTGAGCCAGTCATATCGAGGGTTTCCTCGTGGTGGTTGCCAAACGTCCCCTTCAGGCGAGGGGAGCCTTCCCTGACAGGCAGGCGACAGCCAACGGCAAGAACGACTGGCGACAGTGGTTCCCGGCTACGTGAACGCCTGATCCGTCTGGATCCGGTGGAGCGGGTCAGTTGATTCGCGCGGGTTCGAAGTGTCTGTCTCGACTCACGCGCAGGCGTCGTCAGCCAAAACCGTCAGGCCTCGCGGCGGGCGTCAGTAATGAGGTTTGCCGGAGCGGCAAAGGGGGGGAGTTCACCTGTACGTTGGTCATCTTTCTGTCCTTGATAGAAAGCAACGAAACACAGGGATAGGTCGTAATAACCCGCAACCACAAAAACCATCCCTGATTTTTCTTCCAGTGCGGCTGATGGCGCCCATCGAGAGATGTTTGCCAAATGGCCAGCATATCGCCAGCCACGCAACCCTAGCCCCGTTTGTACGGGGCTGCCAGAAAAAGCGCCGAACGGTCATGGCCGCTGCTATCCTTCGTCGATTGCGAGATAAATAGTGGAAAAAAACGGCCTATGAACACGAATCGTGACCAATTTCCCTTGCCTGAAGACCTCAAGGTTTTCCTCACCGTCATCCGCAAGAACAGCTTCGCCAGCGCCGCCTATGAATTGGGCTATTCGCCGGCCTACGTCAGCAAGCGCATCGCGGTGCTCGAAACCACGCTCTCGACAAAGTTGCTGCACCGCACGACCCGGCGCATTGCGCTGACCGACGATGGTGAACGAGTGCGGATCTGGGCGGAAAAACTGCTGGGTGATTTCGATGACTTTCTCGGCGAGATTGCCCAGGCCCGGCACCAGCCGGCGGGTTCGCTGCACATTTGCAGCAGCTTCGGTTTCGGCCGCAATCACGTCGCGCCGGCGATCAGTGAACTGTCCCGAACGTGCCCGAAGCTCGACATTCGCCTGGACGTATTCGATCGCGTGGTCGATCTGGTGGGCGAGGGCTTCGATCTGGAAATCCTCGTCGGCGATGACCTGCCGGGCCAGCACCTGGCGCGCAAACTGGTCAGCAACCGGCGAGTGCTGTGCGCCACGCCGGAGTACCTCGAACGCCGGGGTACGCCGCAATCGCTCGAGGACCTGAAGGATCACGATTGCCTGGTGCTCAAGGAGCGCAACAATTCATTCGGCATCTGGAACCTGACCCGCGACGGGCAAGAAGAATCGGTGCGGGTCAGCGGCCCGTTGTCCTCCAACAGTGGCGAAATCGTGATGGAGTGGGCCTTGAGCGGCGGCGGGATTCTGTTGCGCTCGATGTGGGACGTCAAACCGATGCTCGAACAAGGGCGGCTGGTGCAGGTGTTGGAGGATTACACCCAGAGCGCCAACGTCTGGGCGGTGTACCCGACACGGCTCAGCGAGTCGGCCAAATTGCGGGTGTGTGTGGAATTTCTCGAAGAGTATTTCCGCGACTTGTCGGTTGAATGAAACCGGGTGGTTCAGTGAACCACCCGGTTTTTTGTTTTCAGCCCAACCAGGGATTTTCCGCGAGATGCCGCGCTTCAAAAGCGCGAATCTGCTCGGTGCGTTGCAGCGTTGTGCCAATGGCGTCCAGCCCCAGCAACAGTGACTGTTTGCGCAGTTCATCAATCTCGAAAGCGATCAATGTGCCGTCCGCCAACTCGATGGTTTGCTCGGGCAGGTTCACGCGGATGTGCGCGGTCGCCGGAACGCTGATGACGTCGGCGACCTGTTTGAACTGCTCTGCATCGAGTTGAATCGCCAGCACGCCGTTGCGCTGACAGTTGTCATAGAAAATCCCGGCAAACGTGGTGCCGATCAGCGCCCGGATCCCGACCTGCTTCAAGCCCCACACCGCGTGTTCCCGGCTGGAACCGCAGCCGAAATTGGGGCCCGTCACCAGAAACGCCGCGTCCTGCCAGGCCGGTTGGTTGAGCACGAAGTCAGGGTCGGGTTCACCGGAGGCTAGAAAGCGCAGATCGAAAAACAGCCCTCGATCCAGCCCCTGACGATCAATGCCCTTGAGGAACTGCTTGGGCATGATCACATCAGTGTCGATGTTGGACGCGAGGAACGGCGCGGCACTGCCGCTGATGATGGTGAAAGGTTGCATGGCTCAAACTCCCGGCGCGAAGGCGCGAACGTCAGTCAAATGTCCGGTGATGGCGGCTGCCGCGACCATTGCCGGGCTCATCAAGTGCGTGCGCGCACCCGCGCCCTGGCGGCCTTCGAAGTTGCGGTTGGTGCTCGATGCGCAGCGATCACCGGTTGCCAGTACGTCGTCGTTCATCGCCAGGCACATCGAGCAGCCTGATTGCCGCCACTCGAAACCGGCATCGAGAAAGATCTGCGCCAGCCCTTCGTCTTCGGCCTGATCGCGTACCCGCGTCGAGCCGGGCACGATCATCGCCCGCACGTGAGCCGCGACTCGCTTGCCGCGCACCACGCGGGCCACGTCACGCAAATCTTCGATCCGCGCATTGGTGCAGGAGCCGATGAAGGCGTGGCTGATCACCACTTCGTTCAGCGGCGTGCCGGGTGTCAGGCCCATGTAATCGAGGGCGCGTTGCAGGCCCTGACGCAGAATCGGGTCGGGCTGGCCGGCCGGGTCCGGCACTCGTCCGCCAATCGGGGCGGCCTGATCCGGGCTGGTGCCCCAGGTGACCATCGGTTCCAGCGCGGTGACATCTAGGCTGACTTCACGATCGAACACCGCGCCATGATCGCTGTGCAGGGTTTTCCAGCGCTCGACGGCCTGTTCCCAGATTTCCCCTTTGGGCGTGCGCGGCTTGAGTTGCAGATAGGCGAAGACCTTGTCGTCCGGCGCCATGAACGCACCACGGGCGCCAGCCTCCACGGCCATGTTGCAGATGGTCATGCGCGCTTCGACGCTGAGGTCGCTGATCGCCGGGCCAGTGAATTCAATCGCATAACCGGTGGCCCCCGAAGCGCCGATCTTTTCGATCAGGGCCATGATGATGTCTTTCGACGTGACGCCCGCACCGAGCTCGCCATTGACCGTTACGCGCAAGGTTTTCAGGCGTTTGTAGACCAGGGTTTGCGTCGCCAGCAGGTGTTCGATTTCCGAAGTGCCGATGCCGAAACCGAACGCACCCAGCGCGCCGTAGGTGGTGGTGTGGCTGTCACCGGCCGCCACCACCATGCCCGGCAGAATGAAGCCTTGTTCCGGTGCCACGACGTGTTCGATGCCCTGGCGCTTGTCCAGCACGTCGAACAGCTCGATGCCGAAGTCGCGGCAGTTCTCTTCGAAATACGACACCTGCCGCGCACCGCCCGCGTCGGGCATGGTCGCAGTGCGGGTCGGCGCTGTAGGGTTCACATGATCGACCACCGCCAGCGTGGCAGCCGGGCGCCAGACCTTGCGCCCGGCGTCGCGCAAACCGCTGAAAGCTTGCGGGCTGGTGTATTCGTTGGCGACCTGGCGGTCGATGTAAAGCAGCACGTGGCCCTGATCGTCGAGGGTGCAGACCGTGTGACTGTCGATGTGTTTCTGGTACAGGGTTCTCGGGCTGGGCATGGCGTTGGCTCTTTTCTGTCAGGGGCAAAAAAACGGCTACTGACAGAATATTGATCGCCGAAACGGCATCAAGAGCGCTTTGGTGAAGCCGTTGAACACGCATTGTGAGCAATTGAAAGTGCTCGCTGCCGCTTTGAGCGGCAGCGAATGATTACGCGGTAGCGTCGAAAGCCTCGTGATACTTCACGACACCGACCGGCAATTCCCCGCCAAACGCCAACGCCTGAAAGTACTCCGCCGGAATCCCCGGCAACTCCAGACCTGCATGGGCCTTGAAGCCGAAGCGGCCGTAGTAGCCCGGATCGCCAAGCACCACGCAGCCAACCCCGCCAATGCGCTGCAACTCCGCCAGCGAGGCTTTCATCAGCGCCGAGCCGATGCCTTGCTGCTGGCGGGTCGGGCACACGGAGATCGGGCCCAGGCCATACCAGTCTTGTGTGCCGGAGGAAATCGTCACAGGTGAAATGGCGACATGGCCGACCACCGTGTCGTTCTCGACGGCCACCAGCGAAACGCTGAGCTGACCGGCGCGGCGCAAGGCGTTGACGATGAATTGTTCGGTGTGGCTGGAGTGTTCTTCGTGCTGGAACGCGGCCTCGGTGATTCGGGCGATGGCGTCGATGTCTTCGGGGCGTTCGTTGCGGAGGGTGATATTTGTATTCATGCGTTCTCGGGTATCCCGGTCGATCAGGGTTCGAAGAGTTTCGAACAGCGGATCGGCGTTGGTGTATTGCTTGCCGTAGGCCAGGTTGAAGCCATAGTCGAAGTCTGGCGGATTCTTGCCTTGAGTGTGTTGTAAAAGTGTTTCCAGCTTGTCCAGCGCCTTCACCGCTTTGGCTTCGGGAGAACGGGCGTTTTCGTAGTCGTCCCAGAGCACGAGGATTTCGTTTCTCAGCGCGTCGTCCAGGGAACGGGTGAGCAGCAGCAAGTCGTTGCGCTCCTGTTCACCTTTGTCGGGGAAGTCGGCTTTGTTGACCGCCGGGATATCACCGTTGATGGCTTCGCCGAGGTCGTGGATGACGCACATTTTCAGGACTTTCAGCACGTCGAGCCCGGCCAGGTCATCGGCGAACAAGATCGCCATCAGGCACAGGCGCCAGCTGTGTTCGGCGGTGCTTTCGTTGCGACCGGAGGAGGTGTGGGCGCTTCTGAGGACGTCCTTGAGCCGTTCTGCTTCGCGCAGAAAGTCGAGGCGTCCCTTGATTTTTTCGAGGTTCATACGGTGGCCGGGATAAAGAGAGCAGGGCTCAAAGCCTAGGCCCGGCCTCGATCATCGTCCACGCATAAAATATGCGGCACGCGGCCTACAGCGTTTCCACCAGCCGTGCGGCGGTGCCGTCCGAAAGTGCGATCCGCGTCCAGCGGCAAAGACTTTCGCGGATGGGGACAAGGGTTGAATCATTGTGGCCGGTGACGAATTCCAGTGCTGGTGGCGCCTGGACTTCTCGCCAGCCAGCGTCATCCAGCAAGGACTCCTTGTGCTGGATTTGCGCCGTCGCAAAGCGCCACAGCGATTGCCCCAGCAGATCGCTCAGCGGACTGCTGAACTGCGCGGCGCGGGCCGGGGAGCAGGCCAGCAGGCGATGGGTCAGATCGCAGACCAGGTGAACCGGGCGTGCACTGTCCGTAACCAGTCGTGCGAGGGCCTGATCGGCCGCGCTGTCGAGTCGTGCTGCGAGCAAAGTCTCGAGTTGCCTGTGCGCCTCCGGGTCCATTGCCTGCATGCCGCTTTCCCAGCGGGAAATCGTCGACTGGGTGACCTTGAACAACTCGGCGGCGTGGCTCTGCTTGACGCGATGCAGCACTCGCCAGCGGCGCAGGGCGATGCCGGGCAGACTGGGCTTCAACAATGTGTCGGGCATGGCGATGGATCGCAAAAGGAAGGCGGGCCGACAGTCTGAAGACTGTCGGCCTGTGCTGCAAATCGACGCGATATCAGGTCATTCCGACAGCCTGGCGATCACCTTGATCTCGAACTGAAAGCCATACAGCCACGTCACGCCGACCGCCGTAATGGTTGGATGCGGCGCCTCGCCCCAGAACTCGGGCACCACTTCCCAGATGGTTTCGAAAGTTGATTGCGGGTCGACCATGAACACGGTCACGTCCACCACGTCGTCGAAGCTGCCGCCGGCCGCGCCGAGAATCGCATTCAGGTTGGTGAAGGCCAGGCGCACCTGTTGTTTCAGATCTGGCTCGGGCGAGCCGTCCTCAAGACTGCCGACCTGGCCGGAGACAAACAGAAAACCGTTGGAGCGTACGGCCGGCGAATAGCGATTGCGCTCGTAGAGGGCATGGCGTCCGGGCGGGAAAACCACGTCACGTTTTGGCTGGGTGTTGGTCATGGAGTGTCTCCTTCAATGGGTTGAAAACCTGCGATGGAGAAACTCTAGGGACTTGCCTCTTCGCGATAAACGCGCAACCTTGGCGATCACTGTTTGTAAATCCCAAACAATCGAGCCGCTATTAGAGGTTGGCTATGGACCGTTTTGACGCGATGCAAGCCTTCGCCCGGGTGGTGGAGGCGGGGAGTTTCACCAAAGCCGCCGAAACCCTGCACATGAGCAAGACCACCGTGACCCATCTGGTGCAGCAGCTGGAGGCACGCCTGCGGGTCAAGTTGCTCAACCGCACCACGCGCAAGGTCAACGCCACGGCGGACGGCGCAGCCTATTACGAGCGGGTGATCAAGTTGCTAGCCGATATGGACGATGCCGAAACCAGCCTTCCCGGCGCGGCGGCGCAGCCCAAGGGACGCTTGCGGGTCGATGTGCCGAGCCCCTTGGCCAATCTGATTCTGGTGCCGGCGCTGCCCGAGTTTTGCGCGCGCTATCCGGAGATCCAGATCGACATGGGCGTCAGTGACCGAATCGTCGACATCATCGATGAGAACGTCGATTGCGTGGTGCGCGGGGGCGAGCTGCGGGATCAGTCACTGATGGCCCGGAAAGTGGCGGATCTTCAACTTGGCGTGTATGCCGCGCCGAGCTATCTGGCCCGTGCCGGCACCCCGGCGCATCCCCGAGAACTGGAAGACAGCCATCATCGGGTAGTCGGTTTCCTCTGGGCGCGCACCGGCAAACCCGTACCTTACGCCCTGCACAACGAACACGAAGATCTGCAGATCAAGGGCCGCCATGTGCTTGCCGTCGATGACGGCAATGCCTACCTGTCGGCGGGCCTCGCGGGGCTGGGCGTGTTGTGGCTGCCCAAGTACATGTCCAAGGCTCACGAGGCGAGCGGTAATCTGGTGCCGCTGTTCGAAGACTGGCGCCTCGATCCGATGCCGCTCTATGTCGCCTACCCGCCGAACCGCCACATCAGCCGCAAGCTGCGGGTGTTCATCGACTGGATCGCCGAGGTAATGGCCCGCCACGCACCGGTCATGGATCGCTCAGGTTCGCCAGCAACCACTCGGTAAAACTGCGCGCCATCGGATCGCTCTCGCTGTCGCGGTGGGTCAGCAGTGCCCAGTTCGGGCCGCGAATGGTGTCGTCCACCAAGGGCTGCAACAGCCCGTCGGCCCGGGCCTTGCGGCTGAGCAACTGGCTGACCAGCGCGATGCCGAGCCCGCCGCACGCCGCGTCCAGTAGCAAACCCGGATCGGAGAAATTCAGGCCCTGATCCTGCTGGCCGACGTCGATCCCGGATTCCACCGCCCAATGGCTCCAGTCCATTTCTCGCTCGCCGTGCAGGGTGGTGCGCTGTGCAGGCGGAACCGCCAGCAGACTTGGATGGCACGCCGGATAGAGTCGATCCGCGTGCAGCACTTTGAAGCTGCATTCGGCCTGGGAGCTGATGTCGTCGCGCACCGCCAGATCGATGGTCTGGGTCGCCATCTCCGGCACTTCGTCGGTGCTGAAAATCCACAGGTCCACATTCGGGTGCTGGCGGCGGAAATCCCCCAGCCGTGGCAGCAACCAGTGCCGGGCAAACGCCGGCGTGGTGTTGAGCACCAGTTGATTGGGTTTCTGGTATTGCCCCAGCCGCCGAATCCCGACCGACAGTTGCTGCAGCATCGCCTGAGTGGTGCTGAGCAGATCGTGGCCGGCGTCGGTCAGGCTGACGCTGCGTCCGCTGCGGAAAAACAGCGGCTGCTCCAGGTATGCCTCAAGGCTGCGAATCTGCTGGCTGATGGCCGATTGCGTGAGGCTCAGTTCCTCGGCGGCTTTGTGAAAACTGCCCAGCCGCGCGGCCGCTTCGAAGCCGCGCAACGAGCTGAGGGGTGGCCAGTGTTTCAGCATGATCGATAAGTTCCTCTAATCAGTTTTCCGCTAAATCCATCGTTTGTTTGCCCGTAAGGCCGCCATTAGCATGCACGTCAACGCCGCCAAGGCTGTTTTCATTGAACACAATGGCTTAACTCAAAGGGCTTTTTACCATGCAGCAGAACAAAAACAACAACAGCGGTTGGATGATGCCGGCAGAGTGGGTAACGCACGCCGCGACCTGGATGGTCTGGCCACACAATCAGGCCCTGTGGGAGTCGGGCTGGGGCGTGACCTTGCCGTTGGTGCAGGAAGATTTCGCTCGCGTCGCCAACGCCATCGCCCGGTTCGAACCGGTGAAAATGGTTGTCGATCCGTCGGCCATCGCCCGTGCCAAAACCTTGTGCGGACCGAACATCGAACTGATTCCGCTGGCAGTCAACGACAGCTGGTGCCGCGACTCCGGCCCAAGTTTCGTGGTTCATCCGGAGCAAGGTCTGGCCGGGGTGAGCTGGCGCTTCAACGCGTGGGGCGGCAAGTCGGCCCACGACCTGGACGAAAGCCTGGCCCGCCGCGTGCTCAATCACCTGGGCGGCGAGTGCTTCGGCACGGCGCTGAGCAACGAGGGCGGCGCGATCCACGTGGACGGCGAGGGCACGTTGATCACCACCGAATCGGTGCTGCTCAACCCCAACCGCAACCCCGGCGTTAGCAAAGCCGAGATGGAAGAGATCTTCAGCCGTCTGCTCGGCGTGAAGAAAACCATCTGGCTGCCGGGCGATCCGGATTACGTCACCGGCGATATGACCGACGGCCACGTCGATGGCGTCTGTGCCTTCGCTCGCCCTGGTGTGTTGCTGGTGGACGCCACCCATGATCGCAGCTCGGTGTACGCCGAAGTGGTGCGGGAAAACCGTCGCGCACTGGAACTGGCCACCGACGCCCAGGGCCGCAAATTCGAGCTGATCGAGCTGTATGAAGCCACCGATGCGGTGGACACCGAAGCCGAAGTGTTCTGCGCCTCGTACACCAACTTCTACATCGCCAACGGCGCGATCATCATGCCGGCGTACGGCATCGAGGCCGACCATGTCGCGGCAGAAACCCTGGCCAAGGCGTTCCCGGGACGTGAAGTGGTGCCGGTGCAGATCAATCATCTGGCCCATGGCGGCGGCGGTGTGCACTGCATCACCCAGCAACAGCCAGCCTGGCCGGTGGAGGGTTGATCGATGACGATGCTGAAAGTCGCTACTACCCAGATGCCGTGCACCTGGGATCTGAAAAGTAACCTCGATCGCGCCGAGCAGTTGGTGCGTGAAGCGGCCGCACAGGGCGCACAAGTGATCCTGTTGCAGGAGTTGTTCGCCACGCCGTATTTCTGCATCGAACAGAGCCACCATCACATGGCGCTGGCCGAGGAGTTTCGCGACAGTCAGGTGCTGTCGCGCTTCGCCGCGCTGGCCCGTGAGCTCGGCGTGGTGCTGCCGCTGAGCTGGTACGAGAAGGCCGGCAATGCCTACTTCAACTCCCTGAGCGTGGCCGATGCCGACGGGCGTTTGCTGGGTGTGTACCGCAAGACCCACATTCCCAACGCCATCGGCTATCAGGAGAAGGAATATTTCAGTCCCGGCGACTCCGGTTTCAAAGTCTGGGACACCGCGTTCGGCCGCCTCGGCTTGGGCATCTGCTGGGATCAGTGGTTCCCGGAAACCGCCCGCTGCCTGGCCTTGATGGGCGCTGAAGTGCTGCTGTTCCCGACCGCCATCGGCTCGGAACCGGGCTGCGCGGATCTGGATTCGCGCGACCATTGGCAGATGACCATGCGTGGCCACGCTGCTGCCAACCTGCTGCCGGTGATCGCTTCCAACCGCGTTGGCCGCGAAGTGGCGGGTACCGATGCGACGCTGCAAATGAATTTCTACGGCTCGTCGTTCATCTGCAACCACAAGGGAAAAATGCTCGCCGAAGCCGATCGCGCCAGCACCGGCGTTCTGGTGCAAAGCCTCGATCTGGCAGCCATGCGTGAAGAGCGCCTGAGCTGGGGCATCTACCGCGACCGTCGCCCGGAAATGTACGGCGCCTTGTTGAGCCAGGACGGCCGTCACCTTCACGCCCGCTGGAACCCTCAAGGAGTCTGATATGCCTACTTCACACAAGTGGTTGCTGGGCGCTCTGGGCCTGGCGCTGGCCGGTTTGATGCCGGCCGTGCACGCCGAAGACAAGACATTGCGGCTGTACAACTGGGCGGATTATTTCGCTGAAGACACGCTGACAAAGTTCACCGCCGAAACCGGGATCAAGGTGATCTACGACGTGATGGACGGCAGCGAAACCCTGGAAGCGAAGATGCTCTCCGGTGGCAGCGGCTATGACTTGATCTTCCCCGGCGACACCGTGGCCGAACGGCTGATGCGCGCCGGCAGCCTGTTGCCGCTGGATCCTTCGAAGGTCACGGCGATGAACGACATCGAGCCGGGCCTGCAAAAGCTGCGCAGTCATTACGAGCATTCGAACAAGGCCACGGTGCCGTATACCTGGGGCACCATCGGCCTGACCTACAACGCCGAGCAGATCAAGCAGCGCATGGCCGACGCCCCGGTCAATAGCCTGGACATGCTGTTCAAACCGGAACTGGCCGCCAAGTTTGCCGATTGCGGAATCTCGATGATCGACTCACCGGACGAAGTGCTGGCCGTGGTGCTCAATTACCTGGGCCGCGATCCGCGCAGCGCCAAACCTGCGGATCTGGCGGCAGCCAGTGACTTGTTGATGAAGCTGCGGCCGCACATCCGCAAGTTCCAGTCGCAACCGGTGACCGATCTGGTCAACGGCAACCTGTGCCTGTCCCTCGGCTACAGCGGTGACATGACCCAGGCCCAGCGCACCTCGGACAGTGCCGGCAAACAGACCCGCTTCCAGTACCGCGTTCCCCGCGAGGGCACCACGGTGTGGATGGACACCATGGCCATTCCGGTCGATGCCAAACACCCGGAGTACGCCTACGCGTTCATCAACTTCGTGATGCGCCCGGAGAACATGGCCGCGATCAGCAATTTCACCGGTTACCCGACCTCCAACGCCAAGGCCCGGCCAAACGTGGATGAGGCCATGCGCAACAACCCGGACATCTACCTCGACGAAGCGACCTATGCTCGTCTGATACCGGGCAAGGACATTCCCCAGGCCGATATGCGTGCCCGCATGCGCACCTGGACCAAGTTCAAGACCGCCACTGCAAAGTGATTTTTCCGGGCCGCTTCGGCGGCCCCTTACACCACAGGAACGTACACATGCCGACTCGTCGCGAGTTCATCAAACAGGTTTCAGTCGCCGCCGGCGTAGGCGCTGCCGTCATGGGCCTCGGCCTGTCCCCGGCGCGGGTGCTGGCGGCCAGCGAAGGTCGCTGGTTCATGCCCGACGAGGGCGACAAACACGAACGCGCCTACATGGCGTTCGGCGCGCAGGACGCGATCTGGGAAGATTTCACCGAAGACGTCCAGGAAGCGCTGGGCCGGATCGCCCGCGCCATCGCACGTTACGAGCCGCTGACCATTTACTGCCGCAGCGGCGAACGCAGCCTGGCCGAAGAGATTTGCGGCACCTCCAACATCACCTACCAGATCGCCAACCTCGACGACATCTGGATGCGTGACATCAGCGCCAACTTCGTCATCGATGACAAAAGCGGCCTCGGCGCGGTGGACTTCAATTTCAGCGGCTGGGGCAACAAGCAGCAGCACTCCAAAGACGCGAAAATCGCCCAACGAGTGGCGCAAGACGCACAAGCGACCTACATCCGCAGCGAACTGGTGGGCGAGGGCGGCGGCATTGAGGTCGATGGCCACGGCACCGGGATCATGACCGAAAGCTGCTGGGTCAACAGCAACCGCAACCCCGGCTGGAGCAAGGCTGACGTCGAGGCGGAACTGAAGGCACGGCTGGGCCTGCGCAAAATCATCTGGCTGCCGGGCATCAAGGACAAGGACATCACTGACGCTCACGTCGATTTCTACGCACGCTTCGTCAAGCCTGGCGTGGTCATCGCCAACCTCGACACCGACCCGAAATCCTACGACAACAAGGTCACGCTGGCGCACCTGGAAATCCTGAAAAAGGCCACCGATGCCGACGGTCGTCCGTTGCAGATCCACACCGTGTCGCCACCGCTGAAACCACGCAAGACCAAATTCAACAAGAACAACGACGACTTCGCGGCCGGTTACATCAACTACTTCGTCATCAACGGCGCGGTCATCGCCCCGGAGTTCGGCGACAAGGACGCCGACAAGAAGGCCTTCGACCTGCTCAAGCAGCTCTACCCGAACCGCGACGTGGTGCAGATCAACATCGACGCCATCGCGGCCGGTGGTGGCGGGATTCACTGCGTGACCAGTCACCAGCCGGCGTAAGGGCCGCGTTCAGCGAAACCGTGGGGGAATCGCCTCGGCAAAGGGATAGAAGTCAAACCACGGTTTGGCTTCTTCAAGGACCTGTTTGAAAGCGGGGCGCTGAACCAGCCGCTCGAAATAGGCATTCAAGTGGCCATGGTCGCCGGGGAACGGCACCAGCGTGTTGGCGTAAAACAGGGCCGGGCTCGCGGAGCAATCGGCCATGCTGAAGTCCGGGCTGGCGATCCACTGACGGGTCGCCAACTGACGTTCGAGCATGCCGTACGCGGTGTTCAGCAGGGTGCGCTGGCTGGTCAGGTCGCCGTGTCGGTCGTGGATGCGGTCGGCGACAATCTGCGACATCGGCGTCATCACGTAGTTGTCGAAAAACCGGTCCCAGAGGCGAACTTGCAGGGCCGTGTCCCAATCGTCGGGGATCAGCCGACCGGCTCCGGCATGGTAGTGATCCAGATACTCGATGATCACGCTCGACTCCGGCACGCTGCGCTGGCGGGCACGATCATGCAGCACCGGGAATTTGACCAGCGGCCACAGAGCCCGCAGCTCAGCGCGCTCGGCTTCACTGGAAAGGTCGATGACACGTTTGTCGAACGCGGTGCCGTGTTCGTAAAGGGCGATCAACACCTTGTGGCAGTAGGACGACAACGGATGGTAATAGAGGGTCAAGTCCATGGTTCAACGCCTCGCGTTGGTGGTGAAAAGCACTACACAGGTATAGCGCGCCTGCGCACGGCCATGCATTTGATTTCCACCAGCAGCCCCGAACGCTGAATCGGGTCACTTCGCGCGAAAGTACCGGATCAGGTTGACCGATTTTGTGAACACCGCGTAAGCCACCGCTGCGATCATGAGTCCGGCCACGGCCGGGCCGACCGCATTGAGGCCGGTAATGAGCAGCATGTAGAGCGACAGCATCAGTATCAGCACGACATAACTGGCGAGTGTCTGTCTAAAGAACGCCAACAGCAGCGGGATGAATGCCACTGCCACCGAGTGGATGGCCACCGCCTGCAAAATCTCGATTATCAGATACGAGAAAGCATCTTTGCCGCTTGCTTGCGTGGCGATCAGCCAGGATTCGTTCATCAGCCAATTCAGGCCGCCAACCACCATCAGGCTGATGACGACAATCAGCGCCATGTTTTTTGCTCGGCTACTCATTGGTCTTCATTGCGCCCATGAGCGGCCGCCGCCAGTTGTTCGGTATCCACCCGAACAAACACCGAATCACCCACCGCCGTCAGCACCTCCCCGGCATACACCTCGCAGATCACCCGGCTCTTGCGCCCGACTTCACCCTCGACTTTCGCCTTCAACGTCAGCGGCACGCCCATCGGTGTCGGTTTGATGAACTTGATGCCGAGGTTGCCGGTGACGCAGTTGATGCGCGGCAGGCTTTCCGCTTCGCGGCTTTCCGCGCGGTAGTGGTAGGCCATTGCGGTCCAGTTGGAATGGCAGTCCACCAGCATCGCGATCAGGCCGCCGTAGACCAGCTCCGGCCAGCCGCAGTATTTGGCTTCCGGGATGTGTTCGGTCATGACGTGCACGCCGTCCTCGTGCCAGAAACTCTTGATGTGCAAGCCGTGCGGGTTGCTGCTGCCGCAGCCGAAGCAGACGCCGTCGGGGGCGGCGGTGTCTTGCAGGGAAGTGTCGAGGGTGGACATGCCGGGGTCATCCTTAAACTGTTAGCCGAACCGGGCGGATTCTAACCCTGAATAAAGGATGAAGCGTGATTTAGTCCGGCGCCAGATCCCCATACCAGTAAGCCGCCGTGACACCACCATCCATGAGGAAGTCGCTGCCGGTGATGAACGTGCCCTCGGGTCCCATGAGCAATGCGCCGACGGCCGCCACTTCATCCGGTGTGCCGCCACGCCCGGCGGCGCTGCGTTCGATCATGCGCCGGTAGCCTTCACCGCGCGGGCCGCTCAACTCATCCCGGGCCAGTGGCGTGAAGATGATGCCCGGGCTGATCGTATTGACCCGTGCACCCCGTTTACCCCAACGCACGGCCTCTGCTATGACCCGCAGCGAGTTGCCGCGTTTGGATACTTGATAAGCATGCAACGGGTCGCTGATGCGCTCGGCCGACAGCGTCGGCAACGCCAGCAGTTCCTCGGTCGGTGTCGTGGCCAGCGCCTTGTTCTGTTCAGCGCTCAGCGCCGGCAAGCGGTGACCGGATTGCGAGGCAATCACGATGGCCGAACCGCCGGCAGCGATGACCTGGCCGAATTCCTCCAGTACGACGGCCGTGCCGTACAGGTCGACGCGCAAAATGGTTGCGGCTGACGCTTGCGAGGGCGAGACCCCGGCCGCATGAATCACCCCGCTGATGTCACCGAGGGCGGTAGCGGTCCGGACCAGCGCTTGCACCGAGGCGCGAGAGGCGACGTCCACCACGGTGGTGGTCACGTCGAAACCTGCATCGAGCAAGACCTTTGCTGCTGCGTCGGCGTTTTCCTGCTTGATATCGGCCAGCACTACATGCTTGCCGGCACTGACGCGCCGGGCAATCGCCTGGCCGATGGCGCCCGCACCGATCACCACGATTACTTTCGCTGAATTGTTCATGGGTTCATCTCACGTGAGAGCCGGATTCCCGACGAGGTGAACGACTCTATATTGCTGCTGATTGCTCAACAATATAGGGTTGGCTGCATGCCTTAGTGAGGGATTTTCATCAATGTTGCGCGCAGATCTGCCGGGCCTTACCGCCTTCATCGCCATTGCCGAACAGCGCAGTTTCAGTGGTGCAGCGCGGGTGTTGGGAGTGTCTTCGTCGGCGCTCAGCCATTCGATGCGCAATCTGGAGGCGCGCCTGGAAATGCGCCTGTTCAACCGCACGACGCGCTCGGTGTCGCTGACCGAGGCGGGGGAGCAGTTGCTCAACGGGGTTCGACCGTTGATGAATGACCTGGCGAACGTGGTCAACGAGGTCACATCTGCCCGGATCAGTCCCTCAGGTTCGATCCGCATCAGCGCTTCAGAGTCATCGATCCGGCCGCTGATTCGCCACGTGGTTCCTGAGTTCATTGCCCGTTATCCGAACATCCACATCGAGTTCGTGGCCGACGCTGCGCTGCAAGACATTGTCGGCGACGGTTTTGATGCCGGCATCCGGCTGATCGATGACGTGCCACGCGACATGATCGCCATTCGCTTCGGGCCTGACGTGTGTTTCGCTGCCGTGGCCTCGCCGGACTACCTTCAACAGCATCCGGCGCCACAGGTGCCGCAGGATCTCAAGGCCCATCGCTGCATTCGCTTTCGCTTCACCGGTGGTGGTCTGTTTCGCTGGGAATTCAAACAGGGCGAACAAAGCGTCAGCCTGGATGTGGAAGGTCAGTTGACGATGGACAACCTCAACCTGATGGTCGAGGCCGCGCTGGCCGGTGCGGGAATCGCCTGGGTGCCGCAGTCACTGGTGGCGGAGGCTCTGCAGGCCGGATGGTTGGTCCGTTTGCTGGAGCAATGGAGCCCGAATTATTCCGGGCTATGTCTGTATTACCCGGCCAACCGTCATCCGCCCACCGCGCTGCGGTTGTTCGCTCAGGCCGTGCGGGACTGGGCGAGCCAGGGTGTGTCGTAGCTTTGCGTCAGATCAACAACCCCGGCGTATCGCGGCGCATCAGCTACGTTGCGCCAGGTTGCGTTGAAACTCTTCGAAGCTGCAGGGCAGGGTTGTGGCCTTGCGCTTTTTCGACTTGTCGCGCTCGTCCGGCAGTTGATCGCTGAGCTCCCAGACCTCGAGCATCTTCGCGTATTCGAAGGCGTGGCGCGGGTCGGTCTGAATCCATTGCTGGAATTCCAGGCGCTCGTCAGGCGTGCAGGTATCGTCTTGCAAACGCAGGCACCAGTGCGCCGCTTGCGTCAGGATTTCTTCGTCTGCGTCGTTCATTGACGGTTCCCAGGATGGCCGAAGCGAGCAATTTACGTGGCGTCTTGCAAAAAAAACGTCAAAGCACGGTGAGGATTTAGTCCGCGTCGCGGACAGAACGCGCACCCGCCGGACAGATCGCGCCACCATTTACGCTTTTCGAAGATTTGCCATATTCAGTCACATTGCGTTGTAGATAGTGGGCAGCCCAACCGGTTTCCAATGAGGCTGCATCGTGTTTCCACGTCTTCTGTGTTCGCTGTCCGTGTTGAGTCTGTCCATCGCCGCCGCCCACGCGGCCGACCTTGATACCCCGCGCCTGAAGGGCATCGACAACTTCCGCGATATCGCCGGTATCACCACGGCCTACTCGACGACCCACGACGGCACGATGCGCGCCGGTGTGTTCTACCGCTCCAACGCGCTGACGCCGACGGCGTCGGACCTGGCGATCCTCAACGGTCTGGGCATCAAGGCCGTTTATGACTTGCGTACGCCCAGCGAAATCGCTGGCACGCCGGACACGATGATCAGCGGCGCGACCTACCAGAACATCGACATCATCGGCGCCACCACCTCGGGTGCGAACATCACCACCGTCTCGTTCAAAAGCGCGGCCGATGCGGTTGCGATGATGCAGGAGACCAACCGTGCGTTTGTCAGCGACGCCGGCATGCGTGGTCAGCTCAATGTGTTGTTCAACGAACTGGCCGGCGTCGACGGTGCCGCGCTGTTCCATTGCACCGCCGGCAAGGACCGCACCGGCTGGACGGCGGCCGTGCTGCAAAGCATCGCCGGGGTCGACAACGCCACGATCATGAGCAACTACCTGGCGACCAACGATTACACCGCCACCCGTGTGGCCAAGACCCTGGCGATGATGCCGCCGAGCATGGCCGCGATCTACGCGCCGCTGCTGGGCGTGGAGGCGAGTTACCTGCAAGCCGGCCTGGATCAGGTGACCGCGCAATACGGCAGCATGGACAACTACCTCAAACAGGGGTTGGGTCTGTCTCAGGAAACCATTTACGTGCTGCGCGGCAAAATGGTCGAGTACAACAGTCTGCCCGGTCAGGCAGGGCTGATCGGCAACGCCGCGGCTGGCGCGCAACTGTTGCAGGAGTTGCAGAACAGCAAACTGTCGGGCACCTACAGCGCCTACAACTACTACCTGCAATCGGCCATCGACGCCGGCACCCTTGGCGGCGTCGAATCCACCGTGGGCGGCCAGGTGCACGCCGATGCGGCGAGTTATCTGCTGCGTCAGAACGCAATGATCGAGCAGGCCGCTGCGCCGTTTGCCAGTGGTACCGACCTGAAAGTCGGCCAGTACCGGTTGTGGAGTACCGCGCTCGCCGGCTACCTGGGCACCGACGGTTCGGCCCATGCCCAAAGCAGCAATGAACACAGTCAGGGCCTGATGGTCGGCATCACCCAACGCTTCTCCGAGCAACTCAGCGCGCGCGGCGGCATCGGTTACAGCAAAGGCACAGTTGGCGGGGCGGGTGGCGAGGCCGATACCGATTTCACCTTCTTCGACCTTGGCGCGCGTTATGGCTTCACGAGCCTGGAACGAGGCCTGTTTGTCGATGCCAACATCAGCGCCGGTTACGTCGACTACGACAGCAAACGCGACCTCGGCGGTGGCCTCGGCTCGGCGAAGGGCGACACCCACGGCAACCTCAGCGGCGCGACGCTGGCGCTGGGTTATCGCATGCCAGTGAACAGTGTGATTCTGGAGCCAAGCCTCGGCCTGCGCGTCAGTCGTCTGGATCTGTCGGGCTTCCAGGAGAAGGGCAGCGAACTGGCCCTCGACGTTGATGGCATCCAGCAAACCCGGCGCAGCGCCGTGGCCAATCTCGACGTCTCGTTTGCCCCGATGCCCATGGGCGCGTGGCAACTGGTGCCGGGCGTGCGGGTCGGTTATGAGCGTGTGCTCGGCGATCATCAGGTCGACAGCGAAGGGCACCTGCTGGGGCTGGATATCGAACAACGCGCGGCGTTCGACAATCGCGATCAGTTCAGCGGCGGCGTCAACCTGATGGCCAACCTCGGCGCCCTGAGCCTGGGGGCCGAAGTCGGTGCCAGCGGTGGGGGCGACAGCCACGGCTTCAGCGGTGGGCTCAAGGCCAGTTATCAGTTCTGATCAACCTGAAGGTGAAGAAAAAGGACTGCCTCAGCGCAGTCCTTTTCGCATTTCTGCGGGGCTCACGCCGTAGGCATCCTGAAAATACTGGCAGAACCGGCCGACGTTGCTGAATCCGTATTGCAGGGCCACATCGGTCACCGAAGACGATTGGCCGTGCTTCAGCGCTTCGCAGGCCCGCTCCAGCCTGACCTGGCGCTGATACGCGACAATCGACGTCCCGACGAACCGCCGGAAGCCTTCCTGCAAGGCCCGCAGGCTGACGTTCACCAGTCCTGCCAGATCCGTCCCGCTGACCAGTTGCTCGGGATGCGCCTGAATGTATTCGATGGCCTGCTTCACATGTCGAGGTGCAATCGATGCCTCGGGGCGGCGCAAGGCTTCGCTGAAGTTGTGCGGCCAGGCTTCCAGCACCGCGTCCACCAGCATTTCCCGCAGGCGCGACGGCATCAAGGAACCGGCGTTCAACAACAGATCGAACTCGGTGCCGGTGGCCAGATCGATCAGCGCGCGAATGCCCTGAAACGCCGGGCTGTTCAGATCCACCCTCGGCTCGAAATGCAGCTTGTGCACGATCGGTCGGCCCAGCAGCGACGACAGCCGTTCGGTGAGCGCTGCGCGGCTGATCGACATGCCGTGCTGGGCGTGATTGTCGACGAAACGCATTGAACGCAGGTCCGCCTTGTCGATGGCCAGCCCGATGTGCGGCAGGCCCAGGGATTCGGCCGAGTCGTTGAAGATGATCCGGCCGGCAGTGGGAATCACGAAAGTGATTTCATCGTAGGGTTCGGGGAACGCCACGGTGAAATCGCCCCGGTAATGCATGCGCCGGAAACTGACCCCGTCGTGCCGGCCGTACACGCCGCCGATGATGATGTCCTTGGGCGGTGGCGGTGTGTCGCCATAACGATTTCCGAACATGCGGGAAAACAACGCGCCGAAGTCGTCGCAGGACATATCGGCGGATCTGAGGATGATGGTCTGGCGCGTCGGGCTTGAGTACACCGGGAGGGTCACCTTGGCAGTCGGGGCAAAGAGGCGCGAGGACGTTAGCAACCGAGAGTGACAGCGACATGACACAAACGGATTACGGCGTTTGCCAGTGCGCCTTCAGGAAGTCGATAAACACCTTCACCTTGCGTGTATTGCGCCGATGGGCCTGATACAGCACGTAGATCCACGGTCCGAAAGCGCTGGGCTCACGCCAGTATTCGGGCATCAATTCCACCAGTTCGCCCCGGGCGAGATACGGCGCGGCGCTCCACTGCGGGAGAAATTGCAGGCCCTGGCCGTCGAGCAGGCAGGCCAACAGGAAATCGTAATTGTCGCTGGCGATGCGCGGCGTCGGCTGGGTCATGCGCAGGCGTCGCTCGCCCTGTTTGACCCACCAGAAATGCCGGTTGAGCAACGGATGACGGAAGATCAGCCAGTCGTGCTGGTGATAGTTGTCCAGTGACACATCGCTGCCCTTGCGCGCCAGATAGGCCGGGCTGGCGCAGAGCTGTACGCGGTTTTCCACCAGCGGTTGAGCGATCACCCCCGGCAGGTCGATCGGCCCGTCACGCAGCGCCAGGTCGTAGCTGCCATCGACCGGGTCGTCGTAGTTGTCGCTCAGATCCACTTCGAGATTCACCTGCGGGTGCTCGTTCAGGAAGCGACAGCACACCTGATTGAGAAAGGCCGGGGCGAAGGAGGGCGGGGCGATGATACGCAACTCGCCGCGCAATTCGTGCTTGAGCTGTTCGACGCCTTCGCTCGCCAGTTGCAGTTGCAACAGCGCCTGACGCGCCCCTTCCAGATAGATCCGCCCGGCCTCGGTCAGCGCCATGCGCCGGGTCGTGCGATCGAACAAGCGGCTGCCGAGTTCTTCTTCCAGTTGCGCCACGGCCTTGGTCAGGGCCGACGGCGTGTTGCCGAGCACCTCGGCGGCACGGCTGAAATTACCGTGTTCGGCGGTGGCGACGAACATGGTCAGGGCGCTCATTTTGTCCATTGATCTATTCCTGATGGGCACAGAAGTTGTGCGTGAGACGGCATTCAGTTATCCGGCGGGCTTGGCTAATCTGGCCTCAGCCTAACAAAAATAACGAGAACGCTCATGAAGCAGCTTCTGACCCTGATGGTGTCGTCCGCACTGGCTTGTGCCTCGCTGGAAAGTCTGGCGGCCACCGACCTGATCCTGCACAACGCGAAGATCTACACCGCCGAACCCGGCCAGCCGTTGCAGCAGGCTGTAGCCATCGAGGGCGACAAGGTGGTGGCGGTCGGTTCGGATGCGCAGGTGCTGCGCCTCAAGACCGCCGACACCCGGCTGATCGATCTGGGCGGCAAAGTGGTGATGCCCGGTTTCATCGACTCTCACTCCCACACCATCAAGGGCGGCTTGCAGCTGCTTCAGGCCAATCTCGACGGGCAGATGCTACCGCTCGATGAGCTGGAATCGCGCTTGCGCCAATGGCGCGAGGACGGCAAGGCCCGGCGCGGCGAATTCCTCAGCGTCGGCGGATTGCCCTCGACCTACTGGAACCAGACCGACGCGCTGGAGAAACGTTTCAATCAGGGCGAGTGGGCCGATCAGCCCTTGTTGCTGCTGGGCTGGGACCTGCACACCGGCTGGGCGAATCGGGCGATGCTCAAGCGCGCCGGCATCGATGCGGCGCGCATTCAGGCCCTCAAGCCCGAAGAGAAAGACACCCTCGGTCATCACCCAAACGGACAGCCGAACGGTTTTATGGTGGACGCCGGGCTCTATCCGGTGCAGGCCTTGTTGCCGCCGCCGACCGATGAGGCGCTGCTGGCGGGTGGTCGCGCCGCGCTGGATTACTACAAGAGTCTGGGCATTACCGGGTGGATGGACCCGCTGGCCAACGAACTGCCCGGGGCCGACGTGAAAAACGACTCGCTGGGCGTGCTGCCGACGTACAAGAAGCTTTCGGAACACGGCGAACTCACCGCCCACGTCGCCGCGTTGCTGATGGCCGATTCGAAAGCCACACCCGCCGACCTCGATGAGCTGGACAAGGTGCGCCAGCAGTTCCTCGGCGTGCACAACCTGACGCTGCCGGGCATCAAGGTGTTCGCCGACGGAGTGGCTGAATCCCCCGCGCAAAGCGCAGCCATGCTTGAGCCTTACAAGAACTCGAAGAAGTCCGGCGAGTTGCTGATCGATCCGGCGCACTTTGGCGAACTGGTCAGCGCCGCCGACGCCCGTGGCTGGCTGGTGCATATCCACGCCATCGGCGACCGTGCGGTGCGCGAATCACTCAATGGCATCGAGCAGGCGCGCAAGGATCGCCAGAGCGGCATCGCTCATTCGATCACTCATTTGCAGATGGTCAACCCGAAAGAATTCACCCGGTTCAAGGCGCTGAACATCATCGCGTCGATGCAGATGTACTGGGCCAGCGCCGATGAATCGAGCATGGATCTGGTCAAGCCGTACGTCAGCGCCATGGCCTTCATGTACACCTATCCGGCGCGCTCGCTGCTCAAGCAGGGCGCCACCATTGCCGGTGCCAGCGACTGGCCGATCACCACGCCGGAACCTTGGAAAGCCATTTACCAGGCCGTCAGCCGCAAGGGCCCGAAAGGCGTGCTCAACGCCGCCGAAGACATCGACCGCCAGACCATGTTCCAGGCCTACACCCTGAATGCGGCCAAGGTTCTGCGCCTTGAAGACAGCATCGGCTCGCTCAAACCCGGCAAGCAGGCCGACCTGATCGTGCTCGACCGCGATGTGTTCACGGTCGCCGCCGAAGCCCTGCGCGACACCCAGGTGCTCAACACTTTCTTCGCCGGCCGCGAAATCTATCGCCGCCAGCCGTAAGCCGCACTCCGATTACAACGCTAAAAAAGGAAACCCTTTCGTGAACCTTCATTGCTTCGTCACAGACACCCATAACCCGCAAACCCGTGGGCACCAGATCGGTGACGCCTTCAGCGCGCAGATTCGCCAGACCGTTGCGCTGTATCTCGACTTTTTCGATCAACTCGATATTCCGTCGCAGCAAGTACGCGACATCGGCGACGCCAGCCTGAAAGCCCTGGAAGACTGGAGCCCGGCACTGGCCGAGGAAATCGTCGCCATGGCCGAAGGCGCGGATCTGCCGGCGTGGCAGCTTGCGGCCCTGAATGCCCGTACCGAAATCCTTGCCGTTATGCCCTCGACTGAAGGCGAATGCTCGACGGCGGTCTTCGCCCCCCAGGGCTCGGCGGCACTAAAAACGATTCAGACCTGGGACTGGCACGACACGCTGGTACCCAACGGTTTGATCCTGCAACTCACCACCGACGCCGGGATGACCGTCAAGCTGTTCACCGAATTCGGCATGCTCGGCAAGATCGGTGTGAACAGCGCCGGGCTCGGGCTGCACTTCAACATTCTTCACCATGCCAGCGACAACGGCGCCGCCGGTGTACCGGTGCATGCGATTGCGCGACGGATTCTGGAACAGGCGCGCAGCGTCGATGAGGCCATCGAACTGGCGCGTTCGGCGCGGGTCAGCGCGTCCACGGTGTTGACGGTGTTCTCCCGCGCCGACTCGACCCTTCGTGCCGCCAGCATCGAGCTGTCGCCAGCCGCCACAGCCGTGGTGTTGCCGAACGCCGAAGGCTGGATCACCCACACCAACCATTTCCTCGATCCGAGCCTGAGCGCTGGCGAACGCACGCCGGACGCCTCGACCACCTACGCCCGCATCGACCATGTGAACGCCTTGCTGAGCGGCATGACCGAGGGCGACCTGATACTTCGGGCCGATGCCATGTGCGGCGCGGCCGGCGAGGAAGCACCGATCTGCTTCCGCCCCGATCTGAGCATGCCGGCCACCGAGCGTTGGGAAACCTTGCTGACCATTGGCATCGACACCGAACTGGGCGTCCTCGAATACGCCGCCGGCAACCCGAAACAGTTGGCCAGAAACGGTTACCAGCGTTTCTGAAACCCTGAAGCAACGCCCCGAAAAACAACAACAAGAGGAGCACCCCATATGGCCAGTCACCCTGAACGCACGGCGGGTTCACCGTCGGCGCTGAGAACCTTCTTCGTCTCCGGCATGGGCACCGCCCTGGAGTTCTATGACTTCGTGATCTACGGAACCGCCGCCGCGCTGGTGTTTCCGAAGGTGTTTTTCCCGCAGATGGATCCGCTCACCGCGACGCTCGTTGCCTTTGGCGCGTTCGGCGCGGGGTTCTTCGCCCGGCCGTTGGGCGGCATGGTGTTCGGGCATTACGGCGACAAGCTCGGCCGCCAGAAAATGCTGGTCATCACCTTGTTGTTGATGGGGCTCAGCACGTTTCTGATCGGGTGCCTGCCGGGCTACGCGTCGATCGGTTTGGGCGCGCCGGCGTTGCTGGTGCTGCTGCGACTGGTGCAGGGCTTTGCGGCGGGAGGCGAGTGGGGCGGGGCGGCGCTGTTCGGCATCGAGTCGGCACCCGTGGGGCGTCGAGGGTTGTGGGGCAGTTTCACCAGCATGGGCATCGGCATCGGCGGGATTCTCGGCTCGGCGGTGTTCGCTGTGGTCAGTGTGGCGGCGAACGATGACCTTGCCGATTTTGCTTGGCGCATTCCGTTCTGGCTGGGCGGTGTGCTGGTGCTGGTCGGGCTGTATGTGCGGTTACAGAAACCGGCGCAGTCACTCAACGAACCGAACGTCCACGGGCGCATGCCGTTGATTGAAGCGTTGCGTGCGCGACCTCGGGCCATGTTGCTGTGCACTGGCATCGCGTTTGGCTACGTGACCATCGCCTACATCGGCAGCACGTTCTTCCTGTCCTACGCCACGCAGTTGGGTTATGGCAGCACCGATGCGCTGATTTTCGACATCGCGCTGTCGGTCGCCATTGTCATCACCGCGCCGCTGTTTGCCTTGCTTTCCGACCGCATCGGCCGGCGCAAGGTGATGATCCTGGGGGCGTTCATCATGGCGGCCGGGTTCTTCATGTTCTTCCCGTTGGTGGGCCTGAAAAGTCTGTTGATCTCCACACTCGCCTACATCGTGATCGGTGCGTTCATGGGCGCAACGCAAGGGCCGATCCCGGCGTTCCTGGCCGAGCAGTTTCCACGGGACATGCGTTATTCGGGGATGTCGGCGGCGTACCAGATCGGTGCCGCGCTGGGAGGCGGGACGGCATCGAGTGTGGCCACGGCCATTCTGATCGCCAACAACCACGACGCGTTTGGCGTAGCAGTTTACGGCGCGGTGGCGTTGGGGATCGTGGCGGTCTGCTCGTTCTTCCTCAAGGAAACCGCGCACTTGAACCTGGAAGAAATCGATGCGTCAGTGACGGCTGCTTCGACAATCCCGCCTGCCGTGCAACGCTGGGAAACACGGTGAGGCTGGCGCCGCCCCTTCTTTGCAGAAGCGGGCGGCGCTCTATCCTCAGGTGTGATGGATGTCCCGATCCTTGGTTTCCGGCATGAAGAAGATGCCGAGAATCGCCGTCATCACTGCGATGACAATCGGGTACCACAGGCCGTAATAGATATCCCCGGTGGCCGCGACCATGGCGAACGCCACGGTCGGCAGGAACCCGCCGAACCAGCCGTTGCCGATGTGATAGGGCAGCGACATCGAGGTGTAGCGGATGCGCGCCGGGAACAGCTCAACCAGCCACGCCGCAATCGGGCCGTAAACCATGGTCACGTAGATCACCAGCACGGTCAGCAGGAGCAGCACCATCGGGTAATTGGTCTTGGCCGGGTCGGCTTTTTCCGGGTAACCGGCCTCTTTCAACGCGGTGCCGAGGCTGGCGGTGAAGGCGTCGTTGCGGGTCTTGAAGTCGGCGGCCGGCATGGCGGTGCCTTCGAAACTTTCGATGACCTTATCGCCGATACGTACCTGAGCCACGGTGCCCGGTTCCGCCACCACGTTTTCGTACGGAATCGCCCGTTTGGCCAGGATGGTCTTCGCCAGATCGCAGGAACTGGTGAATTTGGCCTTGCCTACCGGATCGAACTGGAACGAGCACTGGTCAGGGTTGGCGACCACTTTGACCGGGTTCTTTTCCTGGGCGACGAATACGTCAGGGTTACCGTACTGGGTCAGCGCGTGGAAGATCGGGAAGTACGTCACCGCCGCCAGAATGCACCCGGCCATGATGATGCCTTTGCGCCCGATTCGGTCGGACAGGCTGCCGAAAATCACGAAAAACGGCGTGCCGATCAGCAGCGAACCGGCGATCAGCAGGTTGGCGGTTTGCGGGTCGATCTTCAGTGTTTGCAGCAGGAAAAACAGCGCGTAGAACTGCCCGGTGTACCAGACCACCGCTTGCCCTGCGGTGCCGCCAAGCAGCGCCATGATCACGATTTTCAGGTTGTCCCAACGGGCGAAGGATTCGGTCAGCGGCGCTTTCGAGGACTTGCCTTCGGCCTTCATCTTCATGAACACCGGCGACTCGTTCAGTTGCAGACGGATGTACACCGACACCGCCAGCAGCAGGATCGACAGCAGGAACGGAATCCGCCAGCCCCAAGCCTCGAACGCCTCGGTGCCCAGCGCGGTGCGGCAGGCCAGAATCACCAGCAACGACAGAAACAGCCCCAGCGTCGCCGTGGTTTGAATCCACGAGGTGAAATACCCGCGTTTGCCCTTCGGCGCATGCTCGGCCACATACGTCGCCGCGCCGCCGTATTCACCGCCCAGCGCCAAGCCTTGCAACAATCGCAGGGTAATCAGAATGATCGGCGCCGCGACCCCGATGGTCGCGTAACCGGGCAGGAAACCGACAATCGCCGTCGACACCCCCATGATCACAATCGTGATCAGAAACGTGTGCTTGCGCCCGATCATGTCACCCAGTCGCCCGAACACCACCGCACCAAACGGCCGCACCGCAAAACCGGCGGCGAAGGCGAGCAGGGCGAAAATGAAGGCCGTGGTCTCGTTGACCCCGGCGAAGAAGTGCTTGGCGATGATCGCGGCGAGCGAGCCGTAGAGGTAGAAGTCGTACCACTCGAACACCGTTCCGAGGGAGGAGGCGAAGATGACCTTGCGCTCCTCTCGGCTGACGCTGTGGTGCGGGGCACTGCCGGTGGACATGCTGTCGAGTACTGCCATGGGTGTTCTCCGTCGTGCTTGTTGTAGGCCGGAGCACTTCATCAACGTCGCGTACCCGAGGCCTTTGGCTGGTGCTGGAGCAGGTGTTTCGTGGAGCGTGCACAGAATCAGGACCTCGCGCGGGAGGGCGGGGTTTCATTGAGCATAATTGGGATTGGGGGGATAGCCAGTGGGGGGGGCGGTGGGTGTGGGTGTTGTCGGAGATGGAATAGTTGATTCGGGAGGAGGTTAGGGCTGCCAGCGAAAGAAGGGACAGTGATGGGTGCAATTTCAAATAAATATAAAAAACTAGTATTTCTGACAGTGGATTTGCAGTTGTAGGCGCGCAAGTATGAATTTGGCTCAAGTTTTTAAGAGCCAAGAACAGAGTGCGAAGGGCACGGATTTATTAGTGGAGCTCAAGGAGACGCGGCAATGGCTAATAAAACGCTTTTGGTCACGGAATTGCCTGAGGAGGCGACGCCTGACATTGTCAAGGCTGCAATTGAAGGTAAATATAAAGTGAAGGTGTTAGAAATGGGGCCTGTTATTCGAAAGGGTAGTATTACGTCAGTACAAGCTATCTATGTTCCCGCAGATGATATAACTGATCCCGCTCCCGCAACGACTTTTGCACATTTGGACTCCACAATAGTTTTGTCGCGGTGAGTTAATCTAAGGATAATCACAGGGCGATAATCAAAGCAAATCAAAAGGAAATCAAAAGGGGACAGATTTATTTAGAATCAAAAGGGGACAGATTTATTTAATTGTCCCCTTTTGATGTTAAGCACTTTTCTCTGGTCGTCCTCGGTCTCTGAATTGAATGCGTCTCCCGGTGATTTTCTCGATTTCGTCAACGAATCTCATGTTTCCAGTCAGTTGGCCCCGCTGAAGTGCTCCCCTTATGAGTTGCAATTCATTGGTGGGTGTCGCCATCTCAACAAACGATTTATAGCGTTCACGCCTTATGGCATCCGTAGGCCCTAGCTCCAGAAAGCAGGGATCTTTGTCCAGCCATGTGGATTCAGAAAAATCGCACAGGCGCAGAGCAAAACTTGACCAACGATAATCTTCTGCTCGCGCCACCATGCGGGCTCGCACTGGGTTTAGCTCGATGTAGCGTCCGCAAGCCAATAGATAAGTGTCGGATTGAACGGCGCTGGATTTGTAGCGACTTTCCCATAGCGTCCCGGTTCTCCCCTCAACCTTGTTACGATACCGCGTCATCCGCCCGGCGAGGGCTTTCATGAGCTGTCCAAGGCTGGACGTTGATTCCCCTGGGGCGAGCAGCAAGTGGACATGGTTGGTCATCAAGCAGTAGGCATAAACTTTTATACCTAAGGCTTCCTTGAGCTCGCGCAGGTCAGAGACATAGCGTTCGAAGTCCATTGGGTCGGCGAAAACGACCTGTCTATTGTGGCCGCGCTGCACGATGTGGTGCGGGTAGTGGGGTAGCACGATGCGTCCCGTTCTGGGCATGAGTCTTCTACGTCCTTGTTTTGACGGATGAAGCTTAGAAGGTGGCGAGACTGACGCAGGCAGGAAATGTCAGAGAATGTATCCGCCTTGGCTGAGCGCACGAATTTAATGAGCCTGCGTACCGTTATCTATTATGGTTAATCAGAATTTTGGTTGTTCTAAATAAGTATTAAAAACTGTTATTTCTATCAGGTGCGATTGCGGCTGTTTGTGTTGATACTCTGTTTGGGAAAGGGAGTGGAAAATAAATCTGTCCCCTTTAATGTGTTAATGGGTCCCCTTTAATGTGAAAGAAGTCAGAGGTGGGCAGTCAAAAGGGGCAGGTTTATTTAAGCGTCTTCTGAAAATAAATCTGTCCACTTTGATTAGCCCCCGTTGGTTACTGTTTGATAGAAAAGGGTGAAGGCAATGGACAGGAAGCTCAACCACGCTACAGCGTTTACATATTGTACAGGGCTAGTATCTATGAGTGTGATATCCGCCGCACTCACGATTTTTACGGTGGGTTCGGCGCAAGGAGTTGCATTCCAGCAAACAGACGAAGACATGATATTGGAGCACGCAGCTCGTTGCCTCGGGTTGTCGAATATTTACAGAATTAGCGCAGAGCAGCTAGTGCAGGCGAGCGGACTCGACCAAACGTGCCAGCCGTTCACACCAACCCCTAATTCGACGTGTCGCCGGCGGGCGCCGCTGGACATTGGAAAATCCGTCTTAGCCGAGGCCAAGGCTACCCCAGAAAATATTGGGGCGGTGGAGGCTTACGCCCGGTTTATCCGATTCCCGGGCGGCGGTCCCTCTAAACCGCAAGGCGCGTCGAACTCGGGTGTAGGAAATCTACCCGCTGCAGCCGCAGTTACATTACCGGCATGCCCCTAGTTTCAAGAACTGTCTAGTCCTAATACAGGTGTAAACCTATTTCAGGACTAGACAGGTGTAAACCTTATTCAGGACGGGACAAGTTTAATTAAAAGGGGACAGATTTATTTAATCGTCCCCTTTTGATGTTATGTGGTAAGAAAGGTGACCCCAGGAATCAATCTGTCGTGAGTGCATTCGTCGCGTCGTTTGTCGCACTTTGCGCGCCTGCGTTGGTGCACGCAGCTCCAGTCGCTTGCGATGGCGTTACTGTAGTTCTGATAACCCCCGACATAGTCAGAGGGTTATCCTTTAACGTCGAGGTGGCGGTGGACAGCGGTTTTCTGGGAAATGTTAGCGGCGTGGTGCAGTTCACTGGCCTTCAAGGGCCGGGTTCAATTCTCACGTCACCTAACCAGACGTTCTCTGCAGCAAAGACCACAGTAACGGTCAGTACGAAACCCACGACCATCGCCAATAACTACAAGGGCACGCTGCTGGGCGTTGTGAACGGCGTTCAATGCGAGAAACGGGTGGAGGGGGTGCTGGATTTGCGTGCTTCCTGACGCGATGCGAGATTTCAGAAAAAGTGACGCGGAATTACCCGCGTCACTTTTTTTGTTATTCCGTCGGCACAACGTTATCCAAAACCTGATTCACCGCCAGTTCCGCCAGCATCACGATCTGCGCGATGCCTTGCGCGGTTTTGCGGTGGGGGCCTTCGAGGAGGTCGACGAAGTTGTTGAGCATGACGTTGGCCGAGCCAAGGGTTTCGACGGCGTCGGCGAGCAGGGATTCGTTGTTGCTGGCCGGGTTGGCCTGGTAGAGGCGGTTGGGGTAGTAGGGCGCGGCCATCATGTGGGCTGAGATCGGGCCAAGGTGGTAGTCGAGGGCGCGGTTGGCGGCTTCGTTGAATCTCTTCGAATCAGGGCATTCGTAGGGTGAGGTTGGGTCGGTGATGCTGGCCGGTTCGGTGACCGGGGGATTTGGCGTTGCTTTGAACATGTTCATTCTTTTCCTATGGTGAAGCCGCCAGACCCGAGCTACTAAACAAGGGTGGAGGCAGCTGTGCGCAGGTTAGTAGACCGGGGAAAAGAAGAAAGCCGGCGTGCCCGAGGGCACCCTACGCACAGCCACCATCAAATCCAGGCATGGGAATACCTGACTGACAGACACCTGTGCACTCTTCAATTACCAACGGGCTACTAAACCCGATCACTGCGAATCAGTGACCCGATCCAAGTTACCGGCCGACCCCAAGGCGCACAAGCCGGCGGATTCTGGCGTAGCCGTAGGCTCTGGCGCAAGGATTTGTGGGCAATTGCGCGTAACTCCAGGTGTCTTTAAACACACGCATCGAAACCTGTTTATCGGCCCCCAAAGCACGCTGAAACATCCCCCCGAAACCACCCCGGAAACCACCATGGCTTCAAACCCGCCGCCGTGTCTGTAAACTGGCCACCCGAAACGGCGCGCGATGGCGCCGTCCTCACTGCCAGCGAAGGACTTTCCCATGGCCAACCAAGACATCACCTACACCCCGGATCCGGATGCAGACTCGATCTCTTCGGACGTGACCGAATTCAACGGCATCCTGATGTCGACCCAGATTCCGACCCGTGCCGACGGCAGCCTGGAACTGGGCGACGTCACTGCGCAAAGCGAATGCACGTTGCAGGCGCTGAAAGTCGCACTGGAAAAGGCCGGCAGCTCGATGGACCGCGTGCTGCACCTGACCATCTATCTGACCGACATGGCTGACCGCGCCGCATTCAACGAGGTGTACAAGCGCTTCTTCGCCAAGCCATGGCCGGTGCGCGCGGCGGTTGGCGTGGCGGCGCTGGCGGTTGAAGGGATGAAGGTGGAAGTGACTGCGATGGCCGCGAAGGCCTGATTCAGCCCCGGATGATCGTTCCCACGCTCTGCGTGGGAATGCCTCCATGGACGCTCAGCGTCCTGCCGTGGAAGGGACGCGGAGCGTCCCGGGCTGCATTCCCACGCGGAGCGTGGGAACGATCTACGACCGTCCGCGCGGGAACGATCTGAACGATCTGCGTCCGGGCGGGTTTAAAACAGCCACCCGGCAGCACAGGCGTGCCGGCCACGCGTTTCGCGGCTACAATGCGCGCCTCGACCGTGACAGCCTGACTAAAAAAACATATGTCCTTGCCCAAACATCACCTGGAACTGCTCAGCCCCGCCCGTGACGTGGCCATCGCCCGCGAGGCCATCCTGCATGGCGCCGACGCGGTGTACATCGGCGGCCCGAGCTTCGGGGCGCGCCACAACGCGTGCAACGAGGTGAGCGAAATCGCCGAACTGGTGGAATTTGCCCGTCGCTATCACGCGCGCATCTTCACCACCATCAACACCATCCTGCACGACAACGAACTGGAGCCGGCGCGCAAGCTGATCCATCAGTTGTACGACGCCGGCGTCGATGCGCTGATCGTCCAGGACCTGGGCGTGATGGAGCTGGACATTCCACCCATCGAGCTGCACGCCAGCACCCAGACCGACATCCGCACCCTTGAGCGGGCCAAGTTCCTCGATCAGGCCGGTTTCTCGCAACTGGTACTGGCCCGTGAACTGAACCTCAAGGAAATCCGCGCGATCGCCGATGAAACCGATGCCGCCATCGAGTTCTTCATTCACGGCGCGTTGTGCGTGGCGTTTTCCGGCCAGTGCAACATTTCCCACGCGCAGACCGGGCGCAGTGCCAACCGTGGCGACTGCTCCCAGGCCTGCCGTCTGCCGTACACCCTGAAAGACGAAAAGGGTGGCGTGATCGCCTACGAAAAACACCTGCTGTCGATGAAGGACAACAACCAGAGCGCCAACATCCGCGCGCTGGTCGAGGCCGGTGTGCGCTCGTTCAAGATCGAAGGTCGCTACAAGGACATGGGCTATGTGAAGAACATCACCGCCTATTACCGCCAACGCCTGGACGACGTGCTCAACGACCGTCCTGACCTGGCCCGCGCCTCCAGCGGCCGCACCGCGCATTTCTTCATGCCGGACCCGGAAAAAACCTTCCACCGTGGCAGCACCGACTACTTCGTCAGTGATCGCAAGATCGACATCGGCGCGTTCGATTCGCCGACCTTCACCGGTCTGGCGGTGGGCGTGGTCGAGAAAGTCGGCAAGCGTGACATGCAAGTGATCACCCACGAGCCGCTGTCCAATGGCGACGGCCTCAACGTGCTGGTCAAGCGTGAAGTGGTGGGGTTCCGCGCCAACATCGCCGAAGCCAAGGGCGAGTTCGAGGAAGAAGGCGAGAAGCGCTACCGCTACCGCGTCGAGCCGAACGAAATGCCGGAAGGCCTGTACAAGCTGCGCCCGAACCATCCGCTGAACCGCAACCTCGACCACAACTGGCAGCAGGCCTTGCTCAAGACTTCTGCCGAGCGTCGTATCGGCGTGAGCTGGCTGGCGAAGCTGCGTGAAGAGCGTCTGGAACTGACCGTGACCAGCGAAGAGGGCATCAGCGCCAGCGTTGCGCTCGACGGCCCATTCGGCGTCGCCAACAAACCGGAACAGGCGCTGGACACCTTGCACGACCTGCTCGGTCAACTCGGCACCACCGAGTACCACGCGACCTCGATCAAGCTGGATGCGCCGCAAGCGTTCTTCATCCCGAACTCGCAGCTCAAGTCGTTGCGCCGCGAAGTGATCGAAGCGCTGACCGCCGCCCGCGTTGCCGCCCACCCACGGGGCGGCCGCAAGGCCGAGACCACGCCACCGCCGGTGTACCCGGAAGCGCATCTGTCGTTCCTGGCCAACGTCTACAACCAGAAAGCTCGCGACTTCTACCACCGCCACGGCGTGAAGCTGATCGACGCGGCGTACGAGGCCCACGAAGAAGCGGGCGAAGTGCCGGTGATGATCACCAAGCACTGCCTGCGGTTCTCCTTCAACCTGTGCCCGAAACAGGCCAAAGGCGTGACGGGTGTGAAGACCAAAGTCGCGCCGATGCAGTTGATCCACGGCGACGAAGTGCTGACCCTAAAGTTCGACTGCAAACCGTGCGAAATGCACGTGATCGGCAAGATGAAGGGCCACATCCTGAATCTGCCGCAGCCGGGCAGCGTGGTGGGGCATATCAGCCCTGAAGACCTGATGAAGACCATTCCTCGGGCGCCGCACTGATTCAGAGGCAATAAAAAACCGGTGACGAAAGTCACCGGTTTTTTTATGCCTGCCAGAAACTCAGCTGGCTTCGTAGCGTGATCCCGTTGTCGGCGCCGCTTCGCCACTCAACGCATCGACCATCGGCGGATGCTCCTGCGCGGCCTGACGCAGATCCTCGGTCACCCGCAGCTCGGCGCCAGTTGGCGAGAAGGTTGCCGCTGCTGCAAACGGAGCAGGATTGGCCGGCACCGGACGCTTGCCACGGCGCCAGAAGAAGAACGTCACCATGCTCAGGTTGACCAGCGCGAAGGCCCAGAACAGGCCGCTTCCGCCATGGGCGTTCATCGCCGGCGAAATCAGCAGCGGGCTCATCGCCGAGCCCAACGAGTTGATCAACAGCATGCCTTGAATCATCGGCACCAACGTTTCGACCGGTGCACGGTCGGCAGCGTGGCTGACGGCCACCGGGTACAGCGCGAACACGCCGCCGCCCAACAGGAACAGAGCCGCCGCGAGCATGGCCGAGGACAGCGGCACCAGCACGATCACCAGCGACAGCACGGTGCACGCGGCGCACAGCACGGTCAGCACTTGCAGGCGATCCTTGCGGTCGGACCAGCGCCCGACCGGGTATTGCAGGAGCATCGCGCCGAGAATCGTCCAGGCCATCATGCTGCCGACTTCGCCGACGTTCAGGCCGATGCGTTGCAGGTACAGCGGCAGCAGGGTGTAGATCGCGGCGATGGTCACGCCGGAGCCGAAGCAGCCGACCAGCCCGGTCGGTGATACGCCCAGCAGTGCCCGTGGCTTGAGCGGTTCGACCTGTTCCAGTAATGGCGACACTCGCGGCAGGATCACGATTGGCAGCACCGACAACGTCGCCAGCATGCCGGCCACCATGAACGGTGCGGTATCGCCCAGGCCGGTGATTTTCCCCAGCGTGGCCTGGCCGAGCACGCCGGCGCCGTAGAGGACGATCATGTACAGCGCCAGCAGACGCCCGCGAATCTTCGCGTCGCCGGCCAGCAGCAGCCAGCTCTCGATCACCAGAAACACGCCGACCGTGGCCCAGCCGTTGATCAGGCGCAGGACGACCCAGCCCCAGGTGTCATAAAACAGCCCTTGCAGCAGGATGGTCGCGGCGATCAGCGAGGCGAAGCTGCTGTAGGCGCGGATGTGGCCGATGCGCAGGATCAGCCGGTCGTTGAAGATCGCCCCCAACGTCAGACCGATGAAATAGGCCGAGGAGACGATGCCGATCATCGTCGCCGATTCGCCGGCAGCGCCCAGGCGCAAGGTGGTCAAAGAAGACAGAAAACCGTTGCCCAGCGCAACAATGAACAGCCCGAGCAGGGGCGCCAGCGCCATGGCCAGCAAACGCGGTGTCATAAAAACCTCAAGTGATCGAACAGCGGAACGTGCGCCTCTGCGCATGCGAGTGCCAAGCCGAAGTGTGTTGAAGACAAGCGACCGCCGAACGGGCAGGACGATTGAGCCTGGCGCACTGTGTGAAAGTGGCCGGCTGTTCAAACCTGAGGGTTGTCATGGCTGCGGGCAGGCGCCGGTCGGGCGACTGCAAGAGGAGGCGCGATTTTAAGCCTTGTGTGGCGTTTGCCAAGGTGCCGGGCCTGCGACGCTGGGACGCAGGCCGGCCGATGTTGCCCCGAATGCCAGTCAGCCCACGGACTTCAACGGAATCGGCCCCTTGAGCCGGTCCGTCATCGTGGCGCAGTACCAGTCATCGAACTGGCAGACGCCGGTCTCCGCTGTTTCCGAGTACGGCCCCGGTTCATAGGACGGGGACGTCACGCCACGCTGGGTACCTTCGACCAGCGTGCGGTCCTGATCGTTGGTGGCGACCCAGACTCGGGTCAGGCGTTCGAGGTCGTAATCCACACCTTCCACCGCCGTGTCCGGCACCAGCCATTTGGTGGTGACCATGGTTTGCGTGGCGCTGATCGGGAGCACCCGGAAGCTCAGGGCGTGGTCGCCGAGGAAGTGGTTCCAGGTGGACGGGTAGTGGAAGTACAGCAGCGCGCCGATGTCCGGTTCGGCGGTCTTGTCCAGGCGCCCGGCCACCGCAGGTTTGCCGTCCATGGTGTAGCTGACCGCCCCGGACGACAGCGGGATGCGGGTCATGCGGTACTGGCCGTTGATGTCCATCACCAGTCGGCTTGGCAGCCCGGCTTTCTCGCAGGTGTTCCAGTAGGCCGTCAGGTGCGGATCATCTTCGCCACCGGCGCCACCCACGGACGGGTTGTCGACGTAGGATTTCAGCAGTTCGGGGTGGGAGCCGTCGCAGTGGTAGCACTCGCGGTTGTTCTCGAACACCAGTTTCCAGTTACCGTTCTCGATGATGGTCGACTCGAAAGCCACTTTGCAGTTGTCCAGATAATGCGGGGCAATGAACGGGCTGACGGCCTTGCGAAAGCCTTCGAAGTCCGGCGCCCTGGTGGCGACGCAGACATAGATGTAGCTGTGCACGATTTCGCAGTGCACGGATTTGAGGTTGTACTGCGCCTTGTCGAAATCCGGGCCCATGTTGCCGGCGTACAGCAGGTTGCCGTCCAGCTCGTAAGTCCACTTGTGGTAGGGACAGACCATCTTCGCGACTTTGCCGTGCTCGTGTTCGCAGATCTTGGCGCCGCGATGGCGGCAGGCATTGTGAAACGCGCGGACTGCGCCGTCCTTGCCGCGCACCACGGCGACCGGGTAATCGCCGATCTGCAGGGTGAAGTACTGGCCCGGTTTTGCGATCTCGAACGTATGTCCGGCGAAGATCCAGTCCTTGTGCCAGATCTGTTCGAGGTCCTGGCGGTAGACGTCTTCATCCTTGTAGAGGGCGCCCGGCAGCGAGTGCCAGGGTTTGCGCTGGGCGATCAGGTCAACCACGGTGTCGTTGTTATTCATTGTTATCCTCGTCATGCGCGTAGGGCCGGAACGGGTTCCAGCCTATCTGTGCCAGGAAAGCCGTCACAAACGACATTTCCGGTGGGCAATCGATGCGTTGAGGTTATGGGTGAGGGCGCGCGAAAACCGGCTCGAGCGTGGCGATGGCCGACGCAGACTGGTCCAGATTGCGAATGGCCTGTTTCACCGCGAGGCTGCGTTCGCGGCCGAGGCTTGAGGCGAACAGGTCGAATTTCTGCTCCAGTTCTTCGCGGCTCAGGGCCGTTTCGGGATCGCCGCGTGCGGCGGTGATCGGGCTGACGAGCACGCTGCCGTTTTTCAGCGTGACGGTCAGGCGCGACAGAATTTCATTGGGGAACCGCGCGGAAATATCGGCGGCTTCGACAATCTCGATGCGCGCGCTCAAGGCGCGGATGTCGGCGGCGTGGATGGATTCGCCGGTGACTTCGTCCGGCCCGAGTTTGCCCCTGACGATCAGCGCTGCCAGCGGAAAGGCCAGGGCGTATTGCGCCTGATCGGCATCCGCCGGGGCATGACCTTGCAGGCACATCGACTCGTAGAAGGTCTCGACGCGGATCGTTTCGATCACCTCGGCATTGAGCGCTGGATTCTCCTTTTGCAGTTGCAGCATCGCGGTCAGCGCCGGTTGCGCCCAGCGGCACACCGGCCAGGGTTTGAAATACTGGCTGTCGATTTCCCAGCGCTGGCCGAGGTCGAGCCAATGCTCGGCCACCGAAGCGTCCTCGACGGTTTCTGCCGGCGCACCGGTCACACCTTCCTTGGCCATCAACAGCGCATTCAATCCGACAAAGGCGCCGCTGCCGTGGGCGTCGCGCAACATGGTCGGAAACGCGATCAGTCGCATCATCGGGCAACGGGCGCTGAAGTACTCGGCGATGCCGAGTGCATGGCGGAATGTCGTCTCGTCAAAACCCAGCAAACGGGCGCCGGCGCAGACCACGCCAATCGCCGAAAAACCGCCGGACGCGTGGTAGGTCGGGGAGGTCGCCATCAGGGCCGTTCCGGCGCGCAGTCCGGTTTCATAACCGAGGCACAACGCGCTCAACAGTTCATGCCCGCTAATGTCCTTGCCTTGGTGATGCAGGGCATCGGCGAGGGCAAGGAGAGCCGGTACCACGGTCGCGCCGGCGTGCCCCTTGGATCGGAAGTGGCCTTCGTGGGCATCGAGGCTGTCGGCGGAAAAGCCACCGGCCCAACCCGCGCCCAGCAGATTGACGCGCTGACCGTCGAACAGCAGGCGGCTGCCGTACTCGCCGGCGGGGTAGTGTGAAACGGCAAAACGGCGCAGCGCCACACTGGTGTCGTTGGACGCAGCACCGGCCATGACGCCGACGATATCCAGCAAACTGTTCTGCAGGATCTCCCGGGTCTTGGCCGGCGCCTGGAGGAAATCAAAGTCGCGGCAGAATTCGTAGAGTGACATTCAACAGTTCCTTCCTGTGAGGGGAACCGGCCAGATCCCGGCCGGCGCCGCTCCACAATGAGTCAGGAAGGTGATGCCGCTCCAACGACATTTTCATCGGGCAATTGATAACTAAACCGATGGCTAGCGGCGCGGAAACTTCGACAGGATCCAGTCGCGAAACCGGCGCAGGGCGTCTTCGTTGTCCGCCGTCTCTCGGCAGCTCAGGTAGTGCCAGCTGTTGCGCAACTGCACTTCCTGTTCAATCGGGCGCACCAGCAAGCCGCGCTGCAACAGCGGCGCAACCAGGTGATTCCAGCCCAGTGCGATGCCCTGATGGGTCAGCACCATGCTGATCAGCAGGTTGTAGTCGTTGGCATTGAAAATCTGCGGGCTGGTCGCCGGGCGGTCGTCGATGTCGATGGACTGAAACGCCAGCCACACGCCCCAATCGACATGCTCGGCGACTTGCGAGCGACCATAAGGGCTCAGGTTCAGCAGGGCCGAATCGCGCACGCCTTCGATGGTCGAGATTTCCGGGTGCTGCTCCAGGTACTGCGGCGTGCACACCGGGTAGATCAGGTCGTGGCACAGCGGGTAGCTGCGATAGCCTTCGCGGATGCGCGAAATCTTGGTGATGAACACGTCGGGTTGCACGCCCGGTTCCATGGTCAGGAAATTCTGGGTGGTGATCAGGTTCAGTTCGATGCCTTCGCTCTGGGCGAAGAATTCCGGCAGGTGATTCGACAGCCACAGCGCAGAGAACGCCGGGGAACAGCAGATGGTCAGCACTTTCTTGCCGGACTGGCTGCTGCGGATGCGCTCGGCGGCCTGGGCGATGTTCACGAATGACAGCTGCGCGGCGTCGAAAAACAGCGCACCCGCCGAAGTGAGCTCGACGGCCCGCCCGACACGGGTGAACAACTGCGCCCCCAGGTAGCTTTCCAGTTCGCGGATCTGCCGGCTGATGGCGGCTTGCGAAACGCACAATGCTTCGGCGGCACGGGTGAAACTCTGATACTTGGCGGCAGCGACAAATGCCTTTACGGCCCTCAAGGACGGCATCTTCAGCAAGATGGTGTCAGGGTCGACATGCTTGGTCATTCGTACGGCCTCCTCACGATACGGCTCCCCGGCGAAGCGCGACGAGGGTAGCCCAAGCCTGCGCGCAGGGATATGCCGGCGTCGCAGCAAGGATAGTCGCAGTCGCTGGTGGGCGATGCCCGCTGCAAGGGGCGGATGCCGGCGTGATCGATAACCCGACGTTATCAACTTGCCCCTATAAATGTCGTTGGATTAAGCGCGGGGATGCTAATAAATTTGAAACGTCCCTCGTTCCTGGGGTCCCAAAAATAATAAAAGGAAACCCGTCGTGACGACATATGACTATTACCGCTGCCGCTTAAAACCAGTTTCGCTCGATTGCATGTTGCTTGAACCCGAATATGCACAACGCGATGGAGGCAAGGTATGACTCGCTCCGACGAAATAATCTGCGTCAAGAATGTATATAAAGTCTTCGGCTCACAGCCAGCACTGGCCATGAAGTTGATAAAAGAAGGTGCATCGAAAGCCGAAGTATTCAAAAAGACCGGGCAGGCCATTGGTGTGTTCGATGCCAACTTCTCGGTCAAGCGAGGCGAGATCTTTGTCATCATGGGTTTGTCCGGTTCCGGCAAATCGACCATGGTCCGACTGTTCAATCGCCTGATTGAACCCACCGCCGGCAGCATCTTTCTGAATGGTCGGGAAATCACCGGTCTGGGCGACAAGGACCTGTTGCAGGTGCGCCGCAAAGACATGGGCATGGTCTTCCAGTCGTTTGCCCTGATGCCGCACATGAGCGTCATCGACAACGTCAGCTTCGGCCTGGAAATCAGCGGAGTCGGCGAAAAGGAACGTTACTGCCGGGCCATGGACGCCCTTGAACAGGTCGGGCTTTCCGGGCAGGAAATGTGCTTCCCCCATCAGCTCTCCGGCGGCATGCAACAGCGGGTCGGCCTGGCCCGGGCGCTGGCTAACGATCCGGCCATCCTGCTGATGGACGAAGCGTTCTCCGCGCTCGATCCGATGATCCGCAGCGAGATGCAGGGCGAGCTGATCAAGCTTCAGGCTGAGCAGGATCGCACCATCATTTTCATTTCCCACGACATTGAAGAAGCCGTACGTATCGGCCATCGCATCGCGATAATGGAGGGCGGGCGCGTGGTGCAGATCGGCACGCCCCGTGAATTGCTGTGCAACCCGGTGAACCAGTATGTCCGGGATTTCTTCAACGGTTTCGACACCAGCCGGATATTGCGGGCAGGCGATATCGCGCAAACCGATTCGGGCATTACGTATGACCCGGCCCGTCAAACCCCGATCAAGGCCGACGCTTCCTTGCGCGAGATCTTTCATATAGTCGCCGCTTCTTCAACACCGATGCCGGTGGTCGATGAAGTTGGACTTTATAAAGGGTCGATCTCGCAGGGGCATCTTTTAAGTTGTCTCGGTAATAACTGAACGCTTGTTTAACAGCGCTTCTGTTTAAAAAGAATGATCACGCAGTACGCAAGTGCGAGGTAGCGTCATGTCCGACTTTAACTTTCTGGATCCCTTCCAGAGTTTGAATATTCCTCTGGGGGCGTGGGTTGAAACCGCCCTTAAATATCTGGTGCATAACTTCCGGGATGTCTTCCGCTCGATTCGCTGGCCGGTCGATCAGGTGCTCGACGGCGTCCAGTGGGGACTGCTTTCGTTGCCGCCGACGGTCTTCATCATCATCGCCGGGCTTATCAGCTGGCAGATCGGCGGTAAACGCATCGCGATCTTCAGTGTGGCGACGTTGACCGGGCTCGGACTGATCGGCGTGTGGAACGACGCGATGGTCACACTGGCGCTGGTGCTGACCTCGCTGTTGTTCTGCGCGGTGATCGGCATTCCGCTGGGCATCCTCTGTGCTCGCAGCGACCGCACGGAAATGATCATCCGCCCGGTGCTCGACGCCATGCAGACCTTGCCGGCGTTCGTGTACCTGGTGCCGGTGGTGATGCTGTTCGGCATCGGCAACGTGCCCGGTGTGATTGTCACGATCATCTTCTCTGTCGCGCCGCTGGTGCGCCTGACCAACCTCGGTATTCGTCAGGTGCCGGCGGACAAGGTCGAGGCGGCGCGAGCCTTTGGCTGCACACCGATGCAGATGCTGATGAAGGTTCAACTGCCGCTGGCCGCGCCGACCATGATGGCCGGGTTGAACCAGACCTTGATGCTGTCGCTGTCGATGGTGGTGGTCGCCTCGATGATTTCGGTCGGCGGGCTGGGGCTGATGGTGCTCAGCGGCATCGGTCGCCTCGACATGGGCCTGGCCAGTGTCGGCGGGGCAGGGCTGGTGTTGCTGGCGGTGTTCCTCGATCGCCTGACCCAGGCCATGGGTGAACGCAGCAGCGATCTGGCCACCGGGCAGCGCTGGTATGAGAGCGGGCCGGTCGGCCTGGTCATGAAGTTGAAGAAAAAGAAGAACGTTGCTCGTGCGGTCATTAACTGAACCTTTCTGCTCACCGATCAAAACTCCAAAGCGTGGTGAAACATGAAACTGGCAAATCTCAAGAAAAGCGTCGTGGCGAGTCTGGTTGCTTTCCTGCTGGGCACGGTCCTGTGTTCCGCAGCGTACGCGGCTGACGCCAACAAGCCCGGCGCCGGTGTGTCGATCACGCCGATTTTCCCGACCATCGCCGAAGAGCGTTTTCGCGGTGAAGTGGTCATGGCCGGGCTCAAGGAACTGGGCTACGACGTCAAGCAGCCTAAGGAGACCGACTACCCGGCGATGTTCCTGGCGCTTTCTTACGGCGACGCGGATTTCACCGTGCATGAATGGGAAAACCTGCACGAAGCCTTTTATGAAAAGGCCGGCGGCGATGACGTGATGGTCAAGGTCGGGCAGATCATGAAGGGCGTGTTGCAGGGTTACCTGATCGACAAGAAAACCGCAGACGCCTATCACATCAAGGATCTGTCGGATCTGAAGAAGCCGGAGATCGCCAAACTGTTCGACAGCAACGGTGACGGCAAGGCCGATCTGACCGGTTGCAACCCGGGCTGGGGCTGCGAGGTCATGGTCGAGCACCACATGAAGGCTTACGGCCTGGAACCTACCGTCGTCGACAACCGCGGCTCGTACTTCGCGTTGATGGCCGACACCATCGCCCGCTACCAGCAAGGCAAGCCCGTGCTGTTCTTCACCTGGGTGCCGCAGTGGATTTCCAGCGTGCTGGTCGAAGGGCGCGACGTGGTCTGGCTGCCGGTGCCGTACACCGACCTGCCTGACGGCAAGGAAAGCAAGGACACCTTCTACGAAGGCAAAAACCTCGGCTTCCCGGTGGACACGATCAATGCCGTCATGAACAAGGAATTCGCCGAGAAGAACCCGGTGGCCCGTAAGTTCCTCTCCGAAGTCAGCATCAGCACCGCCGACGAAAGTGCGCAGAACCTGAAGATGCAGCAGGGCGAAAAGTCCCTCGCCGACATCAAGCGCCACGCCGCCGAATGGATCAAGGCCCACCAGCAAAGCTACGACGGCTGGCTGAGCGATGCGCGCGCGGCGGCCAAGTAAGCCGGTTCGATTTGTCCTCCCTACGATAGACGGTTCAACACTATGAAAGTCAGTTCGCTACCTGCCGATGATGACAGTTGTGGCTGGTTCCACCTGAGCCGCCCACGCAGCCCCGAGCCCGGTCATCGGGGACATCGCTCGGCCCGTTGGGTGATTGTCGGTGCCGGTTTCACCGGGCTGGCCGCTGCACGGCAACTGGCGCTGAGTTTTCCTGATGACGAAGTGGTGCTGGTCGAGGCGCAGGAAGTGGGGTTGGGGCCGTCCGGTCGCAATGCCGGTTTTGCCATCGATCTGCCCCACGACATCGGGGCCGAGGACTACATCGGCGATATCGATCTGGCCCGGACCAGTCTGAAACTCAATCTGGCCGGCCAGTCGATCCTGCGTTGCCTGGTCGACCGGTTCAACATCGAGTGCCAGATGAAAGCCTGCGGCAAGTATCAGGCCGCTGTCGAAGAGCGTGGCATTGCGGTGCTGGAGGCTTATCGCCGGGGGCTCGACAAACTCGGTCAGCCTTATCAGATGATCGATGCGGACGAGTTGCCCTCGCACCTGGGGACGCACTTTTATCGCAAGGCCTTGTACACGCCCGGTGCGGTGCTGGTTCAGCCTTCGGCGCTGGTGAAAGGGCTGGCGGACAGTCTGCCGGCGAACGTCACCTTGTACGAACGCACGCCGATTCTGGAAGTGGAATACGGCGCCAAAACCTTGCTCAAGCACGCTCACGGCAGCATCACCGCCGACAAACTGATCCTGGCCAACAACTCGTTCGGCATGCGCTTCGGTTTTCTGCAGGGCCGCATGTTGCCGATCTACACCTACGCCAGCATCACTCGCCCGCTGACCGACGAAGAACAGACGCACCTGGGTGGCAAACCGTTCTGGGGCGCGATTCCGGCCGATCCGTTCGGCACCACGGTGCGCCGCACACCGGACAACCGCTTGCTGATCCGCAACAGCTTCAGCTTCAACCCCGACGGGCGCAGCAACAGCAAATACAACGAACGCTTCGTGCACCGTCACCGAGCCTCGTTCGATCAGCGCTTTCCGATGCTGCCGGGCGTGCCGTTCGAATACACCTGGGGCGGCGCGCTGGCCATGTCGAGGAACCACAACGGCTTCTTCGGCGAATTGGCGCCGAACGTTTACGGCGCGCTGGGTTGCAATGGCCTGGGCGTCACCCGGGGCACGGTCACCGGCAAGTTGCTGGCCGACTGGCTGGCCGGGCAGCGTGACGAGCTGATCGATTTCCTGCTGCAAGGGCCGGGGCCCAACGGCAATCCACCGCAACCGTTTCTTTCCCTCGGGGTGAACATGAACCTCAAGTGGGGGCAGTACCGCGCCGGTCGAGAAAGTTGAATGAGGTCTTCGAGTCATCGAGGGCTTAGCGATTGAACACTGCAAACACTGGAGAAAACCCTATGAACTTTGACGGCATCTTTACCCCCGCCATTACGCCTTTGTCCGCCGATGGCCAGATCGATTACTCGACCTTCGCCGAGGTGCTCGAGTACCTGATCGAGTCGCGGGTTCACGGCATTGTCATCGGTGGTTCGACCGGCGAGTACTACGCCCACACCACCGCCGAGCGGCTGAAAGTGGCCGAGCGCGCCAGGGAAGTGATCAACGGCCGGATTCCGCTGGTGATCGGCACGGGCGGAATTCGCACCGAGGATGCGGTTTCCTTTGCCGAGCATGCGAAGTCGATCGAAGCGGACGCGATTCTGGTGGGCTCGCCGCCGTATGCCTTGCCGACGCAAAAGGAAATCGCCGCGCACGTGCTGGCCGTGGATAAGGCTGCCGGTCTGCCGATCATGCTCTACAACTATCCGGCGCGGATGGGCGTAGCGATGGGCCCTGAGTTCTTCGATGCGATTGCCGGTTGCAAGAACATCGTCGCGATCAAGGAAAGCTCCGGCGACACCGCCCAGTTGCATCGTCTGGCGCATTCGCATCCCTCGATCCAGCTGTCCTGCGGCTGGGACGACATGGCCCTGGAGTTCTTTGCCTGGGGCGCGCGCAGTTGGGTTTGCGCCGGTTCGAACTTCATTCCGGCCGAACACATCGCGCTGTACGAAGCCTGCGTTCTGGAGAAGAACTTCGACAAAGGGCGGCGGATCATGTCGGCGCTGTTGCCGCTGATGGATGTGCTGGAAAGCGGCAAGTTCGTCCAGTCGATCAAGCACGGCAGCGAGCTGGTCGGCCTGCGTGCCGGTGGCGTGCGCAAGCCGATGCAGCCGCTGGAAGCGTCCGAGAAGGAAGTGCTGGAAAGCGTGATCAAAACCCTCAAACAGAATGTCGCGCGCATCGTCGCGGAGGTTTGAAATGGCCGGACTTCTGAGTCAAGCGCAATACCGCGAACTGGCTGCGAAGCTTGAGTTTCGCAATCAGGCGTTCATCAACGGCACGTTTCGCAGCGCGCTGTCCGGCAAGACCTTCACCACGACCAACCCGGCCACGGAAGCGGTGTTGACCGAGATTACCGCTTGCGGTGCCCAGGACGTGGACGTTGCTGTCGCCGCCGCCAAGGCCGCGTTCGAAGACGGGCGCTGGCAAGGGCTGGCGCCTTCGGCGCGCAAATCGGTGTTGCTGCGGTTCGCCCAATTGCTGGAAGACCACTCTCATGAACTGGCGGTGCTGGAAAGCCTCGACAGCGGAAAACCGATCCGCGAATGCCAGAACATCGACGTGCCCGAAACGATTCATACCCTGCGCTGGCACGCCGAGCTGATCGACAAGATCTACGACTCGACTGCGCCGACCGGTAACGGCGCGGTGACCATGGTGGTACGCGAACCGATCGGCGTGGTCGGCCTGGTGTTGCCGTGGAATTTCCCGCTGCTGATGCTCGCGTGGAAGATCGGCCCGTCGCTGGCCGCCGGTTGCTCCATCGTGGTCAAACCGGCCAAGGAAACCACCCTGAGCACCCTTCGCGTGGCCGAGCTGGCGCATCAGGCGGGGCTTCCAGCCGGTGTGTTCAACGTGGTGCCCGGCGGCGGCAAGGAGGCGGGCGAACCGCTGGGCCGTCATCCGGATGTCGCGATGGTCAGCTTCACCGGATCCACCGAAACCGGGCGCTTGTTCCTCAAGTATTCCAGCGAATCCAACCTGAAACGCATCGTGCTGGAGTGCGGAGGCAAGAACCCGGCGGTGGTGATGAACGATGTCGAAGACGTCGATCTGGTCGCCCAGCACGTGGTCAACGGTGCGTTCTGGAACATGGGCGAGAACTGCTCGGCTTCGTCGCGGCTGATCGTGCACACGGACATCAAGGAACAACTGCTCCAGCGCGTTAAGGTGCATCTGGCCGACTGGAAAATGGGCGATCCACTGGACCCGGAAAACCGTCTGGGCTCGATGATCAGCAAGGCGCATTTCGAGAAGGTCCGCTCGTACCTCGACCATGCCCGGGACGAGAATCTTTCGGTGCTGGCGGGGGGCAATACGGCCGACAACATTTTCGTCGAACCGACCATCGTGGATGGCGTCGGCCGTGACAGTCGTCTGTTCCAGGAAGAAATCTTCGGCCCGGTGCTGAGCGTGACCACGTTCACCTCCGTTGACGAAGCGATCAACCTGGCTAACGACACGGCTTATGGCCTGGCAGCCTCGGCCTACACCGGCAGCCTGCGCCATGCGCTGAAACTCTCGCGGGGTATCCGCGCCGGCATCGTCACCGTGAACTGCTTCGGCGAGGGCGACGCTTCGACGCCTTTCGGCGGGTACAAGGAGTCGGGTTTCGGCGGGCGCGACAAGTCGATCTGGGCCCATGACCAATACACCGAGTTGAAAACCATCTGGATCGACGCGTCCTGATCCATCGCGGTTCGCCGCAGGTCACTTTCGCCCCGATCGGCACGCGCGTGCCGGTTGGGGCGAATTGCGTTCATTCCCGAGTATTTTGCCGCCCCGGCGGTTAGCATGGCGCTACAACAATGAAACCGATGGACCACACCTTGATCGAACGACGCCAATTCAGCGGTGGCATGAAGGGCAAGAACCTTCGCTACCTGAACGAGCCTTCCTCCGGGGCGGGGCGCATGACCCGCACGGGTTTTGTGCTGCTGGAGCATTTTTCCCTGCCAGCGTTTACCCAGGCGCTGGACACAATCATTACTTCGAATCTGCTGCGCCCCGGTCTGTTTTCCACGCGAACCTTCGGCCTGAGCGATGGCGAGGTGATCAGCGATCTGGGTCTGGTCATTCGCCCGGATGCGCGACTGGAGGCGGGCGCGATACAGGAGCTGGACCTGCTGGTGATCTGCGGCGGTTACCGCACGGAATTGAAGGCCAGCGACGAGTTTATCGGTCTGCTGAAAATGGCCGCCGAGGCGGGAGTGATACTCGCCGGGTTGTGGAACGGCTCCTGGTTTCTGGGGCGGGCAGGGGTGCTGGAAGGCTATCGCTGTGCGATCCACCCGGAACATCGGCCGGCGTTGGCGGAAATTTCCAAGGCCACGCAGGTCAGCAGCGAGCCTTATGTGATCGACCGTGATCGGCTGACCGCTTCGAGTCCGTCCGGCGCCTTCCACATGGCGCTGGACTGGATCAAGAGCCTGCACGACAAGGCGCTTGTCGAAGGGATCGAAGACATTCTGGCGTTCGAGGAATCGCGCTACCGGCGAATCAAACCGGCCGAGAACATCTGCGTCAGCGCACCGTTGCGCGAAGTGGTGAAGCTGATGGATGCCAACCTCGAAGAGCCACTGGAGCTGGAACAACTGGCGGTGTATGCCGGTCGATCCCGACGTCAACTGGAGCGACTGTTCAAGGAACAGCTGGGCACCACGCCGCAGCGTTATTACATGGAGCTGCGGATCACCGAAGCCCGGCGTCTGCTGCAACACACCGAGCTGTCCCAGGTGGACGTGCTGGTGGCCTGCGGGTTCGTGTCGCCAAGCCATTTCAGCAAGTGCTACAGCGCCTATTTCGGTTATCGACCGTCCAAAGAAAAACGGCTCGTCAAGTAACGAGCCGTTTTTGTGCGCCGCTTCAGAGGTGGTCGGCGTCGATGATCGCCTTGGCAAAGGTCTGCGGACTTTCCTGCGGCAGGTTGTGGCCGATGCCGCCGTTGATCAGACGGAACTCGTACTTGCCGGTAAACCGCTTGGCGTAATCCTCGGGCGCCGGGTGTGGCGCGCCGTTGGCATCGCCTTCCAGAGTGATGGTCGGCACGCTGATCGATGGCGCGGTGGCGAGTTTCTGTTCCAGCGCTTCGTACTGGCTTTCACCCTGCACCAGGCCCAGACGCCAGCGGTAGTTGAACACGGTAATGGCGACGTGATCGGGGTTTTCCAGGGCCTTGGCGCTGCGGTCGAACGTGGCGTCGTCCAGCGCCCATTTCGGTGAGGCGGTCTGCCAGATCAGCTTGGCGAAATCGTGGGTGTTCTTGGCGTAACCGGCAGCACCACGGTCGGTGGCGAAGTAGAACTGATACCACCATTGCAGCTCGGCCTTGGGCGGCAGCGGATTCTTGCCGGCGGCCTGATTGCCGATCAGGTAGCCGCTGACCGACACCAGCGCTTTGACGCGTTCAGGCCACAGCGCCGAGACGATATCCGCCGACCGCGCGCCCCAGTCGTAGCCGCCGAGCACGGCTTGTTTGATGTTCAACGCGTCCATGAAATCGATCACGTCACTGGCGAGCGCCGCCGGCTGACCGTTGCGCACAGTCTTGTCGGAAAGGAAGTGCGTGTCGCCATAACCCCGGGCGTACGGCATCAGCACCCGATAACCCTTGGTCGCCAGAATCGGTGCGACTTCGTCGTAGCTGTGAATGTCGTAGGGCCAGCCGTGCAGCAGAATCACCACCGGGCCATCGGCCGGGCCGGTTTCGGCGTAGGCCACGTCCAGTACGCCGGCCTTCACATGCTTCAACGCGCCGAAGGGCAGGTCGGCTTTCACGCTGACGGCTTCAACCTTGACCGGTTGCGGCGCCGCCGATTGTGCGTTGGCGAACGTGCCGAATTGCATCAGGGCGGTGGCGAGAATCGACAAGCCCAGCAGGCGACGACGGGTGTTGCCGTTAGCGGTGGTGTGCAGTGCATGCTTCATGGGAAGACTCCTTTGCAATCGACGGGGGCCGGGTTCGGGGTGAACCCTTCTGAACTGGAGTCCAGTAAAGCCCGGCGATGTATCCGCGCTGTTTCCGGTTTGCGCGCCAGATGCAGGCGGGTGTATCCGGGAGGGGGTCGTACACACTGAGATACAAACCCGTTGCAATGCGTCGGTGGCTGCACAAATCTTCTAAACGCGCTGGCGTGAAGCGCGGTAATTTAGCCGTTGAACCCATTTCTCTGGAGCCTTGCGTGGACAAACGCAACTGGATCGACCTGTCCCAGGATGCCGACACCGGGATCGAGTCGATTCGTGCCCACTTCCAGGGCCATGCCTACGATCCGCACTGGCATGACAGTTTTCTGGTGGGCGTGACCGAGCAAGGTGTTCAGCAGTTCGATTGCCGGCGCGTGCGGCACTTCAGTACGCCGGGCAAGGTGATCATGCTGGAGCCGGGGGAAATCCACGATGGGCATGCGCCGACCGAGGAGGGTTTTACTTACTCGATGCTCTATTTCGATCCGCACTGGCTGGAGCGCGAGTTGCTTGCGCTGTTCGAACACGTGCCGGACAACAGTCAGCTCGGGTTCGCCGACACCCTGAGCCAGGACCCGCGCCTGGCCACTTCCATCAATCAAGCCTTTCAAGCCCTGCATCACGGCGATTTGCGCATCGTCCGGCAGAGCGCTGTCGACCACTTGCTGGGTTCTTTGACGTCCCACCTCGACTGGCGCAAGCGTCAGGTGTTCGATCCGCGCTTGCCGCGGGTGGCTCAGGTCGCGCGGGATTATCTGCATGCTCATGCTTTCGAAGATATCGGACTCGATGATCTGGCCCGGGCCTGTGGGGTTGATCGTTTTCGTCTGACCCGGGCTTTCAAGTCGGCCTTCGGTCTGGCGCCCCATGGCTACTTGATCCAGTTGCGGCTGGCTCGGGCCCGGCAAATGCTGGCGCGGGGCGAAACGCCCGCCAATGTTGCCAGCGCGCTCGGGTTTGCCGATCAAAGCCATCTGGGCCGCTGGTTTCGCCGCGCCTATCACCTGACCCCGGCCGACTACCGCAAGCGCTGCTCAAACCTTCCAGACTGAACGTCTCGCAACCGCGACCATGGCCTCCTGTTCTGATTCGGAGTTCCTGTCATGGAATCGTTGTTACCCTTTCTGCTGTTTTCCTTCGTTGCCTCGATCACCCCGGGGCCGACCAATATTCTGGTGATGAGCCACAGCTCGCGGCGCGGGATGGTGGCTACGCTACCGATCATCCTTGGTGCCTGTGTGTCGGCTGCACTGGTGGTGCTGGTTGTCGGGCTCGGTGTGGGTGAAACGCTGCTGCGCTATCCCCGCGTGCAGCAGGCAATGGCCGGGGCCGGGGTGCTGTGGTTGAGCTGGCTGGCGTGGCAGATCTTTCGCAGTACGCCGCCATCGCTGGACTCCTCAACATCGGGTGACGACAGTTTCAGCGTTTTCGGTGCCGCCGGCCTGCAATTGATCAACCCCAAGGTCTGGATGATGGCCGTGGCGGTGGTGAGTGTGTTTGGCGGGAACGGTGACGAACAGGCACGGATGGTGCTGTTGGCCTTTGTGTTTCTGCTGGTCTGCTTGCCGTGCATGACGGCGTGGGCGTTGCTGGGGGTGGGCAGTGCGCGGTTCTTTGGTTCACCACGGGCATTCAGGCGAATGAATGCCGGGCTGGCGTTTTTGCTGCTGTTGTCGGCTTGGTTGACGGTGTTGGTGTAGCCCCCCAGAATCGCGCCCCGATCCGGCCACTGGTGCCGGACGCTCAAGGTGAAAAGGGGTAGCGGTTGAACGAACAGACATTGTCCATGCGCCTGGAGCGTGTAGCCGCGCAGGTACCCGCCGGTGCGCGCCTGGCCGATATCGGCTCGGATCACGGCTACTTGCCGGTAGCGTTGATGCGTCGCGGCGCCATCGAAGCGGCGGTGGCGGGGGAGATGGCGTTGACGCCGTTCCGCTCGGCCGAGCGCACTGTGCGTGAAAATGATCTGGGCCAACTGATTACCGTGCGCCTGGCCAATGGCTTGATGGCGATCGAGCCGCAAGACGGGATCACCGCGATCAGCGTCTGCGGCATGGGCGGCGAGACCATCCGCGACATTCTCGAGGCAGGCAAGGCACGTTTGAGCGGCCGCGAACGCCTGATCCTGCAACCCAACGGCGGCGAGCAACCCCTGCGCCAATGGCTGATGGACAACGACTACCGGATCCTTTGCGAGGAACTCTTGCGGGAAAACCGCTTCGACTACGAAATCATCGTCGCCGAACGCGATGGGCCAGTGGCCTACACCCCTGAGGAACTGTACTTCGGACCGTTTCAGATGCAGGCGCGCAGCCCGGCGTTTGTCAGCAAGTGGCAGCACCGGTTGCGACACAAGCAGCAGACCCTGAGCCACTTCGGGCGTGCGCGGCATGTTGTTTGCGAGCAGAAAGTCCAGAATCTGGTTCGGCAGGTGCGGTGGATCACCGACGTGCTGAAGTGAAACACGTTCCATGGCGTGTTGCTGAATTGCGGCGTGCTCGTTCTGCATTGATTCATGATGAAATTGAGGTGGCCAATCAATTATCGGCTACCCTTGGTTGATGGCACCTTGTTATCGCCGTGTTCAAGGAGGAACTTATGAGCAGAGCAGGCCGGTTTCTGGCGTTCATGCTGATCGCTGCACTCCTCAGCGCTTGTATGCCTCAAGGTCCTTTCCGTGTCAGCCCCGATCTACCCCCTCTGGCAAACGGCCAGCTTGCCCCTAATCCGCTTTTCGATGCCAGCAAGTCCAGGCAGTGCGAAAGCATTAGCAATAACGAAAGCTGCATCAATTTTGTGGAATTCGATGAGTTCGGCAATGCCTTCAGCCGTCAACAACTCAATGCTGGCGTATCTGCTGCCAGTGACACGGCTAATAAGAAAGGTGATGTGGTCGTCTATATTCACGGCTGGCACCATTCATCCCGGCCGGGAGACGAAGACGTTGATAATTTTCAAAAACTGATCAATCGAGCCAACCTTACCGGCAAGGGTAGAAAGACCGTTGGCATGTATTTGTCGTGGCGAGGCGACTCCATTGATACGGACACCCCTTTAGTCGGATTCAGCAGCTATGTACTGACGTTTTGGGACAGGAAATCTACCGCACAAAACATTGGTGCTGGCGGTGGCGTTTCTGAATTGCTGAGGAAACTCTCGAATATTCGTGAGGAGAATCCTGAATCACGTTTGGTGATAATTGGTCACAGTTTTGGCGGCGCTATTCTCTATTCATCGATATACCAGACTTTGGGAGATCAGATTCGTCGAGATGCCAAGGGCGGGGGCGGCGCGAAAATGCTGTCAGTAGCTGATCTGGTGGTGCTGGTTAACCCTGCGTTTGAAGCCATGCGCTTGAAGCCACTGTTTGATATGGCGCGTTCCTACGACTATAGCGCCGAAACAAGGCCAAGCCTCGTCATCGTGACAACCACGGCAGATTGGGCCACGAAAACGACATTCCCGCTGGGCAGAACGTTCGGGACACTATTTCAGTATCATCCCAACCACGATTACTGGAACCTGGACACAACGGCTGTCGGTCAGTACGAACCTTTCATCACTCATCAGTTGATTGTTAAAGAGTGTGAACCCCAAGACCAACAGCCAAGCCTTTTGAAAGCACTCAATCCCAACAGGACTTATTGCATTCCAGCCAGAAAAGGTGTCGATGGGTTAGTTGATGTGCCATCGATGCTGTGGACGCGATGTGAGGAACCGGGTGACTGTGAAAAGGTGATAGGAGACAAGTATCTTAAGCGAGGTGCTGTGGAGCAGGGTTATATGCCCTACAGGTTTCCGATAGCCAACATTCGCACTGATGTATCGGTCATGAAAGGACACACGGATATCTGGAATGACCGAATGTCTAATTTCCTGTATGAACTTTTATCTGCCGTCAGAGACCGTCCCATCGTAGTGCCAATGATCGAATAAACTCAGCGATAGGACAGAGCAAAACTGAACAACGTTTGTGTTCGATGAGCGGTTGCTCACGGCTACAAAAAAACGGATGGTGCGCGCTAAAAATTCTGCGAGGATTAAATGCAATGGACTCTGACTATTCGATTTTGGCGATAATTATATCTGCGGGTTTTTTTGGTGGTCTGATTAATTACTCGAATACTCCCAAGGATCAGGATGTACCGTTTCTGAAGGGGAATTTTTTTAAATCCATCAGTGTTGGAGTCGCTGCTGCTACGTTGATGCCTGTTTTTTTGCAAATGATATCGAGTAATTTGATTACGCAGTTTGATGGCGGTGACAAGAGTAAATTTATTTTGTTCGGGTTTTCTCTTATTGCAGCAATTTCCTCCAGGTCGTTTATTGATAATATATCTAGAAAGATTTTGAATCAGTTAAGGGAAACAAATGCAAAGGTTGATGAGATTGAGGTTGAGTCTCGGCATGATAAAAAAGATATTGCATACCTTATGGCGGAAAATCTAATGGTGAGAGGAAAGCTTAATAGAGCGGAGGGTGCTCATGAAGAGGCGTTGAAGATGTTTGAGGAGGCCATAAAGATCGAAAGTTCCGATAGGGCGTGGGGACTGAAAGCGCTACAGCACTTTTACCTGAAACAGTATGACGAGGCTCTAAAGGCAAACTCGAAAGCTCTTCTTCTTGAAAGATCCGGGGATACTCAGGATTATCAACTTCACTGGAATCAAGCCTGCTTTTTATCGCTGCTCGAGAGAGAGATTGACGAAATCATGCAGCACATTGATCAAGCATTAAAGTTGCGCCCGGAGCTCAAGGCTAAAATAGCCACTGAGGCGGAGTTTGAGTTTGCAAGGCGGAACAAGATGTTTCGCGAGAAATATAATATCGACTTTATCGAAGGCAAACCCGTTAAATAATTCGGCCGGTGGCGCTGTCGAAACGACTGCCTCGGGACCTACTACACCGTATTTCCACAGGACGCCTTTGAGTCCCCTCATCAGAGAAATACATTCTGAAAATCCGCGCTTGCAAGCGTCAAGGCGAAGACCAAAAGGGGACAAGACCAAAAGGGGACAGATTTATTTTTCAGAAAATAAATCTGTCCCCTTTAAAGTATTAAAGTACTTGCGGGAAAACCGCTTCGACTACGAAATCATCGTTGCCGAACGCGACGGGCCGGTGGCCTACACCCCTGAGGAACTTTACTTCGGACCGTTGCAGATGCAGGCGCGCAGCCCGGCTTTTGTCAGCAAGTGGCAGCACAGACTGCGTCATAAACAGCAGACCCTGAGCCACTTCGGGCGTGCGCGGCATGCCGTGTGCGAAGAGAAGGTGCAGGACCTGGCCCGGCAGGTGCGGTGGATCACCGAAGTGCTCGCTTGAACCCGACTCAGGGCTGATATCATTCAACAACTTTCAAGCAGGGCAAAACACCATGAACCGTCAGAAGAAACTGCAACAGCTCTTCAAGGAAAAATCCAGAAAGGCCAACGCCAAACTGGCGCCGAAAAGCAACAAGCCGAAGTACATCAGCAAGGCTGACCGGTTGAAAATGGAAGCTGAAGCGGCTCAGGTCTTGGTCGTTTCCACTGAGTGAACGAAAAGGGGACTGTACGAAAAGGGGACAGATTTATTTTCAGAAAATAGATCTGTCCCCTTTTGTCCCGTGTCCGCTTTTGTCCTTGTTCAGGGCTTGATCATGGGGCGCCATGGGTTGAAGGAGGCGGCCTATCGGCCTTTCTGCCGACAAAGCCCATTTCAATCGGCGTCCTTATGTAAAACACAGAGAAATCTTCCGTCTCCAGGCGCTTGAACAGTCTGTCGGACTCTTCTTCGGTGATCGCCATTCGGATTTCCGTCGGCTGATCCGCCAGTTCAAAAAAGTGCGAGGAATGCAGTCGCCCGGTATGGCCGAAACCTTCGATGGCAGTGGAGAGGGTCGCACCGCGCAGGCCCAGTTCCTTTGCCAGATCGACAATCCAGTCGCCGAGCATCTTTCCTTGATGACGACGGTTTTGTTGAGTGAAGAAAATCACCAGAAAACCTTTCATTTCGGTCTCCTTAACGCGTGCCTATCAATTGATAGGACAACAGTCCCGCCGCAGTCATTGCCAGCGAACCGACGACGTGCAATGAAATCGAGCCGAGCGCCCAGAGCAGTCTGCCTTCCTGAATCAGGGCAACGGTTTCAGCCGAGAATGTAGAAAAGGTCGTCAGGCCACCGCAGAAGCCCGTGATGATCAGCAGCCGCCATTCGGGGCTCAGCGAAGGGGAGGCGGCAAGGAATGCGATAGCCAGGCCGATGATGTAGCCGCCGACCATATTGGCAACCACGGTGCCCGGTGGAATCGCGGGGTACAAGGCGTTTAGTTTCATGCCAAGGATCCAGCGCAACCAGGCGCCCAGTGACGCACCCACGGCAATGACCAGAAGTGATTTCAGCATACCGGGCTTACCTCTTCAGACCGTTGCGGCCAAACAGGTAGCGGAGGGGAAAAGCAAAAAACAGCGGGTTGAATAAAGGGAATCATGATCCTGTCCTGTAGTGGGGGACAGGGAAGCAGACACGCCTACGCACCCTGTCCAGGGTTCACGTAGGCATCATCAGCACGAGGCGGTTTGAGGAGGAATGCCATCTCCTGCAAAGATCCTATAGCAATCAGACACGGCACTTCAACGACCAAAAGGGGACAGATTGATTTTCCAGAAAATAAATCTGTCCCCTTTAAAGTAGAGATTTTTCTGCAAAGTATCGACTGGGCACTTCTCCCAGCAAGTGCTTGAAAGCCGTTGTGAATGCACTCGAGCTGCTATAGCCCAACATCATCGCGACCTGTGTGACCGACTGGCCTTTTCCCAACTGCACAACCGCAGAGAGCAGGCAGGCCTGTTGTCGCCATTCGATGTAACTGATGCCCGTGTGCACGCGAAACTGTCGGGTAAAGGTTCGGCGGCTCATGCCTGCACGTTGGGCCATTTCGTCGATACCCACCTCCAGCGAGGGCTGGGTCAGAAATTCGCGGCATACCCGCGCGAGACGCGGTTCTGTCGGCAACGGCGCATTGAGTGACAGCGCGGGCATCCCGGCAATTTCGTGCAGCAACAACCCCATCAGATGACCGTCGCGCCCCTGAGTGGAATAGCGCGCAGGCACATCGATTGCCTTCAGCAACAACTGGCGCAACAACGGCGATACGTCCAACACCTGACACTGATCCGCCAGCCCGAGACGCTGCGCCGCATGTTTGCGGATATAGGTGTTGTGGAGCGTGACAGGGCCGCGCATCTGCATGGAATGAGGCAGTTGCGCCGGGACCCATATGCCGCGCTGAGGCGGGACGACCCAGTTGCCGTGATCGGTAAAGACGGTGATGACGCCACTGGCAGCATACGCAAACTGTCCACGCGGGTGGTCATGCAACGGGAACAGCGTTCCATCCGCGTAGTCACGTGCGGTCACGACGGCATCGCGGGGTGTGCTCTGGTAGGTCGGTACGGTTTTTTCGCGCATGGCCCGATATTAATGAAAGTTGGCCTGTGACTGAAAGCAGGCCAGGTCGATTGCTTGCATATTTCTCCTGGCACGAGCATTTCCGCTATGCGCTGGGGAAACACTGAATATGCAAAAGAAGCACTTTTTACTCGCCGTCCTGGTAACGGCTGTCTGGGGATTGAACTTCCCCGTCACCAAGCTCGGGCTGGCCGGTATCGACCCTCTGCTGTTGACGGCGTTGCGTTTCGCACTGGCAGCGTTGCCCTGGGTGTTTTTCGTCAAGCGTCCGCAGGTTGCCTTCGGATGGATCGCGGCCTATGGACTGATCTTCGGTGTCGCGATGTGGGCGTTGATCAATCAGGGGATCTCATGGGGCGTACCGCCGGGTAGCGCCTCGTTGCTGATCCAGTTCAGCGCGTTCTTCACGCTGGGCTGGGGCGTGCTCTTCTTTGGAGAACGCTTGGGACGGCTTCAGTTGATTGGCAGTGTGTTGGCTGCTGCAGGATTGGTGGGGATCGTCTTGTGCAGTCCCGGCGATGTACCGAGGGCTGGTTTTGCCCTGGTGATTGGCAGCGCAGTGGCCTGGAGCATGGGCAACGTGATCATCAAGGTTTCCAGAGCGCGTGAAATCTTTGCCTTCGTCGTCTGGGCGAGTTTGTTTCCACCCATCCCGCTCTTGCTGTTGACGTGGCTGCTACACGGTTCCGCTCCTTTCAATGCGCTGCCTTCGCAACTGAATGGCATGACGCTGTTTTCACTCGCGTTCCAGGTGTACGCCGCGACGCACTTCAGTTACTGGGGATGGAACCTGCTGTTGCGTGAATACCCGGTTTCGCGCGTGGCACCGTTGTCGCTGCTGATTCCGGTATTTGGCATCGTCAGTTCGATGGTCATTCTCGGCCAACACCCTGGCCCCTTTGATTGGGCGTTTATCTTGCTGGTTCTACTGGCGCTGGCCTTGGGTTCAGTGAAGTTGCCCTTCACTCAACAGCGTTCGGCTCCGCAAGTGTCCACATCCCGCTGAGGATCTGCGCTTTCAGCCGGTTTAACCGCATCAGGCACTCGGCTGCACCGGTTTGGCCAACTCAATCCCTGCCGCCCCCAGCCGCTTGAGAATCTCGAACAACAGATCACTCTTGGTCTTGCCGACAATCCGCGGGCTGTCGACGTAACCGGTCACGGTCAGGGTAATGCCATCGGGCGAGAGCTTGCTGAACCGCACGAACGGCGCCGGTTTGCCAAGGATGGTTTCGTGTTCTTTGTAGGTGTCGAGCAACAGGTTTTTGACCTGCTCGGGGTCGATGTCCAGCGGGAACATCAGCTCCAGCGTCGCCACGCCCTGGGCGCTGCCGCCGAGGGTGACGTTGCGCAGGTTCTGCGAGATCAGTTGCGAGTTGGGCACGATCACGATGGAGCGGTCGCTGAGCTGGATCTCGGTGGCACGCACGTTGATCCGGCGGATGTCACCCTCGACGCCGCTGATGCTGATCAGGTCGCCGACCTTGACCGGGCGTTCGGTGAGCAGGATCAGACCGGAGACGAAGTTCTTCACGATCTCCTGCAAGCCGAAACCGATCCCCACCGACAGGGCGCTGACGATCCACGCCAGATTGGTCCACTTCACGCCCAGCGAAGACAGCGTCAGCAACACCACCAGCGCATAACCGATATTGGAAAACAGCGTGCTGAGCGAGGCGCACATGCCCGGGTCCATGTCGGTCTTGGGCAGGAATTCGTTGTCCAGCCAGCGGCGCAGGGCGCGGATCAGGTAAATGCCGATCAGCAGCGCGAGCACCGCGTTGAGCAAATGCCCGGGAACAATGTTCAGTTTGCGCAGGCCGGCGCCACCGAGAATCGCGCCGATGTTGGTCGCCAGTTGGCCGAGGGTGGTGCCGATGCCACCTACGAACAGGGTGATCACCGCCAGCAGCAACAGCGCGGCGCGGCCCACGCCGGCCAGCAGGGTCGAGGCTTGTTCGAGGCGCCGGTCGCCGACCCCCAGCAATTGTTTCAGCGCCTTGCCGCTGGAGTGGCGGGGCGAGAAGAAGTATTCGCAGCTGTCCTTGAGCAACTGCATCAGCAGGTAGAAACCGGAGAAAACAATAAACGCCCACACCAGTTCGTAGGTAATGAACCGCGCGAGCGACACATACCCCGTCAACAGCGCGCCCAGGGAAATGACCATCGCCAGCGTTGCAATGGTGTAGACCACGCCGGCGAACGTGTTGCCCGTCACCTGCGCATCGCCGGCCGCCGCCAGCGCCTTGCGCACCTTGCCGACGCGCATCAGCAGCACCGTGACGATGCCCAGCACCACCAGCGCAATCACGCCCCGGCCGGTGATCACGATCTGGCTGCTCATGCCGGACGCGTTGCTGACCTGCACCGCCGTCACCAGCACCAGCAGCGTGGCGGACAGGATCCGGGCGAACGGCTTGAGTGTCTGTGCCACCGGCTCGGCAATCACCGGCAGCCGCCACGACGGGTGCTCGGTGGACAGCAACGCGCGGCTCAGGCCGGTGATCATCACGCAGGCATACACCACTTTCTGGAACTCGTCGGAAAACGTCGCCAGCATCGGTGGCAACGGCACATGCCGCGTGCAGGCGTAATACAGCAACTCCAGGGCAATCGCGGTGGTCGCCAGTGTCGCCAGCGCCGAGGCAAACGCCAGGGAACTGCGGCGCAGCCGACCTTCCGGCATGCGATGAATGCACACCCACGCCAGCCAGCGGTCAGCGAGCCGGCGACCCAATGTCCAGATGATGAAGGCCAGCACCACCAGCACACTGGTGTAGAACCGTTGCCCTGGCTGCCAGGCCTCGGTGCCGGTTTCCTGGATCTGATCGACGAATGAACGCAGGCGCTGGCGATCGTCAGGGTCGGGATCGACCAATGGAGCCCAGAAGCCGGGGCTCAGGATGCTGTCGGTGCCGAGGGTCAGCTCGCTTTCGAGCAACGTACGGCGAATGCTGGCAATTTGTGTGATCAGGTCGGTGGCGTTCTGCTTGAGTGTCGCCAGGTTCTTCAGGGCAGTGTCGACTTTGTTCTTCTGCTCGATCAGCGTCGCCCGTTGTGCGGCGATATCGGCCTGTTCAGCGGCTACCGTTTCCGCCGGCGTCGCCCCCAATACGCCCAGTTGCACGGTCAGTTGTGCCTGCTGCGGCAGCAGCGACGCCGACAACCGGTCGATGTCCAGAATGAACATCTGCACCCGATCCTGCGGGCCTTCGAGCTGGTTGTAGTTGTTGGCGGACGAGATTTGCTGCTTGAGGCCATCGAGGCGTTGTTGCAGCGCTTGCAGATCGTTTTGGCCGACCCCGGGAAGCGGGGCGCCGATGTCGATTGTGCTCGACAAGTCAGCGGCCGACACGGTTGTCAGGCCCGGGCCGAGCAGGGTCAGAGCGACGAATACCAATGACATCAATGCATTGCGCATGGGACTGGCTGATTCCGGTTGATCACACAATCAATGAGGTTAGGTGATCAGGCGCCTGCTGCATCATTTTCTGCTGCTAATCCTGGCTTAATGCGTGTCCGGTGATATCGCCGGGCATCGAATTGAAAGCACTCTTTTTCGCGACTAAACTCCCGGCCATGAAACGCTACCTGCGGTTTTGTCTCATCTTCCTGATCAGCCTGGCGCTTCCCCTCAGTGGGATGGCGGGCGTGCAGGCGCCGACAGAACCCTGCCCGATGCAAGCCATGGGCATGGCGATGATGGACGGCATGAACATGGATTGCTGCAAGGACATGAAAAGTCCTGCCGACCATGGCACCCCCTGCAAGCCAGGCCAGGAGTGCAAGACCGGCGGCGTGCTGCAGGTCTCGATCCTCAAGCCGCCCGTCACTGTGTTCAGCCCCGTGACGCTTTCATTCTTCAGCGATTCCCTGCCTGTAGCGACCCCGTCCGGGGTCTGGCGACCGCCCCGCGTCTGATTCCTGTCTCCCTTCGAAGCTCATTCCGCCCAGGCGGAGTGGATTGGTTGTGCGTGTGTTTTTCACCGCGCGCAGCGGACGATCACAGGAGTCGTAAACATGAAATTCAAGTGCAATTGCACGGGGTGGCCGTTGGTGGCCAGTCTCGCGGCAAGCGTGCTGGCGTGGCCGGGTTTTGCCGCCGCGCTGACACTCGATGAAGCGCTGCGGCTGGCGGAAACCCATGCGCCGTCGCTGAATGCGCAAGACGCAAAAATCCAGGCCGCCAGCAGCGCCGCCATCCCGGCGGGGGAGTTACCCGATCCGAAACTGGTGCTGGGCGTGCAGAACTATCCCATTGGCGGCCCGGATCGCTACAGCCTCAACCAGGACTTCATGACCATGCAAATGGTTGGCTGGCGCCAGGACATGCCCAACGGCGACAAGCGCAAGGCGCGCATCGAGGTCGCCGACGCGGCCATTGAACGTGCGTCGGCGGAGCGTCGCGTCGAGCGCCTGAAAGTCCGTCAGGCCACGGCACTGGCCTGGATCGGCAGTTATTCGGTGGAGCGCAAACAGGGTTTGCTTCAGGACTTCTACAAGGAAAACCGTATGCTGACCGACACCGTCCGGGCGCAGATCGCTGGCGGCCGCGCGCAACCTGCCGACGCCGTGACGCCGAAGCAGGAAGCCGCCCGACTGGCGGAGCAGGAAGACAACCTGACACTGGAGCGCACCCAGGCCCGAGCGGCCCTCAAACGCTGGATCGGTGCAGCCGCCAACGACAGGCCCGAAGGCAACTTGCCGCAATGGCCGGTCGAGCCCGCCACCTTCAACCATCAACTGCAACACCATCCCGAACTGGCCGCGTTTGCGCCCATGACCCGCGAAGCGCAGGCGAAGGTGCAAGAGGCGGTGTCCGAGAAAAAGTCCGACTGGAGCTGGGAAGTGGATTACCAGCACCGTGGCCGCGAGTTTGGCGACATGGTCAGTGTGCAGTTTTCCTGGGATTTGCCGCTGTTCCCCGAGACGCGGCAGAACCCGAAAATCGCCGCCCGACAAGCCGAACTCAGCCAACTGGAAGCCGAGCGCGAAGCCCTGTCCCGTGAGCACACCGAGCAATTGGAAAACCAGTTGGCCGACTACGCGCGCCTCGACCGGGCGCTGCTGCGCAGTCAGCAAAGCCTCGTGCCGCTGGCCAAAGAGAAAGTCGACTTGAGCCTGGCCAGTTATCGCGCCGGCAAGGGCGATCTGAACGCGGTGGTCAGCGCCCGCCGTGAACTCATTGAGGCTCGCTTCCAACAGATCGACGTGGAAGAACAGCGCGCGCTGACCGCTGCGCGTCTGCACTTCGCTTATGGGGAGACCCGCCTGTGAACCGACCCAATTTCAATGGCTTCTGGCTGGCCGGTCTCGCCCTCGCAGTGGGCGTTGCCGCAGGCTACGGCGTGGCTTATCAGCGCATGAACGGCGAACCCGGCGCAGCTCCGGAGCAGGGTGCCACATCGAAAGCCCTGTACTGGTACGACCCGATGTATCCGCAGCAGAAGTTCGACAAACCGGGCAAGTCGCCCTTCATGGACATGCAACTGGTACCGCGATACGCCAGCGACGGCGTAGGCAATGCGACGGTCAGCATCGATCCGGGCCTGACCCAGAATCTGGGCTTGCGCACGGCAAAGGTCACGCGCGGGGCCTTTGCCTCCAGCCTCGATGTGACGGGCGTACTGGCGTTCAACGAGCGGGATGTAGCGGTGATCCAGACGCGTACCAGCGGGTTTGTCGAATGGGTTTATGCCCGGGCACCGGGGGATGTGTTGGCGGCAGGCGCGCCGTTGGCAGACATTCTCGTACCGGACTGGGCGGCGGCGCAGACCGAGTTTCTCGCCCTCAAGCGCAGCGGCGAGCGCGAGCTGATTTCGGCGGCGCGCCAACGGCTGCAACTGACCGGCATGCCAGCGAACCTGATTGCCCAGGTGGAACGCAGTGGCAAGGTTCAGCCGAACCTGACCGTCACCAGCCCGGTGGGCGGCGTGGTACAGGAGCTCAATGTGCGCACCGGCATGACCGTGGCGAACGGCGAAACACTGGCGCGGATCAATGGCCTGGGCAGTGTCTGGCTCGCCGTAGCGGTGCCGGAGTCGCAGACCGGCTCAATCACCGAGGGGCAGTCCATCGAAGCGCGATTGCCGGCGTTTCCCGGCAGCGTGTTCAACGGCAAGGTCAGCGCGATTCTGCCGGACACCAACCCCGACAGCCGCACCCTGCGCGTACGGGTCGAATTGGCCAACGCTGATGGACGCTTGCGGCCGGGGATGACCGCACAAGTGCGGCTGAACCACCCGACCGGGCAAGACAAGCTGTGGGTGCCGACCGAAGCGGTCATCCGCACCGGCAAGCGCGCGTTGGTCATGCTCGCTGAAGAGGCGGGGCACTACCGCCCGGTAGAGGTACGTCTCGGTCAGGAAAGCGACGGCAAAACGGTGATCCTCAAAGGTCTGGAGGAGGGGCAGGAAGTGGTGACGTCCGGCCAGTTCCTGCTCGATTCCGAGGCCAGTCTCAGGGGCATCGTCGCCGAGCCGCTTGAGGTGGACGGGAACGCCTCGGGGAGCCAGCCATGATCGCCGCGCTGATTCGCTGGTCCGTGGCCAACCGCTTTCTGGTGCTGCTGGCGACGCTATTTGTCACGGCCTGGGGCGTGTGGTCGGTGCAGAGCACGCCGATCGATGCGCTGCCGGATCTGTCCGACGTGCAGGTGATCATCCGCACGCCGTATCCCGGACAGGCGCCGCAGATTGTCGAGAACCAGGTGACCTATCCGCTGACGACCACCATGCTCTCGGTGCCGGGGGCGAAAACCGTGCGCGGCTATTCGTTCTTCGGTGACAGCTTCGTTTACGTGCTGTTCGAGGACGGCACCGATCAGTATTGGGCCCGCTCGCGGGTGCTGGAATACCTGAGCCAGATCCAGAGTCGTCTGCCGGCCAGTGCCAAACCGGCATTGGGACCGGATGCCACCGGGGTCGGCTGGATCTATCAGTACGCGCTGGTGGATCGCAGCGGCGGGCACGACCTGGCACAGCTTCGCGCCTTGCAGGACTGGTTCCTCAAGTTCGAGCTCAAGACCCTGCCCAACGTCGCTGAAGTCGCCACGATCGGCGGCATGGTCAAGCAGTATCAGGTGCAGCCCGACCCGGTGCGGCTGGCCAGTCTCGGCATCACCCTGGCGCAGGTGCGTGAGGCCATCGGCAAGGCCAATCAGGAAACCGGCGGTGCCGTGCTGGAAATGGCCGAGACCGAGTTCATCGTGCGGGCATCCGGCTACCTGAAGAGCCTCGACGACTTCCGGGCGATCCCGCTCAAACTCGGCGCCGGTGGAGTGCCAGTGACCCTGGGCGATGTCGCGACGATCCAGACCGGGCCGGACATGCGCCGGGGCATCACCGAGCTGGACGGCCAGGGCGAGACCGTCGGTGGCGTGGTGATCCTGCGCAGCGGCAAGAACGCCCGCGAGACCATCGCGGCGGTCAAGGCCAAACTCGACGACATGAAAAGCAGCCTGCCGCCCGGCGTGGAGATCGTCACCACTTACGATCGCAGCAAGCTGATCGACCGCGCCGTCGATAACCTCAGCCACAAACTGCTCGAAGAGTTCATCGTCGTCGCGCTGGTTTGCGGGATCTTCCTCTGGCATTTGCGCTCTTCATTGGTGGCGATCATCTCGTTGCCGGTGGGTGTGCTGATCGCTTTTATCGTGATGCGCCATCAGGGGCTGAACGCCAACATCATGTCGTTGGGCGGGATTGCCATCGCCATCGGCGCGATGGTCGATGCAGCCGTGGTGATGATCGAGAATGCCCACAAGAAAATCGAAGCGTGGCACGCGGCCAATCCGGGACAGGAACTCAAGGGCGAGCGCCATTGGCAGGTGATGACAGACGCGGCAGCGGAAGTGGGGCCGGCGCTGTTTTTTTGCCTGTTGATCATCACGCTGTCGTTCATTCCGGTGTTTACCTTGCAGGCTCAGGAGGGGCGGCTGTTCGGTCCACTGGCGTTCACCAAGACCTACGCGATGGCGGCGGCAGCGGGCTTGTCGGTGACACTGGTACCGGTGCTGATGGGCTACTGGATTCGCGGGCGGATTCCGGATGAGCGCCGCAACCCGCTCAACCGCTGGCTGATCCGGATCTACCAACCGGCGCTGGATGCGGTGTTGCGCCGACCGAAATTCACCTTGCTGGTGGCGCTGCTGGTGTTCATCAGCGCGGCATGGCCGATCTCCAGGCTCGGTGGCGAGTTTCTCCCGCCGCTGGACGAGGGCGATCTGCTGTACATGCCGTCGGCCTTACCGGGACTGTCGGCGCAAAAAGCCTCGCAGTTGCTGCAACAGACCGATCGCCTGATCAAGACCGTGCCTGAGGTCGAGCATGTGTTCGGCAAGGCCGGCCGTGCCGAAACCGCCACCGACCCTGCACCGCTGGAGATGTTCGAAACCACCATTCAGTTCAAGCCCCACGAGCAATGGCGCCCGGGCATGACCCCGGAAAAACTCGTGGAAGAACTGGATCGTGTGGTGAAGGTGCCGGGCCTGACCAACATCTGGATTCCGCCGATCCGCAACCGCATCGACATGCTCGCCACCGGAATCAAAAGCCCCATCGGCGTGAAAGTCGCCGGCAACGATCTGGCCCAAATCGATGCAGCGACTCAGGCCGTCGAACAGGTGGCCAAAGGCGTGCCTGGCGTCAGTTCCGCGTTGGCCGAACGCCTGACCGGTGGCCGCTACATCGACGTCGATATCGATCGCATCGCGGCCGGCCGATACGGGCTGAACATCAGTGATGTGCAGTCGATCGTCGCCGGTGCCATTGGTGGCGAGAACGTCGGGGAAACCATTGAAGGGCTGGCGCGGTTCCCGATCAACATCCGTTACCCGCGAGAGTGGCGCGATTCGCCCGGTGCGTTGGAACAGCTGCCGATCTACACGCCTTCGGGCAGTCAGGTCACCCTCGGCATGCTGGCGAAGATCAAGGTCACGGACGGCCCGCCGATGCTCAAGAGTGAAAACGCCCGACCGTCCGGCTGGGTGTACATCGACGTGCGGGGGCGGGACATCGCTTCGGTGGTGGCTGATCTGCGCCGCGCGGTCAGCGAACAGGTCAAGTTGCAGCCGGGCATGAGCCTGAGCTACTCGGGGCAGTTCGAGTTTCTCGAACGGGCCAACGCTCGCCTGAAACTCGTGGTGCCGGCCACGCTGCTGATCATCTTTGTGCTGCTCTACCTGACCTTCGCCCGCTTCGATGAGGCGCTGCTGATCATGGCCACGTTGCCATTCGCCCTGAGCGGCGGTGCGTGGTTTCTCTACCTGCTGGGCTACAACCTGTCGGTCGCCACCGGGGTCGGGTTCATTGCGCTGGCCGGGGTCTCCGCCGAGTTCGGCGTGATCATGCTGCTCTATCTGAAAAACGCCTGGGCTGAACGCGAAGACCTCGGCGATCGCACCGAGCGCGGACTGGTCGAAGCGATTCGCGAAGGCGCTGTGCAGCGCGTGCGTCCGAAAGCCATGACCGTGGCCGTGATCATCGCCGGTCTGTTGCCGATTCTGCTCGGTAGCGGCTCCGGCAGCGAGGTCATGAGCCGCATTGCCGCGCCCATGGTCGGCGGCATGGTCACGGCGCCCTTGTTGTCCCTGTTCGTCATCCCGGCGGCGTATCGACTGATGCGCCGTCGTCACTTGTCCGTTGAAACCCTCCAACCTGAAGGAAAAACCTCATGAAACTGATCCCGATCACTGTTGCCGGCACGCTGGTTGCGTTTGCATTGACTGCCCACGCCGAGGACATGCCCGGCATGAAGATGGACGACATGCAGGGCATGCAGATGCAGGCCGCCACTCAACAGGCTCCGGCCGCGAATGCCGAAGGCACGATCAAGGCCATCGATGCCACGAAGCACACTGTGACCATCGCTCATGGTGCGGTTGCGGCGTTGCAGTGGCCGCCGATGACCATGGGGTTTGCGGCAACTGAGGAACAGTTGGCCGGGTTGGCGGTGGGGGACCGGGTGAAGTTTTCGTTCCGGATGGAGGGCAGCAAAGCGACGCTGGTTTCGATCAGCAAGTAAGGCTGTGACGTAAAAAAAAACGGCGCGAATCATCGCGCCGTTTTTTATTCAGGTTTTCAGATCGAGCGCTGATTGACCCGTTGCATCAATTCCTCCGCCGACTCCTTGCGCTCCGAGTAGCGATCCACCAGGTCCGGGCGATCACGCAGCAACAGCGTGAATTTCACCAGTTCCTCCATCACGTCAACCACCCGGTCGTACAGCGCCGAAGGCTTCATGCGATTGCCTTCGTCAAATTCCAGATACGCCTTGGGCACCGACGACTGATTAGGGATGGTGAACATGCGCATCCAGCGGCCCAGCACGCGCAGTTGATTGACCACGTTGAACGATTGCGAACCGCCGCAGACCTGCATCACTGCCAGGGTCTTGCCCTGGGTCGGGCGCACCGCACCGAGCGCCAGCGGCACCCAATCGATCTGCGCCTTGAACACCGCCGACATCGCGCCGTGACGTTCGGGCGAACACCAGACCTGGCCTTCGGACCATTGCATCAGCTCGAGCAGTTCCTGGACTTTCGGATGGTCGCCGGGCGCATCGTCCGGCAGCGGCAAGCCCGAGGGGTTGTAGATCCGCGTCTCGGCTCCGAAGTGCTCCAGCAGTCGCGCGGCTTCTTCCACCAGCAATCGGCTGAACGAGCGTGGGCGGGTCGAGCCGTACAACAGCAGAATGCGCGGCTTGTGGAGTCCGTCGTCGCGGGTGGTTTTCTGAATCAGTGATGGATCGAGGTTGGGCAGGTCGGTCATGACGGCTCCGGTCACAGCGTGCTGATGCGGTCGAGCTCACGCTTGAGGGCATCGCGGTCGAGTTGGGCGAAGGGCAGGGCGAGGAAGGCCCGGCAGCGGGTTTCGATCCGGGCGAGGGTCCCGTGGAAGGCTGCGTTGATGGCGGCTTCATCGCCGCGCACCTCCGACGGATCCTCCAGCCCCCAATGGGCCTTCAAGGCCGGGCCGAAGTAGACGGGGCAGGCTTCGCCGGCAGCCTTGTCGCACACGGTGATGACAATGTCCGGCGGGTTGTCTTCGAAGGCGTCGTTGCCCTTGCTGCTCAACCCGGCGATGGAAATGCCGGCCTCCTGCAATGTGGTCAGGCTGCGCGGCAGCACCTGGCCCTTGGGGAAACTGCCGGCGCTGACCGCTTCGAAACCTTGCGGCGCAAGGTGATTGAACATCGCTTCGGACAGAATGCTGCGGCAGCTGTTGGCTGTGCACATGAATAGAACGCGCATGTTCGGTCCTCAGCAGCAGGCGGATGTATTGAGCGGGCGGTCACCCATGGCATCGAGCCGGGCGCTGTTTTCTTCCAGCCACGCGGTGTTGGCGGCCAGGGTGGTTTCAAGCAGTGTGCGGATCCACGCTGGCAGGTCAGGGTTGAGCCGGTAATAAACCCACTGGCCCTGACGGCGATCCAGCAGCAAGCCGCAGGTGCGCAACTGCGCGAGATGGCGGGAAATCTTTGGCTGACTGTCGTCCAGCGCGCAGACCAGTTCGCAGACACACAGCTCACCGTCACGGGTGATCAGCAGCGTGGCCCGGGCGCGGGTTTCGTCGGCGAGGCATTTGAAAACGGAGGCGGGATTGAGCATGACAATGCCTTCAATACATATGGTTGTCCGAATATACGGATTTCCATATGTATTGGGCAAGCCTCTTCTTTAATGAACTCTGCGGAAACGCTGTCAGAGAGGATCACGCAAGGTAAAGGGCCAGGATGTCGTGCAGTGGACGGGCAAGGGCGAGCGTCCGTTTGACTGTTATCAGTTCCGAACCTGCCAGACGCTTGCTGCCCAGTCTGCAGAAAACACCGCCCGGATCGATGTGCAGCGAAAACAGTCCGATGACCTCGTTCCCAATGACTTTTACGATCAACTCCATGAAGGCTTCATGCGGTGTGCTGGCGGTCAGGTAGGTGAACTCCTCAACAGTAGCACTGCCAGCCCAAGACACTTCATCCCAGGCCAGACGATCCAGGTGTATGAAGTTTTGCTGCGTCTGCAAATCCTCCACAAGCGCTCGCAATACATTCACAAACCGCTCACACGTAAGGATTTCGAGTTCGTATCGATAAAGGCCTGAGGGGGCAGTGCCGACGACTTTGGCGGTCAGGAGGTAGCTCTGCGCAATTTCCGAAGGCTGTCCATCCCAGCCATTCAGGTCGGATACCGGCGGGCACCAAATGACCTGAATTGTTTCGCCGGTGCGGATCAGTTCGCTTTGATCAAAACGGGCCGATGTGGTTTGGCCAACACGTGGCAATAAGTCGTGGAGGTGGAGTACCGGGGCACTGTAATCGATGCCGGAGTCCTGTGACCAGAATGTGGGGAAGTGGATTTTCATGGGGTGATCGTAGTTCATCATGTGGCTCTCGGGTCTTCATCAGCCGGTAAAACGCTTACCAGGTTATCGCCAGCCCAGGCGCTGGCTGAAGGCCAGATGCTCGCCAATCCACAACCCGCGAGGGTGACTTTTTCGGGGTGAGTGATAGCATGTGGCCTTCATTGCGAAACAACGCGTGCTTTGACTTGGTCGACTGCCAGGACATCAAGTTTTCATCTTCAATCAATGCAGATTTATCAATGATCAAGATTGCGATACCGACGTTTATCCTGCTGCTGTGCCTGCAGGGTTGTGCAGAGATGCCTGCGTATTCGAACGTACAGTCCGGTGAGCCGAGCGACGAAACCCGTTACACCGTCGTCGAAACCGATACCTATGCCGGAAGGCCTCAGCGCTCCTGGGGGGACGGCGAGCCAAACCTGAACATCATTAGAATCAACGACAAGAAAGTGGGGAACATTCCATTCTCCACTTACTATTACAAGAATGACTCGCCTCAGCGTGCTGTGCTGATCCCGGGGAAGTACACGATTCAACTGGAATACAATCTGCCGTTGCAGTTCCTGTTTGCCGATCTGGAGTTCGAAGGCAAACCCGGTCAAAAGATCATCGCCCGTTCGCAATATGTGGGTCTCAACCGATTGGAAATATGGTTGGAAGACGCGGCTACCGGTGAAATCGTTGGTAAGCGTGTGCACTGACAAGGTTAAAGCGATGGCTGTGAAGTAACGCGCTTTCAGCGATTGAACGAAGAGGGGGATTTTGAATACTTATTCAAAATCCCCCTCTTGTTTTTTGACCCCGTAAGTTCGGGCGATTCAGCGCTTGCTGAAAGCCAGTCGCGCCGCAAACAGCACGAAAATCATCCCGGTGGTGCGATCCATCCAGCGAATCACCTTCTCCCGTCGCAGAAACCCGGACAGGGGCTGTGTCGCGCCGATCAACACCAGCGACCAGAGCAACCCGAGCACCACATGAATGCTCACCAGCCCGAACGTCCAGGGCACAAGCGGCTGCCCTTGCGGAATGAACTGCGGCAGAAACGACACGTAGAAAATCCCGATCTTCGGATTGAGCACATTCCCCAGCATGCCCTTCAGAAACCAGTTGGCCCCCGGCTTGCCGTTGGCCTCGGCGGGAGCCAACGAGCGGCGAGGGCGCAACAACATGTTCAACCCGAGCCACGCCAGATAAGCCGCGCCGCAGTACTTCAACAGGTTGTAGGCCAGCTCCGACACCGCAATCAACGCCCCGAGGCCGAACGCCACCGCCGCACCCCACAACAGGCAACCGGCGTTGATGCCCAACGCAGCGCGCAAGGCCTGTTGCTTGCCTTCGACGGTGGCGGTGCGCAGAACCAGCGCGGTGTCGAGACCGGGTGTCAGCGTCAGCAGTGTGGCGGCGAAAGTGAAGGCGAGGAGGTTATCGGCGATGGACATGGCACGTGGGTTTCCTGTTCTGGATGGGGGAACGGTAGCGGTTTCAGGCGGGGGGATCCAGCAGGGAGATGAGGCGGGGTTCGATGGCGTCAGGTTGTATCTCAAGGATTGCCAGGGTGACCGGCAGTTTGAAACGCCGGGGACCGGCGCTGCCCGGATTGACGTAGAGCCGGTCGCCGCGCCATTCGATTCGGGGTTTGTGGGAGTGGCCGGTGATGATGAGTTTCACGTTGGGGTCGAGGTCAGTGGGGACGTCGGCGATGTCGTGGACGAGGAGGGTTGACCAGCCGTTGAGGTTTACGCTCAGGAGGTCGGGGAGGTCTTGGGCCCACGGACTGTTCAGATCGTTGTTGCCGCGCACTGCATGGACGGGGGCGATTTTGGCCAGTTGCGCGAGGATGTCCGCGTTACCGATGTCGCCGGCATGGATGATCTGATCGCAGCCTTGCAACGCGGCCAGGGCTTCGGGGCGCAGGAGGTTGTGGGTGTCGGAGATGAGGCCGATCTTCATACGGAGCTCCGGGTTGAGTAGGGCCGGGATGCTGGCTTCCACCGAATTCAGCCTGTCGGCTCAGCGGGTTTCGCTATCTGTTCGCTTGTCAGATCACCTTGCAGTTCCCTGAGACCCGCTGGGCTTGAGTAGAGTTTTTCCATAGCCAGTACTTCGGTCAGTTGTTCCGGCGAAAGTGTCTTCTCTTCCTTCTCAAGCTCCACGCGCATGGGGCCTGCGATATTGTCAGGCAGTGTCTGTTTGAGCGCTACACGCAATAACCCGCAAGCCTTGCGCTTGTTCTTCTCGAAGCCTTGCCCGTTATCGAGATGAACGGCAAGGGTAACGAGCGAAACAGCGTGTCCTTGAAGGGCCGCCTGCAACAACCAGCGATTCGCCAGTGGGTAGTTAACCGGCACATCAGTGCCACTGCTGTAGAGGTTGCCGAGGACGAACTGTGCCTTGGCGTCACCCTGTTCGGCTGCGCGGGTATACCAATGCAATGCGGCAGGCAGATCTTTGGGAATGCCTGTGCCAACGCCGTTGAAATAAGCCGCTCCCAACATTCCGGATGCCTGGCTATCGCCGGCAGTGGCCGCTTGGGTAAGTAGTTTCACGGCTTGTTGAGGGTCTGCTGAAACGCCGTGACCAAACAAGTAGAGGTTACCCAGTAATGTCAGAGCCTCGTTATCGCCCTGAGCGGCTGCTTTGCTGGCCCAGTTGAAAGCCTGCCGAGGGTCTGCTTCGACACCACTACCTTTGTAATAAAGGGAGGCGAGTTGACGTTGAGATTTGGCATGACCTTGTTCTGCAGCCTTGCGAAACCATGTAGCGGCCTGGGTAAAGTCCCTCGGTATTTCCAGGCCCGCAATGCTCGAAACACCCATGAAATACTGGGCGTCTGGGTTACCGTGCTCAGCCGATTCGCTTATCAACTGCAGGCCTTTTGGTCGATCAACTTCAACACCTCGACCGTAATATTCAATGAGGCCGAGCTTGAACTGCGCGAGACGATCTCCTTTTTCTGCTGCGCTCAAATACCACTCGGCAGCTTTGCCAGGGTTGCGGCCAACTACCAGGCCATCCTCGTAGGCTGAAGCGATCAAGGTGGTGAGGTTAAAAGGGCTTCGCCACAGCGTGATAAAGAAGGTAACAACGATATATGCAACGACGCTAAGGATTAGAACAACTGAAAACCGGCGCAATTTCGAATCCGTTCATAACGTGGTAAGCGGGGGAGTGTATCGATGCTTTTTCGTACTGCCCAGTCTTACAGGGTTCTAACCTGTTCTCCTCCATAGACAATATTTGGCGTTCACACTTTTCACTCATCCTTAACGTTGTGAACCGGTCTCAAGCCTGAGAGGCTGGCGTGAGGTTTACCATAAGGACATACGGACATGAGCACGCCAAAAATTTTGATCACGGGGGCTTCGGGCCAGATCGGCAGAGCTTTCTGGACCGCGCGGGACGATAAATCCGATTTGCGCCTGGCCGATATGGACGTCGCAACACTCCCGGAATCGGCACAACGTTTCTCTCTCGACATCAGGGACCAAGCCAGTTCTCTCGAAGCCTGCGAAGGCATACACACCGTGATCCATCTCGCTGCTGATCCGAACCCGGACGCCGACTTCACGTCTTCGCTGCTGCCTGTGAATATTATCGGCACCTACAACATGCTGTTCGCCGCAAAAGCTCAAGGCTGCAAGCGCTTCATATTTGCGAGCAGTGCCCAGGCGATTGAGGGTTATCCGAAAGACGTCCAGATACATGAAGGGATGGCACCGAAACCAGGCAACCTTTATGGGGTGAGCAAAGCGTTTGGCGAAGCGCTGGCTTCGATGCATGCAAACGATGGTCAAATGACGACAATCGCGGTCCGTATTGCAAACGTCGCCAGATTTCACGCTGGCGAAACCCACAGCCCCCGGGACGTGGCTGCGTTTATCAGCTACAGGGATGTCGTTGCGTTACTGGAGCGATGCGTCGAGGCCGAGCTGAGCGGATTCCATGTTGTCCATGGCGTCTCGGATAACCGCTACAAACGGCTTTCAATTGATCAGACCAGAAAAACCGTTGGGTACGCGCCCCTTGATAACTCATTCGAGATTCTGGAAGGGCGCGCTTGATCTGATTGAGTGCGGTAGCTTTCAGGTCACCTGAGTACATCACGAACGACCCAACGGATGCGGCAGGAGTGGAAGGGGACTGATTTATTATTTGAAAAATATATCAGTTCCCTGTTTCTAATAAATGCTCAACAGTTTATGCCAGTCTCATTTAATTAACACGAAAATACTACGGTAGATGGCTTGCCTTTTCGATTTATTAAACTAACCTGTTTCACAATGGCAAGAGATAAAGGCTTTATTTTGTACTTTCAGTAATATCCCGAAAATTTAGAGTTGGATATGCTGGGGGTGATACTTTCCCTGCTATTCGGATGGATGGGCGAAAGTATGGGAGTGTCTCGCGAGTTTGTTTAAGAGGGTCAAAGTTTTAAGCAAGCGTTAGTGTGCGATATTTTGTGAAATGCTTAAAATCTTTGAATTTTAGCGCTGTCTGCTAAAAAACATTCAAAGGGGTGAGGTCAGGTTCTAATTCTAATTCTAATTCTAATTCTAATACTAAGGTGTGATTGGGAATTTTATTGGAGGCGATCTGGCTGTGGTTTTCAAACGCTGCCAATCTCGTCGGATTGGTCTGCTGTAACAAGAAAGGAGAATTAAATGTCTACTGTATTTACCGACTTCCTATTGGCAACGTCACGTCCAGCGACGTTGATGCGATTTATTTCTAATAAAGAGCACGTGATGAATGAATTGTTACTGTCAGAGGAGGAGAAGGAGGCCGTTCGTTCGGGAATAGCCTCGCAGATGCGGAAGTATGCTATATCAATCGAGCATGAGTCTGAAAGTAAGGCTCAATTTACTTCTGAGCGAACTCTGCAATTCAATCCAGCGCTGATCGAAATCGAGCCGGTTGTCGAGATTCATATAACAGTCGACCAATCAACGGTTGAGATTCCAAATCAACTATTCAAAGATGCGAGTGGTCAATTGTTTATTAGTCGCGGCCAGGAGATAAGATAACATGACGAATCGGGGCTCGCTTGTTGTGGTTGGAAGTGGGATTTCTGTCGGGCACGTTTCGGAAGAGACAAAAGGATGGATCGAAGCCGCGACAAAAGTTTTGTATTGCGTGGCCGATGCTCCTACGGAGCGGCTAATAATGAATTTGAATCCAAATCACGAATCGCTGTATGTTTACTACGGTGAGGATAAGCCGAGGACTGAGACCTACAGACAAATGGTTGCTAAAACTCTTGAGTATGTGAGAGCCGGCGAACAAGTCTGTGTCGTGTATTACGGCCATCCCGGAATTTTTGTTAACCCTGGACATCGCGCAGTAGCAATCGCTCGTGACGAGGGTTACCAAGCTAAAATGCTTCCCGCCGTTTCATCACTTGATTGCCTATTCTGCGACCTCGGCTTTGACCCCTCGAGAGGCTGCTTGATCTATGAGGCAACAGATTTGGTCGTGAGAAAACGCACGCTCGATCCAACTCTGCATACTGTGATATGGCAGATTGCTTGCGTCGGTGATTTGGGATATAGCTTCGCAGGATTTGACGGGAGAAATACACAGCGGCTCGTCGATTATTTGCTGACCGCATACAATGGTGATCATCAGGTGGCTATTTACGAGGCAGCTCAGTTCGCGATATGTGATCCGGTCATCAAGTGGATACGAATTTCCGATTTGGCGACTATCAAGCTTTCTGGAATCGACACTCTATATGCCCCCCCAGAAAAGCTAGCACCAGTTTATATTGAGGAACTCACGGCGTTAGGATTGGGCTCCGCGCTAGACAATATCCGCATGGAGCCTGTCACGAAAGATGAAGCTGATAATTTATTATGTGTGAATCAGAATTTGAGGCAGTAGTAAGATTTTCAGGATTGGCATACCCATTTAGGGCTTGGATGGAGAGCTTATGGGGTACCACGGATCTCGAGCATCTGCATCACCGCATGGCTGTTAACTTAGGGAATTATGTGGAGAAAGTGAGATTTTTTCAAAGTCAATGCGATATTCATGTCGATGAGATTCGAGAAATTTTGTTTCGTTATTTAGAAGAGGTAGTGGAGCCGCAAGTCGGAAAAGCAGTTTACGTGCAGTCTTCGCCAACATTTCGAGCGCACTTTTCCGTTGAACTTATTAACTCCATAGAGCATGAGCTGTTAGCGGGAACATTGGATACCAGGGGTTTCTTAGAAAGATTTTATTGGTGTGCGAACGAACAGAGCGCACGAGGTTTTCACAGAGACGCTCAGTATGGTCTTCCGAAGCACGCAGTCAACATATGGACAGCGCTCACTGATAGCTACGGAACGAACTCCTTATGGGTTGGCGACGCCAGTGATGAGGGGGTAAACTCCTCGCGACCTGTTGAGGTTTCTAGAAATTCTTGTTTTATCTTTAATGGGGCCACTCGGTGGCATGGAACAGTTTGCAATACGTCAGGTCATACTAGAATTAGTTTTGATCTTCGTGTTTTAACTAGATAGGATGGTTTGATTGGCGCCACGCACTCCTCGTGAGTTCGAAGATTTTAAAATCATAAGATTCATCCGTTTCTACTATTTCAGAATAAGGTAATGATAAGAGAAATTTTTCTGCAGCAATGTTTGATCTTGAAATTTTAGATAATAATCTTTTTAGATTTAGCTCCCCGAAGGCGTGCTCGGCTAATAGAAGTCTAGATGCTTTCGCATATCCTCTGCGTCGGCTGTTCCCTGGCGCTATTAATGTTCCAGTCCATGCCTCACGCGAATTGTCATTAATGCCATAGAGCATTGTGAGCCCGACAAGCCCCCCGGCTTCATTTTCTATAGCAAAACCTTTATTTCTTTGATCTGACGCTAACATATCGAAAAATGCCTTCGTTCCTTCGAATGTTAGGGGGAAATGCCAGCTTAGCTCCTCCGCGACCCTAGGTTCTTTCAACCAATAGGTGACGACTTCTATATCAGAAATCTCGATTGCTCGCAGTGTGATCGGTGTCAGCGACATAATCTGGTACCCCGATATCAATTACGACTTCCTAGCATTATGTATAAAAACGTTTCATATGGAGCGCGATAGGCACAACTTGCATTCTGGTCGTAGGTGAATTTGTTCTGATATTAACGGCATTTGATGCTTGGTCAATAAAAATACTACTGTGCCGTTAAAGGGGGGGTGAAAAATACATCAGTCCCATTAATATGAAATGCTAGGTCGGTTGTGGTGTCACTTGTCGGGCGAAAGGGGACCGGGCGAAAGGGGAGTGATTTATTTTTTGAAAATGTCCCGTCCTGAATAAGGTTTACACCTTCTGATCTATTTTCAGGAGGACGTAATGGAAGCGGCTAAAAGGCGTAGTCAGCGAGACTACACGCTGACTTTTAAATTGTCGGTCGTGGATCAGGTCGAAAGAGGCGAGCTGAGTTATAAAGAGGCTCAGGAGCGCTACGGGATTCAAGGCAAAACGACTGTTCTGATGTGGTTACGCAAGCACGGTCGGCAGGATTGGAGCCCGGGCACATACATTGGCTCGCCGAGGATGGGGTCTATGCCCGACAAAAACCGCTCATTGACGCCAGAGCAACGTATCAAAGAGCTTGAAGAGCAGTTGGCTCTGTCCAATCAGAAAGCCCAGTTTTTCGAGGCAGTCGTGGACGTGCTGAAAAATGACTACGGTCTCTCTGTCGTAAAAAAGCGTCCCGGCAAGTCCTCGCCCAAAAACGAATCCAAAACCTGAGCATCAGCAGGGCTTGCCAGTTCATGGGGATAAGCCGACAGGCTTACTACAAGCGCAATCGCGCCGATGCGGCTCGGTTCGTTCTGGATCAGCAAGTTGCCGATTTCGTTCAGCAAAAGCGTCAGCGACAGCCACGCCTGGGCACCCGAAAGCTGCATTACTTGCTGCATTGTCAGCCTCGACGTGAGCTGCAAGTGGGTCGAGATCGGTTGTTTTCAATTCTGCGCGAAAGGCGTTTGTTGGTGGCACGCAAACGCGCTTACCACAAGACAACTGACAGCCATCATCGCTTTCGGCGTCATCCAAACCTACTCAAGGCAGGCCCTGACCAAATTGTTCCAAGCGGTCCTGAGCAAGTCTGGGTGGCTGACATCACCTATCTGCCCACTCAGGAAGGTGTGGCTTATCTGAGCCTTGTGACGGATGCCTTTTCACGAAAGATCGTGGGTTATCACGTCCATGAAAGCCTGCACACTGAATCGGTAGCGCAAGCGCTACGCCGGGCGGTGAAACAGCGTCGGACGGAACAACCGCTGGTTCATCACTCGGACAGAGGCAGCCAGTATTGCTCAGGCATGTACCAGGAGCTGCATGCGAAACACGGCATCAGGTGTTCGATGACGGACGGCTATGACTGCTACCAAAACGCCTTGGCAGAGCGGGTCAACGGGATATTGAAGACGGAGCTTTTGCTCCAGCGACCACAGGACTTGATGCAGGCGAAAAAGATGGTGAGTGAGTCGGTCTCGATCTACAACCGTGAGCGTCCGCACCTGTCTTTGAAATACAAAACGCCCGATGCGATGCATCGGGCGCTGGAGTGAAACAGGTGTAAACCTATTTCAGGACTAGACAAAATATCAGTCTCCTTAATCACACACACAGCAAAACACCCAAGGCTCTGTCACATTCCGCATAACCAGAACACGTCGGAACCCTGGGCGCTTCACGTCGGAATCAGACGAAACAGAGCCTTCACAACCCAATCGCCCACGTCTGACTCACCAGATCCTTCCCGAAGCTGAATATCGGCTCTTCCTCCACCAATTCAAACCCCGCCCGCTGATACAACTTGCGCGCATCCACCAGGTTGCTGGTCGTCCACAGAATCATCTTTTTATACCCGACATCCCGGGCAAACCTCAGGCATTCGTCAACCAGCCGATTGCCGATCCCCAGCCCCCGAGCACTGGCGTCGACAAACAGCATGCGCAGTTTTGCCGTGGTTTCGTCGTGCCGGATGACAAACACCGAGCCCACCACCTTGCCGTCCTTTTCCGCGATCCAGCAGCGTTCGCTGGCAGGCTCGAACTCACGAAGGTACTTGGCGACGATCTCGGCGACCAGCGCTTCGAACTCCCAGTTCCAGCCGTATTCACGGGTATAGATCACGGTTTGTTGCTGCACCACCAGCCCCATGTCGCCGGGTTGCGGGTCGCGCAACAGGTAGGTCGGCTGTTGGCGGCCCTCGAGCAAGGTCTGGATTTGCTTCATGGATTCGATCAATTGCAGTTGCTGCGGCTCGGCCATGCGTTCGAGCAGGGTGATGACTTCCTGCCGCGACGCTTGTTCCAGCGGGGCGAGTATTGCGCGGCCGAGGTCGGTGATGTGCAACTGGCTGGCGCGGGCGTCGGTGGCGGAGGGGACTTTCTGGATCAGGCCTTTTTTGTCGAAGCCGCTGATGATGCGGCTCATGTAACCCGCGTCGAGGCTCAGCATCTGGCGCAGGTCGGCGCTGGTCAGATCGCCGCCGGAGGCCAGTTCGTAGAGGATGCGCAGCTCGGTTAACGAGTAGTCGCTTTGCAGCAGGTGTTCCTGCAGAACGCCGATCTGGCGGGTGTAGAAACGGTTGAACTGGCGGACGATGTCGGCTCGTTCGATGAGAGGGGGCGTGGACATGGTGGGTGCTCAAATAGTTGCCTTGAGCAACTATATAGTTGCTCAAGGCAATCAAGTCAAATGAATTGCTGACCAACGGCAGCCTCCCTTATCCTGCGTGTTCATGGAGCCACACTCACAAGGAAAGAACGTGAAATTACTGATTGCTGCGTCTGTATTGGCCCTTCTGGCCGGTTGTGCATCCCACGGCAAGAGCGACGACGCCATTTACCGGGAAGCCGCCGACGCCCATGTCATGACCCTTCCTGCCGGGCAGAACAAGGTCAGCCTGCCCGCAACCAAAATCCAGAGTCACGGCCTGATCGCCGACAATCTGGCGATTGCAGCGGGAGGCGGGGCCAACGCCACGCTGCTCAAGCAACAACTGCTGATCGCCAAGTCTGCCGGCGAAAGCGGCTTCTTGATCATCGGTGCGGGGACGTCACTCGACGTGGCCATCATCAAGAATGCGTTTGAGTCGCTCGATCTGAATGGCATGCGCATCTATTACGCGGGCGGTGAAGGTCAGAAGGATGCGGCGCGCAGTGCCGTAGAAAAAGCCCAGGCGAAATTCCAGTACATCAGCGTGCAATGAGCGAGGCTGCGTCACGACGTGCGCATTGAGAATGCACACGTCGTGACATGGTCGGCGTTGATCATACCGGGGACAAACGCATACCCATATCGACGGTGCGGCTCTCAAACCCGAACTCTGCATACATCCGTGCCGCGCGTTCATTGAACGGCCAGACCGATAATCTCAACTCTTGGGCGTTGTGTTCGATGGCCCAGCCTTTGACCCGCTCCATCAATTGACGGCCGATGCCTTTGCCCCAGAAGGCTTCGGCGACGCACACCGATCCGATGCGCACGATGTTCATGGGTTGCATCAGCGGGCTGGTGCTGGCCGAGAGGCTGGCAGCGATGAAGCCTGCGGGCTGCTGACCGACGTGTGCAATGAAGACAACCTGACCCGGTTTGTCGAAGTAGTTCATCCAGTGCGGCAGGTCACGGGCGAAGTCCTCGGTGGTGGCGGTGTAGATGTCGGGGCGGGCTGCGTGGTGGACGGCGTTGAGAATCTGGCCCAGTTCGCAAACGATCAATGCATCTTCAGCGGTGGCAATTCTGTACTGCGTGGTGTCGTCCATGGGGTGTCATGTTCCTTCAGTGGCGGGTGGCTGCTTCAGTTCTGGGGATCGAGGACGAAGTCCGCCGGATCGAACCGCTCGGTCGTGTCCATTTGTATGTTTCTAAGGCTCACCGTTTCCAGGTGTGTGGCGTAGAGCGATTCAGAAAACCAGGTGATCAACAGGGTGCGACGGCGTGCGCCGGTCGGGTTCAAGCTGCCTGCGTGGATCAGGTCGGCATCGAATATCAGGATGTCGCCAGCACGGCCGGAAAGCTGCACCGAGCGGGATTCGTCAGTGAAATCGAACGGGGGCTCGCCGAGTGCAGGGCGATGGCTGCCGGGGACGATGCGGGTTGCGCCGTTGTCGGGACCGTAATCGTCGAGGTACACCAGCGCGTTGACGGTGTCGCCAGGGCGTTGCGTCGACAAGTCTCGGTGCAACTGTTGATGGCCGCCACCGGCAAGCGGCTCGCGGCCCTCCACCTGGGAGAGGAAGAAGCGTTCGCCGATCAACTCGCCCACCACCGCCAGCAATTGTGGCAATCGACACACGGCCTGAACGGTCGGGTCAGTGTCCAGCAGCGAATGGCGCCAGTCCATGCCACGAGGCACGGGCCATTCGCTCGAAGGTTTTACGCCGAGATCGAACGCGGTGTGAAGGTTGGCCAGCCACGCCGTCGGAATGGCCCGGCGCAGCAGGGCGTATCCGTTGTGGTGGAGTTGCCTACCTGAGAGCGTAGACATAGGCATCCATTGCCGTTCCGTCATCCAGAGTCACCTTGGTCAAAACCCGCTGTTATTCAGCCCTTTCAAACTCATCAAGCGCCGCCCGGTGCTGCGCGGGCAACACCGTCATCAGTTTGCAAGTGACCGGGTCAGAAACCCGTCGATCAATGCCACAACCTGTTGCTGGATCACCTCACGCGAACGGCCGCCGCCATCCCCGCAAATGATGCCGTCGCCTGGCGAGTCTTCTTCAAGCAACTCCACTGCGCCGGGCTTGCACGATGCCATGAAGCTGAAATGGCTGGCGTCGCTGATCTCGACATACTGCGACGATGCCGAAGGCAGCCGCTTGGCAAGGTTGGCCGACTCCAATTGGGCGGGCAGGTCTTCTGACGGTACGCCAGCGCCAATCACCAGTGTCGGAATCGGCAGCGCGGCGAGGCTTGTATCGGTCATGCCGCGTGACAGGCCCAGGTCCAGTGAAACGATCGCGCCGACGCGTTTGTCGCTCAAGTCGGCGCTCATCCGGCTCTTCGATTCTGGCGTGTCGGCGACGTTGATCGTCTTGTAGACCGAGCAACTGGCCAGTTTTTGATGGGCTGCGCAGTCCTTCGCAAAGCGCTCGGGATCGAACCGTGAACCGGCGATTTCGAGGGCGGTCCAGCCGCCGAGTGAATGGCCGGCTACCGCAATTCGCCGCATCGAAACGGCACCCAGTTGCTCCGGCCTAGCGGTGACTGCATCGATGACGCGGCTGATGTCGGCAGGTCGCTGCCACAACTGTGCAGCGGCTTGAGGACTGCGGTCATGCGTCGTGGTGCCGGGATGGTTGACCGCCGCCACGATGTAACCCTGACGGGCCAAGGCGGTAGCCAGCCAAGCCTGGTTGCTCCAGTTCCCTCGATAACCATGCGAGAGCACCAGTAACGGATGCTCACCGGTAGTCGGTGGTGCATCGCGCACGGCAGACGTCCCGACGAACACAATATCGTCGGCAATCAACTGCGGGGTGGCGGTGGTCTTGGCGGGATACCAGACGACCATCTCCAGCGGACGGTCGTTGTGCGCATCCAGCAGTGTGGCGGTCCGGAAACCGATGGGGTTTTCGTCAGCGTGTGCGCTGGCCGAAAAGCAGATCAGAAGCAGGATGCGGAAAGCGTTTTTCATTGTTTTTATCTTCCTTGATCAAATCGGGCAAACAGGACGTTCGCCCAGACGTTCTACCAGTCTTACGAGATAACCGTCGGGATCCTGAACGAGAAATTCACGCTGGCCGACTTCGACATCGTCAGCGCGATACCAGGTGTCTTTGCAGGTTTTATAGAGTGAGACCTGGGCAGTGCCCAGTCTTTCGATGATGGGGGCAACCGCCTCAACGTCAATCTGCAGATTGACGCCTCTTCCGAAAGGCTTGCTCAGATCCGCCGTCAGCCACTGGCCTGCATTCGGTTCAACCTGCTCGAGCATGACTTGAGCGCCATTCAGGTCGAGGTAGGCGAAGCCATCTTCAGGGCGTTGATAAGCGATGTTGAACCCCAGGCAGGAGACCCAGAACGCGAGGCTGGCCTGCAGATCCGTGACCATCAATTCTGGAACCAGTTTGTTCCGTTCAAACATGGGGTGAATTCCTTTTCGTTGAAGTCGGGACGACGGCGCCAGACTTCTTCCCTGCAGTAATACGAGTCGGGCGCATGGTAAGCGCGAATCGGGGAGTACCGGAAGCTGCACGCATCAAAAATCGTCACAAGCCGCGATGACAGGGCCGTCTCTCCATACCTGTAAAAAAACTGACTAGAATCCACAGACACCCATTCATTCAAGGAACGACCGATGTCCGGTTTACGCACATTGATTGTGACCACGACCTGTATTGCGCTGCTGAGCAGTTCGGTGACAGCGCTGGCCGATCCTGGCAACGGAAAGGGGCAGGGCAAAGGCAATCCGCATAACAGCCAGGGCCATGGCAATCAGGGGAAAAAAGGCGGGGACGGGTATCAGGGGCATGGTCCGAGTATCGACTACGCCGGGGTGATCGGGATTGTGGACGGGTATCGCGGCTACTGGACCCCGGGCCCGGCGTTGCCGCCCGGGATCCAGAAGAACCTGGCCCGGGGCAAGCCGCTCCCACCCGGGATTGCGAAGAAGCTCGATGGTCGACTGGTCGGCAGACTGCCGCACTACGACGGCTACGAATGGCAGCAGGTCGGCACCGACCTGATCCTGGTCGCGCTGGCCACCGGGTTGATTTATGAAGTGCTAAACGGCGCCTTCGATTGAAAAATAGATCTGTCCCCATATGATGCAGACATGAGGGGAATTCCGTTTTATTTGTTTCATTGCCGGGCGACGGAGAAGTCAGTCAGGGAGGTAGGGTTTTACCGATTTCTCAAGAAGCTCTACCAGCTCCGGATCCATGTAGTGATAGTCATCCGGAATGTCCAGCGAGTGAATTCGCTTGTGCTCCAGCAGCCGGGCGTACTCGGCCCGCAGGCGATTCAGGTGTTTGGTTTCCATCACAAAAATGAAATCGGCCCAGCGAATATCCGCTGGGCCGATGGTCTTGCGTGCATTGGGGCTGGTGCCCGCTGAACGAACATTGAAGCCGGGCCGGCGGCGCCAGACTGCTTCCGCTGTTGGGCTGCGCCATTGGTTACGACTGCAAATGAACAGTAGGTTCGTCACTCTTGATCCAGCAATTGGCGGGTGGAACGAATGGGGTAGCTCATGCCGAGTTGGCGAGCCCTGACCAGTTTGGTGGATCGGATGTACATCAACTTCCAGTTCTTTTCCGGCTTGAAAGTTGGCGGACGAACCGCTTTATCAATGCCGTGCTTACGGGCCTGGGAACGTCTCCAGGCGCGGGTTCTGTTCATGGTCTGTCCTCGTGAATACCGGGTTCAGCAGCCGCGGTAATACGAGTTGGGCGTATGGTAAACGCGAATCGGGAGTACCGAAAGCTGGACGCATTGAAAATCGTCATTTGCCGCCATGAATGGCGGCGGTGCGGGATTCTCACCAAGAACTCGCGAAACGCCTTTCAACCGGAGGCAGGAAAAATAAATCTGTCCCCTTTAAGGACTCAATGCCTTGAGCTGTCGCGCCAACTCCAGCGCCACCCGACCACTACCCACCGTCGGCAACAGATGCGTAAAGGGAATATCGATCATCCGGTTCTCGCGTACGGCTCGCAGGGTCGACAGCACCGGATCCTGCATCAGCAACTGACGCTTGCGACTGGCCGGCGACCATTGCGCGTCGGCCAGCAGGATCACGTCCGGGTCACTGGCGAGCAGGGTTTCGCGGCTGACGGTCACCCGGTATTGATTGATGTCGGCGAACAGGTTTCGAGCCCCGGCTGCGGCCAGCAGGGTGGTGACGAAACCCCGTCGACCTTCGCTGTCGAGACCGTTGACCTCGCTGTCGAGATAGAACACTGACAGTGGCCTGCCCCGGCGGGTTAACGCCTTGGCCTTTTCCAGATCGGCATCCATCGCATCGCTCAGTTCTCGAGCGCGCTGCTGTCGGTGCAGCAAGGCTCCGAGGGTCGAGAGGTCGTTGCGGATGTGTTCGAAGTAATCCAGCGAATGTCCGTTGCAGGCCGATTCCAGCAAATACGAAGCCACGCCGTTGCGCCCCAGTCCGCTGCGTGACGTGACGCCGTTGCCAAACGCCGTGGCGAAGCCGCCGACCACCAGATCCGGTTTCTGCGCGTACAGCACTTCGCTCGATGGATAGCGGGGCGAAATCACCGGCACGCCGAAGTACTCGGATTGCGGCGCACCGGTGTCATCCAGATAGGCGACGCCGGCCAGCGCCGGGCCGGCGCCCAACGCCAACACGAGATCGGCCACATGCTGATTGAGCGCGATAATCCGCGACGGCGGCGATGCCGGCAGGTGCCAGGTCTCACCACAATTGCGGTAGCTATCAGCCAAAACCAGCGAAGCACAGAGCAGGGCGCCCACCAGCAAACACAGCCTTCTCATGAGCGCTCCTTGATCAACAGATCCTCGACCACTTCACCGCCCACCAGGTGCACTTCGACCAGCCGTTGCGCATCCGCGTGGCTGCGCACGCCATACCAGCAGGCTTCCGGGTACACCGTCATGACCGGCCCCAGGTTGCACGGGAACTGACAGTGCGTGCGGGTCAGCAAAACCCCGCCCGGTGTCTCGATGCGGTCATGCGCCAGCAAGTGTCGACGCAGGGTTTTCCATATCTGCAAGGCGCCGCGCTGGGTGCAGCGCGGGCCGGTGCAGAGGAACACGTGGCGGGCATGGGCGGGAACGTGCGACCAGTCCGGGTGCGTGTCGACGCCGTCGATGGTTTTGATTTCAGCCATCAGAAACGGTACGTGTAGCGGGCTTCGGAGGTGAACGGCCGTCCGAGGTTGTCGACGTTGTTCGAGCGGCTGGTGACGTAATCGCGGTCGAACAGGTTTTCCACCAGCAGGCTCAGTCGGTGCTGGTGCGCGCCGTCCAGGTAGCGATAAGCGTCGGCGTCCACCACGGAGTAATGGCCGTACTCGACCTGTTTCGAGCTGATCACATCGCGGATATAGCGGATCGCACCGCCGGCGCCCCACATCCGGTCAACCGACTCGTAACCGATGCGCGAGCGGGCGAAGAAGCTCGGCACATCGTTCAGCGTCACCCCGGCGCGCGATTCGGTGAGGTTGCGAGTCATGTCCGCTTGCAGGCTCCATTGCTCGTTGAGCGCCAGTTTCGCGTCCGCCTCGAAACCGCGCATCTGGATCCGCCCCTGGCCGTTGACCCATTGGATGTCGTCGAGGGTGATCAGGTCGTCGATCTTGCGTTTGAACAGGGTGACGCTGGCGCTGAATTCGCGATCGAGCAGCAGGCCTTTGTAGTCGAGACCCAGTTCGGCGTTACGGCTTTTCTCCGGTTTCAGGTTGCGGTTGCCCAACTCGTCGCCCGGTTCGTTGACGAACAACTGCTCGGCGTTCGGCAGTTTGTAGGCAGTGCCGTACTGGCCGCGCAGTGCCCAGTGTTCATTGAGGTCATACAGCGAAGTAAGCATGCCGACCGTGGCGCTGTCGCCGCCGCTCATGGCTTCGTGACGAATACCGATGCTCGGATGCCAGTCGGGCAGGGCGTCGATCTGCGGGCGCAGTTGAGTATAGAGCGCGTGGGCTTCAGCCTTGTCATTGTCGATGATCAGCACATCGTCCTGGCCTTTGAACCACTGGTTGTCCGTCCCGAACACCAGCACATGGCCGCCGGGCAATTCGGCTTTGCCTTCGGCCTGCACGCCCCAGTCGGTGAAGCCCCAGTAGTCGTTGTGATTGATGGTTCTGGTGCCGCCATTGGCGGTGTTGTTGATGCGCGTGTAGCGGGTATCCCAGTCGTTGATGTGGCCTTTGACGAAGTAGCTCAGGCGCTCGTTGATGTTCTGTTCGAAGGTCGCCGTGGCGATCTGCTGGACGCGGTCGTTGGTGGTCTTGTGGTTGTCGACCGGGCGGGCGAAGTCGAGGTTGGCGTCGGCGTATTGGTAGAACAATTCCATCCGCGCATCGTCGCCAAAGGACTGAATCGCCTTGCCGCCGAAGGTGGTGACTTCGTAGGCGCGCTTCTTGTTGCTGTCGTTCTTGATGTCGCGATTGCGAAACGGCTGATAGCCATCCGAAACGTTATGACTGACGTAGGCCAGCAAGCCCAGATCGCCGAAACCGTTGGTGAAGATGTTCTCGACCCGCGCATCCTCGGTGGTGCCACCGAAGGTATCCACGCCCATGTTCACTTCGCCGGAGGCTTTGCGGCTTTGCGGGCTGCGGGTGACGATATTGATCACGCCGGACACGGCCTGAGTGCCGAACAGCAGGCTCTGCCCGCCCTTGAGCACTTCGATGCGTTCGATGGCGTTGGCCGGCAGGGTGTCCAGGTACAGGCCGCCGTACAGGCGATTGTTCAGACGCACGCCGTCGAGCAGGATCAGCGTGTCATCGTTGCGCCCGCCCAGCAGGGAATAGGTGCCGTAGTCGAACGGGCCGTTTTTCGGCGCGACGTACAGGCCGGGAATGAACATCTGCATCACGCGGGTGACATCGGCGCTGGGGCCGGCACGTTCGATCTGCTCGCGGGTGACGATCTCGACCTTGCTGCCGAACTGCGCCATGTCGGCCACGGTCGTGGACTCCACGGACGGTGCGGAAACGATTTGCTGAGTGAGTTCGAGCGGCGCGTCGTCCGCCAGCAACAGGGGGCTGAACAGACAGCCAAGCAACAGGGATGGAGCCGGAGTGTTGAAAGGTCGAATCATTGTCTTCTCGAAAGGATCTTCGCAGAAGAGCATGCAGGAGAAGGCATCGCGCACACGCCGACACCGGCCCATGCCCGCCCACCGCAGGAGTTTGCCAAACAGAATTTCAGGCCGGTCTCCGGGCTCGCGCGTATGGACGCTTTCACCTTCCCATGGCCGTCTGGCCACAGTGGTGTGTCGAAAGCATCACGCGCCTACCGTTGCGGGGGCAGCACCGGACTTGTTCGAAAAGAACGTACCGGTTTCCCGTTTCACCCCATGCACGGCGGCATGGGACACCTGAAACAGGGCGGCATCTGAACATTCGGATGACCGCTCGTCAACTTTCCGGGTCAAGCCTCGTGCGTGTTCTGCTGAACGAAGCGCTCGATCAACCACCGCGCCGCCGGGCCCGGTGGCACATCGGTACGGTAGATCGCATCGAAGGTGTATTGCCCGCTGGCGTACTCCGACAAATCCAGCTGTACCAGTCGGCCGCTGTCCAGATCCTCCTGAATCATCGGCTTCGGCATATTCCCCCAGCCGATGCCCTCGCGCAGCAACATGTGTTTGGCACCCAGGTCCGCCAGGCGCCAGGTGCGGTTGCTCAGCACGGCGAACTCCCTGTCTTTGGTCAGGCGTGAGCGATCGGACAGCACCAGTTGCGTATGCTCACGTCCGGCACCGGGAACGTTGGCTTCGCCCGAAGCCAGCGGATGATTTGGCGCTGCCACCGGAATCAGCTCGACGCTGCCGATGCCGATTCTTTCGATGCCGTTGATGCCGTCGTTCATGGGCCCGCTGACGCCGACCACCGCGCCGCGATTGATCACCCGTTCAGTCACGGCGCCGAGTGCTTCCATGTGCAGGTGCAAGGCGACGGTGGGGAATTCTTCCCGAAAGGATTTCAGCGCATCCACCACGCGCTCGGCGGGCAGCATGACGTCGAGCACCACATGCACTTCGGCTTCAAGTCCCTGAAGGAGGCCTTTGACTTTGGCCCTCAAGCCATGCACGCCGTTGGCGATGGTCCGGGCTTCGGCCAGCACGGTGCGGCCGGCGTCGGTCAGTTGCGGTTTGCGGGTGGTTTCACGATCAAACAGGGTGACGCCCAATTGCATCTCAAGGTTGGCGATCGAGTAGCTGATCACCGACGTCGCCCGGTGAAGCTTGCGCGCAGCGGCCGCAAAACTGCCGACTTCGACGACGGTCAGGAATACGCGCAGTTGATCGAGTGTCGGTGTGCCTGGATCGGAGATCATGCCTGTGTCCTTGAGTCGCCATGGGCGCGTTACCGTGGAATATGCAGCTTACCTATTTTATCGAACGTAATGATCTAAATTAGTCGGCTATTCAGATGAGCTGCCGAGGCGCAACATTTCTTCATCCGGACGGTTCAAGTCGAACCGGACCCCATTGAAGGAAATACTCCCATGGCTACTTCTGCAAACATCGCTCAAACACAGGCTTCTGAACAGAACGCTTCCGACACCAAACAAGCTTCGGCTGCCTTGATCGGCCGCGTATTGCTCAGCGTGATTTTCATTCTCTCCGGTTTTTCCAAACTCGCCGCGCCGGCGATGATGATCGGTTACATCGGCTCGGTGGGCCTGCCGCTTCCACAAGTGGCACTGGCAGTGGCGATCATCGTTGAAGTCGGTGGTGGCCTGGCGCTGATCGCCGGATACCGCACCCGCACCGTCGCCGCTGTGCTGGCTGCGTTCAGCGTGTTCACCGCACTGGCCTTCCACAGTGCACTGGCTGACCAGAACCAATTCATCCACTTCTTCAAGAACATCGCCATGGCCGGTGGCCTGTTGCAGGTCGTGGCTTTCGGCGCCGGCCGCTTCAGCCTCGACGCTCGCCGCGGTTGATGCCCGAGCGCGGTGAAGGACAGGTTCCTTCACCGCGTTTCAGCATTTTTTGTTGGCCGTACCCCGCGACAGAACCGAGTAATCATCATGACCGTTCAGCAGCAACTTTCTGGCTATACCCGTGAGACCCATACCCTCCGAGCAATCCGTTATCGCACCAGCGGCAGTGGGCATGGCGCGATCGTGCGACTGATGAGCCCTTCGGATCTGGGGCATCTGATCAAGCCGTTCGTGTTTCTCGATCTGTTTGAAGGCGAGGCTTCGTTCATTCACGGCATGCCGATGCACCCGCACTCGGGGATTGCCACCGTCACGGTGATTACCGAGGGCAACTTGCGATTCGAGGACGCCGAATCGGGCAAGGGCATGATTGATTACGGCGGCGTGGAGTGGATGCGGGCGGGCGGCGGTGTCTGGCACGGCAAGGAAATGTCGGTGGGTACTTCGGAGCGGGTTCAGGGCTTTCAACTGTGGGTGGCGCTGCCTCCAGAGCTGGAAAACGCCAGTGTCGACAGCCAATACCTTGAGTCCGGCGCGATGCCTGAAGTGGGGCCGGCGCGGGTGATTCTCGGCTTGCACCAAGGTGTCCAGAGCCCGGTTAGAGCGCCTGCGGGAATGAATTACTTGTTGGTCACGCTGGGTGCCGGGGAATCCTGGACGTACACCCCACCCGAAGGTCACGAGTCGTTATGGCTGAGTGTCAGCCGTGGATTGCTGGCGGCGCCGGATCTGGTCAGCGCGGGTGAAATGGCGGTCTTCGAACCTGGCAACGGCGCCGTGACGCTAAAGGCCATGCGCGAAGGCACGGTGTTCGTGATCGGCTCGGCGCAACCACATCCCTATGACCTGGCGCTGGGAAACTACTCCGTGCACACCAACCCGCAAGCCTTGCGAGAGGGTGAGGCGAAGATTGCGGAAATCGGTGGGCGGTTGCGTGAGTATCTCAAACAGTCGGACGGGTCGGCTGCCGTGCCGGTGTTCAAGTAAGCCGGGTCTGGCCTGGGAGTTCACTCAGGCCATGTATCCCTCGACACCATCCCACAACAGTTTCAGCGCCGTGACTACCAGCAAGCCATAACAGGCGCGGTACATCTGGCGCTGATCCAGTCTGGCGTGCAGCCGCCAGCCCAGCCAGACCCCGCTGGGTACGGCGAGCAGGCTGACGAACATCAGCGTCAGGACGTTGCCGCTGGGTTTGGCCAGCAGCAGCCAGGGTACGGCTTTAAGCAGATTGCCGACCGTGAAAAACAGGCTGGTCGTTCCGGCATACATCTGTTTGCTCAGGCCCAGCGGCAACAGATAGATTGCCAGCGGCGGCCCGCCGGAGTGCGCGACCATGGTCGTGATGCCCGATGTAAGGCCGGCGGCCAGCGCTTTGGGCGATGAGCGCGGCTTCACGCGGACTTCTCCACCCGCCTTGAACCACAAACCGACAAACAGCAGGGTGACCACCGCCATTACGATGGCGATCGCTCGGTGATCCAGCACCCGAAAAAGCAGATAACCCAGGCCGATGCCGACGACCAGTCCTGGTACCAGCAGGCGCAGATCCGGTTTTGACCAGGTTGAAGGCTTCCAGTAGCGCAGACTGAACAAGTCCATGGCGACAAACAGCGGCGCCAACAGCCCGCCAGCCGTGATCGGGTCCATCACCAACGACAGCAACGGAATCCCGACAATCGCAAAACCACCGCCGAACGCCCCCTTCATGAAGCAGATCAGGAACACGCCGGCGAAGGTGACGAGGAGGGTGGTGAGGGTCAGTTCCAAGGTTTTCGCTCACTTCATGAGGGCGGGAAATGGCCATAATTTCGCTCATGATCTGCGCGGTTAACAGTTACAGTTTTGAGGTTATTCCGTGGGCCAGTTGCCGGGCGGATCGAATGCCGGCCTTCGGCGGGATGTAGCAAATGGGGAAGACACATGGGGCTTGAAGACATCCTGACCGAAGGCCTGTCCGTGGTGTTCTGCGGGATCAATCCCGGCTTGCTGGCGGCGGAGCAGGGGCATCACTTCGCCGGGCGAAGCAATCGCTTCTGGCGCACGCTGCACCTGGCCGGGTTCACGCCCCACGAGGTGAGCCCGGAAAACGATCGCTCGATCCTGCAATTTCACTGCGGGTTGACTGCGGTGGTCGAGCGGGCGACGGCCCGGGCGGATCAGTTATCGGCGGACGAATTCACCGCCGCCGCTGCGAATTTCGAACGCAAGATCGCCCGGTATTCGCCGCGCTTCGTGGCGTTTCTCGGCAAGGCTGCCTATGCCGGGTTGTCCGGGAAAAAGTCGATTGAATGGGGGCTGCAAAACACCCCGTTTGGCGGCGCGGCAGTGTGGGTTCTGCCGAATCCCAGCGGCCGCAATCTGGCGTTCAACCAGGAACAACTGGTGACGGCGTATCGACAGCTTTACCTGGCATCGAGCGAAACCACATAAGCACGAAACATGTCGGCCATCGCCTCCGCACGCGCGGTGATTTCGTCGTCAGTACGCGGGCTGAGTGAGAAATCCTTCCCCACCGAACTGAGTGTGGCCAGGATCAGATCGCAGGCCAGTGTACGAGTGGATTCGCTCGCCTCGGGCAGCAATTCAACCATGAACGCCTCAAAGGTTCGCTTGCCCGCCGCCCGCACTTCATGGGCCTCCGGTGCATCGCGATAGAGCGGCGCCGCATCGCTCAACGCACCGCGCATCTGCGCCTCTTCACACTCCGAACGAATGAACGCATGCACCAGCGTGCGCAGGCGATCCAGTGGCGGCGCCTCCCGATTTTGCAGAATCCGCTGCAGCATCTCCGTGGTCTGCAACCACTCATCACTCTGCAACCGAAACAGAATCGCCGCCTTGTTCGGGAAGTACTGATACAGCGAGCCCACGCTCACGCCAGCCTTCTCCGCAACCCGCGCCGTGGTGAATCGGGCCGCACCTTCCTTGGCCAAAACCTGAATAGCCGCCTGCAGAATCGCCGAAACCAACTCGGCGGAGCGGGCCTGCTGCGGCTGTTTGCGAGAGGAAATACGGGCAGTCTGGCGGTCGGTCATGGTCGGCTCAGGCGTGAAGAGGGAATGCGAATAGCGAATCGGGCCATTCGCTCGCATCATTTAAACGCGACGAATCATTCGCATTTTAGCCCTCAACTGACGGAAAACCACCATGACAACCTTGACCACTGAACCCCTGGCAACCCTGATCGAGCGCCTCTACACCCAGGCTAGCGCCGCCACCAGTCCGCTCCTGAACACCGTCTCCAACGAAGAACGCGAGCGCCTGATGCACAGCAAAACCGAGTACCGCGAACTCTACGGCATGCTCAAAGACCTGTGGCTGCCTGTCTCCCGCGACACCGGCAAACTGCTGTACATGCTGGCCCGTAGCACCCAGGCCAAAGCCATTGTTGAGTTCGGCACCTCGTTCGGCCTGTCGACCCTGCACCTGGCAGCGGCGCTGCGGGACAACGGCGGCGGTGTGCTGATCGGCAGCGAATTCGAACCGTCGAAAATCGAACTGGCGCGGCATCACTTCGTTGAGGGTGGCGTCAGTGATCTGATTGAAGTCCGCGAAGGTGATGCACTTGTGACCTTGGCGAGTGACCTGCCGGCGACGGTCGATCTGTTGCTGCTCGACGGCGCCAAGGCGTTGTATGGCGACGTGTTGAATCTGGTTGAAAAACACCTGCGCCCCGGCGCACTGGTGGTGGCCGACAACACCAATTACTGCCCGGAATACCTGGCCCATGTGCGCTCGCCGGAGAACGGTTACCTCAGCGTGCCGTTTGCCGATGACATTGAAGTGTCGATGCGGTTGGGCTGAGCGGTGGCATCCGAAATGCCGCGAGGGTGGGTGTTGCTTCAGAAGCGGACCTTCGAGGCATTTTCCGGTTTGATCTTTCATGCGTGCGACAGGATTCGTCTATCGTCATGAAGACCAACACATGGCCAGGATCAGGGAGCTGATCATGAATCGTCAGGACGACCTCAACATCATCTGGAAGCGGATATTCTGGATTTTCATAGCCCTGTTGTTGCTGGCGATTGCCGTCACTTACAGTCTGCCCGACTACAAAGTGCCCTTTATCGTTTGTATCGCCGGGAATATCGGGGGCTACGTAGGGTTTCACAGACGACTGTCGATACTGACCGATCCGGAAATCGAAAACCTCGCCAAGTCATGGTTCGCTTTGATACTGCCTTCATTCATCGGCGGGATACTGGCGGGGCTGTTGTATCTCCTGTTCCTTTCCGGCGTTATCAGGGGCGATCTGTTTCCGGTGATCGTTCCGGACGACGATCCGAAATGTTTGAAGCAAATCTTCAACGATATTTTTTGCCAACATGCGGAAGGGTACGCGGCCTACGCCAAGTTGCTGTTCTGGTCATTCGTGGCGGGCTTCAATCAAGACTACGTCGTTGACCTGATTGAAAACATAAAAGGCACCGACAAAAAGACTGACCAAGGCTGAAGGGTACTGTTGCCCGGCTTAGTGCTGCTTTTTTGAAATGACATCGTTCATGTACTGATTCAAATCGCGAAAATCGCTGACGCTCCAGGCGTGCGGCGGGATCTTTACACCATTCTCGCGCAAGGTTTTTGGAATCAGGTCGCCGTTCGGGCGAAGGATGATCGAGGACACGATCACGCCCGGGTAATCATTCAGCCGCTTCTTGAAGGCAGGTGTTGTCAGATCAGGTGTCGGAGGATTGCTTTTATGGGCCAATGGCCCGGTTCCCTTGATATCGGGTCCGTGGCACACGGCGCATCTCTGTGAGTAGAGATTCTTTCCGTTGAGGTTGTCCGCAAAGGAAGGGCCTGTTTGAGTGAGTAGCAAAATGGCCAGTAAAGAGAAGACTGATGTTTTCATTTTTATAGGTCGATATTGATGGGTTTTGACGATGAAACGCATCGTGCGCTTCTGAACATAATTTGAGTGACGGATAGCTACCCGCCGCTGTAATGAATGAGCAGGGCGATAAAAACCACAAAAGGTGTGTACAGCACCAAACCGCCGACGGCGAGTGCCCAGCCCCAGGCAAAACCGCTTTCACCCTTGAAACGGCCGCCACTCAGCAGGCGCAGCACGAAAACGCCAACCTTGTAAGCCAATACGTTGAACAGGAAGTCCACGATGAAATCCATTTTTGGTCCAGTGCCTCCCTGGGTGCTCATATTTTTACAATCTCTCTCACAGACCAATTCGTCATTGCTGTCATAGCAGATAACTCCCGCTTTTGGTCCACTTCGGGCGGTGCCGACCGGCAGTGTTGGGTTGTTTTCTTCTGTCTCGCGGCGGGCAGAAGATGGCCGATAGCAGTCCACACTCATTAGCCCTTTGCAGGCATTTAGTCACCCGACTTGCCAGCGCAATGCCACGGAACTTCTTGGAACGCCCCGCTGGTGGTCAGTATTGAGCCGAGCTCATAAATGAGTTGCCTATTGAGAGTGGCATTATCGGAGCACTGGTCGGCTTCTCCGAACGTGCTCCAAGAGTCGCTATCAATTCGAACAGTTCCAAACTTGCTTTCTAGATGGGAGTGGGATGCCCAAATGCCATGCTCAGTGGTGCTGACTGAGAACCCCAATGGCGCCAGTACCAGGCGGAGCGCCTCCTGGAACCCAATATCCGATGGCTGTGGATAGAACTCAATTAGCAGTTTGTTGCTGCCATAGCCTTGTCTAATCGCGAAAGCGTACATGACCGTCCTCTTGAAGTATTTCGAGCACGTTGCACCGTCTGGAGTGAAAAAAAGGGGCATGATTTGTTATTTGAAAAAAAGCCAGTTCCCTTTTAAGTGCTTATTCCGACTCACTCAGCACGCTGTGCCCCAAACAGAACGGGAACCGCATCCAGAAAATGAAATAACTCGGGCACCTTGGTGTTCAAGCTTCGCGAACCATCATCTTCCTCACTGATTGCGAAGTTGCCACTTTCGAGCTGATCAACCAGCCATTCCATAAACGTAGCGACGGAGGTAGCCACAACGTATTTATCCTCTTCGTCACTGCCAAAGTTGATGACCTGACCCACGGTTCCGCGCGCTCCTGGGTCCAGATCAACGCCGAGATGGTTGCCACAGTAGTCGTAGGCGAAGGGAATCCAGTATCGGTTGGCGTACAACGCCTGGACAGCGTCGGGCGTTCCAGACGTGCAGAAGGCGCTCCCCTCGGTCATTTCCTCGGGCGACCACTCATCGATAATGTCTTTCCAGGATTCCCAATTCTCCCTGGCCTTTGCCAGCGACAGAAACTCAAGACCATAGAAAAGGCCTGAATTCGTAGCACCGCGTTGCCCGTCATGCCACTTGTAGAGATCCTTCAGGCTGTCTGGAAAAGGCCTGCCAACCAGGCTTTCGAACTCGGCGATTGCAGCGTCCGAACATCCCGGCGCCAAATCTTCACGTATTTCAGGAATATTGGTTTCCAACCATTTTTCAAGTCGTTCCATCACTGCTTTCATTGAAGCTTCCCGGCATAAAAACGTGCACGCTAACGTAGCTTGAGGCTTTGTGAAAGGCCGGAACATCCATCGGATGCCCGGGCAATTCCTCGTGCTCCGTCAAATGCTCAACAACGCTTTGGCGAATTGACTGACCTGCTCAGGCGTCACTAAAAAAGAGCCATTCATCTGCCAATCGCAGGCGTCATCGGACGTGGAGCCCAGGTACACACGCAAGTAAATGAACCCGGGAAAGAATGGGTCCAAAGTGGCGGACAAAGAAAAGTCCTGGCTTTCAGAAAGCCAATCTTGATCGACCCCCACCTTAATCTGCGCAACCGACGCAAAAAACGCGTCAAGCGGCTGCTGGATATCCGCAGAAAATTTCTCCGACGTTATTTCTGCCTGCATCGCAGTGCCAGTGAGGCGAACCTGAATACAGCCCGACCGACCGCGTGGGCATGGCAGGATGGTCATCGTCAGCCCATCGTGTTGACTTAATTCTGCTGGCATTGCTTCTCCGTTATTGCCGTTCAATCCAGGATTTTACTGAGCATACTTTCCTTGGAATTCGTGAACTCGCTTGCTGAAAAGTAAATAGTGAGCGCCGCGCGCCAGAAGCACTGCAGCAGCAATCAAGACAGCGCTCATATAGATGCTGCTATCGCTGATTTCTATGGCAGCGCCGAGAGAGCCCTGAGCCGCAATGGCGCAGATGATCGCCAGAATATTGCAAGCAATCACACTTCCGTAGAAAGCAAAAAGCGAAACAGTCAATGAAAATGCGACATAGCCCAGATTGTTTGGTGTAGGCCCAAACAGGATTGGCCATACAGAATAGGCGACATACAAAGTGATAATGAGCGCAAGAAAGGCGGGTGGCTTTTTCATGTCTGGATTAGCTTTCGTCCGAGTTGAAGGCTGGCAAAAAACGCCGGAATACTAGCCATATTTTCAGCCGCTGTCGTTACGCGTTCCAACCGATCTTGTTCCAGAACGCCTCGTCCGATACCTGTCAATTGAAGGGCGCTCACGCTATCGTGGCTCCGAACAATCAACCAAAAGGCTACAACAGGATGAAGCCCCTGGACCTGACGCGTTTCGACCTCAACCTGTTGGTGGTGCTCGAGGCGCTTTGGGCCGAAAGACATGTCGGTCGCGCCGCCGAACGATTGCATCTGTCCCAGTCCGCCACCAGCCACGCCTTGTCGAGGTTGCGTACCGCTTTCGATGATCAGCTGTTTATCCGTCACCCCCGAGGCATTGCCCCGACGCCGCTGGCCACGGAGCTAATGCCGAGAGTCGCGGCGGTGCTTGAGTCGGTCAGGCTTGTCGCCAGTCCTCGTGGCTCGTTCGATCCCAGCCGTTTACAAACCGAACTCAACGTGGCGGCCACCGATCACGCGGTGTTGACCGTCATTGCCCCGGCACTGGCCCGGATTCAGGCCGCCGCGCCCGACGTGGTGCTGAAACTCAGGCCGGCCGATGGCGAATCCGCTCTGCGCCAACTGGACGCCGGCGAGCTGGACATTGTGCTGGGCTCGGGTTCTTTCGCCCAGATTCCACAACGTTTTGATTGTCAGCTCGTCCATCAGGAACGTTTCGTCGGCATCGCGCGCAAGGGCCACCCGGCGCTGGTCAAGCGCGGCAAGAAGTTGCACATGGAACTGGATGACTTCGTGCGCCTGCCGCACATCTTGGTTTCGCCACGCGGCGATGCTCGGGGCGCCGTCGACGAGGCGCTGGAGAGCCTCGGTCGGACTCGCAAGGTGAGCGTCACTTGCCCGAGTTTTCTGGCCGTTCCGTTCATGATCGGCGCGTCGCAATCCATCGCCGTGGTGGCCGAGCGCGTCGCCTTGCAGTTGCAAGAAACCGCACAACTGAGCCTGTTCGAACTGCCCTTGGCGCTCCCCACCTGGGAGGTGCTCGTTGTTCGAGCACGAGGGCGCGCCAACGAGCCCGCCATCGAGTGGATCACGAACATGATGATCGCCGACTGAGGCTTTATGAATCTGGTGCATCAACAGGCTGTGTAAAAGCCATTGGATCGCCTGCGTCGGTCTTCCTAGAGTTCGGTTGTCGTTCATTCAACCCGCCAGGAATACCCCATGCGCACAGAGCCCACTTTGGTCATGATCCCGTGCTTCGCCGGGGCCCCGTGGCAACTGAACCAGTTGACCCACTTGCAGCACCGACCCATGCGTACCCTGCGTTTGCCGGACGACGTGTGTGAGCTGGAAGCGTTGGCCAACGTCATCACCGACCAGGTGAAAGACCTCGAAAACTACGTGCTGGTGGGTGATTCCTACGGCGCAGTGTCCTCGATCGCAGTGGGGGCTCGGCAGCCGAAAGGCCTCAGAGGGTTGGTGCTCTCCGGCGGTTTCGCCAGGAGCCCGATCACCTCGCCCTGGCTCAAGACCCTGGCAGCCCTTGCACCCTTTTTCCCTGGCCCGTTCTACCGGCAGATGACCCTGCGCATTCACGCCGCGCAATTGGCGTCGGCGTTCGACAGGGAAGGGGAGATCCCCTGGTCAACCGACAAGAGCCGCGCCTTCTTCATCAAGGAAACGTCTCACAAGGCCTACATCAACCGCATGCGCTCGATCGAGAAAACGGACTACACGGCGCTGCTGAAAAAGATCGACGTGCCCACACTGATTCTCACGCCCGAGGAAGACAAACTGATCGGCAAAGACGCCGCAGGCGTGCTCCTCAACGGCATCAAGGGTTCACAGGAAGTCATCCTGCTGCGCACCGGGCATATGTTCAGGTTTTCGCATCCGGGGGCGTATTCGCTGGAGATCAAAAGGTTTCTGGAGCGGGTGTCACTTTAGGTTCATGCAGCAAGACATGATCCGAGTGCCAGAGCAAAGGATGCCCCGAGCTTACCGACCGTGAGGTATGGCCCGCTGCAACCTGCCGCTCAAACGCAAGCCATCGCGCACATTCAGCCCCATCAGCGTGAGATTGACGGCCCCTGCGATGAGTTCGATGACCTGTACGATGTAAAACCACATGTCGAATCTTCCAGTGGCCGCCCATAGGTTGAGCGCAATTGCGCACGGTACAAGCACCAACAGGCCATTGGCGGAAATGAACGGCATACGTTTCTTCTTTGCGCCCACCAGGCGTCCTTGCCGTGATCGGCTCAGCAGCATTCCGCTCGCCCCGGCCAGCACCATCGTCGGGATCAGCACCCAAAGTCCGGGGCTGACGATCAGGTGCTTGAGCTGGGCGATCGACTGCCGGGCTCCCATGGTTTCGACAAGAATCGTCGATAGAAAGAAAGTGGCGATGCAAAACAGTGCCAGCATGCTGGCGGTCAAGTGGAGTCGTTTCAGCATTTATCGAATACCGTCAGTCAATTGGGCGTTACTCAAGCGGTACAGATGTTCGGCACCGCGACCTTGGTAAACAGATGCGGCATGGCCATGGCGCTGGAGGGGTAACGGTTCAGCTAGAAAGCATGATGACCTCCAGTTTGTAAACATGATGACAATGTGGTGCGAGGTGTCGAAACTCTAGTTAATTGACACCATGGTGTCAATATGGAAAGGTTCGCACCATGAAGAAGCCAAACCACACCCCCGCTGGGCGCGCGATGACGGATCTGGTCCTTGAACTCTTTCGAGCAAGTGCACGAATGATCACGGCAGGCGATCGCCTCGTAGCAGAAATAGGTCTCACAAGTGCCCGCTGGCAGCTCCTGGGAACGATTGTCAATGCCGATCGGGCGCAACCCGTCTCATGGATTGCTCGCGACATGGGCGCGAATCGCCAGAACGTTCAGCGGATCGTCAACGATCTCGTGAAGGATGGGCTGCTGGAATTTCAGCCGAATCCTCACCATCGCCGAGCGCAGCTGGTTGTGCTGACGGATGCCGGAAGAGAAGCATTCGAACGTGCGATGAAACTTCAAGCGCCCTGGATCAACACACTTTCGGAGGGGCTGGACGTCGATGACATCCTGACGACCCACAATGTGCTGAACCAGCTCCGCAACAGGCTTGAGGAAGACCAAAGGGACTAACCCGCCGATATCTGAAACCCAATGCGGATCGATATAGCGCTGAGAGGGGACGTATCTATTTTTCCGGAAATAGATACGTCCCCTTTTTACTATGCGGCACTTGCCGACAACAACTGTGCGCCTTTGCCAACTCAAGCAGTCAGCGAACATCCAGAAAACGATGACGAGATTGGCCAGCAGAGAAGCAAATCAAAGCCTTGGTCGCGCCGCATCACACCGCGTTTATCCCGCGTCAACTGATCGCACGTTGACACTATAAAGCCATCTCCTATTGTTCTCCGCAGACCGCATCCAGGGACCGGATGAGCCGGACAGCCTTTGCGGGCGCGGTCGTTTATGCCATTCCCACAAGGAGCAGCAAAATGTCCAGTGCGACCCAAACCTTTGACGTGCTCGTGAACGTCGATGCCGATTACCTATTGGACCATCCCGGCAATGTGGCCGGCGCAATTTCCATGCTGGTAACGCGCTCTGCCATCGACAGCCATGCCAGCGGTGACACCGGCGAAGGCGGCAGCGAGTTGTGGTTCGATGTCAACTCCGGCGACAACATCCGTTGGCGCGCCACGACACTCTCGCGCAACTTCGATCGCATCGCCGTCATTAAAAGCATCCAGAGCGGCGGCAGCAATGGCGGCGAGTACCCGGGCACCATGTCGCAACCGCAGTCCTACAACCTCCCTGGAGTGGTGGCCTATCTGAACAATGGCGTCGCCGGCGGCCTTTCCAAAACCGATGTGGTCTACACCTTGTGGCAATCCATTGCGCAGAAGCCGGGAAAACTCTGGTACACCATTACCTTCGCCCTGTACGACCGTGATCTGAACCAGATTGGCTCGAACTTCAACTGGGACCCCTACATTACCGTCAATAACAGTAACTGAACTGTGTACACAGCCCGGCCCGATACTCTTCGTCAGTGACGAAGGTATCTGGCCGGGATTTTTATTGACTTTCGTTAGTCTCGTTCAGGAAGTGTTGGGGAGCGTGCTGCTTGAATAGTCCATGTCATGGGCTAGGCTCAAAATCAACTTTCCAGAGCGCAAGACTTCACTTTCAGCGTTAGCGCGCATTCCGGACTGGAGCCAAAAAGAACAACTTCACTAAAGGGTTACCGATGGATCGATATGATGCCCCGCTTGTTGTAGAGCGCACTTGGCGGGCAGGCATGTTGAAGGGATTGATTACAAGAAATCCATGCCTGAGCATTTTCTTCATGACACTGGCCGTGTTCATGGTGTTGCAGTACAAACCCGCTGTCCTCAACTACACAACCCGCTTTGTCGACTTCGCCGATTACATGCTGGCGAATGGCGTCACGCTGTTTCCCATTGCCGACGACCTCAAACCGTATCCCGACTATACGGTCCTTAACACTTTACTGGTCTATCTGGCTTCCTTGCCGTTTGGGCGCGTCTCCATACTTTCAATGGGCCTGCCTTCCTGCATTGCCGCCTCCCTGATGCTGGTGTTCATTTATCGGCTCGGGGCGTTGCACAGCAAGAAGTGGGGCGCATACGGCGTTCTTTTCAGCCTGTTGACCTGGGCCTTTCTGGATGGCGTGAACTCACTGGCACTTGATATCTATCCGGCCCTGTTCACGTTGATCTGCTTCTACGTTGCCTATTCGGCCGAGTTGAAAAAAGACCCACGGCGCCTGGTGTTTCTGTTCGTGGGGCTGGCGCTGGGCTTTGCGTTTCGTGGGCCTATCGGTTTGATCGGGCCCGCCTGTGTCATCGGGGCTTATTACTTCCTGAGCCGCCAATGGCGCATGTTGCTGCTGTTTTCATTCCTCTCGGGCCTGATTCTGGCCGCCGGGGTTGTGCTGCTGGCATGGGCGGCGTACCTGCAAGGGGGGCAAGCGTTTCTCGAAGACGTGCTGAACATGCAGGGCATCGGGCGCTTCGGTTCCGACCACGCACCGCGCTATTACTTCTACTTCTCCGCAGGCCTGTTTACTTACGGTTTCACGGTGTTTTACGCCATCAGCGTGATTCTGAAGAAGTACAAACTATTCTTCAGCTCGACCCGCGATAAAGACATCGACCTGCTGCTCTACTTAACAGGGTGGCTGCTGGTACTGCTTGTACTGTTCACCATTCCAAGCTCCAAGAAAGCACGCTACATACTGGCAATCACCCCGGCCATTTCCTTGTTGGCCGCCTACCTCTTTGTCAGCCATGAAGCAGCATTCGTGCGCGCCAAAAACGGCTTGATGCAGTTCTGTCTCAAGTTGCCGGCGCTGGGATTGGGCCTGCTGTTGTCGGTGCTGGTGTACAACTACTTCGCCGAAGTCCCGTTGCAGCCCAACTACCTGGGCGCAGGCCTTGGACTGTTTGCGCTGTTGAGCTTCTACCATGCCAAACGCGAGTACTTCGCCGAGCATCGCTACCGTGAGTTCATGACGCTGTCGTTTGGGGTAGGGGCCTTTCTGATACTGGATATGTTCTTCTTCAACCCCATCACCTACCACCTGGAACTCATGATCGAGCCCACGCCGAAGTTTTTGCCGTATTGGTTTTGGTGAAGCGCTGGGCGTGTCCCAGCCAGTACCCTGCGATAAAATTGTACATTTCATTATTCTTGTACAAGAATTCAGGTCTCCCTTCTTGAAAAACGTTGCGTGGATTTAATCCACGAAATCGTCGGGCCTTCACGCTCCCCGTCAACTGGAACCTGATTGATGAATACGACTCGCCGATTGTGCCTCGTCCTGGGCGACCAATTATCTTTCGATCTCGCCTCTCTGCAGGGGCTGGATCAAGAGCGCGATACGGTGCTCCTAGTCGAGGTGATGGAAGAGGCCAGCCATGTTCCTCATCATCCGCAAAAGATCGTCCTGATTTTCAGCGCCATGCGTCACTTCGCCGAAGCGTTGCGGCAGAGGGGAATCCGGGTGCAATACGTAACGCTCGATGATCCGGAAAATACCGGCTCCGTGCCGAGCGAAATACACCGCTGGCAGTCACGCCTGCAACCGGATGAACTGCACATCACGGAGTGCGGTGACTGGCGACTGGAGCATTCAATCAGGGACTGTGGCTTGGCGATCAAGTGGCATTCCGATAGCCGCTTTCTTTGCACGCGTGCCGATTTCTCTCACTGGGCGCAGGGCAAAAAACAGCTGCGCATGGAGTTCTTTTATCGAGAGATGCGCCGCAAGAGCAGGTTGTTGCTCAATGGCGACGGCACCCCGGTCGGAGGCGCCTGGAACTTCGATGCGGAAAACCGTAAAGCCTTGCCCAAGGGTGTCAGGCCGCCTTCGCCCGCCCGTTTTACGCCAGACGCAATCACCCGTGATGTGCTTGCGTTAGTTGCCAAAAACTTCTCCGGTCACTATGGCGCCCTCGACACGTTCGACTATCCGGTCACCCACGCCGAAGCTCAGGCCCTGTGGGATTACTTTCTCGATTGGGGTCTGGCAGCCTTCGGCGACTATCAAGACGCCATGGCCAGCGATGAGCCGTTTCTGTTTCATGCGCGTATAAGCGCGGCACTGAATATCGGCTTACTGGATCTTCGTCAGCTTTGCAGCGATGTGGAATCTGCTTATTGGTCCGGCAGCATTGCACTCAACGCCGCCGAAGGCTTTATTCGACAACTGATCGGCTGGCGTGAGTATGTCCGAGGCGTCTACTGGCTGAAGATGCCTGATTATGCCCATGGAAATGCCTTTGGTAATACGCGGTCGCTTCCAGAGTTCTACTGGACAGGTAAAACGCAGATGAACTGCATGCGCCAGGCCATCAGCCAGAGCCTGGAACATGCCTACGCCCACCACATCCAACGACTGATGGTGACCGGCAACTTTGCACTGCTCGCCGGTATCGCACCGAGTGAAATATGTGAGTGGTATCTGGCTATCTACATGGACGCCTTCGACTGGGTGGAATTACCCAATACACTGGGCATGGTCATGCACGCCGATGGCGGCTATCTCGGTTCCAAACCCTATTGTGCGAGCGGCCAATACATCAAGCGCATGTCCGACTACTGCCGTGGCTGCGCCTACAAAGTGAGCAAAAGCACCACCGACGACGCTTGTCCTTTCAACTCGCTCTACTGGCACTTTCTAATGCGTCACGGCGACCGACTGCGCGGCAATCAACGCATGAGCATCATCTACAAAAACCTCGACCGCATGCCCGAATCCAGACAACAGGCGCTTTGGCAACGCGGCGAGTGGTTGCTCAACCGATTAGACGATGGTGAGTCGTTGTGAAAAAAAGCGAGCTCCCCGTCAAAACCTGCGCGACCTGCGGTCTTCCATTCACATGGAGGAAGAAATGGGCTCGCTGTTGGGAGGACGTGCGCTACTGCTCGGAGCGTTGCCGGCGTAGTAAATCAAGACACCCACCTATATGACAATTTCAGCAAACGGAGCCAAGCAACATGGACGTCATCAATCAATTGCAGCCCGAAGAGTGCGCCGGCATGGAGGATATCCGACGCGAAATCGATGCCCTTGATCAGGCTGTTATCAAGCTGTTGGGCAAGCGCTTTCAATACGTACTGGCGGCCTCGAAATACAAGACCTCAGCAACTTCCGTGCGTGCCCCGGAGCGTTTCAAGGCCATGTTGGCAACACGACGCGAGTGGGCCGAGGCTGAGGGCCTGAGCCCGGATGCAGTCGAGCAGATGTACCGTGATCTGGTAAACCACTTCATTGCGGAAGAAATGAAACACTGGTTGGTCCATCGATCCGACACCTGATCCTGGTGTCCGGGCTGGCGGTCATGGTACAGCAGCAGGATTGAGGCGTTTTAAAGAGCCTCAATCCTTCTCAGGACATTTGAAACCCCAGGAATAGACCTTCATGTCTTTGACCTCTTCCCCGATAGTCGCCACACCCAGGCAGACGCCATTCCTGATGTAGTTGAAACTGCAGAATTGAAGACCAACCGTGCACGACTCGACTTCAGTGAAGCCTTTTCTCTGGAGGATGTTTTCGACCCCGTATTCACCTGTGTAGGTGGGGTTCGGCTTCCAGCCATTTTTGATCAAAGCCTTTCGGGCATTTACAAAGGGCATGTGTTCTTTGATCGGGACGTCGGTTGCGTGGGAAAGGGGGCTGATGCAGCAGAGAAGGCTGATGAGGAGTGGTTTTAGTTTCATTTGATGGTACTGACAGAGCCTCTGTGATTTTTCCCGATTGCATTCAAAGTCTGGAGGCGATTTCCTTCCAGATGTAGCCGTAGTTGTACTGCAGCCAACGAACCAGTGCCTTATCGAACTGCCGGCGGAACCAGTTACGTCTTCTCGCAGCCAGTCTTTCCTCTATTGAGGTTCTGAGTCTATCGGGATCGAATCCCGTCCATACCGGGGGCACTGCTGCCACAAGATTGGTGAAGCACACCGGTGCTACCTCTGAATAAAGGATTTCGTAAAGCGCATCAGGATCGACGCCTCTAACTTTATCCGCTACATAGTCATACTCAACCGGAAAGTCGTTGAATGGCCAGGAAAGTGCAGCTCTGACTTCGGACAGCTGCGGCTCACTCAGAAAATGTCCCAATGCGAAAACTCCTCCAGCTCTTCATCCAGTGAGTCAGCCGCTGCTTGGCCTGCAACACCACCTGCAACAGTCCCTATCAAGACGACCGCGATCGCGCAAATAGGTGCGCCAGGGCCACAAATTGCACTGATGCCTATTCCTGCGAGGATACCGCCCGCGGCACCAGCACCTACAATGATGCCTTGGCGCGCTGTTTCTTTGGCCTTGTTTTCAGCATTCAATATTTGATAGGTGGCCAGAGCGGCAGTCACGAGAATGCCAAGTTTGCCCATGATCAACATTTTTTTTGTTCCGCTCGTAAACTTGGCGTTATCTCGGCCTGCGGACTCCAAGATGGTGTAGTGCACTTTGTTCTTTTCTACCTCTGAAAGGCTGTCGTAACCTTTTTTGAATAGGGATTCAGAGTACATATCCAGTAGTGTTTTGAGGGCCTTTCCGTCTTTTTTCTTCTTTTGAACAATCGCCAATCCCTGCGCGGAGGTGAGTTTGCGATGTTCCATCATGATCTTGTTGCGCATTTCATGGCTGAATTTCACACCCTCTTGCGCCGTAATCTTCCCGGCTTTTACATCCTCCAAGGTTTGCTGAGACATACGCTTGATGTTCTTGAGATAGTTCGCCCTGACCTTTTCATCAGAGATTGCATCCAGCGAGAACCTCAGGGCAGCACCTTCCATAAGCTCTAACGCCCTGTCGAGGGGGGAGTCTTTCAAGGCGTGTTCGCGTTGAACAACATAGCTGCCAGTGACGATGTACGGCTCTGTCATAGGACGTTCCTTATCCTAAAATTTTGTTCAATAAACTATCGGTGAGGGAGGGGGAGTCGGCAGGCGGTTCATCGTCGAATTTCAGCATGAGGCAGGTTTTGCCTGATGGGTTCGAGAATTTGACGGCATTGTCTTTGTTGAACACGCCCGGAAGGGTTGAACCATCCTCAAAGTGAGCAGTGCAGGATAAACCTTCATAGCTTTCGTCCGCAGGAATTCTAAAACCAATCCACTTTGGCTGGCCGGGCAGGAGCGTTGGAGGAATGAATTCGCAAGGTGTGTGCGAGTCGCCAATAATCACCGTCCCCGACCCACCGATGACAATGCTGCCATGGGTTCCGCCGGTATCGATGGTCGCGGCATTCTTGCCATTGATGAAAACGGTTGAAGACAGACCTGAGGACAGTGCGCTGCCACAAGTGCAAGTGTCACCTTGGCGTGCGGCGGGTAGGCCGTCGAAAAATACGTCGGGAGAACCTGTTGCGATGGGGTTGGTGCCATGTCCGGGTAAGGGACAACTCGATGGATCACTCTTCCGTGCCGCTGCTTTAGCCATGATGACCTCCTGTCAACAATCCTTGTGAGTGGCACAACCTATCACGAACGCAACGTCTATTAGTAACCCTCGGATATGACGTCCTGTGCTTACGGGAGGTTAGTGTGGCCCCAGTATTGAACGAGCCTCACTGTAGAAGCAGCCGCGTACTGCTTCTACAGAGGCTCGAGGGTTACGCGACTTCGACGTGATCCAGCGCCTGGTTCACCGCCAGCTCGGCAATCATCACCACTTGCGCAATGCCCAGCGCCGTCTTGCGGTTCGAGGGATCGAGCAGGGCGGCGAAGTTACTGAGCATCTCGCTCGCAGAACTCAGGGTTTCACTGGCATTGGCCAGCAAGCATTCGGTGTTGTACTTCGGATTGGCCAGGTACATCCGCTCGGGCTCGTTGCAGGACGACATGACCCCGGCGGCGGGGAAGAGGTAGTGATCCAGCGCACGCTCGGCGGCGTCGTGGAGTTTTTTGGAGTTGGGGGATTCGTAGGGGGAGGTTGGGTCGGTTTCGGGCGGGTTGGGTGTTGGTTTGATCATGGTGAAACTCCTACATCGTCAAATGGGAGCCGACACTCTCGCTACCAAACGATGGGTGGCGGCCATGCTCAGGTTGGTAGACCGGGACGTAGGAACCGGCGCGCCCGAAGACGCCCTGTGCATGACCACCATGACGCGGAGCCTTTCAGACACTGCACATCATGATGCTTATGCAACCTACGATAATCCGGGGCTACCAAACCCCGTCACTGTTTTTCAGTGACCGGGGAACGATAAGACCCGCGTCGTAGACGCACAAGCCGGCGGATTCTGGCGTAGTCGTAGGCAATGACGCAAGGCGTTGTAGCCTTGGGGAAGTTACGGCGGGTTGTTTTAAACGAACCTGTTTAAGCGCTCAAAGGAGAGGGCTTATTTCCTGAAAACAGTCCGGTCCCTCATTGGCTGAAAGAGAGAGGGCGAAGTTATTTGGAGGTCGGAGACGGCGGGGTCGTGCGAGTAGTTCGCAGCAGTGAGAAGCGCTTGGCACAGAACCAAGCGCTCAGGGTAGTGCGGGGCACTCACGGCTCCACCCTGATGTTTCAGTTTTTGCTGGCGTTCAGCTTGCGCAGCTCTTCGTAGGTCGCCGACTGGACGAACCAGAAGCCGGAAATGATGCACCAGCCCAGGGTGCCGGCCACGAAGATACCCAGCGCCGGCAAGAATCCGCTGGTGAAAATCGAGACGATAGCGACCAGCCAGATGAATGCCAGGGAGAGATAGAGGACGGTGTTGTTGACGCTGATGACGAAGTCTTTCACGGGGCATATTCCTTGCGGGATGTAGAAAAAATCCCCCTCTCCGGGGGGAGGCGCAGCATGCCATCACAGTGCCTTCACTGGCCAAGAAAAGTGAACTCTTCATTTGAAAATACATCCGTCTCCTCTTTTCATTGCGAGTGTCCGCTATCGGCCAAAAAGCAGATATTAAGGGATGGGACAATCACTTCAACCTCGCGATAGACACCCTGCAAATGACTTCGTATCCTCCTCGCAGTGCTCGTTCTTATTTCCTTTGTCTATGCTGCAATTCTAACGACAGATCCGACGGGCTCCGGGTAATACGTATGGACAAGGAGCGTTATGTCACACAAGAGGCGTAAACCATTCCATATTGTGCCCCACCTAATTATTTATAAGGAAGGTCATGCGAAAAAAACAGAGGTCATTAAACCAAGTAAAAGAAGATATCTCCGTTCGGGTTTTGCGAGAAAAGCTTCCAAAAGAGTGGGTTGTACATAGCTATGGAGCTGACTACGGGATTGACTGTGTTGTTGAACTTTTCGACTTTATCGATGAGGAAAAAAATATAGCTGAAACGCTCGGCGAAAATTTCTTCGTTCAGTTAAAGTCATCCGATTGCATTGAGTACGGTACGAGAAAGGCATATGGCCGAGGAAATGTTGCTAAAGGAGCCCTAATCGAAGACAAAGACGACTGCGTTGAAATCCCGGTAGCTAAATTTCAATTGGATATGTCCGACATCCTAACCATTCAGTCAATTGGAATTGCAATTCCAGTGCTTTTGGTGTTGGTTGACACAAATTCCGAAAGGGCCTTCTTTTTATGTCTTAATGATTACATAGATAAAGTTCTTATCCCAGAGGATCCTAGTTATGCATCAAAAGGATCAAAGACAATCTACATCCCAACTGCCAATGAAATACTAGATACAGAAAATGCGCTCGTGGCATTAAGAGCGTATGGTAAACGCTCAAAAATGTATGGTGCGTTTGCTTTGTTTAACTATCAATTAAAAGAAATTTTTCGGATGCAGGGCAAAGCTGCATCCCCACATTTAATACCACTTGCGCAAGCAACGGAAATGATTAATGCCTTCGTCGATATTTCTTTACGACAAGACATATGGACAGGCCATGAATTCTGGAAGCCAGTTCTGTGGAGCCACAGTGAACTACTCACGCTTAAGGAGAAATTAAGCAGGGGTGTGAAGTCTGAAGATCATGAACAATTCTTGACTTACTGTTCGGATTATGTTTGGCATCGTTTAACGAATTTGTCCAACATGTATGAGGAGTTAGTTAGAGAGTGGTTTATGCCTACGTATCTGGCCATGCTTGCATCCTACCCCCCGAAAGAAAGTGAAGAAGTAAATGATTAAAGCATTAGCAACGCGCTCGATCATCATTTACTTCGCTCGTTGCATAAACAAAAAAGTCGATCATGCGGCCGTCGCTAAACTCTAATCGAAAACCAGCTTATACATTTCTTCAAAATTTATTTTCCCTAGATGCAGATCATTCGCACCTTCCAATATTTCGGCAGCTGAGGGTAGCCCCGAAATTAAAATAGTGCAGTTTAGGTCAAGTCGTTGGAGGAGAATGTTTAGCTCGCTTACAATGTGTTCTCGCAATAAATTTTGGGCGTACTTGAACATGGATCTTTTGTGCGTCCTGTAATACTCGCACTGTGTATCGTCGGACCAGTCTCTTCGATGCCAGTTCCAATTTGAAGTTGCTTTGTTTATATAAAGCTTCTGCAGTGCCGAATACTCATTGAAGTCAAATATTGAGGGCTCTACGCTATTCTCGAGTTCTTGCATCACGAATTGTGGGGTTGAGGCCGGCGGGATTTTTTCCAGTCGGCTTATCATTTTCCTATAGCCCTTAGCGCCTCCAAGCGCTTTCGGTATAGAGATCGACCAAATATAGCGATTACTTTGGTGTAAAATTTTTCTTCGCCATGTCTGCTGGTCGGCACGTGGGATCACCTGGAACGTATAAAATGGTAATCTGAACGTGCGCCTTGAGGATACCGGGTGAATACTGACTGATTTCTGGGTATTCACTATTTCATAGAGAGAAGATGGTGCCCAAGACAGCGCGCGAGCTATTTCTTCAATCGCTCGGCTGATGATTTCATTAAGATCACGAGCGCCCCTTTCTGAGAAGGAGGCAATTAATTCTCTGGCGGAGTTAATTTCATTTTCGGCTCCCTGGATACTTGCTGCGAAGTTTGGATGATGCCTGCTCCGACCGCCCAGCGGCATTATTCCTGTGGCAATATCCTCTCTCAGCATATGAGCGTATAGATGATGCTCTCGATGATGCGTGTTCAAAGAGTAAAAAAATGAAGCTAGCTTAGGCGTAGGATTAAAAAATTGTTTTTTCATTTTAATCACCAATGCTTTCGCTACCAGAATTTACCAAGTTGATGGTTTTTAACAAGCGTTCTTGCTTCCAGTTTAGTTTGAATGCGTTTGGCTTTATGGCATGCACGTACCAGCTAACGATAAATAAATCATAGCCGCTGGGCAGTCTCTCAAAATGCCTGAAGTCTAAAGACTGGATCAGCGCGCTGGGATGAACGAAGCGATGGGCGACACTAATTCCATGGTGCTCGATAATTTCTTCGGTTTCTAAATCTCTGAATAGATCTAAAATAACTCGCTCCCATTCATACCTTAATTCTGCTCTTAATGGCAGTCCGAAGCCATTGTTATTAAGGTTTGTAACTAAGCTCAGATAAGCCATGATGGTGTCTCTATTTGCCCCCGTAGACAATGCTGACCAAGCGGCCTTGACGGGTTTCCAGAGTGCCTTGTTACCATGGAGTTCTGACAAAAGTACAGCGTATCCGCTTAACTCAATGAGATCTAATAGGCATGCTGCAGCGGTTCGAAACGAGTCTTCTATTCCTACTGTAGTTCCGCTGGGCGGTCTAAGATTTTCAAAGCGTGTTATGCAACTGAGCATGTACGTGTGAAATATAGAGTTCGAAAGTTTATCGTCGTTCTCACATAGTGCTTGTAAAAAAGCTTCGCCGATAATAAAGGAGAATTGCCCTGGGTAGTCGGGAAAATCTTCGACCCTTTCCGAAAGTAGCAGGTCTGACTGTTGAGCAATCGACAGTATTAATTCTTTTTTGTGCTTGGCTATTTCGCTTTCAAGCTCATTGATTTTTAGCAAAGGCCATGGAAGATCGGATAAAAATCGAGATTCATTAGACGACAACCAGCTTGTATTCAACTCTTGCTGCGTGCGCTCGGCCTTATGCCAAAACTCATATTCACTACTTTGAACACATGCCTTTAGCCAACGGACCTCGTGACTGGAGAAGCTGTCTGAAAAATTTTTATAAAAGGCGCAAGATCTGCGAGGGAATGACACAATAATCTCTGCAAGACTTTTAGAAAATGCCAAGTTCAGTATGTCATTCTGGTACCAAACAGGGGATATCACCCTGCCTTCAGATCGGAATTCCATACTCAGGCGAGTAAACAACCATTCGCCTTGTTGGATCAAGTAGGTGGGTAGGTTTATGTCATAGAGAGTTTCCTTAGCGCTCCAGTTCACATTTGTTAGCGATTCTGCGAGCTTTTGTATGCTGTTATGTTCAAGATGTTTGGTTAGAGCTAATGCTATTATTATAGGCAAACTTGCAACGCTTTCTATAATCGAGAGTCTTTCAAGATCCGTTAGGTGGATACTTTTTTTGTTAGATTCGTTTATGGCTTCAATTATTGTTTTTGATGCTCTTTCAGCAAGTCCAAATGCATCACTAAAATTACCATTGGCGACGTTGACTCTGATGTATGACTCTAGGTGATTTATAAGTTGGATTGCATCTGCATGCCGGGTCTGTGTAATTGCCATTTTGATTGTTCGGAATACATCTGCGTGCAACTTTTGCTCAACCCAATGCAAGGATCTAGTCATATCTGGCTGAAGCTTTGTCCCTGTGCGGTGAGCGATCATCACTCTGTGCGCCGGTGTGGCATACCAGTCTCGATGCTTGTATTGTTGAGGATACCAGTGACTATCTGAGGGGATTTTCCTTTTCAGATTCTCGTAAGCAGTTAAGAATAGTAAAACATGGCAAGTAAGCTGTGTCAGCGGTCTACCGTTCTGATGCGTTTCCTTCATGGTAATATCAATCAGTAGCCGTAGCGTCTCAATGCTGTGGTTAGCTAACTTGTAAGCATGGTGCTGGAATGCTGATGCCGACCAGTGGGGGCTGCCAGGCATTGTAATTAGAATTGCTTTATTAAATTCTTCGTATAAGTGGTATGAAAGCGCCGTGGGATCGAAGAGGTTAAATGCTGATCTTCCTAGCTTGACGAACGCAACGATTCCGGCCCCAGCTAGGAGTGCGATGAATGGAATTGCAACTATTATTCGAGGGAGGCCAACCACTCGACAAGCAATCAAAGTTAAGCATAACAACGTGAGCATCGATAAATATCTCATGTACACACTGCCGGACCGCTCTCTGGCTAAAAGATCTCTGATGCTGCCGGGAACTTTTGCATATATGGCGCTTCCCACTGATGTCAGAGCGGCATAGTACAAGCCTATAAATACTCCGCCAATGCCGGCGACCGAGGCTAAAAATGTTACATAGTCGCCATCATCTTGTACCTTCCATCCTGCGTCATTCAATGGGGACGCGAGCAGCGTGTTAACTCCGTAAAGCCCCGCCGATATACAACACGCGATGATGAGTGAGTTTAAAGTTGCTTTTAAAGTGTAGGAAAGAGTGAGTGCGTCCAGAGCGTTTTTCTTCGCGTGATCCTTAATTGAATAACTGTTGCTCTGGAGAATAAAATGAAAACGATTGATATGCTTCCGCATTCTCCAATATGTTTTTCTGTCGAATAGCCGCTGCCCGGAAAACAAAGCCATAATGATTCCCTTCTTTCACCGGCTTCTGTGCTCGGTGCTCTTAACGTTTTTGATAGTCCAAAATCTCACGACACATTGCATGGAATATCCCATCGATGACAGTCCAGTCAACAGATAGCCATAGGTAGAGTGAATAGCCTCGGCCCCCCTAGAAGCTACCATGCCTAATTGCGAGTCCGCTTTTGGCCGGAAGCGGGCCTCGACGAATATTTGTATTAGCCGACTTCAGAGACTATCCACTTAAGCCTTAACCCACCGCCCCCGACCCCAACCACTCAACCAATCCACCCCCCACACAAGCACCAACATCGCCAATATCACCGTCCCCGCCTGCGCCTCCTGAAACAGACTCAAGCTCACATACAACATCTGCCCCAACCCCCCAGCTCCGACAAACCCCAGCACGCTGGCCATCCGAATATTGTTCTCCCACCGATACAAACAATACGCCAACAACTGCGGCGCCAGGTTCGGCAGCGTCCCATAACAAAACGCCAAAACCGGATTCCCTCCTTGCAACCGAATCGCCTCCGCCGGCTCCGGCGGCGTGTTCTCCAACGCTTCAGCAAACAACCGCCCCAACACGCCCGTGGTGTGCAGAGCCAGTGCCAGTGTCCCGGCATTCGGCCCAAGCCCGGCCGCAAGCACCATCAACGCAGCCCACACCAGTTCAGGAATGGCGCGCAGGGCATTGAGCAGCAGGCGGGCAACACTCTGAAAAAACCAGCCAAACCGGCCAGCAGCGGGGAGTGCCAATACCAGTCCCAACACGGCGGCGAGGAGGGTGCCGAGGGCGGACATGGCGAGGGTTTCCATCGAGCCGCGCAGAATGGCGCTCAGGTAGCCGGGGCTGAGGTCGGGGCTGAGAAAACGGCCTACGTACGAGCCCATCTGTTTAAGGCTGGTGGCGCTGCCGAGTTCTTCCAGGTCGAGGCCGAGGTAGGCGAACGAGGCGATGACAGCGGCGACGATGGCGATGATCAGCAACGGATTGATCAGGCGTTTCATGCCAGCCTCCAGCGCAGCAGGCGGCTGAGTTGGTCGGCGCCGAGGACGAGGAGGAGGAAGGTCAGGAGCATACTGGCGACTTCGCCGCCGGCGAACATGCGGATCGACAGGTCGATCTGTTGGCCGAGGCCGCCGGCGCCGACGAAGCCCATCACGACCGAGGCGCGGATGGCGCATTCCCAGCGGTAGACGGTGTAGGAGAGCAGCTCCGCCGCGACGTTGGGCAGTACGCCGTAGGCGAAACTGGCCAGGCGTCCGCTGCCGGCCTGGAGCAGGGCGTGGGCCGGGCGTTGGTCGGTGGATTCGAAGATTTCGGCGTAGACCTTACCGAGCATGCCGCTGTAGGTGATCGCGATCGCCAGTACGCCCGCTGCCGGGCCGAGACCGACGGCGCGCACGAACAGCAGCGCCCAGACGATTTCCGGCACGCTGCGCAGGAAGATCAGCAGCCCGCGCACCGGCCAGCGCAGCAGGCGGCCCAACAGGCTCGGGCGGCCGCTGCGTGACGCGGCGGACAATGATAAGGCGCGGCTGGCGAGCAGGCTGGCCGGCACCGCCAACAACAGGGCCATGGCCATGCCGGCGGTGGCGATGGCCAGGGTTTGCAGGGTGGCTTTGAGCAGTAGTTGAAGAAACTCCCGATCATGTTCCGGAGGCCAGAATGTCGAGACAAACCGGCCGATTTCGTTCTGATTGTCGGCACGCAACAGCACACCCACATCCAGTTCGCTGAGCTGAATCCCCGGCCACAGCAAGGCAATCGCCAGCACGGTCAGCAGCAGCCGTGGCAGTGCGGCGGGGTCGCGGGTGTCGGCGCTCAGCATCGGGGAATCTGCACAACCAGCGGCGGCACGGTCGGCGCCGGGGATTGCAGTTGTTCGTTGGCGTAGAGGGTGTCGAGCATCTCGCGGCTGACCTGCGCGGACGGGCAGTCGAAGAGGATTTGCCCCTCGCGCAAACCGATGATGCGCGGGAAGTGCGCCAGCGCCAGTTCCACCGCATGCAGGCTCGCGACCAGCGTGACGTTGTGCTCCCGGGCATGGCGCGACAGGATCGACAGCGTGTGCCCGGCCAGCACCGGGTCCATGGCCGAGACCGGCTCGTCAGCCAGCAACACCTCCGGTGCCTGATACAAAACACGGGCAATGCCGACCCGTTGCAATTGCCCGCCGGACAGTTGCCGGCATTGGCTGAAGAGTTTGTCCGCCAGATCCAGTCGCGCCAATGCCGTGCGAGCGCCGGGCACGTCGAGCGGATGCAGCAGGTTGATCAGGCTTTTGCCCAGGCTCCATTGTCCGAGTTTGCCGGCCAGCACCGCCGTCACCACCCGTTGCCGGGGCGGCAGGGGTGGCGCCTGATGGATCAGGCCGATGCGTGCGCGCAGGCGTTGTCGCTGGTGGGCGGACAAGTGCCAGGCGCGCTCGCCCAGCACTTCGATGTCGCCGCTGCTGGGGCGAATGGCGGTGGCCAGCAGATTCAGCAGACTCGATTTGCCGGCGCCGGACGGGCCGATGATCGCCACCTGTTCGCCGGCCTCGATCTGCAAATCCACGCCGCGCAGGGCTTCGACGCCATGGGTGTGGCGCAGAAAACCCTGCTGGAGGCGCAAGGTCATTTCAGCAATTCGGCGGCGCGGGCGGCTTCCTCGATGCCTTTGTAGTTGTCCGGGCTGGTGGCGATGAAGCGACTGGCGGCTTGCAGGTCGAGGATTTTCTTCTGCTCGGGGTTGGCCGGGTCGAGGTCGAGGAAGGCCTGTTTGATCTTCGCCGCCAGCGCCGGGTCGAGGGTGCCGCGCACGGTCCAGTTGTAATCGAAGTAGGTCGGGGTGGTGGCAAAGACCTTGACCTTGTTGGTGTCGACCTTGCCGGCGTCCACCAGTTTCTGCCAGACGCTGGCGTTCAGTACACCGGCGTCGACCTTGCCGGCCTGCACCCAGGCGACGGTGGCGTCGTGGGCGCCGGAGTAGCCGACGCGGCTGAAATAGGTTTCCGGTTTGATGCCGTCCTTGAGCATGAAATAGCGCGGCATCAGGCTGCCGGACGTCGACGACACCGAACCGAAGGCGAAGGTTTTGCCTTTCAGGTCGGCGAGGCTTTTGACGTTCGGGTCGGCGGTGATGAATTTGCTGGTGAACTGCGCATCTTGCTCGCGCTGGACCAATGGGATGACCTTGGGATCACTTTTCAGCTGTGCCTGGACAAAGGTGAAACCGCCGAGCCACGCCATGTCGAGACGGTTGGTGGCCAACGCTTCGACCACCGCCGGGTAGTCGGCCACCGGCACAAACTCGACTTTCATGCCCAGTTTCTGCTCCAGATAAGCCCCCAGCGGCTCGAACTTGCGCAGCAGCTCGGTCGGGGCTTCGTCGGGAATCGCGCTGACCTTCAACACATCTGCGGCGTGCGCCAGCACGGCGGACAGGGACAGGGCCAAACCAGCGGTCAGTGCCAGGGTTCGCTTGAGCATGGAGTTCTCCGTTTCGTGGTCGTCTGGATCGATGCGCGGGTGATGACATTCGTCATCGGGTGCAAAGTCAGGTTAGACGAAACGGCGCGATTGCGAGGGCTCAGTCCACTTGAGAGAAACGCTCCACCAGCCAATCGATGAACACCCGCACCCGATTGCTCAAATGCCGGTTCGGTGGATACAGCAGATGAAACGGATACGCCGGCGGCCGCCAGTCCGTGAGGATCGGCACCAGTTCACCGCGCTCGATGGCGGCCCTGACCGTGTAGCTGAAGGTGTGGATGATCCCCAGTCCCGCCAGCCCGGCTGCCAGGTGCGCGTTGCTCTCGTTGACGCTGACCAGGCCTTTGCCTTCGATCTGATGGCGTTCGCCGTGGCGCTGGAAGTTCGACGGCAGGATGCGCCCGGTGGACGCCGAGCGGTAGGTGATCATCTGATGGTTGGCCAGCTCCTGCGGATGGCTCGGCGTGCCGTGACGTTGCAGATAGTCGGGCGTGGCGCAGGTGGTCCATGAGACTTCGCCGAGGCGGCGCACGGCGAGGGTTTGCTCGGTCAGCGCGCCGCCGCGAATCACGCAGTCGACGCGCTCGCTGATCATGTCCACCGGGCGGTCGCTGACGCCCAGATCAACCTGAATATCCGGGTAGCGTTCGAAGAACTTCGGCAGCTCGGGAATCACCAGCATCGTCGCGGTGGAGCCTCCGATGTCCACGCGAATCTTGCCGCGCGGTAACCCCTGGGCTTGGCTGAAACCCTGATCGATGTCGTCCAGTTGATGCAGCAGTTGTTGCGTCAATTGGTAGTAGGAAGCGCCGTCGGCCGTGACGGTGAGGCGGCGGGTGGTGCGTTGCAACAGGCGCACGCCGAGGTGGCTTTCCAGTTGCCCGATCAGTTTGCTGACGGTGGTTTTCGGCAGGTTCAGCGAGTCGGCGGCTTTGGTGAATGAACCGCTTTCCACGACGCGGGCAAAGGTGCGGATCGCCATTAACTGATTCATCGGCTCGGGCTCGGAGGGGAAGGCAGGGCTGAGTATTGTGCATGTATGTGCACAAACAAAACCGATTTGGCGGATTTTTCAATTCAATCCATCGGCCTAAAGTCGCTTTCAACGGCTCACCTACGACCCGTCACCTTCCTTGAAACGGTTATTGGAGACACATCATGAGCAACAGACTTGAAGGCAAAATCGCACTGATCACTGGCGGCACCACCGGCATCGGCCTGGCCTCGGCACAGGAATTCGTCGCCCAGGGCGCCACCGTATTCATCACCGGCCGGCGCCAGGCTGAGCTGGACAAAGCGGTCGCCGCCATCGGCCCACGGGCCATCGGCATTCAGGGCGACGTGGCGAATCTGGAGGATCTGGATCGCATCTACCGCGAAATCGCCGAGAAGGCCGGGCACCTCGACATCGTGTTCGCCAATGCCGGTGGCGGGGACATGCTGCCGCTGGGTTCGATCACCGAAGAGCACTTCGACCGGATTTTCGGCGCCAACGTGAAGGGCACGCTGTTTACGGTGCAGAAGGCGTTGCCGCTGCTGCGCGATGGCGCATCGATCCTGCTGACCTCATCGACCACTTCGGTGCAGGGCACGGAAAACTTCAGCGTCTACAGCGCGAGCAAAGCGGCGGTGCGCAACTTCGCCCGGTCGTGGTTGCTGGATCTGAAACCTCGTCGTATCCGCGTCAACGCCATCAGCCCCGGCCCGGTGCGTACGCCAGGTCTGGCGGGGCTGGTGCCGGCGGAACACGCTCAAGGGTTGTTCGATCAACTGGCGTCTATCGTGCCGATCGGGCGTCTGGGTGAGCCGAGTGAAATCGCCAAGGCTGCGTTGTTCCTGGCCTCGGATGACAGCAGCTTCGTCAATGGCATCGAGTTGTTCGTCGACGGCGGCACCGCGCAGATCTGATCCGATCTGATTTAAGGCGCTTAATGCCCCGGCACTTGTTCAGTCGAGTGCTGGGGTTCGTCCGTTTCTTCGGCCGGCGCGTTATCCCAGATCAGACGCGGGTCGAAACTCATCGCCGACAACATCGTGAACACGACCACAAGGCCAAAGAACAGAATCCCCGGTCGCGGCTCGATATCCCCCAGGGCCTGGAACTTCACCAGCGCCGCCACCAGCGCGACCACCAGCACATCGAGCATTGACCAGTAGCCGATCAACTCGACGAATCGGTACAGCTTCGAGCGTTCCCGGCGCGCCCAGTGACTGTCCCGCTGCACGGTCACCAGCAGCAGCGTCAGTGCGACGAATTTCACCCCCGGCACCGCGATGCTGGCGATGAAGATGATCAGGGCAATGTCCCACGCACCGTGCTCCCAGAACTCCAGCACGCCGCTCATGATGGTGCTGTCGGCGCCATTGCCGAGCAGCGTGGTGTTCATTACCGGCAGCAGATTCGCCGGCACGTAAAACGCCAGGGCGGCGAACATGTAGGCCCAGGTGCGGGCCAGCGAGTTGGTCTTGCGCCGGTGCAGCGGGGCGTCGCAGCGCGGGCACTGGTGGGGCTCGCCGGTCATGTCGCAGGCCAGTCCGCAGCTGTGGCACAGGCAGAGGTTGAGTTCGCTGGCAGTCGGTGGTCGCTTCATAGGATGTCCCACAGTTCACGCACGTCGCGCCCGGCGATGCGGATCAGCAACAGGCTGAGCACGGCCAGCGCAAACAGGCCGATGCCGGGAATCACGTCGAGCATGCCCGCCAGTTTGAACACCGCGACCATGGCGCCGAGCAGACACACTTCGAGCATGCTCCAGGGCCGTAGCGTTTCCAGCCAGCGCATGCACACCTTGAAGGCCGGGCAACGGCGCGAGGCGAGGGCGAAGCTCAGTACCCAGATCAACAGAACCAGCTGAAAGGCCGGGGCGATGATGATCGAGATCGCCGCGACCATCGCCATGAAGGTGATCGGGCCCTGACTCAGCGCCAACACCGAATCCCACAGGGTCGCGCTGTTTTTCAGGCCCTGCATGCTGATGCTCATCACCGGGTAGAAATTGGCGAACAACCACAGCATCGCCGCCGTGAAACTCAGGGCCAGTCGTTGTTCCACGGTCAGGCCGCTATAGCGCTGGAGCACGCCGCCGCAGCGCGAACAGAGGGTTTTCTGATGTTTGGCGAGCGTGGCGTGTTCGTACACGCAGTCGCAATGCTCGCAGATGATCAGTCGATCGGTGCTGGCCATGGGCGCTCGTTGGGAGGAGGGCGTGAACCCCTTCAATATAGGCGTGTTGAGGCATTCGACAACTTTCACATCTGGAAACGCGCCTTTGGTCTGGCCGGCAGACACGTCACCGGAACCGTTCCATACTCCTGTGCGCCATTGGTAAATCGACCTTCATCATCCGCAGGAGAAACGCCATGAGTGAAAAACCGACGATTGTGCTGGTGCACGGATTCTGGGGCGGTGCCGCGCACTGGGGCAAAGTCATTGTTGAGTTGACACGCAAGGGTTACAGCGCGATTCAGGCCGTGGAAATGCCACTGACCTCGCTGGCCGACGACGCCGAGCGCACCCGCAAAATGGTCGCCCAGGTGAGCGGGCCGGTGCTGTTGGTCGGGCACTCGTATGGTGGGGCGGTGATCACTAAGGCCGGCAATCAACCGAATGTGGTCGGGCTGGTATACATCGCCGCGTTCGCTCCGGATCAAGGCGAAAGCCCCGGCGGTATCACTCAGGAACATCTGCCTGCCGCCGCGCCGAATCTGGCGCCGGACAGCGACGGTTTCCTCTGGCTCAAGGCCGACAAATTCCATGAAAGCTTCTGCCAGGACCTGCCGGCGGATGAGGCGCTGGTCATGGCCGTGACGCAGAAAGCGCCGCTGGCCAGCACCTTTGGCGATGTCATCGGTGATCCGGCGTGGAAGCACAAACCGTCCTGGTATCAGATTTCCAGTCAGGACCACATGATTCACCCGGACAACCAGAAACGCATGTCCGCCCGGCTCAACGCGAAGAAAGTGATCACCCTCGACGCCAGCCACGCCTCGCTGGCCTCCCACGCTGCTGAAGTGGCGGCGCTGATCGACGAGGCCGCCAAGGCCTGACAACGACCACGCAACCGGCCGTTTTCAAACCGGTTGCGTGGCATCTTCTTCCGCGATGGCCGCCCGCACGCCGGGCCGTTCGGCGATACGCGCCATGTAGTTCGCGAGCGCTGGCCAGTCTTCAATGGCGATACTGAATGTCGGCAGCCACTTCAACACCGTGAACAGATAGGCATCCGCCACGCCGAACGCCTGCATCAGGAAGGGCTGGGTCGCGAGGATGCGGTTCAGGTAATCCAGACGTTTGAACAGTTTGTGTTTGAAGATCGTTTTGGTGAATTCCGGGATTTCGCTGCTGAACAACGGCGCGCTGCCCCCATGAATTTCCGAACTGATGAAGTTCAGGTATTCCTGCAGGCGCGAGCGCTCCCAGGTGCCATTGGCCGGGGCCAGCGTATGACCGGGCACGAGGTCGACGAGGTACTGCAAAATGGCCGGACCTTCGGTCAGCACCTCGCCACTGTCCAGCATCAGCGCCGCCACGTAGCCCTTCGGGTTGATCTCGCGAAAGTCCCGGCCATCGGCGGTGCGCTTGGTCTGGTTGTTGACCCGGATCAGTTCGAACGGCAAGTCCAGTTCTCGCAGCACGATGTGCGGGGATAGCGAACAGGTCATGGGCGCGAAGTACAGTTTCATGGGATCTCCCTCCTGGTGAAGGCCCAGAATCCACTACTGCTGCGCCGCTTCGCAAAGGACATCTGTGGTGCTAGCGTATGACAAAATCTCATGGACTGAAGAGGTCATATGCTCCCCCGACTGCCATCGCTCAACGGATTGCGAGCCTTCGAATGTGCGGCCCGCCATTTGAGTTTCACCCGCGCCGCCGAAGAACTGAACGTCACGCAAACCGCGATCAGCCATCAGATCCGTCGCCTCGAAGATGAACTCGGCGTGCGCCTGTTCATGCGCTCGAAGGACGGGTTGACGCTGACGGATGAAGGCAACGCTTATTTTCCCGGGATTCGTTCGGCGTTTCTGGAGCTACGCCATTCGACCGAGCGTTTGCAGGAAGCGAACAACCAAAGCGTCCTGACGATCAGTACCCTGGTTTCGGTGGCGTCCAAATGGTTGTTGCCGCGTCTGCCGTCGTTTCGCGAGGCGCATCCCGAGATCGATGTGCGGATCAGTGCGTTAACCCGACTGGTCGACTTTCGCAAGGTCGGCATCGACGCGGCGATCCGCTACGGCAAGGGTGAATGGCCTGGATTACGGGCTGACTGGTTGATGTCCGACGAGGTCTTTCCCGTGTGCAGCCCGCGACTGCTGACGGGCGATAAACCTTTGAAGACGCCGGCGGACCTGGTTCATCACCCGTTGCTGCAAGTCAGCGGCCTGACCGCCAATGACTGGAACGACTGGCTGCACGCGGCAGGCCAGCCACCGCTCACGACCAAAGGCCCGCGTCTGACTTTCGATCTGGCCATGATGGCGGTGCAGACAGCGATTGACGGGCAGGGCGTGTGCATCGGGCGCTCGACCTACGTCGATGACGATTTGCGGGCCGGGAGACTGGTGGCGCCGTTTGATCTGCGGCTGAAATCCGACTCGGGGTTCTACTTCGTCACGCCCCATGAAAACGCGAATTCGAAAAAGGTCGTCGCCTTCAGACAGTGGCTGTCGCAAGTGGTGTGAGTTGTATGCGCGTGTATCAATCCCGCGCTCGTACACAGTGAGGTAACAAGCGCTGGTATCGGGACACATTCCCGGTACATGCCATCTTCAAAGTAGGGACGTCACTTCACTACTTCCGAGAGGGCAACACCATGCGCCGCACACTTCTGATGACCGCTGCCGCCGCACTCGTTTCACTGACCGGCCTCGCGCACGCAGCTGACACCCAATCCGCCGCCCCGGCCAAGAGCTGGCAACAAGGTTTGAGCCGCACGGATCTCGTCCGTCAGGATCTGGGCGCAGCGGAGCGCGAAGTGATTCAGGCCCGGGTGGATTTCGAGCCGGGCATCACTTCCCCCCGGCATGCGCATCCGGGCGTTGAAGTCGCGTACGTGATCAGCGGCACCTTCGAATACCAACTCGAAGGCCGGGCACCGGTGACGCTCAAGGCGGGAGACTCGCTGTTCATCCCGGAGGGTGTGGCGCACATCGCGAAGAACATCGGTAACGAAAAGGGTTCGGAACTGGCGACTTATATCGTCAAGAAGGGCGAGCCGTTGCTGATTCTGAAACAATAGCCGTCTGAAAACTGAAAAGGCCTGCCACATTGGCAGGCCTTTTTGTTGCTGGCGGATTCAAGGCAGGCAGATGATCAAGCCGACAGTGCCGCCCCAACAAACTGAAAGAGCTTCAGCGTGCATCGACCTCTTTCACATTCTCGGCCGATGCTCTTTGCCTGCGCCTCTTAAGCCAGCTGAAAAACGCATGCACCGGATGAAGAACGGCGGTCAGCACGCCAAGCAGCAGGATGATGAAGAGGATGATCAGCGGGACGCTTTCGTGCGAGAACATGGTGGGTTACTCCTGTAGTCACTATGTTGGAACCCGCAGACTAGACGCATCTGGTGATGATTTTGGTGAACGTATGTTCATCCTCGGGCGCTTCGATTGTGCTACGGAAAGGCTTGGGATCGGCTCCGGAATGGTCAGAAATTCAAAGGCCCGGCGTTGGCAACGAACGCCATCCATCGCATGCTGAACGTCTCATTCATCGTCACTGAAGAGGCATCCCTTGCAGACCCTTCGCCGTGCTCAATCCGAAGACGCCGCGCCCATCGCCGCGCTGGTCGATGAGGCCTACAGCCCCTACATCGCCCGAATCGGCCGCAAGCCCGCGCCCATGCTCGATGTCTACGAACAAGTGCTGCGTGAAACCGATACGTTCGTGCTGACCGACAACGAGGAGATCCTCGGTGTGCTGGTGATGAGCCGGGAAGGCCAGGAGTTGCTGCTGATCAACGTCGCGGTGTCGCCTCGGCACAAGGGCAAAGGCCTGGGCAAAGTGCTGATGTCGTTCTGTGAAGAGCATGCGTTGAGTGCCGGCTGCGAAACGGTGCGGCTTTACACCCATGAGCGGATGACCGAGAACATCGCCATCTATGAAAAGCTCGGGTTTGTGGAAACCCATCGCGCCACCGAGGACGGATTTGCCCGGGTTTTCATGCGCAAGACGCTGGCCGGTTCTCGCTGACTGTCACGCCGGTATGCCGCACACGAGTGATGTAAAAAAACGCCCGAAGCGGTGCCTCGGGCGTTTGAGGATGAAACCGGCGTAAACCTGTTTCAGATCAGGCGCAGGGTCACGTCGATATTGCCGCGAGTGGCCTTGGAGTACGGGCAGGTCTGGTGCGCGGCTTCCACCAGCGTTTGGGCGACTGAAGTTTCCAGCCCCGGCAGGCTGACATTCAGGCGTGCCTGAAGGAAGAATGCATCACCGGTCTTGCCCAGATCGATTTCGGTTTCCACCGCCACATCGGCCGGCAGTTTGATTTTCAACGCGGCAGCGGCCTTGCCCATGGCGCCGATGAAGCAGGCTGACCAACCGGCCGCCAGCAATTGCTCCGGGTTGGTGCCGCTGCCACTGGAACCGGGTGGCGACAGTTTGATGTCCAGGTTGCCGTCCGAACTGCGCGAGGCGCCATCGCGTCCGCCAGTGGTGCGGGTCTTGCCGGTGTACAGCACGGTGTCGATTTGGTTGATCATGGGAATGCCTGCCTGAGTGAGTGATGGAGTCGGAAACGAAGGTTCCGATGGCCTACACTTTTGCATCGCCATGTACCCGGGATGTGTCGTGCAGCGGGGGTTTATGTATCGCTGTGTAGCGGTTGGATCATCCTGAGCGCTGAGAGAGGCTCAGCAGTATCCCGAAGCTGACGAGCAGGCCGCCGAAGGCCCGGTCAATCCACAGTCGTGCCGCCATCAGCTTCTCGCGCACCCTCCCGGCCGAGAAACACAGCGCGACCAGGCTGAACCACGCCACGTGCGCCCCGGCAATGAACAGCCCATAGGCCAGTTGCAGCGGCAGGCCGGTGTCCGGTCGGACGACACCCATGAACAGGCTCACGATGAAAATCGATGTTTTGGGGTTCAGCGCGTTCGTGAGAAACCCCGCACGCAGCGCGGCCAGATCCGACAGGGCAGGTGGCGGCGCATCCTGCGGCTGAACATCGGGCCTGGAGCGAAGCATTTTGATGCCCAGGAAGACGAGATACCCAGCCCCGGCCAGCTTCAGCGCATTGAACAACCAGGGCGTTTGCTGAAGCACCCATCCGAGCCCGAGCAGCGTATAGCCGACGTGAACCAGCACCCCCAGACCAATGCCCATCGCAGTGAGAACGCCTGCGCGTCGAGACAGCAGCAAGCCGTTGCGAGAGACCATGGCGAAATCCGGCCCGGGGCTGATGCATGCCAGCAGTGTGATGGTGATTACGGCTATCCATTCGCTCATGGTGGAACCTTGCGGTGGTTGGTGATAGAAAGCCATGTTTACAGATGTCGTGCGCTGGAACTAACGATGATTTCTGAAGTAGATGGTGACTTTGAATCACTGAAATACGAATCGAGAATGCCTTCTCTGCTGGCGCTGCGTTGCTTCGAATCTGCTGGCCGGTTTGAAAACTTCGCCCGTGCGGCTGATGAACTGCATCTGACGCCCGGCGCCATCAGCCGGGCCGTGCGTCTGCTTGAAGAGGATCTGGGCGTTGACCTGTTCGAGCGGCGCAAGCGCAGGGTTTTCCTGACGGACGCTGGAAGACGACTGCTGAAAGCAGTGAGTGAAGGGCTTGGGGTGATGAACCATGCCGTCCGCGAGATACGCAGCGAGGCACGCCGCACGCGGCGGCTGGTCCTGTCCTGCGAGCCAACGCTGTTGATGCGGTGGCTAATCCCGCGCTGGGGTGATTTCCAGGCACAACATCGTGGCCCGGACATTCATCTGGTGGCCGGCGGCGGTCTCTTTTCCTTTGAACAGGGGATAGACCTGGCCATTCGGCGAGACGATTTCCCCCGGCCCCCCGGTTACCACGCCGAGAGGTTATTTGCCGAGAAGGTCGGGCCTGTGTGTCGGCCAGATAAAGTCGGTCAGTGGTTCGATGAACGGGGGAAATGCCTGCGCGCCACGGCTCCTCTGCTGCAAACGACCAGCCGACCCACCGCCTGGCAGGAATGGGCCGCCGCAACAGGGCAGCCGGTTCCGGCGACGCAGATGCAGTCCTTCGAACACTTCTATTTCAGTATTCAGGCAGCGGTCGCCGGCCTGGGGGTGGCCATGGGGCCGTGGCACCTGGTTCGCGACGATATCCAGAGCGGCGTATTGGTCGCGCCATCCGGGTTTGTTGAAGACGGCTCGCATTATTGCTTGCTGTCGCCGATACCTCCCAAGCTCGGCAGCCTGGAGACGGATTTGCTTGAATGGTTGCGGGCGGTGGGTTGTTAGGTGATGTCTGCCCAACGTCGGCGCCGGCCCTTATCACGTAGGCTCCGGCGCCAGGGTCCAGCAGCGGCGCTAATCCGTTTGCAGCAATAGATGCACATCGATAACCGGGTTACCCATCAACTTCTGCGGGAAGCGGTCGCCGACGAAACTCTTGTTCACCGGTTCCACCCAGACACTCAGTTTGCCGCCCGATACCTCGGCCAGCGGCAGCTCGAAGTCGAAGTGGCTCATGGCGTTGGCCACGCAGTTGGCGCAGGTTTGAACCGCCACCGGCTGAAACAGTGATCGGGTTGCGATGGTCTTGCCGTCTTTCTGCAAATGCACCGAGAAGCTGCCGGGAATCTTCAGGCGATTGATACCGCTGACCCGCACGTTGACCCGACTGGTCTGGACCGTGAAATGTTTGTTGGCGGCGAGTGTGCGCTGGGTCTTGGGCAGAAAGTCGACGTTCGAGGCTGTCGCGGAAGGGCCGTAGTCAACGTCGAGTCGGGCGACCGAGTCGATGATCGCCAGCGTGTTCAACTCGGGTGGGTTGCTGGTGAACGGGTTCAGGGACTGGAGCGCCGCTTCATTGAAGATCTGATAACTCAAGGGGTCGCTGTCCTGGTTGATGGTGGTCAGCAAGCCATGCAGGTCGGTGGCCAGCATCTTTTTCTGCCATTCCCAGAACAACCTGTCCCAGTTGCAGTGGAAGAACCAGAACACCGGGTCGAACGCCGCGATCTCCTGGGCGCCCATGGTCGGGCCAATGGAGTTATGGCCCCCGTCATGGGCCGCGATGATGGTGTTGTAATTGGCGTCTGACCAGTAGCCGTGGAAGTCTTCCCAGTCGGTCTTGCTCATGGCGCGGTTCACGTCGTCGGCCACACCGTTGTTCAGCAGGTTCTGGGCAATCGTGTCGTAGTCAAAACGTGAAGTGCTATAGCCTTCGGGGTAATCCGGGCTGACCGCTTGTGGTAGCACGTACGTATCGAAGGGCGCGCTTTTGAGCACGTCGGGGAAGGGCGTGGTGATATCCCAGTAGGGCAGCGTCACACTCTCGCAGCCGGGGACCGATCTCAGGGCATTTTCGAAACTGACCAGATACGCCCGGTGCCACGGGTTGTAGCCCGGGACATGGTGCATGCAGTAAGTATTGGGGGCCGGAAACCAGTGGTAGCCGGCCTGGACGAAATAGCTGTTCGGGTCGCCAGGATCCTTGGCTACGATGCCGGAAAACGCCTGTTTGAGCAGGTTGAGTTCAGTGCTGGACAGCGTGTTGATGTCCTTGCGGATCCTGCCGGCCGGGGCCGCTGCAATGGACAGCAATCGAGCATCGAACTCCACTTCGTTGGCGCTGGTGACAGGGACGCCTTTCGGATAGCCATTATTCATCCAGTTGAGGAAGGTGCTCACCCAGTCAGGGGACCAGGGTCGACCCGGTGGCATGTTCCCAACCGCCACTTGTTGATAGATGTCGCCGGCGTGATTCACCACGGCCTCGTAGCTGGCAAGGTCCAGGCCTTGCGCGGCCATGTGCTGCTGGTCCTGGGTGGTGAACATGTCGCGGATCTGCCCGTACCAGGTGGGGTTGGTGACAGGCGTTGATGTTGATGTAGTTGTCATGCCCGACTCCTTGTCGTGAATTTTCGTGCAAAGGGGTTACCTATCAGTGCTGATGGGTGCCCGACGGTTGATTCGCTGCGTGCTTCATGCCGGCCATGCCGATGCCGCCGCCGGCGGCATTGAGGTCCGGGACGATCCGGATGTTGGTCATCATGCCGCCGTCTTCGTGGTCGAGGATGTGGCAGTGGATGACGAACTCACCGATGTAACGGTCGTAGTGAGTGCGCACCAGCACCTGATAGTCGTTCTGCACGAAAAGGGTGTCCTTGAATTCATGCCACATCCCGCAGTACTGGTTTTGCAGTCCCAGTTCGTCGGCCGGCACCAGGCATTCGCCATTGGGGCCGTAAATGCTTTTGGGCTTCTCGCCGGGCTTGGCGTACAGCACATCCATCACCTGGAACGGGTTGACGTGAATGTGAAAGATGTGGGGCTCGCCCTGGGAGGTCAGCACCCAGTCATCGGTGGTGTTGACCTGGCGGGTGAAGTCGACCCGGTCCGGGTCATAGGATTTGTAGTTGATGAAAAAACCGAACGCACCCGTCCACGGTTCTCCCGGTTTCGACGGTGGGGTCGCAGGAGGTGAGGGCGGGAATGGCGCATTGCCGATGAAGAAGTCGACCTTCTGAATGTCATCGTTGACCACAGCATCCTTGAGGTCGTCCATCCCGCGCCACGGCTTCAGGTTGCCGGTCAGCAGTCCTTGCAGGGCCTCGGCCGGCAGCGATGAGTCTGATTTGTTGCCGTCGTAGAGCGCTTGCTGGATATAGCGCTGCGGGTCGTCGGTGACGACTTTTCCGCCCGAGACGATGACCGTCGCCAGCAATTGGGTTTCGTTCGGTCCCTGGCCGCCGGGTCCACCATGAGGCCCGGCGTTGGCGCGTTCTGCAGGCGTTGCCGCCTGGTTCAGCACGCAGTAGGTGCCGTCACGGGGGAACATCAGCAGCACGTCACTGCGATAGCCGGGTTGCAGAAAGTTGCTGCCGATGCCGCCGCTGATGCTTTTCTTGTTCACGCCTATGGGGCGGATCGCCGTGCGCGTGATTCCGTCGGCGGCAATTTCGAATTGCGGGACAAGCTCGACCGGTTTGCTGGAGTCGGGCACCGTCACCGGGCACAGGTCGGCGATGATCGCTTCCTGTTCCTTTGGCGTGCCGCCGAGCACACCCTTGAGGGCGAGACTCGCTTTGGGACTGGCCGTGTTCATGGGCACGATCTGCAGGTTCACGGTGTCGTGGATGCCGCCGTGAATAAAGCGCCAGCGCTGGATCTCGCCCGCAGCGATGCCTTGCAGTGTCGGTTGCACCACGCCGTTGATGCTGGTGAATCGACCGCTCTCGTCCCAGACCGTGGCCGAAGCGAGCTGCTCGTCGAAATTCTCCACCACGCCAGTCTTGCCGCTGGGGCACGTCCAGGTGTGATCCTTTTGCGTGATGATGGTGCCATCGTCGTTGAAACAGGCGTAGGGAATCTGCTGGAACAGAAAAACCTGTTCGGTAAACGGCTTCCCGGTTGCGTCCTTGAGGATGGTGTCGATGTCGCCCGGTTTGTCGCCGGTGTAAGGGCGGTCGCCGCGCACAATCAAGGCGCCGGCCGCGCCGCTGGCGACCTGCAGCGCGGTGGAACCATGCCGGTGCGCGTGATACCAGAAGGTGCCGGATGGGTGATCGGTGGGGATGTTGATCTCGTATTCGAATTTTGTTTGCGGCGCGATGTTCAATAGCACGTTGTCACTGTTGCCCGCTGGCGAAACGTGCATCCCGTGATAGTGCAGGTTGATCGTGTTGAAGCAGCCGGGGTCACCGTTCGCCGGGTCCTGTCCCCCCGGACAGCTGGGGTCGTTTTTATCCAGTTGATTGTCCAGATGCACTCGCAGGGTATTGCCGGGCCTTACGTCGATGAGCGGCCCCGACAGGCAGCCGCCATACGAACGCAGCATCACTTTGTCCTTGGCACCATCGGGATTGCCCGGGTTGTACATGTAGTTCTCGCGTTTCTGCACTTGCAGGTTGAGTTCCACGGTTTGCCCGTCGCGGGTGATATCGCCTGCCGGATTGCAACCCGTTTGCGCAACGGCCAGTTCGGTGGCTTTCAGTGTGCCGGGCCGGCCCTTTTCAAGAAGCCTGGGCGGTGACAGGAAAGGCTGCGCCGCCAGGTCGGCGAGCGCTGCGTGGGAGGCTGTACACATCATCAATCCGGCCAGAACCCTGTGAAGCGAAGCCATGTTGTGCTCCCTGCGTCGTTGCGCGAGTGTCTGCGACAGCCTTGATGGCTGCGTGTCCTTTGATCAACTGAACAACTTGAGAAGTGTTGCTGCACGCTCGATGTCAGGAGGGGCCTGTGCGTTTGAGCACGCTGACGATGGTCATGCCGTCACCCGTGGCAATGGCTGGTCCATCAAGGGAATCCAACTGAACGGGGCGGGGTGAGGTGGCGGGATCGTGCTGCGATTCAACCGGAGCCATGCAGTTGAATGGCTGGTAGGGAACACTGACGTCGAGCAGATCCACGCCATCGTAGACCGCGATTGCGATCAGGTACTGTCCTGGTGCAGGCATGACTCCCTCCTGGGGAACACCGCGGCGAACGCAATGGCGTCGTCAGGTGCATAGCGTCTTGCTAATCAGCGTTGCGAGGCCCGGACAGCAAAACCGGAGGTTCAGCCGCTTAAGGCCAATGGCCAGTAGGACAGCTGTTGGGAGCATAGTCGGCGTTATTCTGCGTGCAAGGCGTTTTCCTGGGCATCTGCCGAGTGGTATCAGGCGCTGCTGGCGGCATCCACAGGCGCCCGTTTTTCAAGGCCGGTCGATAACCGGCGTTGCCTTGCCCAGCAAGTCAATCCGACAGCCCGGCGCCGCATCGCTCACCGTCACCCGCATGTCATGCAGGCGCGCAACCGCTGACACCATGCTCAATCCCAACCCGTTGCCCGGGGTGTGGCGGCTGGATTCCGCGCGGTACAACCGGCGCAACACCGCTTCACGCTCGGCCGGGGGGATGCCCGGTCCGTTGTCAGTGACACGAATCCCGACGCTGTCCTGATCGGCGATCACGCTCAGGCGCACCTGGCTGTGGTCGGGCGAGAACTTGATGGCGTTGTCGAGCAGGTTGCACAAGGCGTCGAACAGCAGTTGTGCGTCACCGGCCATGATCGCGGGGGCCTGACTGTTTTCGATGGTCAGGCTGATGCCGCGTTCTTCGGCCAATGGCTCATACAGCTCGGCGGCATCGGCGCTGATCAGGTTCAGGTCCAGCGGGGCGAAGTGACTGCGCCGGGCGCTGTTTTCGATTTCCGAAATCCGCAGCAGAGCCTTGAAGGTCAGCAGCAAGGCCTTGGCTTCCGTCAGCGCCGCATCGATGCTGGCGGCGTATTGCGCTTCATCCAGGCCCCGGCGTTGGGTGCGTTCAAGGCCGGCGATCAAGCGGGTCAGCGGGGTGCGCAGGTCGTGGGCGATGTCGTCGCACACGCCTTTGACCTCACTCATCAGTCGTTCCAGCTCGTCCAGCATGCCGTTCACCACCGAGGCGAGCCGGTCGATGTCATCGTTGTTGCCCTGAACCGGCAAACGCCCGGTCAGGTCGCCCTCGATGATGCCTTTGATCGAGCGGCTGACTTTATCCAGCCGGCGATGCGCCGAATAACCCAGCACCACGGCGCCGAGCAACCCGACCAGCAACAGCAGCAGGCCGCCGGAGATCAGCGCGTTGATCAGCAGCTCGTCGAATTCGCGAATGTCGTGGACGTCCTGGGCGACCAGCAGGGTTTTGCCGTCGGCCAGTTTATGAACGATGAACCGAACCGGCCGATGATGCCCGTTGGACTTGAGCCAGCGAAATTCCTGCGGCTTGTCATAGGCGGAGAAGGGCGGCAGTTGCTTGATCACGCCGGCAATGAATTTGCCGTCGGCGTCGAACAGGCTGTGGGGCAGGCGCGCTTCGACGTCCTGCAGGGCGTGTTTGCGGATCTCCTGCAATTGCAGTTCCGGCGGCTGTGCACTGCGGTTTTCCACCTGCCGATAGAGGGCCGTGTCCGCTTCGGTTTTCAGGTAGAACGCGGTTTGCCAGTAGACGTAACCGAACAACGCCAGAAACGAACAGCCGAACAGCCCGAGAAAAAGCAGCGCGGTACGAAAGCTGATGGTGCGCGGGATTTCACTCAGGTGAACGGAGAACATACCCGGCTCCACGAATGGTATGGATCATCGGCGGTTCGCCGTCACCGTCGACCTTGCGGCGCAATCGGCTCATGTGCACTTCGATGACGTTGGTGCGCTCGTCATAGCTGTAATTCCACACCGCTTCGAACAGCATGGTGCGGGTAACCACCTGATCGGCATGACGCACCAGATGTTCGAGCAGCGCGTATTCCCGGGGCACCAGATCGATGGTGCGCTCGCCGCGTCGGACGGTCCGGCTCAGCAGATCGACTTCCAGACTGCCGACTCGCAAACGGGTTTCCTGAACCTGGGATACCGGCTCGGCGCGACGCCGGTTCAGGGCATCGAGGCGGGCGGTCAATTCGATGAACTCGAACGGTTTGGTCAGGTAGTCGTCGCCGCCCGCACGCAAGCCGCGTACCCGTTCATCGAGCGCACTCAGGGCGCTGAGAATCAGCACCGGCGTGTTCACACTGGCGGCCCGCAACGCGGTGAGTACGCCCAGACCATCGAGGCCACCGGGCAACATGCGGTCCAGAACGATCAGGTCGAACGGCTCGCCGAGGGCTTTGAGCAGGCCTTCGCGGCCATTGTCGACGCTGCTCACGGTGAAACCGTGGTCGGTGAGGGCCGCTTCGATTTCGCGGCGGGTGGGCAAGTCGTCCTCGACGACCAGAACATGGGTCATGGCTTTTGAACCACTCACATCATCAGGCAGAGATGGCATAGTGTGGCAAAGCCTGCGGTCGCGCCACGTTCCCGCTGGATAAATAAAAGTTCAGGTTGGCTTGATGGAGTAGGTGCCTTGCGCATTCTCGTGGTTGAAGATGACGCCCAGACCGCCGCTTATCTGCTGCGCGGGTTGAGCGAAAGCGGGCATGTGGTCGATGTCGCCAGCGATGGCAACAGCGGTCTGGACATGGCGCTGGAAGGCATTCACGACGTGCTGGTCGTCGACCGGCGCTTGCCCGGCCTCGACGGCATCGGCCTGATCAAGGCCTTGCGCGCCCGGCAGGTGCGGGTGCCGATCCTGATGCTCAGTGCCCAGGCATCGACCGAGCAGAAAGTCGAAGGCTTGCAGGCTGGTTGTGATGATTACCTGGCCAAACCTTATGCCTTCGCCGAAGTGCTGGCGCGGCTCGAAGCCTTGTTGCGCGGGCGTGATCAGGTCGCCGGGCCGGCGCGGCAATTGGTCGTGGGTGAATTGCAACTGGACTGCGCCACGCGTACCGCGGTGCGGCGGGGCAAGGTCATTGCGTTGCAGCATCGCGAAGCCCTGTTGCTGGAAAAACTCATGCGCCACAGCGGCCAGATCGTCACTCGCGACATGTTGCTCGACAGTGCCTGGGATTACGAATTCGACCCCAACAACAACGTCATCGACAAACACATCCACCGCTTGCGGCGCAAACTCGATGACGGTTTCGAGTATTCGCTGATCAAGACGGTGCCCGGTGCCGGCTACAGCTTCCAGACGACACCCGAGCAAGGCTAAACAAAAGTTTATCTGCCGGGGAACGCTCTGGCAGGCACCCCTCGCTATCTTCGCCGCATTCGTGGATCGCTCCACAAAGGCTCAAGCGGGGGAGACAGCTTGCTCATGTCGGTTTCAAAGACCAAGGCGCGCAGACGGCGCGTTGCATTTCAATCATCAGCGACGCTGATCCTGCTGGGCGCATTGACGCTCGGCGGCTGTTCGATGGTGCCCGAGTATCGGCAACCCGAACTGCCCTTGGCCCAGCAGTGGAACGAGGCTTCCGGCGGTCAATCGGCGGCGGGTGGGCAATGGTGGCGCGAGTTTCACAGCGCCGAGCTGGATCAGTTGATCGACCGTGGGCTGGCCTCCAACTTCACCCTCAAAGCAGCGATCAGCCGTATCGACGAGGCGCGGGCCTCCGCACAGGTGACCGGCGCCGGGCAATACCCGGCGCTGAATCTGGGCGGCAACTATCAGCGCCAGAACAATTACGGCACCACGCAAAAACGCAGTGTATTTGCCGAAGCCACGTATGAAGTGGATTTCTGGGGCAAGCAGCGCGCCGCCGCCGATTCGGCCGATGCGCTGGCCGACGCCACCGCGTTCGATGCCCAGACTCTGCGCATGAGCCTGAGCGCGAGCATCGCCGACAGTTACTTTCAGGTGCTGTCGCTGGAAGAGCGCCTGCGTCTGGCCCAATCGATCGCCGACGACGCCCGTCAGGTGCTCGATCTGGTAGAGATCCAGGCCGGTCAGGGCGCGGTTTCCAATCTTGAGGTCGCCCAGCAGCGCAACGCCATGCAGACGTTCGAAGCAGCAATGCCGCCCTTGCGTCAGCAACGGGATCAGGCGCTGTATCAACTGGCGGTGCTGGTGGGGGCGCCACCGCAAGGGTTCCATTTGCAGGGCGACGGCCTCGGTACCTTGCAAGTGCCGCAACCGGTGACCGGCCTGCCGATCGGTCTGCTGCGCCAGCGGCCGGACATTCAGGCTGCCGAAGCTCGGCTGAAATCCGCCAACTTCGACGTCGGCGTGGCCCGCGCCGCGTTCCTGCTCAACCTGTCGCTGGACTTGCTGGGCGGCATCGACACCTTGGCCGGCGGGCAGATCTGGAGCGTCATCGGCACCCTCGGTCAGCCAGTGTTTGCCGGTGGCCAACTCAAGGGCCAACTGCATTTCGATCAGGCCCACGTACAGGAACTGACCGCCAGTTACCGCGAGTCGATCGTCGAGGCCCTGCAAGACGTCGAAACCCAGATCAGCGCCGCCAGTGAACTCGACAAGAGCTACGCGTTGAACACCTCGGCGGTGGATTCGGCACGGGAAGCGGCGCGCCTGGCGCAGGTTCGCTATCGCCTCGGCTCTACGGACTTCCAGACGCTGCTGATCGTCGAGCGCACACAATACCAGGCCGAAGACACGCTGTTGCAGGTGCGCCTGCAACACCTGCAAGCGGCTGTCGGTCTGTTCCGCGCTCTGGGGGGCGACTTTTCCGCTGATGCCCTCGCTCTCAATTCTTCTGCTCAGGTGACTCACCCATGACTGTCCTGCACCCACGTCGTCGCGCCGTTTTCCTGGGCGTCGCGGCACTTTCGCTGGCGGTGGCCGTCGGCGGTTTTCAATGGATCAAACAGGCTCAGGCCGCACCGGTAAAGACTGACAGCGGAGCGATCCCGGTGCAGATGACGCAGGTCAGTCGTCAGGATCTGCCGGTGTGGATCAGTGCTATCGGCAACGTGCAGGCGCTCAACAGCGTCAATGTGCGGGTGAGGGTGGATGGCGAGTTGCAGAAAGTCCTGTTCAACGAAGGGCAGACCGTTACCGCCGGCAGCCTGTTGGCGGTGATCGATCCGCGGGTCTATCAGGCCCAGGTCGCTCAGGCTCAGGCATTGCTGGCGAAGGATCAGGCGCAACTGGCGAACCTCAGAGTCAATCTCGACCGCGCGAGCAAACTGGCCGCTGCCAAGGCCGGGCCGACCCAGGACGTTGACACTTACCGCGCACAACTGGCCGCGCAACAGGCGACCGTGCAGGCCGATCAGGCGGCGCTGGATGCGGCGCGGCTGCAACTGGAATTCACTCAGGTCAAGGCACCGCTGACCGGCCGCACTGGCCAGCGTTTGCTGGATGTCGGCGCGATTGCCCACGGCGCCGAAGCGACAGGGCTGGTGACGATCACCCAGATGAACCCGATCTCCGTCGCGTTCGCCGTGTCCCAGGACGAATTGGCGGAAATCCTCGAAGAGAACGCCAAAGGCGCCCTGCAAGTAGTCGCCATGACCCGCGATGGCCAGCAGGAAATCGCCCATGGGCATCTGAGCTTCATCGACAGCCAGGTGACGGCGGCCAGCGGTCAGATCCAGCTCAAGGCGCAGTTCGACAACGCTGACGCCAAACTCTGGCCGGGTGAATTGGTCAGTGCGCGGTTGCTGGTGCAGACCCACCGCGATGTGGCCGTTGTCCCAGCCGATGCGGTGCAATTGGGGCGTCAGGGCAATTTCGTCTACGTGGTCGATGCCGAGCAGCGGGTGCAGCCACGTCTGGTGGACGCCGCCAATGTGGTGGACGGCAAGCAGTGGATTCGCCAAGGCCTGAATGCGGGCGAAACCGTTGTGGTGCAGGGCCAGTCCCGGGTCGCACCGGGGCTGAAGGTTGTGCCGGTCAAGACTGACACCACCGCCGATCTGGCGGAGGCTGCCCAATGAATGCGCTGGCCGGACTGATTCAACGGCGTGTGGGGCTGAGCCTGCTGGCGCTGGGCGTCATGCTGCTGGGGGCTTTCGCGTACTTCCAGTTGCCGGTGGCGCCGCTGCCGACGGTGGATTTCCCGACCATTCAAGTCACCGCGAAACTCTCGGGGGCGAGCGCCGAAACCATGGCGTCGTCGGTGGCAACACCGCTGGAGCGCGCCTTCGCCGCCGTACCGCAGGTCACTTCGATGACCTCGTCGAGCGCGGCCGGCAAGACTCAGGTCGTGCTGCAATTCGATCTGTCGCGGGACATCGACGGCGCTGCGCAGGACGTACAAACGGCGATCAACACCGCCACCCCGAACCTGCCCAAGACCATGTCCAGCGCGCCGACCTTCAACAAGGTCAACCCGGCCGAAGGCACCGTGCTGTCGCTGGCGGTGACGTCGCCGACCCGCACGCTGCCGGAGCTGGATCGCTACGCCGACAACTACATTGCCCAGCGCCTGTCGCAAATGCCCGGCGTCGGCCTGGTGGATTTCCATGGCGAGCAGAAACCGGCGGTTCGCGTGCAGATCGACCCCGATGCGCTGGCCGCACGGGGCCTGACCCTGGAAGATGTGCGCAGCGTGATTGGCGTCAGCACCCTGGATCAGCCCAAGGGCACGCTCGATGGCCAGAGTCGTTCGATCACCCTTGGCGCGACCGACCAGTTGCTCGATCCGCAGCACTATCGCGATCAGGTCGTCGCTTACAAGAACGGCATGCCGATCAAACTGGGCGACCTTGGCCGGGTGATCGCCGGGGCCGAGGACACCCAGCAAGCCGCGCAGTTGGGAGGCGAGCCCACGGTCATCGTCGACATTCACAAGCAGCCGGGTTTCAACCTGCTGTCGACCATCGCCACAATCAAGGCCAAGTTGCCTGAGCTGACCGCTTCATTGCCTCGTGACGTGCAGGTGCAAGTGGTGGGCGACCGTACCCAGACCATCGAAGCATCGGTCAATGACATGCAGTTCACCTTGCTGCTGTCGATTGCGCTGGTGGTTGTGGTGATCTTCGTGTTCCTGCGCAAGGCCACCGCCACGCTGATTCCCAGCCTGACCATTCCGCTGTCGCTGGTGGCCACGTTCGGTGTCATGTACTTGCTCGGCTACAGCCTCGACAACCTGTCGATCATGGGCCTGGCGATTGCCGTCGGGTTCGTGGTGGACGACGCCATCGTGGTGATGGAAAACATCGTCCGGCACCTGGAAATGGGCAAGTCGCGCCTGCAATCGGCGGTCGATGGCTTGCGCGAAGTGGGTTTCACCATCGTTTCGATGACGGTGTCGCTGATCGCGGTGTTCCTGCCGATTCTGTTGATGTCCGGCATCGTCGGGCGCTTGATGCGTGAGTTCGCGGTGACTGTCAGTGTCGCGATCATCATGTCCGGCATCGTCTCGCTGACCATCACGCCGATGCTGTGCGCGTGGCTGCTCAAACCCCATGCCGATCAGGAGGAGGGGCGCTTTGCCCAGGCCTGCGAGCGCGTGTTCGACCGACTGCACAACGGCTATCGACGCAGCCTGGACTGGGTGCTGGATCATCAGCGCATCACCATGGCAGTGGCCATTGCCACGCTGGCGGCCACGGCGGTGCTGTATGTCGGCATTCCCAAAGGGTTCTTCCCGCAGCAGGACAACGGTCTGATTCAGGGTGTCGCGGAAGCGGCGGCGGATATTTCGCCGATCGCCATGCGTGCGCAGGTCAACCGGGCGGCCGAGATCATCGGCCAGGACCCGGCGGTGGCGCGGGTGTATTTCTGGATCGGCCCGAACCCGACGGTCAGTCAGGGCAAGGTGATGATCAACCTCAAGCCGTTCAGTGAACGCACGGCGAGTGCGGCCGAGGTCATCCGGCGCTTGCAACCGGCGCTGGACGGGTTATCCGGGGTCAAGGTGTTTATGCAAGCCAACCAGGACATCCAGATCGGCGGCCGGGCGAGCAAGACGCAGTATCAGTACACCCTGCAGGACCCGGACAGCGTCGAGCTGGATCACTGGAGCGGGGTGCTGCTGGCCAAACTGAAGACCTTGCCGCAACTGCAACACGTCACCTCTGACCAGCAACAGGCGATCGCTCAGTCGACGCTGGTGATCGACCGTCCGACCGCTGCGCGCCTGGGCGTGACCGTTCAAGCGATTGATGACGTGCTGTACGACGCGTTCGGTCAGCGGCAGATTGCGACGATGTTCACTCAACTGGATCAGAACCATGTGATTCTCGAACTCGACCCGAGCTGGCAGACGTCCACTGCCACCCTTGAGCATCTGTTCGTTCGCGCCAGCTCCGGAGCCTTGGTGCCGCTGAACCTGCTGGCCAGTATCAAGACCGAACAGGTGCCGATCATCATCAACCATCAGGGCGTGTTCCCGGCCATTACCCTGTCCTTCGACCTCGCGCCGGGGCATGCCTTGAGCGAAGCGGTCAGCGCGATCAATCAGGCGTCGCTGGCGGTCGCGATGCCCGACACGGTGGTGGGCAGTTTCCAGGGCACCGCCCAGGCGTTTCAGGATTCGCTGAAGTCGCAGCCGTGGCTGATTCTGGCGGCGATCCTGACGGTCTACATCGTGCTCGGGGTGTTGTATGAAAACGCGATCCACCCGCTGACGATCATCTCGACTCTGCCGTCCGCCGGTTTTGGCGCGCTGCTGGCCTTGATGCTGTGCGGGCAGGATCTGTCGGTGTTGGGGATGATCGGGATCATTCTGCTGATCGGCATCGTCAAGAAGAACGCGATCATGATCGTCGACTTCACCTTGCAGGCGCAGCAGCGAGGGCTGTCGCCTCGGGACGCGGTGAGGGAAGGGTGCCTGTTGCGTTTGCGGCCGATCCTGATGACCTCGCTGGCCGCGTTGCTCGGTGCCGTGCCACTGGCCTTCGGGCATGGCGCTGGCTCGGAGTTGCGTCAGCCACTGGGCATCGCGATTGTCGGTGGTCTGGCGGTTTCGCAGATCCTGACGCTCTACACCACGCCGGTGGTCTACCTGTGGTTCGAGCGTCGGCGGCACAAGACACAGGCCGCCGGGATCATCGAGGCATCCTGACGCTTACTGCGACTTGAAGGTCAGGACCGTGAAGGTGCCGGGGTGAAACACCGGGTCGGGCTTGGGCTGTTCCCGGCTCGGTGCCGGCTGGGTGAAGTCGGCGGTGAACAGGTAGGCCTGACTGCGTTTGGTGTCCAGCACCATGTTGTGGGCCCACGGCCGCGTCCCGACTGTACCGCGCAGTTGGTATTGGCCCTGGTTGTCGCGCTGGACGATCGCAAGACTGGCGTCGGTGCCGCTGGGCACCAGCAATTGGTCTTTCACGGGATCGTAAGCCAGTGCGTTCACGGCGCGGCCGATCGGCAGGGTGCTGAAGGCCTTGCCCGTGTTCAGGTCTGCGATCACCAGAACGGGATCGCCGCCTCGGCACGCCACGAACAGACGTTGATGCGGTTCGTCGACGGCCAGAGCGCTGGGCTTGCTGCAGCCTTTGAATGTCCAGAGTTGCTGGTGTTCAAGTTTCTTTCCGGAAAGAACGGCGACCTGGTCTTCATCGCGCATGGGCACAATGAAGTTGCCGTTTTCAAGAATGACGGGGCCGTCGAGCTTTTGCGCTGGCACGTCCACCGCGTCCGTCAGGCGATCGGTTTTCGGGTCGATCAGGTACAGCGTCGAATGATCACCGCGCCGGCCACTGGTGACGATCAACCGGTCACGGCTGGCGTCGTAAAGCAGATTGTTGAGGTTGCCGGAATCGAGCTTCAGCCGTTGCAGGACTTGCAGGCGATCCAGCGCCACGATCCCCAACGTCCCGTCCATGTTGGCGACATACGCCCGATTGCGCTCAGACACGAAGGCGACGGCGTTGGCGCCGGCGGAGTTGTCGAGGGTCTTCACCAACCGTTGCTGTTCGACGTCGAACACCGACAGTCCGTTTTCCCGGCGGGACACGAACAGGCGTGGCCCCTTGGGTTCCAGTGCCCCGAAGCCCCAACTGTAACCGTCGCCTGGCAATACCGTCGAGGCGCTGAGGGTGTATAGCAGCGGCTCTTTCGCTTGAGCATGGGGGCCGATCAGGCCAAGCGCCAGGCCTGCAAGTGCGAGCCACGTTTTTGAAAACAACATCAAAGACCTCAGTATTTTTGTTGAATGGACAGGTGTGGAATCGCGTTTGGCGGCCGATACAGGCCCAGAGTACCTTGCTGATCTGCGCGCTGCGACGACCGCGTTGCTACTTTTCGTACTGAGCCCGGGTGTGTTATTTTTTTGAGCAGGTCATTGAATATGTATACAAAGTGGTGTAGCGGCTGCGTTTAGTGGTGATCTGTCAGCAAACTGGCAACGGGTTTTTTTTTTTGAGGTTGTTGTTCTTTTGCTTAACTCACAGTTTGATTAATTAATATATGAAGGGTTAGGCAGTTGGATATAGAGTTCGTCAATCACGCCTCATTGCTTCTGGAAGAGAAGGGCAGTTATTTTCTTACTGATCCCTGGTACGTTTCTCCTGCGTTTGGCGGCTGGATTCAAAACCCGTCACCCAGAACAGCAATGATTGAGAAGTTGCTTTCTCTTCCGGCCGATAAACTTAATGTCATTATCTCGCATGGCCATGATGATCATCTGGATGAGTTTTTCATTCAGCAGCATTTGGCGGATGCTACGTTCTTTGTTCCGAAATTCAAGACGAATGGGCTTTCCAAGCGGATTGAGCGCCTCACCGGCCGTTATCCGGTTGAACTGACAGAAGAAGCCTATTACGTCGATGGGGTGGAGTTGAGATGCTTCATCAATCCGGATTTCACGGAATATGATTCGATTGTGACTGTCGTGTCTGAAACCGATGCGGTTATTCATGCCAACGATAACTGGCACGAGTATCCGGTTGCGCTCACCGATGCGCTCAATGAATGCTTGAGTGCTGTCCCGGTTGAAAACCGTTACTTTTTTATTCAGTTCGGTATCGCTGACAGTTTCCCGGTCAACTACCCGTCCTTTGACAAGCAAAGTGCGGACGAGATGATTGAATCCCGATTCAAGTCTTATCAGGCCGCCACCACGGCGAACCTCAAACACCTGGGGCTCGACAAGGGCTTCTATTACGCGAATCAATCGCTGTATCAATACCCGGCCTCTTGGGATCGCGGGTCGCTCTATGATCTTGCGCAAGACTTTCTGCGCCGGAATCCAGGGCCGTTCACCCAGTGTGTGTCTGGAATCGACATAAAAACGAGCCAGCTCCACGACTCCCCAGGTGAAGAACTCTTTGATTTGCTGCTTGGGCAGCTCGAGCGTTTTCTGAACAAGGCCGTGGGCGGTCCTGTTCCCGTCAGATTGCTCACCGCGTCGGATGAATATGAGAGCGGTACCGTCGGCTACGAGGCTTCGCGCCATGTCTGGTCACGGATATTGAACGCCGAGTTGACGCTGGAGGCGATTATCATCGGAGGCATGGGGCTCGTGCACAGGCCGGATCAAAACATATCCAGTATCCACGCCAAGGTTTCCAAACTGGCGTACCTGATTCAAAGCAAACTCATTTCGAACGGTCTTAACTTTTTGATGGAAAGTAAATGAAAACTCAAGACGGTCAGCTGTTTTTTACCCCTCCCAGCCAGGCGGATGCCTACAAGGAACTGCGGGATATTCATGGCGAGATTCATACAATCGCAGGGGAATACTGGAACTGGCCTTCGGTTGCTACGCTGTCACGACCTTCGCTGGCGCGAATCCTGAACCTTAACCTCCTGTACGACGAGATGCTCCCTGTTGCGGGATCGATCTGCGAGTTCGGCGTTCATTACGGCAGCAGCCTGGCAACATTGCTGAATCTTCGGGCTATCAAGGAACCCTACAATTACTCGCGGCATATCTTTGGCTTCGACACCTTCAGCGGTTTTGCCGAAGTTGACGAGAAAGATGGCGCGCAAGTCAAAGCAGGCGACTTTCATGTAGACGATGGTTATGAGAATTTGCTGGAGCGGCTGCTCCAGGCTCAAGAGTCGCTGAGCCCCAATAATCACCTGAAGAAGTTCACCCTGATCAAGGGTGATGCTTCAGAGACCTCGAAACAATGGCTTGAAGACAATCCTCACTCGCTCATCTCGATGGCCATTTTCGATATGGACGTTTATAAGCCGACGAAGGATGTACTGGAAGCGATCAAGCCACGACTGTCAAAAGGTTCGATTCTGGTTTTTGACGAGCTGAACTGCCCTCACTTCCCAGGCGAAACACAAGCGCTGCTTGAAGTGTTTGATATGAACACTATTCAGGTTAAGCGCTCGCCGTTCCTGCCTTACGTATCGTACTTCCGCTTGTGATTTGCAGTGATGCGCTGTCTGAGTGGTCATGGATTTTTCTTTCGGGAATCCACGATCAATTTTCGCCGGTCAGCCGCTCAGTCGTAGCGGCCCACAGCGTCTGAGTCATTCAGCGTGTCCTGCTCCACTCAGAGGCCGGTCAACCGGTCTTTGAGCCCCGGCGACTGAGAGCAGGATGAGCTCCTGTTTCGGCCTCCGTCGAGATCCTGCGTGAACATGTACCCTCAGATCTACCTTCCCGAGGGGAGGGCTGAAAGGAGTTCAGGGCGGGCGTGTATTTGGCATGATACAATCGCGCCGCATTACAATATGGCATGATCTCGGGCATGAAAAAATATACGATGGAGTGGTATCGCTATTTAACTGAAAATAGCAAATATCAAGGCCTGGATGCATTGCGGGCAATTGCTATCGCAATGGTTCTTGTGTGGCATAATATTCCACAGGATTTCAGAGTAGGTTGGGTCGGTGTTGATCTTTTCTTTATACTGTCTGGTTTTTTAATCGGCTCTATTCTTTTTTATTTCATGTCATCTGGGCGATTTGCGTACAAGGATTATATTGTTAATCGTCTGCTGAGAATTTATCCGTTATATATAGCGTCGGTTGTTTTCTATCTCATCGATTTGAAACACCTGGGCTTCTTGAACTCCTTTGCTGAAGCGTCAAAAATATTCATAGCCCATGCTTTTTTCCTGCAGACGGTTGTCTATGACATATGGCACATAGACCTGCCTTTCTATCAGGTTACGTGGAGTCTGGTTGTCGAGATGGCATTCTATGCCACCGTGCCCGCGTTGCTTGTTCTCATGATTCGGTACAAGGCGGTTTGGTCCGGGTTGGCTGCGCTGCTGGTGGCCTTCCTCTGTTTGCGATTCTACCTTTCTTCTGGCTATCTACCCGATGACAACAACTGGCAGTTCTTTCTTTTCATTAAGCCGTATTACCGATACGACGAGCTGCTTTATGGTGTGATCGTGGCTTATGCCGTACACAATAAAATTGATTTTCTCAGAAAGACAGCGTTGCCTGTTGGGCTGCTGATTGTCGCGGCTTCTTTTGTATATATATGGATGCTCCCGGGAGCCGATAAATTTCCAAGTATCGGTCTTTTGACAAGGGATGGAATAGTAATGCCAACGGTTTTGGCATTGGGGTTCGCCCTGGTTGTCTATTCGGTATATGACAAAAAGCTGTCTTCGCCAATCATTAATGTTGTGGCAAGGCTGGCGTATCCTCTCTACTTGTTACACATGTTTGTTTTGCATCAATATCATGGTTTGGCGGGCTACCTGGCTCTTAGCTTTGTCGCTGCCGTTATCTGCTCGTATGCTATCGAGTATCCATTCATTCGGATGTACAAGGTAAAGAAAGCCAGTTCTGCCCCAGCTGCTGTCACGGCACTGACCTGATTCCTCAGACTGAACGAAGCCCGCCGCGAGCGGGCTTAATGAGATGGTCAGCCTGACCGAGAAGCCCTGCAGGTTTCCGCTTGCAGGGCTTTTCTCGTTTTCGGTGGAGGATCGCTCGAGTGCACAAAAGGCGTTACAGCAGGCGAATCAGGCTCCGTCGCGCACCTGCATAAGTGCGAACCCCAGCAGGTTCAGGCCTTGCCACAGGTTGGGGTTCCTCGCGTTTTCGTGGTCCTGGGCGAGCCCGATGCCCCAGATGCTATCAACCGGGCTTGCCTCAACGATGATGCGCGAACCGGTGTCCTTGAGGAATGCATTCAACTCCGGGTTTTGAGAGAACTTGGCCTGGTTGGCCCGGACGACAATTGCATATCTGTGTTGCAGCCAATCCTGTTCGTTGAATTCACGCACGTTGCGGCCCAGAGCTTTCGCTGCATTGGGTGTAGGTGCCTGGAGTACTTGAGCACGAACTTCCTGATCGCCGAACAAGGCGGCCTTCTCGGACATCATGAAATGCTCGGCAGTCGCGTAGCGTTGCCCGTCGACAACGAATTCAGCCTCGAACCACTGGCTGAAGCATGACGCTGTAACGCCGTGCCTGCTTCGCTGGTGTCCCCAGAAAAACGTAAATTCAAGCTCCTCTCCGGAGTTGAAGCGGGAGCGGAGGTCTTCCAGATACTTTGAGTCTTGCAATGAGGTTTCCTCAGCAATTGGCTTTGCGGTGGAAGATTTACCATGACGGAGCAGGGTAAATTTTGATCGATGGGATTACTTGTCTTTGCTGGTGCAGCACGCTTCACGTTGTGATGTGTGGCGAGTAATTGCGTGAGCGAGTTGACCATCTTCGCGGGATATTGCGATGGCTGTCCGAGCAGCACTTGAGTGTCTTTTTCGACCGTGCGCTGCGTCGGCTTTTGGCCGATCTCGTCGCAGAGCAAATGGCGCACTTCCTCCGGGAAGAACTCTTTCCCGTAAGGAGACTTGGGGTTAAGGAAAAGAGGGGTGCCCTGTGTGATTTCAAACAGCGATCTGGCCGGGATCTCGATGTAGGACTCTTCACTGTCGATGGATTTCTGTAGTGTTTGCAACGAAGAGAAAAACGGTATGACAGCGGAGCCGTCGGGCTTTTGCCAATGCGCGATGCTGATGTTGCTGCCTGCCTCAAGGCTGGACAGACCTTCGCCAGTAACGGTTGTGCCAAGGATGTAGATAGTGGAATTCAACAGTGTCTTGAAAAAGTCGGGTCGATGGGCCGGTTCATCCGCCGCCAGCCTGAGTGATTTTTCGAGGGCGTTTTCTTGCTGGGTATCCATGATGTCCATCGGTAGTTCCATCAAGACAGGCAAAAAATGAGTTGCGAAGAACGCGCAGTTTTTCACGCGGCTGTGAAAACGGGAATCACACAAGCCTGATGAATCTGCAGCACAAGGAAGCCGACACCACGTGATCTGCCTTGCCTTCAGTTCATTCGCGCACCATAGAAGTGGTTGAGTAGTATCAGCTCAACCACAGCTACAAAAACGCACAGCACGAGAAAGCCAGGACTGAAGACACGCTTGCGGCCGGATGAGCTTATATCCATCCAGTTAGCGCCTGAATCGCCGGAAGTCAGCAGCAGGAACGCTATCCAGGCACAGGCCCAGACTTTGCCCCAGAAGCCAAGATTTCTGAAAGAAGTCATCCGTGTTTTTCCGTATGCCGCTTGATTCGGCAGATGTTTATCTGTTGGTTAGGCTTGAGAAAATAAAGGGGGCCAGTCCTCATAGAAAGAGCCGCCTATAGGGATCGGGTTGCCATCCATGTGGTATGCAGCCCATGCCAGTAGGTGTGCCATGCGTTCTGCACCAACTGGCGACAGTCTGCAAGACTCTATAACTTCGCCTAGTCGTGCTCGGCAAACATCGAGGTGGCGTCGAACGCCTGAAAACCCGCCAAGATAGAGATAGAACTCGTCGAGAACGATACCCACACCTGGAACACCATAGGTGCCCGCTACACCTGGCGCCTCGTCGTATATGGCCTTCACATCATGACCTTCCAGGATTGCGACCGCGGTTAGTACCTCGCAAAAGGTATCTTTCATGCTGTTGCTGACCCAGAGGTCATAGCTGTTGCCAATAATGATGGGCGCGCCCATGAGTCTTATCCTGATTTTGCTAATGGAACGATAATAAAGGTTTTTATTTTAAGGAGAGGGTGCGGGCGCTTTTCTCCAGACGACAGGCGAAAGTAGAACTACCGCTATAAGAAACGCCACCTGAGACAGGTAGAACAGCTCCAGCCACTGGTGATTCATGGCAACGTAGTAGGTGTTGTGGGCGACGTCCGCCAGAATGATTGCTGCAGTCAGGAAGATTCCAGCCCTGGGCTTTATGAACAGCAGCAGCGCTGCCAGCGGGTCCAGAAACGTAAGCGCTGCCCAGAAAATGCGGCTGGCCCAAAGAGTGCTCGGCCCATATCCGTAATCCCAGAACAGCCCATGCTGGAAATCCGCTCGAATGTGATTGGTAGTCGCCACCAAAAGACAGCAGGCGAACAGAATCCGGATGGCGAATGACAGCCTTGTCATGGATTGCTCCGTTTTCTGAAGGACCGCCATGATGACCGCAGAATTTTCAGAACACCAGAAACGACAAAGCCCTGAATAATCAGGGCTTTGTCGTATCAAATATGGCGGAGGCGATGGGATTCGAACTCATGGACCTGTTACAGTCGACGGTTTTCAAGACCGTTGCCTTAAACCACTCGGCCACACCTCCGTTGCGTTGCGGGCGCCATAATACCTGAATGAAACACACTGTCAAACTCTGTGCATGGCTTGTTACAGAGCGTCTGTTATGATCTTTGCGACTGAACGTTTCAAACCAACAGGAGTGTCGCCATGCGCGAACAGGATTACGCAGTTCACAACAGCGTGCAGGCTGAGCAGCTAGAGGTTAGCCGCGTCCTGCGCAACACTTATGGCCTACTGGCGCTGACCCTTGCATTCAGCGGCGTGATGGCTTTCGTAGCTCAGCAGATGCGTGTTGGCTACCCGAACATTTTCGTGGTGCTGATCGGCTTCTACGGGCTGTTTTTCCTCACCAACAAACTCCGTGATTCGGCCTGGGGCCTGGTGTCCGCGTTTGCCCTGACCGGTTTCATGGGTTTCCTGCTCGGCCCGATCCTCAACCGTTACCTGGGCATGCAGGGCGGCGCTGAAGTGGTCAGCTCGGCGTTCGCGATGACTGCACTGGTGTTCGGTGGTCTGTCGGCCTACGTGCTGATCACCCGCAAGGACATGAGCTTCCTCGGTGGTTTCATCACCGCCGGTTTCTTCGTGCTGCTGGGTGCCACTCTGGCGGGCATGTTCTTCCAGATCAGTGGCCTGCAACTGGCGATCAGCGCAGGTTTCGTGCTGTTCTCGTCGGTCTGCATCCTGTTCCAGACCAGCGCCATCATCCACGGCGGCGAGCGCAACTACATCATGGCGACCATCAGCCTGTATGTATCGATCTACAACCTGTTCATCAGCCTGTTGCAGATCTTCGGCATCATGAGCCGCGACGACTGATTGGTTGAATCGGCGTTAACAAAAAACCCGCGAAAGCGGGTTTTTTGTTGCCTGCGAAAAGGGAGCAGACGATCAATTGATCTCGATGCTGCCATCGGCCTGTTGCTTGTAGATCGTGTAGGGCAACAGCAATGTATCGAGCACTCCCGACACGGCCGCATCGACCAGCAGACCCGGTGTCGCGTTCTTGTAGTCGAACGCATCGACGTCATCCGGCTTTTCGGCGTGCAGCATGCAGAAGTCGTACGTCACGCCACTGTAGATGCGCGGTACGGCGCCGCAGTAAGATTTTTTAGCCTTCAACTGGTCGGTAGAAAACTTGTCACTGAACGCCACGGTCTGCACCGTCCCGCACCCAGCCAACATCAACGCCGCCAGCATCATTGCCTGAATTTTCATGCCGCCAATCCTTCGCCGGAAAAAACTCAATCTACGCCGCTCACGCCATGGGAGGCAATCGACGTTTCACCGGGGTCTTCTTGACGATCGCGGTATTGGTTTCCGCCAGTGTGTTCAGCCGGTCGAGCAGGGTGTCGAGTTGCTCCATCGAACGCACATGCAGACGGGCGATAAAACAGTCCTCGCCGGTGACCTTGTCGCACTCGGTGAACTCGGGAATCGACAGGATCTGCCGTTCCACTTCCTGCAACTGCCCCGGCAACGGCCGCACCCGGACAATGGCCTGCAACTGGTAGCCGAAGCACTTAGGATCGATCTCCACGGTGTAGCCCTTGAGCACGCCGCGCTCTTCAAGGCGCCGCAAGCGCTCGGCCACGCTCGGTGAAGACAAGCCGCTGATTTGCGCCAGCGCCTTGAGCGAACGCCGGGAGTCTTCCATCAAGGCCCCGATCAGGATCTGGTCGATATCGTCGGTCATACAAAAATCTCCCGCATTAGGCGAATGACGCAAACCACCCTTGATAAAAAAGGCAGAAATCGAGTTTAGCCTGCTTTTTGCGCTGGAGAAGCCCCGGTCTCGCTTGGCATACTTTTGCCACACATTAAGGAGATTGATGATGGACAACCCAATCCGTCGCGGCTCATTTGAAATGACCGCTGCCATGCTGATATCCGGGACGATCGGCTGGTTCGTGCTGGTATCAGGCCAACCGGTGCTGGACGTGGTGTTCTGGCGCTGCGTATTCGGCGCCGGCACCTTGCTGCTGATCTGCGCCGCGTTCGGCTTCTTGCGTCCGGGGATTCTGACGCGCACCACGTTCCTGCTGGCGGTGCTCAGTGGCATGGCGATCGTCGGCAACTGGGTGTTGCTGTTCGCCTCCTATTCCCGGGCGTCGATTGCCATCGGCACGGCGGTGTACAACGTACAGCCGTTCATGTTGGTGGGTTTGGCAGCGCTGTTTCTTGGCGAGAAGATCACCCTGCAAAAGCTGTTCTGGCTGGGAATTTCCTTCCTCGGCATGTTGGCGATTGTCAGTGCCCACGGCGAGCAAGGCGAGGGCGGCAATGACTACCTGATGGGGATCGCCCTGGCCCTTGGCGCGGCATTGTTGTACGCCATCGCCGCGTTGATCATCAAGCGCCTGACCGGCACGCCGCCACACTTGATTGCGTTGATCCAGGTCTGCACCGGGGTGTTGATGCTCGCACCGTTTGCTCACTTCAGCGCGCTGCCGCAAGCGCCCAGTGCCTGGGCGAGTCTGGTCACGCTGGGCATCGTTCACACGGGTCTGATGTATGTGCTGCTGTATGGGGCGATCCAGAAACTGCCGACCGCACTGACCGGCGCCTTGTCTTTCATCTACCCGATCGCGGCGATTTTCGTCGACTGGTTTGCCTTCGGCCATCAACTGCAAACCCTGCAATGGGTGGGCGTGGCGGCCATCCTGCTGGCCGCTGCCGGGATGCAACAGGGCTGGGGTTTCAAGTCGCGACGGTTGGCGGCGCAGTAACCTCAGATGTTCCAGCGCGGCGCGGTTTTCGCCAGGCGCTGGCGCATTTCGCCGATGTTGGACGCCAGTTGCCGGGTCAGCAAACGGTAACCGTCCAACGGGTTGTAGACCGGGGCGTCGAGGCTGGCGTCCGGTAATTCCACCGGGCGCCCGAGGCGCTGGGTTGCACCGGTTTTCAGGGCCCGGGCCATGCCGATCAGTTGCACGCGAATCTGCCGGTGCTCGGCCTTCAATGCCGATTGCAGATGCGCCATCGCTTCAGGATCGTTGGTGTCCGGCCGGGTATTGCCGAGGATTTCCAGGGTGCTGATGCACATGCGCAGGTTGCGCTGGATCGCATCCAGTTCGGTCATCGAGACCTTCACTTCCTTGGACACCGATGGCATCAGTGAGCGCAGTTGCACCATCACCGTGTTCAGCCGGCCCATCAGTTTCAAGTGTTCATCGGCCGAGACCGGTTCACCGCTGATGATCCGCCCGTACACCGTGGCGCAATCGCGCAATGCGTCGGCCAGGTTGTAGCGCCACGAGTACACCGCATACAGCGGCAGGGCGAAGGAAAAGGCCAGGGCCAGGGCGATACCGATCAGGATATCGACCCCGCGCCACAGCCCGTCGGTGATCGGGTTGTCGCCATGCCCGGCGACGATGAACACGGTGATGGCCGATAGCAGGGCGGTGTAGCCGCCCTTGCCGATGGCGTGATACGAGAAGAATCCGCACACCACCGCCATCGCAAAATAGGTCAGCCACGGCAGACCGAGCCATGCCTGTTGCGCCACCAACAACAGGCCGACGCCGGCACCGATCAAGGTGCCGGTGGCGCGCTCGGCGGCTTTCTTGCCGATGTTGCCGTGGTGCTGCAAACCACCGATGACCACCAGCATGGTCACCGACGCCCACTCGCCGTGGGGCAGGTTGATGCCGGTGGTCAGCAGGATCGTCGCCAGTAACCCCAGCGCCACCCGCACCGCATGAATCAACCGCGCGTGTCGGTAGCGACGGTACGGGTCCAGCAGCGGCCGCAGTATCCGCCGCAACAGCGGCGGCCAGCGGTGGGGGCTGAAAGTGCTCAGCGGTGATTCCTCCTTAAAAGATGTAATCGGTCGCGATGAAGTTTGAATCCCGTCCGCGAATGATTTCGCTGATCAGATCCTTGTTGGGTTCCTGGAACTTGGTCGCCACCAGCGTACGGATCGAAAACACCCGCAGCGCATCGTGTACCGACAGCGTGCCTTCGGCGGAGTTCTTGCGCCCGTTGAACGGGTAGGTGTCCGGGCCGCGCTGGCATTGGGCGTTGAGGTTGATACGCCCGACCTGGTTGGCGAAGGTGTCCACCAAGCGGCCGACGGCCACCGGGTTGGTGCCGAAGATGCTCAGTTGCTGGCCGAAATCCGATTCCAGTACGTAATCGATCACGGTATCGAGGTGACGGTACGGCACGATCGGCACCACCGGGCCGAACTGCTCTTCCTGATACACGCGCATCTGTGGCGTCACCGGGTACAGCACCGCCGGATAGAAGAACGACTCTCGCGACTCGCCGCCATTCGGGTTGACCACTTGGGCGCCTTTGCTCTGCGCATCGGCCACCAGGCCGTGCAGGTAGTCGACCTTGCCCGACTCCGGCAGCGGCGTCAGCGAAACCCCGCTGTCCCACGGCATGCCCGGTTTGAGGCTGGCCAGTTTGGCGTTGAATTTCTCGATGAAGCTTTCAACCACGTCTTCATGCACAAACAGGATCTTCAGCGCGGTGCAGCGCTGGCCGTTGAACGACAGCGAACCGGTAACCGCTTCGCTGACCGCGTTATCCAGATCGACCTCGGGCAGGACGATGCCGGGGTTCTTCGCATCCAGCCCCAATGCGGCGCGCAAACGGTGTGGTTTCGGGTGCAGTTTCTTCAGGTCGCTGGCGGCCTTGTTGGTGCCGATGAAGGCGAAGATGTCGATCTTGCCGCTGGCCATCAGCGCACTGACGGTCTCGCGGCCGCTGCCGTAGATGACGTTGATCACGCCGGTCGGGAAGCTGTCGCGGAAAGCTTCGAGCAATGGACGGATCAGCAGCACCCCGAGCTTGGCCGGTTTGAACACCACGGTGTTGCCCATGATCAGCGCCGGAATCAGCGTGGTGAAGGTTTCGTTCAGCGGATAGTTGTAAGGGCCCATGCACAGCGCCACACCGAGCGGTACGCGGCGGATCTGGCCCAGGGTGTCCTGTTCCAGCTCGAAACGGCTGGAGCGGCGGTCGAGTTCTTTCAGCGCATTGATGGTGTCGACGATGTAGTCGCAGGTGCGGTCGAACTCTTTTTCCGAGTCCTTCAGGTTCTTGCCGATTTCCCACATCAGCAGTTTCACCACGGCGTCGCGCTGTTGGCGCATGCGCCCAAGGAAGGCTTCGACGTGCTGGATGCGTTCGGCCACGCGCATGGTCGGCCACAGGCCCTGGCCCCGGTCGTAGGCGCGCACGGCGGCGTCGAGGGCGGTGAGGGCGGTCTCGGCGTCCAGCAGCGGCGTGCTGCCGAGGATCACTTGTTCGTCGCCGTTGTCACCCTTGAGATAGACCGGGCTGCGCACGGTGGCGAGCGGGCCGTCCCAGCGGCGCAACTGGCCATCGACCAGGTATTCGCGTTGCTCGACCTGACCGTCGAGGCGGTATTTTTCCGGGATGTCGCTGACAGAAGGGAACAAGTTGCCAAGGATGTTTGCTGTGGTCATGTCGCTACCCTGCTTGCCAATTGAAAAAGTCTGTACAGGTTATACGCCTGAATGCGCTGAAATTTAAACCCGCAAATGTCACCCGAATGTCACGCAAAGGCGCAGGGCAGAGGGCTCAACAAGATTCCCACCTTTTATTCGATCCCGAGTCGCATCCCGACTGTCCCCGTTTGCCCCCTTCACTGGCCCGCAATGCCCTCAACCCGCCGCCGTCGCTGCCTTAAGGTGTGATCACAACAATAAGTGGCACCCCACGCGAGGATCGTTATGCGGGCATCCCGAATCACGTTGCTGCTGATGCTGGTCACTGCGCTGGCCGGCTGCGGCGAAGACCCCAAACCCCCGGCCAGTACTCACAACGCCATGCCCAAAGACCCGGCGCTGGCGCAGATCTACGCCAACAGTTGCCAGCTCTGTCACGCCAATCCTGCCGCCAACGCGCCGCTGACCGGTGACCGCAAGGCCTGGGAACCGCGCATCCAGCAGGGCGCCGACACGCTGCTCGACCACGCCATCAATGGCTACAACGGCATGCCGCCAATGGGCCAGTGCGTGGAGTGCTCGGAAGAACAATTCCTTCAGTTGATCGGCTTCATGGCCGATCAGCCGCTCCCACAATAAGGATCCTGGCATGCCGATAGATCTGACACGCCGGCAGTTATTGCAACGGGCAAGCATCGTCGGGGCGTTCAGCGCACTGGCCTCCAATCCGGCGCTGGGCCAGTTGATGCGCGCGCCGCGACTGATTCCCTGGCGCAACTGGTCGGGCGGGCAGAGTTGCCTGCCGGCGGCGCGGGTGGCGCCGAAGAATCTGGATGAACTGACGGCGGTGATCCAGCAGGCACCGGGCAAGATTCGCCCGGTCGGCTCGGCGCATTCCTTCAGCGCGTTGGTGCCTACCGACGGCACGCTGTTGTCGCTGAGCTACTTCAACGGTCTGCTCGATCACGACCCGAAAACCCTGCAAGCCGAATTTGCCGCCGGCACGCCGATGTCGCGCATGGGCACGCCGCTCAAAGACATCGGCCAAGCCCTGCAAAACATGGCCGACATCGACTATCAGACCCTCGCCGGGGCCATTTCCACCTCGACTCATGGCACCGGCAAAACCTTCCAGTCCTACTCGGCCCACGTCTGCGGGATGCAACTGGTGACCGCCAACGGCGAAGTGCTGGACTGCGACAGCCAGCGACATCCCGAAATATTCAATGCCGCCCGGGTATCCCTCGGCGCGCTGGGCGTAACCACCAAAATCCGCCTGCAAAACCGCCCGGCCTATCGCCTGCGCGAACGCCAGTGGATCGCCAAGACCGAAGAACTGCTGGAAGACATCGACAAGAACACCCGCGAAAACCAGCACTGGGAAATGCTCGTCGTCACTCATTCCGACTACGCCTTGTCGATCGCCCTCAACGAAACCACCGACTCGCCCACGCCGCCGATCCCGCCTGAAGAGGAGGGCGGCAACGAGTTCGTGACGCTGATCGAGAAGATCGACAAGTACGGCAGCGACTTCCCGAACCTGCGCAGTTCGCTGCTCAACAGCCTGCGGCATCTGGCGAGTTTCGATGACCGGGTTGGCGACTCGTTCGACATCTACGCCAACGTGCGCACGGTGCGTTTCAACGAAATGGAATATTCGGTGCCGGCCGAACATGGCCCGGCGTGCCTGCGCGAGATTCTCAAGCTGATCCGCGACAAGGACCTGCGCACCTGGTTTCCCATCGAGTACCGCTACGTGAAGGCCGACGACATTCCGCTGAGCATGTTCGAGGGCCGCGACAGCTGTTCGATCTCGGTCCACCAGCATTACCAGATGGACCATCACAACTTCTTCGCCGCCGTCGAGCCGATCTTCTGGAAGTACAACGGCCGCCCGCACTGGGGCAAGTTGCATACACTCAATGCCCGCACGTTGCAAACGCTCTATCCGCGCTGGCAGGAGTTTATTCAGGTGCGTCAGGCGCTGGACCCGAGTGGCAAGTTCCTCAATGCGCATCTGTCGTCAATTCTGGGGGTGAGCTGATGGCGGTCAATCGACGTAATTTCGTGCTCGGCACCTTGGGTGTCGGTGCCTTGCTGGTGGGCGTTGGCGCATGGCTGCGGCCGGGGGATCGCGGCGGGCCCTACAGCGAATATTTCCGGGCGCTGAACAATGAGCTCAAGGCAAAAGGCCCGATGCGCCCGGTGTTGCTGATCGATCTGGATCGGCTGGATCACAACATCGATGTGGTGATGCGCTCGGTCAAACGCACCGGCAAACACCTGCGGTTGGTGGAGAAGTCGTTGCCGTCGCCGGGGCTGCTCAGCTACATCGCTCAAAGGGCAGGGACGCAGCGACTGATGTCGTTTCATCAGCCGTTTCTCAATCACGATGCACAGGTTTACCCGCAGTCCGACATTCTGCTCGGCAAGCCCTTGCCGGTGCGCTCGGCGGAGCTGTTCTACCAGACCCACAAAGGCCCGTTCGACCCGGCGAAGCAACTGCAATGGCTGATCGACAACCCCGAACGCCTGCAGCAATACCTCGCGCTGGCCCAGGGTTTGGGTACGCGGATGCGGATCAACATCGAGCTGGACGTCGGCCTGCACCGTGGCGGCGTCAGTGACATGAACGTGCTCGGGCAGATGCTCGCGCTGATCGCTGCCAACCCGCAGCATCTGGAGTTCGCCGGGTTCATGGGCTACGACCCGTTCGTGGGCATGGGCGTGCCGGGGATGCTCGGTTCGCCCGAAGAGCTGTTCGCCAAGGTGATGGTGATTTATCAGCGCTGCGTCGACTTTACCCGGCAGCAATATCTGGCGCTGTGGCATGACGGCTTGTGCCTGAACACCGCCGGCAGTCCGAGTTACCGCATGCACGAAAACGAAAATCTCAGCAGCGAGGTGTCGGTGGGGACGGCGATGCTCAAGCCGACTCATTACGACTTACCGTCGTTGGTCGAACACGAGCCTGCCGCGTACATCGCCACACCGGTGTTGAAAAGCACGGGGGCGGTGAACATTCCGGCGCTGGACGACAAGTCGAAGCTTTTTTCGTGGTGGGACACCAACCAGCGCCAGACCTTCTTCATCTACGGCGGCAACTGGATGGCCGAGTTCGAATCGCCACCGGGGCTTCAAAGCAATGGTGTTTATGGGCGCAGTTCGAATCAGGAGATGGTCAATGGTTCGAATGCCGTGGGGCTGACGGTGGAGGATCAGGTGTTCCTGCGACCGACCCAGACTGAGGCGGTGTTGCTGCAGTTTGGTGATTTGCTGGCGGTGCGCGGCGGCAAGATTGTCGATACTTGGCCGGTGTATACCTGATGACTAGTCGGGTTTGAATCCCGGCAGACCTTGGGATATGCGCCATTCTTTCAGGGTTCTTGTGATTCCCTGTGCAGAATCATCTGCACCGTCATCCGGGTAGAAAATCAGATCGGAGCCAGCAGGGTGCTCGCAGATCGTATTGAAGTGGTGCACGAGCGAGTTTTCGTTCTCTTCGCTTTCTTCGTTCCCCTGGATGCGTTGTAGCAAGCGGATGAACTCGTCTTCTGTGTAATCAGAAATGCTGGCTTTGATGAACGAGTCACTCACTTTTGCTTGAACCCCTGCAAGCCTCGGTCACTACGCCATTGTTTCACTGTGCGTGCAATTCCTTCCGGGGAACTGTCCCGACCCGGTTCCGGATAAAAGATCAGGTCAGTACCTTCAGGGTGGGCCGCAAGCATTCTGAATTTCGCCAGCATATCGCCTAGCACCTCATCAGAATCAGATCTATTGATCGCGATAATCTGTTGGATGATGTCAATGAACTCGGCTTCGGTGACGTCCGAAATGTTTTTCATGAATCTTTGAATCGGTGCATACCATTTAGCACGCAATAAGCATCGATCGTTCGCACTATGCCATCGGGAGACTCATCGGCACCGGCTTCCGGATAAAACAGCAAATCACTTCCGGCCGGGTGTGGCACGATTTTGTTGAAGTGGTCTACTAAAGAGCCTAGCTCGTCCTCTGTTTCAGCCTCCTCAATAGAAACAATCAACTCCTTGAGTTCCTGCCTGGTGTAGTCGCTCAGAGTGTCCCTCATTCTTGCTTGAATCCCGGCAGGCCTTGGGATATGCGCCATTCTTTTATGGTTCGGGTTATTCCTTCCGCTGAGTCATCGGCCTCGGGCAGCGGACGATAGATCAGGTTCATCTTCTCCGGATGCCCGACGATCTTGTTGAAGTGGCGAACCAGCAAGTCGGCGCGGGTATCAGAAGGCGCCTGGTCCTCCTTGAATATTTCTTCCAGAAAACTAACGAACTCGCGCTCCGTGTATTCAGAAATGTTGTTTTTGATAAAGGGATCCTTCATTTTCTTTCCTTAATTCTGATGTACGTCAATGTGGTTTCGAGGTGTGTTAACTCGCATGTTATCGACGTCGTAAACCGGACCACCCTCTGAAATCAGCTCCACGTGATGTATCTCATGCGAGATCCTTGAGCCTGCCACATCCGAAATATCGACACGCGGGGCTTTTCCTGCTCGCATACGATCCAGATCCCTGCGCGAAAACTGGGAACTCAATTCCGGCCTTTTCGATACGGCGGTCCAGAACGCTCGTCGGAATGCATCGAAGCTGGAGAAACGACGTCCTCTTAATTGACTGGCCATATTGGTTGGAATTGGCGCTCCGAGTCCGGAACGGGCAGTGTCGAGCCATCGTCCCTCCACATCCTCACCCACCCCCGTCACAACCCCCGGCTCATACCGCGTGCTGAGCACCACATAAATCGGTGCCAGCCCCGCATCCGCCGGAAACCAGACGATTGCGTCGTGATAATCCGGCGGATGCTGCGGATTGACGAGGATGCGGTCAGTCTTCTCGCCCGGCGGATAGACCCAGATCGTCGGCAGCGGCGGAGCGCCTTCCAAGGCTGGGATGGGTGGCGCGTCGTCGGGATTGGCGGCAGGTGTCCAGATCAGGCCGATGCCGTGGCCGAGGTCGGCGACGAAGTGTTCGCCTTCTCGTTGCGCCTTGATGACCGGGACGAACTCCCAGTCTTTCTTGCCTCCCGTGTAGAAGCCGTAGGCGCTGATTGAGCCGTCGGGCAGTGTCTTGGCACTGAAGCGCACACGGGTGCGGCCGCTGGCGAGTAGTGCGTATTGTTCGGTTGTGTAAAAAGCGCTGTCGGACGAGGTATCCGTGTTGGGGATCAACAACGCCAGCGTGCCGACGGTACTGGCGCCACTCAACAGGCTGAGCCCGAGCGAACCGCCGAGCCGCTGGGCCAGCGCCCGACCGCTTCCGGAGCCTGCCGCCCATTTCAATGGCACGCCTTCAGCGCTGATCGGTACCTGACTGCCGAGAACGGCCCACTGACCGTACTCGGCCAAGCGTTCGGTCGGGATGAAACCGGCCGGATTTTTGTGATCTATCACGCCGTCCGGAAGGTTGCAGCTTTTGGCGAACACACAACCCCGGCCGGGCGCTTGCGGACGCTGCTCGACCTGGCGCAAGTGCCGATCTTCATACGCCTGCTGGCGGGCGATCATTGCGTCGTAGGTCGCTTCTCGGGCTTTGAATTCGGCGAACTCGGTCGACGTCATGTCCCGTGGGACAAGCCTGCCGTGTCCGGCGCCGCCATTGCCGCCCCGGTCTTCCCAGACCTGAGGAATGTCGTTGTCCCGCGCCATGGTTGTTTTTCTGCATGTAACCGAAGAGGCGCGAAACCTAACCGGGCGGCCCCTGACCTGGCGTTAGGACGTTTCCTAAATGCAGCGCTGAAATTTCCTGTTTCGCGGTGTTGCTGCAGCTTCCTCAACCCTCACCGGATTTCTGTAATGAAGCTTTTATGACAAAAGTTCGGTAGCACATCGCCAGTCCGGTCATGCCTATGTAACGCGCTTGAGGGGCCCAACAGGGCGCTTTTCACAAGCCGAGGCGGGACGCCGGGAGTGAGGCAATGGGGACTATGGAACGCTACTCGAAAGTGGGCATGCAGGAACTCGATCAACGCCTGTCGAAGATCGTCGAAGCCGCGCGCAAGAAGCCGGTTTCGGTGTATCGCTACGGCGCGCCGTGGGTCTGGATCGTGTCGCAGGATGACTGGCAGGGCGCCTTGAAAGAGGTCTCCAGCTACATTCCGCCGGGGCATTCGCTGGTGCTGCTGCGCCCGCAGATCGATGACCTGTTCGACGCTCACAGCGATCTCCTGCACGACCTCAACGCCCAGCCCGGCATGCTGATCCCGGCGCAAACGGTCATGCACATCCTGCTCCTGCAACTGCTGTATTCGGTGCCCAGCGAGCAGCAGCTCTACGAACAGCTCAATTACAACCTGCTGTTCCGCTGGTTCGTCGGCCTGGGCCTGAATCAGAAAGTCTGGAGCTTCAACGTCCTCAGTCGCGACATCGCCATGCTGCTCAACGAGCCGCGTGCGGTGCAGCTCATCCAGAAAATCATCGGTGAAGTGTTCTGCGGCGCGCTGCTGCAAATGCCCGAGTTCTCCTTGAACTTCGCGCTGCTGCACACCTGGCTGGGCAAACACACCGGGGCCTGCACTTCAGCAATCAAGAACGCCAGTAACTGACGCACACGCAAGGCGCATGAGCGCCAACAGGTCATCGCGAATTTCAGGGGGTAGTGTGGATCAGATTTTCACGTCACGGCTGGCGCTGTGGGGCTGGCTGCTGGTGACGGCCGGCGCGCAGCCGGCGTTCGCCGAGGAGGCCGAAAACACAGCGGCGCAGCGTCTGGTGGACGTCAACGAATACTTCGTGCGCGGCAACACCGTGCTCGATGCGCGGGCGATCGAAGAAGCGGTGTATCCGTTTCTCGGCCCGCAAAAAGCCTTGAGCGACATCGAAGGCGCGCGGGACGCCTTGCAGAAGGTCTATCAGGAACGCGGCTATCAATCGGTGTTCGTTGAACTGCCGGAGCAAGCGGTGGCCGACGGCATCGTCTACCTGCAAGTCAGCGAAACCAAGGTCGGCCGGGTGCGGGTGGTCGGCGCCAAACACTATTCGCCGCTGGATATTCGCGACAACGTCCCGGCTCTCAAAGAAGGCGAAGTGCCGGACTTCGCCAAGGTCCAGGGCGAACTGGCGCAACTCAACAAGACCCCGGGCCGCCAGGTGATGCCGCTGGTTCGCGAAGGCCAGCGCCCCGGCACCATGGACGTGGACCTGCAAGTCGAAGACCAGAACCCGTGGACCGCCAGCGTGGGGCTGAACAACGACTACAGCGCCGATACCGAAAAACTCCGCGCCGTCACCAGCCTCGGCTACAACAACCTCTGGCAACTCGGCCACAGCATCAACCTGACTTACTTCACCGCGCCGCAGGACACCGACAACGCCAAGGTCTGGTCGGGCTCGTACACCGCGCCGCTGACCGAGCGCTGGAGCGTGCAGTTCTCCGGTTACCAGTCCGACAGCAACGTCGCCACCATCGGCGGCAGCAACGTGCTCGGCAAGGGCCATTCCTACGGCGTATCGGCGATCTACACGATCCCGTCCAGCGGCAACTGGTCGAACTCTCTGTCGGCCGGCATCGACTTCAAGGACTTCGACGAACGCCTGACCCTGTCCGGCGAAAGCGACAAGGTGCCGCTGAAATACGCGCCGTTCACCTTCGCCTACAACGGCTATCGCTACACCGAAAAGAGCCAGCTCGGCCTCGGCCTGAGCCTGGTCGCGGCCACCCGCAGCATTTTCGGCTACGGCAGCTCCGACGAAGAGTTCGACTACAAACGCTACCGCGCCAACCCGAGTTTCGCCGTGCTCAAGGGCGACACCAACTTCACCTGGACCTTCGACAGCGACTGGCAGAGCGCAAGCAAAGCCGCGTTCCAGCTGGCGTCGGGGCCACTGGTTTCCAACGAACAATTCTCTGCCGGCGGCGCGACCTCGGTACGCGGTTATCTGGCCGCCGAGCGCACCGGTGATGACGGCGTGCTGCTCAGTCAGGAAGTCCGCACGCCGTCGCTGGCCAAGTACGCCGGCACCTGGATACAGGACTGGCGCTTCTACGCCTTCGCCGAAGGCGCGCAACTGTACCTGCGCGACGAACTGCCGGACCAGGACGCCAGTTACGCCCTGGCCAGCGTCGGCCTCGGCACCCGCGCCAGCCTGAGCAAATGGCTGTCCGGCAGCGTCGACTGGGGCTACCCGCTACTCGAAGGGCCGAACACCTCGAAACAGGAATCGCGCCTGCACTTCAACCTTCAGGCCACTTTCTAACAAGGAGCACTTCCATGCAGCGCCTCTTCCTTTCGTTGTTGATCTGCCTGGGCTTCGTGCTCCCGGCCACGGCTCAGGCCTGGTGGCAGGACGACTGGCATTACCGCAAACAGATCGCTGTCGACACCACGCCGCAGGGCGCCGGGATCAATCAGGCCCTCGGCCGCACCGCGCTGCTGGTGCGTCTGCACACCGGCAACTTCACGTTTGATGGCGTGAAAGAGGACGGCTCGGACCTGCGCTTCGTCGCGGCCGATGACAAGACCGTGCTCAACCACCAGATCGAAAGCTTCGATGCGCTGATGGGCATGGCGCTGATCTGGGTCGATGTGCCGAATGTCGAGGGCGGTCAGCGCCAGGACATCTGGATGTACTACGGCAACCAGAAGGCGCCGGCGACCGGCAACGGTCAGCTCACATTCGATCCGAATTACACCGCGCTCTATCACTTCGAAGGCGCCACCGGCACCCCGGCGAAAGACACCACCGCTTACGGCAACACCGCGCAGAGCGCGACCGGCGCCGCCATTGATGGCGTAGTAGGGCGGGCCTTGCAGTTCAGCGGTCAGCCGTTGCTGCTGCCGGCCAGTCCGTCGCTGCAACATAACGCTGGCAGCGCCTTCACTTTCAGTGCCTGGCTGCGACTGGATCAGGCCAACGGTGAGCAACTGATTCTGGCCCGCCGCGAAGGCGCCAACAGCCTGCTGGTCGGTGTGAATCAGGGCGTGCCGTTCGTGGAAATCGACGGCCAGCGCGCTGTGGCCACACAACCGTTGAATCCGGGCCAATGGCAGCACGTTGCGCTGACCGCCGAAGGCGCGAAAGTGACGCTGTACATCAACGGTCGCGAAGGCGCGGCATTGGCCCAGGCGATGCCGGCGTTCAATTCGGTCATGGCCATTGGTGCTGATCTTTCCCCGAGTGCGTTCCAGCCGTTCGTGGGCGCCATCGATGAGCTGCGCCTGTCGAAAGTTGCCCGTCCGGCGCCGCTGTTGCTGGCCGACGCCACTTCCCAAGGCGCCGAGTCGAAACTGGTTGCTTACGGCGTCGATGAAGAACAGTCCGGCTACGGTTTCGGCAGCCTCGGCTTCCTGCTCAACGCCGTGCCGGTCGATGCCTGGGTGATCATCGCGGTGCTGGTGCTGATGATGTTCCAGTCGTGGATCATCATGCTGCGCAAGAACCGCACCCTCAGCCGAGTGACTGCGGCCAACGAAGACTTCCGCGTGCAATTCGCCAAGGTTGGCACTCGCCTGGAAATGTTCGCCGACGACACGCAACTCGCCCAGCGTCTGCAGCACTCGCCGCTGTGGCGCCTGTATCAGGTGGCGGTGAAAGAGATCCGTACCCGCCGCGAACAGGGCGCCGATACTTCGTCGGTTTCGGCGGCGACCATCGAAGCCATCCGCTGCTCCATGGACGGTGTACGTACCCGGGAAAACCAGCAGCTGAGTTCGAAACTCTCGACCCTGTCCAACGCCATCGCCGGCGGCCCCTACATCGGTCTGCTCGGCACCGTGCTGGGGATCATGGTGGTGTTCCTCGGCACGGCCATGGCCGGCGACGTCAACATCAACGCCATCGCCCCGGGTATGGCCGCAGCCTTGCTGGCCACCGCCATGGGCCTGTTCGTCGCGATCCCGGCGCTGTTTGGCTACAACCGCCTGATCACCCGCAACAAGGAAGTCAGCGCCGACATGCGCGTGTTCGTCGACGAGTTCATCACCCGTCTGGCGGAGATGCACGGCGAAGGCCAGTCCAGTGAAGCGGCGCATCAGCGCGGTCATCACGCCAACCATTCCGTACCGGCCTGAGGAGCACTGACATGGCGTCCGTAAATGCCTCCCACGACGATGACGAAGATGCCGCAGTGGACAGCATCAACATCACGCCACTGGTGGACGTGCTGATGGTGGTGCTGGTGATGTTCATCCTCACCGCCACCGCGCAGGTCTCCGGGATCCAGATCAACTTGCCCAAGGCCAGCGCCGCTGTGTCGCTGTCCGAAGCCAAGACCAAGGCGATTTCGGTCAACGACGGCGGCCAGGTGTTCCTCGACGCCTACCCGGTGACCTTGCCTGAGCTGGAAGAGCGCCTGCGCATCGAGAAGGCACAGAACCCGGACTTTCCGGTGATCGTGCGCGGTGACGCTACGGTGCAGTACCAGAAGGTCATCGAAGTGCTGGATCTGCTGCGCCGGCTCGAACTGTCCCAGGTCGGTCTCGTCACCGGCAAACCGAGTCAGGGCTGAGTCATGACCGCACAACTTCCGATCGAACCGCTGCCGGTGAAGCCGTCGCCCTTGCGCTATGCGAAGTGGGGCGCCGGGCTGGTTCTCGCCGCACTCGCCGCGTGGTTCCTGTGGCAGTGGGCCAACGACATGAGCGGCATCCGCCGCGAAGCGCCGAAAGTGCCGACGATCATCCCGTTGCCGCCACCGCCACCTCCGCCGCCGGAAAAACCGCCGGAGCCGGAAACCCCGGTGGAAGAAAAAGTCGTCGAGCCGGAACCGACGCCCGAACCGCAAGAGGTCAAGCCCGAGGAAGAAGCGCCACCATCGCCGGCAGACGACCTGGCCAACCCGATGCAAATGGACGGCGACGCCCAGAGCGGTAACGACGCCTTCAACATCGGTGCGGGCAAGGGCGGCGGCATGGCGGGTGCCGGTGGTGGGCGCGTAGGCAATGGCACCTACAGCCAGTTCCTCGCGTTCACCTTCCAGAAGCTGCTGCGCGAGAACCCCGACCTGCGCAACCTCGCGTTTTCGCTGCAGGCCGATGTGTGGCTGAGCAGCGTCGGCGAGATCACCCGGGTCGAGCTGATCAAGTCCAGCGGCAACCCCGAGATCGACAGTCAGGTGCTGGCGGCCTTGCGTAACGCGCCGCATCTGAGCGAACGGCCGCCGGCCTCCATCACCTTGCCTGTGCGCATGTCCCTGCAAGGGCGGCGTCCGGGTTAACCGAATTCATAAAGCTGTATGAAAAGGAGTTGTGTGCAGATGATTTCCAACGTGAATCGATTGTCCCTGGCAGTCGGCATGGTCATCGCGACCCTGGTCGGTCAGGCCGCGGCAGCGCCTGCGCCCTCGGAGAACGCCACGATCAATCTGATCCGCTTGCTGGTCGAGCAGGGCATTCTGAAACAGGACAAGGCTGACGCACTGATCGCCCAGGCCCAGAACGAAGCGGCCCAGGCCAAGCAGGCTGCGGCGTCTACCGCTGTGGCAGCCGGGCCGGTCGCAGCACCGGGCGATGTGCGGGTGCAATACGTGCCGGCCGCGGTGCGCGACCAGATCCGTGATCAGGTCAAGGCCGAGGTCATGGCCACCGCCAAGCAAGAAAACTGGGCCGCGCCCAACACCTTCCCGGACTGGGCGTCGCGCATCAGCTTCGACGGCGACATTCGTCTGCGTGACGAATCGCGCTACTACTCGGGCAGCAACAGCAACGAAATCGTCGACTTTGCCAAACTCAACAACAACGGCCCGTACGACGTGAACCCCAACAGCAGCACCGCATTGCCGCCGTTGCTCAACACCCGTGAAGACCGTACCAACCTGTTCCGCCTGCGCGCCCGGCTGGGCATGAAAGCGGTGATTTCGCCGGAATGGACTGCCGGTATCCGCATCGGCACCGGCTCGGACAACAACCCGGTGTCGACTACCCAGAGCCTTGGCGGCGGCTTCGCCAAGAAAGACATCTGGCTCGATCAGGGTTACCTGACCTGGAAGCCGTCGGATGAACTGACCCTGACCGGTGGCCGATTCGCCAACCCGTTCATGTCCACCGACATGCTGTATTCCAACGACCTGAACTTCGATGGCGTGGCGGCGATTTTCGACCACAAACTCAGCAGCGACTGGGGCGTGTTCGGCACCATCGGCGCGTTCCCGGTGGACTACACCAACGACACCACCACCAGCAACGGCTTCGACAAGGAAGAAAGCGACAACAAGTGGCTTTATGGCGGGCAGGTCGGCGCCAAGTGGGCGATCAACAGCAACAACCGCTTGAAAGGTGCTTTGGCTTACTACCGCTTCCAGGACATCCAGGGTCAGCGCTCCAGCCCTTGCGAGCCGTGGGCCGGCGCGCCGGGCTGCGACAGCGACGGCACCCGTGCGGCGTTCATGCAGAAGGGCAACAGTGTGTTCCTGCTGCGTGACATCACGCCGAACCCGCTCAACCCGAGCACCACGCCGCAGCCGCAATTCGTTGGCCTGGCTTCGGAGTTCAACCTGCTGGACCTGAACCTCGTGTGGGACGCCGACCTGCCGGAAGACTTCAAGCTGCGCACCCAGGGCAACTACATCCACAACCTCGGCTACGACGAAGGCGACATGCGCAAGCGTGCGGCCGGGCAACTGGTCAACAACCTCGACAGCAACGGCAACATTGAAAGCGGCGCCAACGCGTGGATGGTTCAGTTCACGCTCGGCAGCGCGCTGGAGCTGAAGAAGCAGGGCGACTGGAATATGTTCGCCGGCTACAAGTACATCCAGCCTGACGCCTTGCCGGACGGTTTCAACGACTCGTCGTTCCACCTCGGCGGCACCAACGCCAAGGGCTATTTCCTGGGTGGCAACTACGGTCTGGCGAAGAACGTCTACGCCACCGGCCGCTGGATGAGCACCGAGGCGGTGTATGGCGCGCCGTTCGACATCGACGTCTTGCAGCTCGAGATCAACACGCGCTTCTAAGGCGCCGGGAGAGGGTTATGAACGCGCGATTTTTAGTGTTGGGTCTGGGCTTGATAGTCGCCAGCGGGGCCAGCGCCGAAGGCATGGAGGAGCGTCTGCGCACTCAGTTGCGCAGCACCACCCAGCAGCTGCAAACCCTGCAAAGCCAGCAGGCCCAGGCCAGCGCCGCGCAGCTGGCGGCGCAGAACGAAGCCAAGGCAGCGCAGGCGCAAATCAAGCAGTTGACCGCCGAACTGGCCAAGGCCAAAGGCGTCGCCGAGCAACTGGCCGGGCAGCAGCAAAGTCTGTACAGCCAGGCTCAGGCGCAGGTGGCGGCGAGTAACGAGCAGACCGGCAAGTTCAAAAAGGCCTATGACGAGCTGCTGGTCATGGCCCGTGCCAAAGAGGCAGAACGGTCTAAGCTTCAGGCGCAATTGACTGAACGTGACACACAAGTGCAGCAATGTTCGGTCAAGAATCAGCAGATGTACGGCGTGGCCAAGCAGATTCTCACCGCCTACGAAAACATCGATGTGGCCGAGGTGATGAAAATCCGCCAGCCCTTCGCCGGGAGCGCCCGGGTCAAGTTCGATGAACTGGCTCAGGGCTTCGGCGATGAGCTGTACAAGACTCAATTCGATGCGCCGCAAGCCGCGATCGCGCACTGATTAAAAGACTCATAAACAAGGAAGAAGTAATGACTCAATTGATCTCCCACGTCTCCCCGCAATCCCTGACCGACGTACTGCAAGCCGCCGGTTATCGCGTCAACCAGACCGAACAGAACGGTATCGTCCAGTTGCTCAGCGCCAGTCAAGGCATCGGTTACGCGGTGCGTTTCGGCAACCCGGCGGTGGCGGAGCAGGGCAGCTACGTCGACTTCACCTTCAGCTGCGCCTTGCGCGTGCAGGGTGAGTTGCCGGCCGGTGTGGCCGAGCAGTGGAACGCGACCCGCCGGTTTGCCCGGTTGTCGTTGCAGGGCGAGTTTCTGGTGATGGAAATGGACGTGGTGGTGGCCGCTGGCGTCAGCAGCGATTACCTGCGTGGCAACCTTGAATTGTGGGATCGCCTGCTTCAGGAGTTCATTGTTTACCTGCGTGATTTCACCCAGAACGCTGCCGTCGCCCAGGCTCCAAAGGTTGAGCAAGAGGAAGTCGCGCTGTGACGAAACCTGCCATGGTAATCAGCGCCGCTGCGGTGGCGCTGTTGGTGGTGGCCGTGGCGCTGGTGGTGCGGCCGGGCAATGACCCGGTCGCTGCCCAGCAACCAGCGCCGGTCATTGCGGCGAATGCCGGACCGGCGGTGGCGCGGCTGGGCAATCAGCAGGTGTCGCCGGAGGAGTTGCAGGCGCTGCTGGCGGCCGTACCGCCGCAGACCCGCGAGCAATTGCGTGGAAATCGTGAAGCGCTGGAGCGCTGGATTCGTTCACGCCTCGCCGAAAAGGCCGTGCTGGAGCAGGCCGATGCCCAAGGCTGGGCGCAGCGTCCGGACGTGGTACGGCAAACCCGCGCCGCCACCGAGCAGATCGTGTTCCGCGACTATTTGCAGTCGGTGAGCAAAGTGCCGGCGGATTACCCGAGCGCCGCCGAGTTGCAGCAGGCGTATGACGCGGGCAAGGCCAATTGGCAGACGCCGGCGTTGTATCGGGTGAGCCAGATTTTCCTCGGCGTGAATGAGCCGCAGAATCTTGACGCTGTGCGCAAGCAGGCGGCGGAGTTGAGCAAGAAAGCACAGGCGAGCCCGGCGGAATTTGCAGCGCTGGCCAAAGAGTTTTCCCAGGATCGCCTCACCGCTGAACGCGGCGGCGATACCGGCCTGCAACCGTTGCAGCAGCTGGTGCCGGAAGTGCGTGGCGCGGTGGCGCGGCTCAAGGTCGGCGCGGTCTCCGAACCGGTGCAAAGCAGCGCCGGTTTTCACGTGATCAAACTCACCGAACAGCAACCGGCCCGCACCGCGACCCTCGACGAGTTGCGCGATCAACTGACCCAGGCCTTGCGGGCCCAGCGTCAGGAACAGATCGCCCAAGCGTATCTGGACGGCATGCTCAACACCGCGACGCTGAGCATCGACGGGGCCGAGCTCAACAAGGTGCTGGAGACCAAACCTTAAGCGCTGCACACCAAAACAAAGATCGACAGGGAGTCATCGATGTCATTCACCGAACCCGCAGCACGACAGAGCAGCGCCGATTTCCGCTGGCCTCAGGACAAGGACGAACCCTGGCTGGCGCAAGCGGCGACCCTCGACGGCGACGTCGCCCAATACTTTCTGGTCAGCGCCCGTTGCGGCTGCTTCATGCAGGCCGCCCGCAGCCTCAACGTGCGCTCGACCCTGCTGCGCAAACAACTGGCGCAGCTTGAACAGCAACTGCAATGCGCGCTGTTCAGCTTCCAGGGCAGTGCCTTGACCCTGACCCGCGAAGGCCAGCAATTGCAGGCGCAACTGGTTGCCCTGGCCCACGAGCGCAAACTGCCGGTGATCGAGCAACCCTTGATCAGGCTGGCGGTCGCCGAATCGATCCTGCACGACATCCTCGGTCGTGACCTCATCGCACTGCTGCGCCGCAACGCCAGCGTACGCCTCGAGATCATCGCCCTCGACAGCGAACTGGCTCTGCGCGCCGTCAGTGCCGACATCGTGCTCTGGCTCGCCCACGGCGACACCCCGCACCCCGGCCCGACCTTCGCCACCAGCGAACCGCAACACCTCGCGCAACTGGAATACCAGCCGCACATCGCCAAACGCTATTCCCGCGTGACTGCACGCCCGGAAAGCCCCGATGACCTTGCCGATTTCATGCTGGTGCAATGGCAGCATGACCGGCAGATCGACAGCTTTCGGCCGTGGAATGAACTGGTCGAACAGCGGTTGGCGGGCGTGGTGCAGATGCAGTCCTATGAGCTGATGCTGGAGATGATTCGGTGCAGTGCGTGCATCGGGTTGTTGCCGATGTACATGAGCCGGTTTGATCGCGGGTTGGTGGCGTTGCCGGGGTTGTTTGACGAGGCGATGCGGTTGCAGGCTTGGTTGGCGGTGAATTCCGCATCGCAGGGTGTGGCTGAAGTGAAGGCGTTGGTTGAGCTGATTCAACGAACATTTAGTGAACGTCGGGAGTGGTTTGAATAACCGCGTAAAAGGGCGGACTTATTTGATTAAATAAATCCGTTCCCTTGTTCTATTGTTCTACTGTGTTTGCACTCAAACCTTCACATAGAGGAATCGCCAGGAATAAATACTGTCCTGATATGTTCTGGATTCATTGGTCCAGATGAAGCCCCAGTGCTCGCCAGGCCCTCCAACAGTGGAAGTCAAAGTGGCTGAACTCTGACCCACTATCTGAAACTTTGCTGGTACAAAACTGCGATAGATTGATTGAATTTCAGCCAGCGTAAACAATCGGCCCCCCACGGCATTGAGGTATGGCCCGATCTCGGCCCATTTTCGATGAGGAGCGCTAGACCAATATACCGGTATAGCAGTACCCGAAGTGGTGACGGTATAGCTTTTTGTCTGGTTGGCCGAGTCTCTGGCGGTAATGATCGCAGTACCATTTCCTCTGGCATAACTTCGCCCGTTGCTGCTGACCGCTACAATTTCGTCATCACTGGAGTGATAGGAAATGGTGCCTGCACCGCCCGTTGCAGGTCGGTCGATTGAAGTACCGGGATTAGGGTGTGAAGGAAACCCATAATCTCCCAGGTCGGGCGTCACCCTCGGTGTCACGTAATGTCGAGAACCGGACAGAAACACTGGCGTGGTATCCATTTTCAGTTCAGGTAATCCAGTCCCCACGACCTGCGCTTCGGCGGTTTTGGAAATCCCAATGACTCTACCTGCCCTGATTTGTTCAAACTTGACCTTCACCTGACTGTTGGCAGCCACCTTCATATTGGGTATTTGCCAGGAAAACTGCCCCGGGACATTGCTGATTGGAAAAGTCTCGTCATGGGTGGCGACTACAGTGTCGTTCAGCCACGCCTCGAACGTTAGATGAATCTGGTCCCCCGCCTGCCAGATCGAAGGAATCAGGTGAATCAGCGCCCACAACGGCCCGCCATTCATCTTGCCCAGATCAACAATGGCCGGATCGTCACCGTTGTCTCCGAGGATTTCCTGAAGGATGGTTTCCACCAGTTCTGCCCAATCCAGATGCACATTAACCACACAGTCCTTCGACCAGAATTCCTGCGGGTTGAATACTCCGTTCGATGACGTGCCGGAAAAGTCGTCTATCTGACTGATGACGTTGTACTTGAATATGAACTGTGGGTTGTTGTGGGCATGGGTGAAATCGGCAGTTTTGTAGGTCAAGACCACTGGTTTGGTTTCGGGATTTGGATCCTGCGCAGTTGGCACGAGCCGATGGGTGAGGGTTTTACCGCCATAGTTGATCGTCAACAGGTCATACAGTTGCTTGCCCGGATAATCCATTGTCACGATCACGCCCGCTGCTGCTTCGGCCGGGCCGATACTCTTCGGGGTGACATCAATTCTCAGCAACGAGTTGCCAGGGTTCGGGTCCGTGTCATTGCCGGCAGGGTCAACGAGGGAATGCAGCACGCGCAGCTCTGCCGATTTTTCATTGCCCGACTGGCGCTGGAGGTTGACCTCCAGGGTGTTGACTCCGTCCAGGAACATGTTCATCGGCACGAGAAACTCAAGCGGTGAGTTCGTATCCACGGTGGTCTGGGCCGGGGTCGGCACAGGCAAGCCATTGAGGTAAATCCGTCCGGTCTCGTTGCGTACCTGACCAAGATAAGGCCCAAACACCACCAACAGGCCCTTAGGGTCCGCGTAGTAATTGAGCCGAGAGAGTCCTACCTGGGCGACCGGGTGAATGATCGGGTAGGTCTGGCTTGGAATATAGGGCGGTGTCAGTGCCAGGGCGACGATGGGGCCGCCGCTGGATGCGGGATTGTTCATGGCACGCAACTCCTTGGTGATTGATGTGCCATGAAACCCCTGTGCGATCCATTTCGACTACTGTCAGATCTGACAGGTGAGACTGGTTTTAAGACGGGCGGTCATCAATCGGAGTCGTCCATATGCTTCCCGAAGTTAGAAAGACAGCCCGCAGAGGGCCGTTTTGGTTTCACCACTTAGTCGCGCGGCTCAGCCTTCAACTCCAGATTATCCAGCGCTCGATTCACCGCCAGTTCCCCCAGCATGATCAATTGCGCAATCCCCAACAGCACATGCAATAAAAAAGGGGACGGATTTATTTAATTATATTTAATTAATAAATCTGTCCCCTTATTCTCTGCTTATTCTCTAAGCAGTCATGGCGAATCCGTGAAGAAGCGGTTTACAGTGACCGGCCACGCACTGATCCAGGAGGGATCTTTCATGCCTGAGCACAACCCCGCCATTCACCTCGAACGCTTCAACGAATCCCACGTCGAGGGCATCACCGCGCTCTATAACGACCCGGCCGTAATTAAATAAATCTGTCCCCATTGTTTTGTTGTTTTGATTGTTTTAAACAGCATCTGGCGGCGACGCCGGGGCAGTATCGGGGATTACCTGGGGACAATAGTCAAAGCTCTTACCTTGTCCGCACTGGTTAATGGAATAGTAGTAGCTCCTATATACGGATACGAACCTCCCGTCTCCCAGAGCAAGATCTGAATGCTATTGAGACTGGGAATATCGAAATTGCAACAAGCCACACTCCGGCCAGCCACGTTATCAAATAGATCAGGCAACGGATTGACCAGATCAAGAGCAGCCAGATTCGACACTGCAGTATCTACCAAGCCACCGACGCTTCTTATCCAGGCCAATGCTTGAGCAGGGCTCATTGACGACTTGTTGACCAAAAGCTGATATTTGTTGGATACCTCAACGGGATAGGAATCGCTCTTGCCGTTGGCAGCAGTCACGGTGATTAACGTGCTACCGGTCTGGCCACTAGTAACCGTACCGCTTGCATCGACTTGTGCGACCAAGACATTCGCTGAGCGGTATTGGAACGGAGCCTGCCCCGCGATCGGTATCCGTCGTTGTGGAGCTTCAGTAACTACTTTGGTGGCCCAACCATATGAGTTCTTGTAAACCGGAGTGTCCATATGCATTGGGGTTTTATCAATGACCAATTCTTGTTGCTGATTTGCACGAATATCAATAAACGACGTCGCCGACATATTGCTGTTGGTCAATTGATCGACCACCGTGGCACTGACCGGGTGGTTACCGTCACCGATCTGCTGAAGGTCAGTGACTGTCAGGGGATAAAGGATCGGTTTGGTGTGATCGAAGTTGGTAAGCGTGATGCTCCAGTTGCCGATGGTCAGCGTCACGGTTCCGAAGGGGCGTGGGTAGCTGATGGTGATGGTGATTGGTCCCGTTTGTCCTGGGCCAATGCTGGCCGGATGGCTGACCGTGATACCGGAGACCGGGTTGTTGAATAGCACATTCAGTGTCGGGGTGGATTGATCTTTATTACCGCTGACCCGGGTGACTTCGTAGTACAGCGTATTGAGGCCATCCTTCAACACTCCCCAAGGCAACTCCATAAAAAAGCGGTCGTTCTCTTCGCCCGGCTTGATAGGCTTGATCACGGATGTCGCCTGGCTGTTTACCCACAGCTTTACGGAGTCACCTGCTGCAAAGGGAGTGGAAAACAACGTGACCGGGTCGATCACCATGAAGAGTTTGGTGGATGGCGAATGAATGCTTTCGGGAATGCCGAGATGGTAGGCCCCTGGCGGTTGCAGGTTTTCTACTGCGCCGGGAATGGCCATCGGATATAGCTGGAGCAAGGCGCTGATTTGTGTCGAATTGACGTTGATGCTCATGTAGTTCTCCTGCCGCTCGGTAAATAGCCATCTTCGGGACGAAGTTCATGACACCGCGAAAGAGGAGCATCGTCACCTGTCAGATCTGACAGGTGAGTGTGATTTCAAGACGAATGGTCATCGGTAAACAGTTTTCCTGCAGATACAAAAACGGCCCCGTAAAGGGGCCGTTTCGGTTTCTCACTCAGACGCGCGGCTCAGCCGCCAACTCCAGATTATCCAGCGCCCGGTTCACGGCCAGTTCCCCCAGCATGATCAATTGCGCAATCCCCAGCAGCACATGCCGATGCGAGCCATCCACCAGTCCGGCGAAGTCGGTGGCCATGGTTTTGGCCGAGGTCAGGGTCTCGCAGGCGTCGGCCAGCAGTTCTTCATTCGGGATGCCGGGGGCGATGAGGTAGCGGGTGTTGGGTTTGAGCAGTGGTTTTCTGGGGTGGAACGGATTGAGGTAGTGATCGAGGGCGCGTTCGGCGGCTTCGTGGAATTTCTTGGAATCGAGGGTTTCGTAGGGCGAGGTCGGGTCGGTTTCGGATGGATTGGGTGTCGGTTTGATCATTGTGAAGCTCCTTGAGAAATGGAGCCGTCATCCACCGCTGCTAAACGAATGGGGTGGCGGCTGTACGCGGGTTAGCAGACCAGGCTCAAGGATCCCGGCGCACCGAAGTGCCCCACGCAAGCCGCCATAAAACAGAAATGGCGAAACCAGCGTGCCTTGAAATTAACCGAGCTGCTAAACCCGATCGCTGATTCGTCAGCGACCCGAAAACGATAGAGCCGGCCCTCAAGGCGCACAAGCCGGCGGATTCTGGCGGATGCGTAGGCAATGGCGCAAGGCGTTGTGGCTTGCCGGACGTTTCGGTCAACGGCTTTAAACAGTCATGGCGAATCCGTGAAGAAGCGGTTTACAGTGACCGGCCACGCACTGATCCAGGAGGGATCTTCAACCCCGCCATTCACCTCGAACGCTTCAGCGAGTCCCCCGTCAGAATCAAATAAATGCGTCCCCTTTTGTTTTTTTGTTCCTCTTTTGTTCCTTTCACCTCGAGCGCTTCCGAATCAACTCAATGAGTCCTTCTTTGTTTCAAGTCCGCACGTAGACAATTGCTTTTGCTTTGTGGACAGGATCCGGAAACTGACCTGGATCCAAGGCATGACCTGCACCAGCGATGACTGTTGAATTATTCGCCTCCCACCAACCAAAGAAGTTCTTCCCTGGAAATGAAGGATGAGCAACCACGTACCCCCAGCGACGTCCCGGCTCACCTATTGAATTGAAGAAAGCCTGTCTTACATCAACAAGATTGGATTGAAGTGCGTCAGACAAGAATGGGAGTGCCGAATTCATAGTCCCGCCCAGACTGGCGGCCCAGTTGTAGGCCTGTTCGCACGTAAGTAGTGCATCGTTGACATACACTCGAATGACGTTTGAGACGTTGATCGGGTACGAAACCTTTGCGCCCTTAGCGTCCGTAACTTCAATGATAGCCTGTCCGTTTTGCTCTCCGGTGACTTCTCCAGTTGCTATCGCAGTGGCTACCAAAGGATTACTCGAGGTGTAGACGTAAGGTTCCACTCCACCTGTTGCTGAACGAATGGCAGAGTTACCGGGCACCTTCTTGGTCAACCATCCATAGTTTTGAATTATTTTTGGTCCATTCAGCACCATCAGGGACTGATCAATAGCCAGCGGAGCTTGGTTGGCGCGAATTTCAATATCGGTATCCGTCGAGACACCGGCGTTATCCAACTGATCAATAGCTATAACACTGACCCGATGCTTTCCATCGCCGATCAGACTGAGTTCGGCGGACGTCAGCGTATGGTTGATGGGGGAGGTCAGATTGGTAAACGTGATACTCCAAGACCCTATCTTCAACGTGACCTTACTGTGGAGGGGCATATAACTGATGTTGATGGTGATTGCACCCGTCTGTCCCGGACCGATGAATGCGGGATGGCTGACGTTGATGCCGGTCGGTGCCGGGGAGCCGATGATCGGGTTGTGGTACAGGACATTCAGTTCCCGCGAGTCGTTGAAGTTGCCACTGACGCGTTTGACTCTGTAGAAAATTTTATTGATGCCGTTAATAAACCAGAGTGCCGGGACAAGCAGGAGAAAACGGTCGTTTTCTTCCCCGGGGTAGATCGTTTTGGATACCCCGGTTGGGGAGTCATTAACGTATATCTCCGCCACGTCATAAGGCGCCATGGTCCAGTTCTTCATTTCGGTAAAAGGCTCGATCACCATTTCAACACCCGGAGATGCGGACGCAGCTTGGGACAGGCCTCCGTCAGGGATCGGCGGCCCCGGCTGCTCCGGCAGCACGGGAGTTTTCCACCTTGGCAGGTACACTGGAAACAACACGAGGGCCGCGGTTACCGATTGAGACTGAAGGTTCATGGATTACTCCTGAGGACGGGCCTTGAGCCATATGAATTCGAAATTCATAAAGCCTCGAAAAGAGAGCATCGTCACCTGTCAGATCTGACAGGTGAGTGTGATTTCAAGACGAATGGTCATCGGTAAACAGTTTTCCTGCAGATACAAAAACGGCCCCGTAAAGGGGCCGTTTCGGTTTCTCACTCAGACGCGCGGCTCAGCCGCCACATCCAGATTATCCAGCACCCGATTCACTGCCAGCTCACCGAGCATGATCAGTTGCGCAATCCCCAACAGTACATGCCGCTGCGGCGCATCGATCATCCCGGCGAAATCGCTGGCCATGGTTTTGGCCGAGGTCAGGGTTTCGCAGGCGTCGGCCAGCAGTTCTTCGTTTGGGATGCCGGGGGCGATGAGGTAGCGAGTGTTGGGTTTGAGCAGCGGTTTTCTGGGGTGGAACGGATTGAGGTAGTGATCGAGGGCGCGGTCGGCGGCTTCGTGGAATTTCTTGGAGTCGAGGGTTTCGTAGGGCGAGGTTGGATCGGTTTCGGGCGGGTTTGGCGTTGGTTTAATCATGATTGAATCTCCAGAGTCATGGAGCCGCCACGATTCGCTGCGATACGAAGGGGTGGCAGCTATACGCGGGTCGCAGACCGGGACTCTAGAACCGGCAGACCCGAGGGTCTCCCACGTACAGCCGCCATAAAACTGGAGGATGTTGTGCGTCTAGAGATCGCGGGCTGCGAGACCCGATCGCTGATTCCTCAGCGACCCGGAAACGATAGAGCCGGCCCTCAAGGCGCACAAGCCGGCGGATTCTGGCGGATGCGTAGGCAATGGCGCAAGCCGTTGTGGCTTGCCGGACGTTTCGGTCAACGGCTTTAAACAGTCATGGCGAATCCGTGAAGAAGCGGTTTACAGTGACCGGCCACGCACTGATCCAGGAGGGATCTTTCATGCCTGAGCACAACTCCGCCATTCACCTCGAGCGTTTCAACGAATCCCACGTCGAGGGCATCACCGCGCTCTATAACGACCCGGCCGTGACCCGGCAGGTGTTGCAGATGCCGTTTCAGACCACCGAGGTCTGGCGCAAACGCCTGGCGCCGGACAACGAGCGGGTGGTGCAACTGGTGGCGCTGCATCAGGGTGTGGTGATTGGCAATCTGGGGCTGGAACAGTTTTCACGGATTCGCCGCAGTCACGCCGGCAGTGTCGGCATGGCCGTTGCGGTGGCGTGGCAGGGCAAGGGTGTCGGTTCGAAGCTGTTGGTGGCGGCGCTGGACGTGGCGGACAACTGGATGAATTTGCACCGGGTCGAGCTTTCGGTGTACGCCGACAACGAGGCGGCCATCGGCCTCTATCGCAAGTTCGGTTTCGAAACCGAGGGCCTGTTCCGCGATTACGCCGTGCGTGACGGGCAATGGGTCGACACCCTGAGCATGGCGCGTCTGCGCAAACGCTGACCTTCTGTCCGTCAATGGCTGACGAGGCGACCGTGCAGGCAAATGACTTGTACGGTCGTCATCGGCATCTGCCATGCTCAAAGTCCGCAGCACCGCTCCTTGAAGGAACACCGCAATGGACGACGTACAGCAACTGGGCGAAATGCTTCGCCACTATGCCGACAGCGAAGCGCACAAGAAGCAATTGTTCGAGACCCAGTCGGCGACCTGGGCTACACGGATCAACGAGTTGTTCGGGCAGATTCAGCAATGGCTGGCACCGGTGCAGGCGCCGGGTTTGCTGGAGGTGAGTCGGGAAGTGTACGTGGCGTTCGGGCCGAGCATTCCGGTTGAGACGTCAACCTTCAAGACTGAAAAACTGAGCATCCTGATTGCTGGCAAACCGGTGGAGTTCGTGCCGGATGTGATGGGCAGCGGTGGGCAGATTTCGCTGGCGGTGATGGGGCTGACGGCGGCGCGGTACGGGAGTATTTCGCTGGTGGGGCTACCGGGCGGGGAGTGGCAGTGGCGCAAGACCAATGGGTTGAAGGATCCGGATACGTTTGTGTTTGATGCGAATTTTCTGGCGCAGCAGCTGCAGAGCCTGATTCCGCGCGATCGCACCTAGGGCCAAATCGATCCCACACCCAGTGTGGGATCGATCATCGGGTGCAATTACATTTCGAGGTTGACCCACCCCGGCTTCGCCACCTCCGGCGCCACCGCTTTCACAGTCTTGCCGGTGGCCAACTCAACCCGCCGCGCCACCTCCGGATCATCGGCAAACGGCGTCAGACTCGCATCATCCAGGCTTTCAGCCGTTTCGTGGCGCAAGCAATACTCCACCGACAGCCACAAAAACAGCACGCCCAACACATTCAAAAAGATATCGAACATGACCGGCTTCCTTGATCAGGCGATCTGCGCTTCACGGTGGGCAATCGCGACATCCGCCACCCGCACGGTGCGCCATACGTTGTAGGCCATCAGCAACATGCCCGTCAGGAAGAACACCCCACCGGCAAACCGCACGACAAACCCCGGATGACTGGCCTGCAACGCTTCGACAAACGAATAGGTCAGCGTGCCGTCCTCGTTGATCGCCCGCCACATCAGGCCCTGCGTAATCCCGTTGACCCACATCGAAGCGATGTACAACACCGTGCCGATGGTCGCCAGCCAGAAGTGCAGGTTGATCAGCGGCGTGCTGTGCATGCGCTCGCGGCCGAAGACCTTGGGCACCATGTGATAGGTCGCGCCGAAGGTGATCATTGCCACCCAGCCGAGCGCGCCGGCGTGTACGTGGCCGATGGTCCAGTCGGTGTAGTGGGAGAGGGCGTTGACGGTCTTGATCGCCATCATCGGGCCTTCGAACGTCGACATGCCGTAGAACGCCAGCGACAGAACCAGGAAACGCAGAATCGGGTCGGTGCGCAACTGATGCCAGGCGCCGGACAAAGTCATCATCCCGTTGATCATCCCGCCCCAGCTCGGCGCCAGTAGAATCAGCGACATCGCCATGCCCAGCGACTGCGCCCAGTCCGGCAGGGCGGTGTAGTGCAAGTGGTGCGGGCCGGCCCAGATGTAGAGGGTGATCAGCGCCCAGAAGTGCACGATCGACAACCGGTACGAATACACCGGCCGATTGACCTGTTTCGGCACGAAGTAATACATCATCCCGAGGAACCCGGTGGTCAGGAAGAAACCCACCGCGTTGTGCCCGTACCACCACTGCACCATGGCGTCGGTGGCGCCGGAATACACCGGATAGGACTTGAACCAGTCCACCGGAATCGACAGGTGATTGACCACGTGCAGCATGGCGATCACCAGGATGAACGCGCCGAAGAACCAGTTGCCGACGTAGATGTGCTTGGTCTTGCGCTGCACCACGGTGGTGAAGAACACCACGGCATACGCGACCCAGACTACCGCCATCCAGACTGCGCCGGAGAATTCGATCTCGGCGTATTCCTTGGTGGTGGTGTAGCCCATCGGCAGGGTGACCAGCATGATCACGATCACCGATTGCCAGCCCCAGAAAGTGAAGGCTGCGAGTTTGTCCGAGTACAGCCGCACCTGGCAGGTACGCTGCACCGCGTAGTAACTGGCGGCGAATTGCGCACTGCCGGCGAAGCCGAAAATCACCAGACTGGTGTGCAACGGTCGCAAGCGGCCGAAGGTGGTCCACGGCAAGTCCAGATTCATGTCCGGCCATACCAGTTGCGAGGCGATCCATACCCCCATCGCCATGCCCACGACGCCCCAGAAAACAGTCGCGATGACGAATTGGCGGACGACCTTGTAGTTATAAGCCTGTCCGATTGTTGCTGTGCTCATGGTCAATTCTTCCACGGTTGCAAAGTCTTGCCAGGCCACCCGGTCTGGCACGAGCTGCACTGTAGAAACCCCGCCAGAAACAAAACAGGCTCAGGAATTGTTCATTTATGCGGATCAGATCGAAGCGCTGCCTGCGGCCATCTGCCGCGCCCTGATACGGTTTTTATGTGTTCAGGTGAATCTGTTGTGCACTGCGCCGTTCGTCCATAGTCAGGGAAAATACTGTGGGAACGGGCGAACCCGAGATAGCGCCAGACGCGAACTGGCGCTATCTCGGGTTCGCCCGTTCCCACAGGAATCTGTGCATTCCTGATGAGGTAGCCGATGTATCAATACGACGATTACGACCGGGCACTGGTGTTCGAGCGCGTTGCGCAGTTTCGCGATCAGGTCGAGCGCTTCATGGCCGGGGAGTTGAGCGAAGAAGAGTTCCTGCCGCTGCGCCTGCAAAATGGCCTGTACATGCAAAAGCACGCTTACATGCTGCGGGTGGCAATTCCCTACGGCACCTTGAGCGCCGAACAGATGCGCACACTGGCGAGCATTGCCAGTGACTACGATCGTGGCTACGGCCACTTCACCACCCGGCAGAACATGCAGTTCAACTGGATCGAACTGCACGAGGTGCCTGACATTCTCGAACGTCTGGCGCAGGTCAACATGCATGCGATCCAGACCTCGGGCAACTGCGTGCGCAACATCACCACCGAAGCCTTCGCCGGGGTCGCGGCGGACGAGTTGATCGACCCGCGTCCGCTGGCGGAGATCCTGCGGCAATGGTCGACGATCAACCCGGAATTCCTGTTCCTGCCGCGCAAGTTCAAGATCGCCATCTGTTCGGCGAAGCAGGATCGCGCGGCGATCATGATGCACGACATCGGCCTCTACCTTTACCCCAGCCGCGACGGCCAGATGTTGCTGCGGGTGATTGTCGGCGGTGGTCTGGGGCGCACGCCGATCCTCGGTCTGCAGATTCGCGACGGTTTGCCGTGGCAGCACTTGCTGTCTTACGTCGAGGCGGTGCTGCGGGTCTACAACCGTCACGGCCGACGCGACAACAAGTACAAGGCGCGGATCAAGATTCTGGTCAAGGCGCTGGGTATCGAGGCGTTCGCCAAGGAAGTCGAAGAAGAATGGCAACACCTCAAGGATGGCCCGGCGCAACTGACTGAGGATGAATACCTGCGGGTTGCCAGCGCCTTTGTGCCGCCGAGCTACTGCACACTGGCGGGCACCGATCTGGATTTCGGCACGCACCTGGCCGACAACCCGGCGTTCGCCCGCTGGGTCGCGCGCAACGTGCAACCGCACAAGGTGTCGGGCTACACCAGCGTGGTGCTGTCGACCAAACCGGGCCTGGCCTCGCCCCCGGGGGACGTGACCGGTTTGCAGATGCTGGCGGTGGCCGACTGGTCCGAGCGTTTCGGTTTCGGCGAAATCCGTATCGCCCACGAGCAGAACATCGTCCTGCCGGATGTGCCCAAATCCGAGCTGTATGCGCTGTGGCAACTGGCGAAAGAGCAAGGGCTGGGCGCTGCCAATGTCGGCCTGTTGACCGACATCATTGCCTGCCCCGGTGGCGATTTCTGTGCGCTGGCCAACGCCAAGTCGATTCCGATTGCCCAGGCGATTCAGGCGCGTTTCGACAACCTCGATTACCTGCACGACCTCGGTGATATCAGCCTGAACATTTCCGGCTGCATGAACGCCTGCGGCCATCACCACATCGGCAACATCGGGATTCTCGGCGTCGATAAGAACGGCAGCGAGTGGTACCAGATCACCCTCGGCGGGGCGCAGGGCAAAAACAGCGCACTGGGCAAAGTCATCGGCCCGTCGTTCAGCGCTGCCGAAGTGCCGCAGGTGATCGAACGGATCATCGGCACCTTCGTGCGCTACCGCGAGAGCGAAGAACTGTTTGTCGATACCGTGGCGCGCATCGGGCTGGAGCCGTTCAAGGAACGGGTCTACCCGAAAGCGCTGGAGGTGTCGGCATGAACAATCTGCTGCGGATGGAGGCGAGCGGGGCGCGGATTGTGCTCGACGATCCATGGACGCTGATCCGCTCGCCTGAAACAGAATTCAGCGCCGGGATGTTGATTCTGCCGCTGGCCCACTGGCTCGAATCACCCTCGACCCATGCAGTGTGGCTGGGCCCGGACGACGGCGTCGAAAGCCTGCTGCCGTGGTTGGCATCGCTGCCGCTGATTGCCCTCGATTTCCCGAGTTTTCGCGACGGCCGCGCCTACAGTCAGGCTTATCTGCTGCGCAGCCGTTTTGGCTGGAAAGGCGAATTGCGGGCGATTGGCGATGTGCTTCGCGATCAACTGAGCCACATGCGCCAGTGCGGGTTCGACAGCTTCGCCGTGCGCGAGGACAAATCCGCCGAGGATGCGCTCAAGGGGTTGGCGGGGATGAGCGTGTTGTACGGGCGCTCCGTCATCGAGCCGCGACCGTTGTTCAGGCGGCGTTGACGCGCTGCCCGCACAGGGGAAACCCTTAGAACCCTTACAAATCGGGGATTTTTCCTTGGGTCGATGGTGGCCTTTTGGTAGAGTCCCCGTCGCCAGCGGGTTTTCGGCTGGACGACGGAACGAAGAAGGGAGTCTGTTTGTGAGTGCGGGCAAGAAGATCTTGGGCCTGACGGCGTTGCTGTTGATGCTGACGTTGTGGGCCGGTTACATCTACGTATTCAACGAAAGCCGTGGCGGTCAGCTCGGCGGTGTCGGCGAAAGCACCGCGTGGTGCGGCACGCCGCCGTCCTCGGATGCGGCGCTGCTGGGCAAGGATCAGTTGACCTTGCGCATCACCAACAACCTGCGCGGCGAGTTCATGCTCAGCGGTGCGGTGGTGGTGTCCGAACGCACCTTCAACCGCTATGACCTGGGCCGCAACGAACTGCGTCTTCGCCTGGAACCGTTGCAGTGGACTTACGGCGCCACGCCGATCTTCCTTGAGCAAGTGAAGGTCCTGCCGCTGAGTCGCAACCTCGCCTCGACTGACAAGAGTGCCTTCGCTCAACTCGAATCGCGCCCGATCGGCGTTCAGGGGCGGGTCACCGAGTTTCCTTTCGACACTTATCGCTACGGCTACAAGCCAGTCCTGTACTACCTCAAGGGCAACGAGCGTGTCGACCTGCGCTTCAAGAACATCACCACGCTGATGGAGATGTCCAACACCTTTACGCCGATCCAGAAGTACAACCGCGCCGACTACATCAACGAGAAAAACGTGTTGGTCCGCGACGAGGACTACAAAGCCTACGGCCACCACGAATGCGCCTTCAGCGTCGAGCGCAAAGGCGCGTTCAAGGTTGTGGTGTTGTTGATGCTGCTGGTGTTGTGCCTGCCGTTGCTGCTGGTGTTCTACCGCGATGAGCCGGGGATCGACTTCCTGGCCACGCTGGTGGGGATCGGCGTGGTGCGCACGGTGCTGGTGGGGCCGGTGCAGGATTTCCAGCTGTACAACATCGACTTCCTGTTTGGCGCGGCGCTGCTGCTGGTGGGCACGGTGTCGCTGATCAAGGCGATGCGGATTAACAGTCGGCGGGAGATGGCGTTGCGCAGTGGAGAGACTTCGACCTGGTAACGCAATCAGGCGGGAGCAACCAAGCGTTGCTCCCGCCCGTTTTCATTTCAACGCCGGATCCCCCATATTCATCCTCTTCCACCCCTGCAACAGCACCTGCGCCTTCGGCTCCTGCCCACTGTCCAGATACCACTGAATCAGCGACAACCGCGCATTGCGGTTCGCAGGCTGCACCTTGAGCAGTTTCTCCAGTTGCTCGCTCGCCTGATCCACCTTGCCGCTGTCATGCAGCGCCACCGCCAGCACGTAACCGTATTGCGCGTTCTGCGGTTCCAGTTGTGCGGCTTTGCCAAGCGCCGACATGGCCTCGGCGGTCTTGCCCGCGCGAATCAGTGACAGGCCTCGGGTGTGCTGCAGCAGGGCCGTGTCAGGGTGTTCCTTGAGGCTGGCATCGAGCAGTTGCTGCACCTCCGAGCCACGACCGTTGGCCTCCAGCCATTGCACCAGCGTGACCAGCGCCGGGTAGAAGTCCGGGTCACGTTTCAGGGCTGTCCGCAACGAGCCTTCAACCTCCGAGCCGCGACCGCTGGCCTGGTAGAGCATCGCCAGGTTCAGGTTGGCTTCGGCGCGTTCGGCCAGGCTCTTCTGCACGGCTTCGTACTCGGCAATCGCCGCGTCCCAATTGGCCTGAGCCGGGCCCAGGCCATTGCGGGCGACACTCAGCAGATCCCGCGCAGCGACGATTCGTACTGCTTTCACCGGATCACCGAGCAACGGCGTCAACAGCGGCAAGCGCTCTGGCGGTGGCAGGAACGCGCTGATCGCCCGTACCGCGCTTTCGCGTACCTGTGGCGCCGGGTGCTTCAGGTCCGTGGTCGCCAGTTTAAGCGCCTGTTCACTTGGATAGAGTGGCAATTCCGCGAGCAATGTCGCTCGCTGGATTGCCGGCAGGTTGCTGCGCTGCAATTGCTCGTACAACGCTTGTGCGGCGCCGGGCTGGCCGTTGCGAATCAGCCACAGGCTCTCGTCGTAACGCGGCGCTTGAGGTTCGGTCGAGGCAGTCCACAGTTTGAATTGCGCGGTGACCTTGTCGCCGGCCTTGCCCTGATGACAGGTCAGGCAGGCGTCTGGCGTGCCGAGCTTTTGCGCACGCTCCGGGTTGGGGATGCTGAAGCTGTGGTCATGCCGGAAGTCGTTGCCCATGTAGAACTTGCCGGGCATGTGGCAATCCACGCATTGCGAGCCGGGCTGACCCATGGTGTGGCGGGTGTGTTCAATACTGTCGTAGTTCTTCGCTTGCAGGCCCTGGCCATCGACGCCTTCGACCGAGGTCTTGCCGGCGCTGTTGTGGCATTGCAGGCACACCGCGTTGCCCGGCGCTTTCAGCTCGGTGCTGTGGGGGTTGTGGCAGTTGCTGCAGCGCACGCCCTTGTCGAACATTTTGCTTTGGGCGAAGGAGCCGTGTTCGAACACTTCGTCCTTGATCTTGCCGTCCAGCGCATACAGTTCGCGGGTCAGGGTGCTGGGCAGGTAATCGTCCATCAGCCGTTTGCCGACGGTGTAGCCATCGCCCAGCGGCGCGCGGCGAGCGTGGCAGCGGGCGCAGGTTTCGATCTCGACGGTGGCGTTCTTGTCCTTGAGATCGACGTCGAAGCCGGCGTGGATCAGGTCAGTCTTTTTCGCAGTCCACTCCAGGTGATTCGATGCCGGCCCATGACAGGCCTGGCAACCGATGCCGAGGCTGTTCCAGTGGCTGGCGAAGGTGTTGCTGGCCGCGTCGAAATTGCGCTTGAACCCGGTGGTGTGGCACTCGACGCACATGAAGTTGGCGTTCTGGCTCGGCTTGCTCCAGTGCAGCGGATTCTTGAAGTTCACGCCCTGGCCGGGGTAGAGGTGAAACCAGCGGTTTTTCTCGGTATCCCAGGCGACGCCAAGGGCCTGCAAGCGGCCTTCACCGACTTCGATCAGGTATTGCTGAAGCGGCGCGATGCCGAAGGTGTAGGCGACTTTGAAGTCGGCGTTCCTGCCGTCGACGCCAGGTGTATTGACCCAGAACTCGTCGCCCTTGCGCGCGAAACGGGTGGATTCGTTTTCGGCCTTGAAGGTGACATTGTTGAAGTCACCGAGCATGGTTTCGGCATTCGCCGGTTGCATCGCCAACTGATGATGGGAGCCTTGCCAGTCCTTGACCTGTTCCTGGTGACAGCCCTGACATTGCTGTTCATCAACCATGGTCGCGGGCAGTGTTGCTGCAGGTTTGGCCGCTACTGCAACAGGCGTGCTGACCGGCACGACTTTGACCGGAGCTGGAGCGGGGCTGAACAGAAACCAGCCGATCCCCGCCACGGCCGCGAGCAGCAGACCAATGGTGACAGGAAACAGGTAGCGTGAAATCGAGGTCGGTGAAGCATCAGGCTGGCGCGGTGCATCGTTATTTTTATGCTTGGGCATTGCGACTTCCGTAGTCCAGGTGCATTTGCCTTCTGGCGTGCGTTCAAGCTCGATGCAGCTTTGCCGGATGCCCGGCATCTGTCAAATGACCGTTGTGAACCGGTACACGGCACCGCGCCAATATTGTGTGTTCTGATCGCAATTCGCGGGTTTTTAGCTATACCTGTAACTCCCCAATGCAACAAATCAGGCCTTCTGACAGGAGTTACAGCATGAAGCTAGCCGTGATGATGAGCACCCTGTGCATTGCCACTCTTGGCGTGGTGGGTTGCTCCAGCAAAACCGTCGCTCCAGATGAGTACTCCGGGTTTCTCAAGGACTACAGCCAACTCAAGGAGGCCAAGTCACCGTCCGGGGCCGAGGTGATGCGCTGGGTCGATCCCAAGCTCGATATCAACAAGTTCACCAGCGTCTATATCGAACCGACGCAGCTCTACCCAAAACCTCAACCGACCGTGAAGATTCCGCAACAGACCCTCAATGGCATCACCGCTTACTACGATCAGGCGCTCAAGCGTGAAGTGGGCAAATCCTTGCCTTTGGCCAGTGGCCCCGGCCCGGGCGTGATTGTGGTGCGTGCGGCGATCACCGCCGTGAGCAGCAAGACCGAAGGCCTGCATGCCTATGAAGTGATCCCGATTGCGCTGGTGGCGGCAGCGGTCAGTACCGCCAGCGGTATCCGCGATCAGGAAACCACCCTGGCCACCGAAGCGGTGTTCCTCGATGGCGGCAATAACAAGGTCGTGGCCCAGGTCGTGCGCAAAGGCACCGGCAAACCGCTGCAGAACGACTCCCAGGTGATGAAGGCCGATGACGTGAAAGCCGTGATCGATGGCTGGGCGTCGGACATGCATCAGTCGTATCTGAAGATGAAAGCCAAATAGTCCCGGAAATCATTCCCACGCACCGCGTGGGAATGATCGGATGACGAGAGTCACTGCCCGACAAACCAGCGGAAATACGGATTCCCTCCATCTCTCTGCATCACCTCGCGAATATCCCGGCCCCAGGCATCCCGATCTCCGTCATAGGCGTGCAGGCTTGCGCGATAGAACTGCATCAGGCGCTGTCTGTGCCCCTGCATCCGTTCAGCGAACCCGGCATCGGCATTCACCAGCGGCGGTGCGACATACAGATCCAGCAGCGCAGGCAGCACCCGGGTGATCTCTTTGGACCGGACCCACGGCGCGTATTCGATGCGCGGCTGATCGTCAGTCACCGCCGGTGCGTCGGCGGCAAAACGTTCCAGACCGGCGCGATCGGTGACCCAGGTCGACAGCAACGCCGGCGCCGAACCGATGCCGACGTCCTGCAAGGTGCTGCGTACGCTGTCCTGTTGCAAGCGTCGGGTGATTTTTTCGGCATCCAGTTCGATGGGTGTCAGCGAGCCTACCAGCAGCATCTCGTGGAACTCGCTGGTCCACAGCGTCGCGTACGGGAAGACGTCGAGGAAGCTGCGCACCAGTGAACGCGAGTCGTCGATGTTCTGGGTCGGCAGCGGCAGCCACTGTGCGACCAGACCCTGTTTCTCCAGACGGCTGGCGGCCAGTTGATAGAAGTCCCGGGAATACAGATTCACCACGCCGGCCGCGGAGGGTGGTGGCGGCTCGAGGGTGATCAGGTCGTAGGTCTGCGGGCTGCGCAGCAGTTCCTGACGACCGTCGCGCAGCCGCACATCGACGCCGGGATCGCTGGCGGCGTTGAAGTTGCCCTTGAACAACGGCGCAGCCTTGATCACCGACGGCAGCAGCTCGGCCACGACCCGATGTTCAAGCCCCGGATAGCGCAGCAACGCGCCGGCAGTGATGCCGGTACCGAAACCGATGACCAGCGCCGAGCGCGGCTCGCCGTTGTGGATCAGCAGTGGCAGCAGCGCCTGAATCCGCATGTAACGCAGTGACGGCATGGCATCGCCGGTATTCGACACGCCCTGGATGTACAGGCGCTGGAACGCGTTCTGGCCCCGGCCTTGAGTGACCACCGCGACCGTGCCGCCGCGTCCTTCCTCGTAGAAGGCCAGCTCGCCGTTGCGCGCACCGGGGAGCAGGCTGGCGAGTTTGTCGACCGGCGTCAGCACGGCCAGTGCAACGGACAGCAAGCCCAGCGCGGCCACTGCCTGACGCCGGCCTTTCTTCACGCCATGGCCCTTGCGCACGGCGAACCAGCCGACGCCGGCGGCAATGATCGCCAGCAGGCCCAGCGTGCGTACCAACCCCAGCAACGGAATCAGCAGGAAACCGCAGAGCATCACGCCGATGATCCCGCCCAACGTGTTGAACGCCACCACCGCGCCGACATCGCGGCCGACATGCTCGTGGCCGACACTCAAACGCAGGGCCAACGGAAACGCCGCGCCCAGCAGCAAGGTCGGCAGGAACACAATGCACAACGCCGCAACAGCGAAACGTGCGCTCATGCCGGCCAGTTCACTGGCGCCTTGAGTCACGAGCCAGATTTCCGCCTGACTCTGGGCGATCACCAGCCAGCGACCGAGCAGGGCGATTTCCAGCAGGGCGATCAGTCCCGCGCCAGCGATCAGCAAGCCGAACACGCCCCACGGATCGCGAATTCGTTCGACCCGGCGAGCGAGCAGGGCGCTGCCGATAAACAGCCCGGTCAGGTAGGTCGCCAGCACCACGGCGAACGCGTAAGTGCGGGTACTCATGAATTGCACGATTGACTGCGACCACACCACTTCGTAGCCGAGGGCCACGCCGCCGGCGATGGAATACAGCCAGAGGGCGGTGCGATCCGGAGCTTTTTCAGTGTGATGCTTGAGCGGGGCTTTGACCGGCATCGGATGCTGGCGCTGCCAACCCAATGCGCCGGCGGTGGCCAGCAGATTGAGCATCGCTGCGGCCAACGCACTGCCGCGCACGCCGAGGGTGGCGATCAGCACGAACGCCGCGAGCAGGGTGCCGACAATCGCTCCCAGGGTGTTCGCCGCATACAACTGGCCGCCGCTCTTGCCCGGCGTACTGCCCAGCGAGCGCACCAGCACCGGCAGCGTGCCACCCATCAACACGGCTGGAGCGCCCACCAGCATGAACGGCAGCAACCAGGCCAACAGGCCGACGTGATCCTGCAACCAGGCAAACGGACTGGCCGCAACGCTCATGGCAAACGTCGCACCGACGCCCAGCACGGCCACCAGCACTTCCAGCCCGGCATACAGCAAAACCGGTTGCGCCAGGCGATCCGCCCAACGCCCGAACAGCCAGCCACCGATAGCCAGCCCGGCAAAGAAGGCACTGATGCCGGTGGTGATCGCGTAGACCTCGACCCCGACCACCAGCGACAGCTGCTTGATCCACAACACCTGATACACCAGCGCCGCCGCGCCGGAAATGCACAGCAGCAGGGCGGGGATCAGCAACGCCGGGGCGGCGGTGTGCGGGAGGGGATGGGCCGACGACTTGCTGGCGACACGTGAGGACATTGCGACTGCCTTGTTCCGGTTCATGAATGATTGTTCCCATGCATAGCGTGGGAACAATCACTAAAAAGGGCCGCTCGCCAATGACGGCGAGCGGCGGTCCAGCGGCCTTACTGTGCAGGCTGGTTCTTCATTTTTTCTTCGATCTTCGCGTCCACCGCCGCACGGATCTGGTCGATGCTGAAGCTCGCCGGTTTCTGGCTTGGCGGATACTCGATGAAGGTCTGCAGGAAGCGCGCTGCCTTGGTGGTGGCGACGGCGACCAGATACACGTTCTTGGTCGACCAGTCGTAATACTGATCGGACACCACGTCGGCCCGCTCATACGGGTCCATCCTCAGGTTGAAGATTTTCGGTACGCGCAACGGTGTGAACGGGTTGCTCCACACCGCGAAGCCACCGGGTGCACGCTGCTCGGCGAACACGGCTTTCCAGTTGCCGAAACGCATCGACACCAGCATGCCGTCGTCGTTGAAGTAGAAAAATTCGTTGCGTGCACCGTTCGGTTGTTGGCCGGTCAGGTAAGGCAACTGGTTGTAGCCATCCAGATGCACCTTGAAGTTGGTGCCGCCGCTGGTGGGCGCCCAACCCTTGAGCAGCTTGCTGGCGACATCGGTATCACCGGCCGCCGCGAGCAAGGTCGGGAACCAGTCGAGCCCGGAGAACATCTCGTTCGAGACCTCACCCGGTTTGACCTTGCCCGGCCAGCGGATCATCGCCGGTACGCGGTACGCGCCTTCCCAGTTGGAGTTCTTCTCGTTGCGGAACGGCGTGGTCGCCGCGTCCGGCCAGGAGAACTGGTTCGGCCCGTTGTCGGTGGTGTAGACGACGATGGTGTTGTCGGCGATTTTCAGGTCGTCGAGGGTCTTGAGCAGTTTGCCGACGTCGCCGTCGTGCTCGACCATGCCGTCCGCGTACTCGTTGCCGGGCATGCCGCTCTGGCCCTTCATCGAGTCACGCACGTGGGTGAACAAGTGCATGCGGGTGGTGTTCATCCAGACGAAGAAAGGCTTGTCGGCCTTGGCTTGTTTCTCGATGAACGCCTGGGCGGCGGCGGTGGTTTCGTCGTCGATGGTTTCCATGCGTTTGGTGGTCAGCGCGCCGGTGTCTTCGATCTTGCCGTCGGCGAAGCTGTGGATCACGCCACGCGGGGAGTTGGCCTTGACGAACTCCGCATCGTCTTTCGGCCAATAAGGACGTTCCGGTTCTTCTTCGGCGTTGAGGTGATAGAGGTTGCCGAAGAACTCGTCGAAGCCGTGGTTGGTCGGCAGGTATTCGTCCTTGTCACCGAGGTGGTTCTTGCCGAACTGGCCGGTCGCGTAGCCCTGGGACTTGAGTGCCTGGGCAATCGTGATATCGCGCTTTTGCAGCCCGACCGTGGCGCCCGGTGCGCCGACTTTCGACAGGCCGGTACGCAGTGGCGTCTGACCGGTGATGAAGGAGGATCGTCCTGCGGTGCAGCTGTTCTCCGCATAGTAGTCGGTGAACATCATGCCTTCCTTGGCTATCCGGTCGATGTTCGGCGTCTTGTAGCCGACCACGCCCATCGAATAGGCGCTGATGTTGGTCTGGCCGATGTCATCGCCGAAGATCACCAGAATGTTGGGTTTTTCAGCGGCTGTGGCAGTTGCAGACAGCGCCATCACCGACGTTGCCACGAGGGCGAGTTTCGGTAGCCACTTGCGTATGCGAGTCATCAGACTTGCTCCTTTTGCGCGGGGGTGGTGTGGTGCGTCAAACGTTTCTTGCAGTCCTGCGTCACGCTTTTGTTATTTCACTTGCTCGGGGGCGGGTGGATCGAACGGGTAGATCCGGCGCCAGTCGCTCGCCATGTCCACAACGGTCCAGCCACGGGAATTCGCTTCGTCGAGGGCCTTGTCCAGGCGCCCGATCTCGGATTTTCGGTCATAGGCCCATTCGCGTTTGGCGTCGGTGTGGTGCACCAGGCCCATGAAGCGTTTGCCGGGGCCTGCCGCCGTCCACTGGAGCATTTGCAGGTCGCCGTCGGAGTTGCCAAACGCCAGGATCGGCCGGCGACCGATTACCGCATCGATGCTTTCCGGTTTGCCGGGACCGTCGTCGTTGTGCGCCAGTTTGGCGGTGCGCACGATCGAGGCCTTGCCGTCCTTGTAGCTGAACGCCGTCACGAAGGTGGTGCCGATCACTTGCTCCGGCGGGATGCCGTAGACCTTCTCGGCGAAGGCACGCATGAACGCCGTGTCGCCGCCGGAAACGATGTAGGTCTTGAAGTCCTGGCTGCGCAGGTAGTCGAGCATTTCCAGCATCGGCTGGAAGATCATCTCGGTGTACGGTTTGCCGGTTTTCGGATGCCGGGCCTGGGTCAGCCAGGTTTTGGCGTAGTCATCGAAGGCGTCGGTGGTCATGCCGGTGTGGGTGGCGGCGAAGATCTTCAGGATGCCGTCCATGCCGGCGGCGGCGAGCGCCTTGTGGTCATTCTCGATCACGGCCTTGAACGGTTGCGTGGTCTTCCATTCCGGGTGCTGCGGCGCGGTGCGCTTGACCTCGTCGAAGGCGAACAGCAACTCGAAATACGCGGGTTGCTCGCTCCACAGCGTGCCGTCGTTATCGAACACCGCAATGCGTTCGGCGGGTTTGACGAAGTCCTTGCCGGACTGATCAGTGATCGCCTGGACGAATTCGATGATGTGCTTTTTCGCCGGTCCGTCGTTCCATGACGGCAGCGGCTCGCTGGCCTGGGCCAGCAATGGCAGTGCGAGGCTGAACAACAGGGCCAGACCAAAACGTTGGCGGTGCAGCATCGGGTTCGTCATGGGAAATCCTTCTCGTGGACGGGGTTGAGCGGGCGCAAGGCCGGGGCCGAACGGGCCTGCTGCTGTTCGGCCTGACTGTGAAGCGTAGACAACGATTGGCGCAGTTGGCCCAGTGTTTGTTCGGTGGCCGGTTCGCGGCCGTAAAGGCCACGCAACAGTCCTTGCAAGCGTTGCCCTGAGTCGACCAGTTTCAAGCCCAGCCCACGGCGGCGCAGCCACAGATAAACAGCGCTCAACTGCGCAGGCTTGGCGTTGAGTTGCGGGGTGATTTGCTGCCATGCGCTTTCGGCTGATTGCTGCCAGGCCAGCGCTCGTTTGTGCTTGCGGGTTTGCCACTGCTGGCGGGCACGGCTGAGCGCTGGCCAGCCCAGATACCCGCCAACGACCAGTGCGACGAGCAAGGCCAGCCACGCCAGCCAATGGGTGGAAAGGTGCAGGCGATTGTTCTGGCCGAGTCGTTTGAGGTCTTCGGTGATCGAGAACACCGGCTTGTACGCACTGTTGGCGGCGGCCTCGAAAGTGATCGCAGGAACCTGCGCGGTGCGACTTTGCTGCGCGCGCGAATCCCACCATTTCACCTCGATGGCCGGCAGGGTGTGGGCGCCGGCCGTGTCGATGCGATAGCTGACGCTGTCGATGCGCTGACCGCCGAGGATATCGCCGCGACCGTCATCCAGATTGCTGATCTGCGGGGTCTTCACATAGCGACTCAGTCCGTTGACCTCCACCAGCGCTGGAGCGGGCAGCGCCATGGCGAGTGCGCCGTCGGCCTGCAGCGTCAGTTGGCGGGTGATGCTGTCGCCGACTTTCAGCGGCGTCGCCGAGTTGATGAGGGTTTGATTGAAGCGCAGCCCCGTGGCCACCAGCGGCGTTTCACCGGGTTTGAAACCGGGTGGCTGGGCGGCGCTGAACTGTAGCGGCTGGCTCTGGGCACTGATCTCGCTGGTGGCTTGACCGGGGCTGGCGCGCACGGTCAGGGCCGGAATGTTGAAACCCCGGGCAGCGTTCGGCGTGATCAGATAGCTGTAGCGCAGGCCCGTGAAATTCTGGCCGTCGAAGGTCTGGTTCAGGTGCTGGGCCTGACCGTCCGGCGGCATGACCAGCGCGCCGTCGAGCTTCAGGTCGGGCAGGGTGGGGGCGCTGGTGAACCAGGTGTCGGTGAGAACATCGAGTTGCAGCGCCAGCAGGCCGCCGACCATGGCGCCTTCGGCGGGTTGCAGGTGAGCCTGCACACGCAGCTGCGGTTCAGCGGCTGCTATCTGGGCGCTCAAAAGGCACACAAGCCCTATCAACCGGTTCATGGCTTGGCCTCCGCCTGATCCTGCAAGCTGAATTTCTGCTTGAGGAATTTCGCCGGGGAGGTCGTGAGGTTCTGCAACCACAGCGCATCCGACGCCGCTTGTTCGGTCTCGACCGTTTTGCTCTGGCCCTTGCCCGGTGCCTTGTCGAACTTGACCTCATCCGGTTTGGTTTGCGGCGCGTTCTGTTCGGCGCTCGCGGTGTCTTTCTGCAAGGCAATCGCCAACGCCAGATTGGCCGTGGCTTCGGGGAATTGCGCTTGCAGCTTCAGGGCCTGGGTGTACGCCGCGATGGCTTCGTCGAACTTGAAGCGGCGCACGTAAATGTTGCCCAGATAGAAATACGCCTGCGGCGTGTCCAGCCGCGCGAAGGTCACCAGCGCCAGGTCGTAGTCAGCCGCGTGATAGGCCGCCACGCCTTTCCAGTACGGATCGACAAACAGCGCCGCTGCCTGCGGAAAATGCTCATGCTCGAAGGCCCAGCGCCCTTGCTGGTCGCGGGTAAAGAAAGCGTCGGTCAGCGCGTTTGCCTGAGCCGGCGCTGCTGGCCAGCCAAGGCCCACGGCGAGTACCAGCGCCGGCATCCAGTTCACGCTCCAACCCTTGCGCACGTTTAACAGCGCCAGCAACACCAGCGGCCAGCACAGCCAGTAACCGGCGTCTTTCCAGTGCAATTCCCGCTGTTCGGCGCTGGCGCTCTGGAAGTGCTGCTGCGCGTGCAGTTCGATCCAGTCCAGGTCGTCGTCATTCAGAGTCAGGCTGCCGAGCGGAGCATTGAGCGCCGAGGCCAGTTGCTTGATGGCGGCCGGATCGAAACTGCCCAGGGTCGGGCGACCGTTGGCATCGATGCGCGGCTGGCCGTTGGCGTCCTGAATGATGCCGCCATCCTGATTGCCCACCGCGAGCACCAGTACTTGCAACTGCTCATCCGGTTTTTCAAGCGGTGCGGTGTCGGCACCGTCGGTGATCAGCAGCAGGCTACCCGGGACCTTTTCAGCGTTGAGCAAGCGCCTGGCCTGATCGATCACCGCGCTGACGTTCTTGCCCGGTTTGTCGATCAGTCCGGTACCCAAGGCTTGAATGAACGTGTCGAGCAGCACCGGATCATCGGTCGGCGGCAACACCAGATGCGCACTGCCGGCGTAGGCAATCAGCGCGGTGCGGGCACCGGCGCGGCGCTGGATCAGGTCATGCAGCTTGTGTTTGACGGCCTCAAGGCGAGTGGGCTGCACGTCGTTGGCATCCATCGACGGAGACAGATCGACAGCCACGATCAGCGGCGCGCGATTCTCCAGAAAGTCCGGGCGATCCTGCTCCCAGGTCGGCCCGGCCGCTGCCACCGCGCCGAGCATCAGCAGCGCACACAGCCAGTGCACCGGGCGCAGGCGCTGGTGATCCTGCGGGGTGACCAGCAAGTGCGGCAGCAGATGCCCGGCGATGTTGCCGCGCAGCCTGCGTTGCAGGTCACGGCCACGGCGCCAGAGCCACGGCAGCAGGGCGCCGAACAGCGCCAACAGCAGCCACAGCGGGCGCAGGAAGTGGAAGTCACCGAGATTGATCTCCATCTCAGGCCTCCTGCCGCTGACGTGCAACCGCCAGCCGTGGGCGCAGCAGGGCGCCGAGGTGATACAGCGTCAGCACCACCAGCGCCGCACCCAATGGCCAGTAGAACAACTCGCGTTGCGGCTGATGACTGAGGGTTTTCACTTGATGCGGCGTGAGACGGTCGAGGGTGCTGTAGACCTGATCCAGCGCGTTGCGATCTTCGGCGCGGAAGAACTGGCCGCCGGTGGTTTTGGCGATTTGCTCCAGCCCCGGCAGATTGACCTTGGCCTCGCCGGAGGCGCTCGGGTCGCCGATGCCGATGGTGTGAATCACCACGCCTTTGGCAGCGGCCATTTCGGCAGCATGATCCGGGGTGATCGCGCTGCTGGTGTCGTTGCCGTCGGTGAGCAGGATCAGGACTTTTTCCTGTTCATGGGCCTTGTCCAGCAACTTGAGGCTGAGACCGATGGCATCGCCAATCGCGGTGTTCGGGCCGGCCATGCCGATGCCGGTGTCGGCCAGCAGCAGCGACAGGCTGGCGTGATCAAGGGTCAGCGGCGCCTGCGGATAGGCGCCGCTGCCGAACACGATCAGGCCGAGGCGGTCGTCCTTGCGCTTGTCGATGAAGGTCTGGACGACGTCTTTGACCGCAGCGAGGCGATTGATTTTCTGGCCACTGGCGTTGGTGAAATCTTCGGTTTCCATCGACTGCGAAATGTCGATCGCAAGCATCAGGTCGCGCACCGGTTGCTGGCGCTCGATGGGTTTTTCGACGAACACCGGACGGGCGACGGCCAGCAGCAACAAGGCCCACACCAGGAAATTGAGCAGCAGTTGCCAGTGATTGCGCCGGTTGCCGGCGGTGCCCGGTGTTTCACCCACGGCGCGGCTCATGGCGTTGAAGAACGGCACACGCACGGCGCTGCGGGTTTCCTGATACGCGGGCAGGTAACGGTAGGCCAGCCAGGGCAGCGGCAGCAGGAGCAACAGCCACGGGTAATCAAGCTGCCACATGATGGTGCTCCACCCAGTGTTGGCAGGTGTCGAACAGCGCCTGCCGTTGCGAAGCGGGCAGGGAGCGCAGGACGTCGTCGGGGGCGTAGGCCAGTCGGGCCAGTTGCTGGCTGAAATCGGTGGGCAGCGTTTTTTTGCTGTGTTGCTGCAAGAAGTGTTGCCAGTCTTCCTGTTCCGAGGCAGCAACGGATTGCGATTGCGGCATGGAAATAGCCACACGCTTGAGCAACTCCGGCAATTCGCGCAAGGCATTCAGGTCATCACTGCGATCACGCAACTGCGCCAGTCGCATCAGCGCTTCCCGCCGATACCGGTCGCGCCGCCATTGCCGGTACCGCCGCGCCCCGATCGCCAGCGCTGTCAGTAGCAGAACCGCCAGCAATACCCACCAGCCCCAGGTCTGTGGCGCGTAACTGATTGGCGCGGGCAGGCCCAACTCCTTGAGTTGTTCGATGCTCGGAATGTTCGGGTTCACCGCCGGGGTCCGGCGCTTTTGCCAAGCTCGGCGCGCAATTGCTGATGGGCTTCTGCGGCGGTGCTGAACATCATCAGCGGCACCTGACTGCGGCGCAGCAGGGTGGCGACGTCCTTGAGCCGGCCACCGAGAAAATCCCCCAGCGGCTGATGCACGTTGCGTTTCTCCACCGCCAGTTCTACTTGCAGCTGGCCTTGGGTCACCAGCAATCGGCCGTCGTTCGGCAACTTCATCGCCAATGGGTCGTAGACCTGCAACGCAATCACATCGTTGTGCGCCGACAGTTGCCGCATCAACTGCAAGGTGCGTTCGCCGGCCCCGGCAAAGTCGCTGACGATGCAAATCAGATGGTCATGCCCGGCCAGCGCCAGGCAACGCTGCAAGGCCTTGTCCAGTTGATCCTCGTCTTCGGCGTCGGGGTTGCCGGCGTTCAGCGCCTGGTTCTGTTCGGCGATGCGACTGAGCAAGACCTCGACCCGTTTGCGGCTGCGCAGCGGCGCGATGCAGTCGATGCGCCGGTCGTTGAACACCAGCCCGCCGACCCGGTCCCCGGCATGGAACACCATCCACGCCGCCAGTGCACCGAGTTCGGCGGCGATAGCGGATTTGAAGCTGCGCTGCGATCCGAAAAACATCGACATGCGCTGGTCGACCACGATCAGCGCCGGGCGATCGCGTTCCTCGGTGAAGGTGCGCACCACCGGTTTGCCGGTGCGCAGCGAGGCGCGCCAGTCGAGGTGGCGCAAGTCGTCACCGGGCTGATAACGGCGCAACTCATCGAAGTTCAAACCCCGGCCACGCAGGCGCGAGGCGTGGTTGCCGGCGAGGATGCTGCCCTGTGGCTGGCGGGCCAGGAAACTCAGATCACGGGCCTTGAACTCCAGCGCCATCAACTGCGCGAGAGAGACATAGACCAGCCCGTCGGTGCTTTCCATATCAGGCCTCAGGCGGGAATCGCCACCTTGTCGAGAATCCGGTCCAACACCTGATCGGCGCTGACGCCATCAGCCACCGCGTCATAGCTCAGTTGCAGGCGATGGCGCAGCACCGGGTGCACCACGGCGCGCACGTTGTCCGGCGAAACGAAGTCCTGGCCCTGCAACCACGCATCGGCGCGGGCGCAACGGTCCAGCCCGATGCCGCCACGCGGACTGGCGCCGATGGCGATCCAGCGGCCGAGGTCTTCGTCGTAATCGGCCGGATGGCGGGTGGCGTTGATCAGGTCGATCAGGTAACGGTCGATGGCAGGGGAGACGTGCACCGCGCTGACTTCCTTGCGCGCGGCGAAGATCACTTCCTGCGCCAGTTCGAAGCCCTTGGCCGGCGCGGTATTGGCGCCTTGGGCAAACTCTTCGGCGCGCAGCAGTCGCAGCACCTGGCCCTCGTTGTCGGCGCTGGGATAATCGAGCAGGACTTTCATCAGGAACCGGTCCATCTGCGCTTCAGGCAGCGGATAGGTGCCTTCCTGTTCGATCGGGTTTTGCGTCGCGACGACAATGAACAACTCCGGCAGCACGTGGCTGTTACCGGCCACGGTGATCTGCCGTTCTTCCATGGCTTCGAGCAATGCCGCTTGCACCTTGGCCGGCGCACGATTGATTTCGTCGGCCAGAATCAAATTGCCGAACAGCGGGCCGGGCTGGAAACGGATCTCGTTTTTGCCTTCGACCTGATGCAGCACCTCGGCGCCGGTGATGTCCGAGGGCAGCAGGTCCGGGGTGAACTGGATGCGGCTCATCTTCGCGTCCAGATGCCTGGCCAGCGCCTTGACCGTGCGGGTCTTGGCCAGCCCCGGCAGGCTTTCCAGCAGCAAGTGCCCGTTGGCCAGCAGGCCGAGCAGGATCTGCCGGATCACCTGATCCTGGCCGAGCACCGTTTCAGCGATGCTGGCCTGCAGGGCGTTGAGGTCGGTGAGTGCGGTCATGGCGCGAGTCCTTGCTCAAAACATGAAGGTCGGGATGACCGGAACGAACGACAGCCGGAAATTCCAGCGGCTGCTGATCTGGTCTTCGGGGTGGATCGCCGAGTACTGGATCTCGCCGGAAATCCGCACCGGCAACTTGCCGAAATTGAAAATCCGCCCGGCACCGATGCCGACGGGAAAGGTGACCTTGTTGCCGCCGTCAGCCTTCCAGTTGACCGTGACGTTGGGCGTCATGCCGACCCGCCATTGGGCCGGGCCGGGAATCACGCGCTGGATGAAGTACTGCACGTTGGTCAGGCTGACGTCCTTGCGCTGGCTGTCGCCGCCGACCGACCACCAGTGCTGCGGGAAAACCCCCAGTGTCCAGTCTTCGCCCAGATAGGCAGCGACAAACGCCGGGCCCAGTGAGTATTTGCCGGTGCCGAGCACGTCCTTTTCAGCGGTAGGGAACATCGCCGTCGGGCCGAAGCCCCAGACCATCTTGCCGCCGCCGGCAAAGCGCACCGGTTGCTTGGGCGAGAACACGCCAACGTAGGTCAGGTCGCCGAAGCCGCTGGTGCGGTCAAACGGATCCTCGACCACCGAGGCGAAATCGTCGCGGTCACTGAGGATTTCATTCGGCCCCATGCCGATCAGGTTGCCGGCCCTGTGGTTGACCGGAGCGCTGACGTAGCTGATCGGCACGCGGTTGATCAGATTCCAGTCTTCGCCGAGGGAGATCGGGAAGGTCGGCATGAAACTGTACTTGCCGAGCATCCGTGTGCCGTTGCTGTTCGGGCCCTTGAGCGCGGTGTAGTCGAACTGGTTGACCAGCAGCACCAGATTGCCCACCGGGTTATCCATCAGTTTGGAGATCTGCTCGGTGGACGGGTCGCAACCGGCCTTCACGACGTCCTTCAGGTCGATGTCGAAGTTCTGTTGCAGGCGATGGCAGGTTTCCGGATCGCCTTTGCTGACCGAGTTGGCGGGGGCGCTACCGAGCCCCGGTAAATCACCGCCCGCGCAGGCCAGGCTGCTGAACAATGCGCTGCATAAGGTCAAGCGGCGAGCGATAGCCATCCCTGGCGCCTCCTTAGAAAAACGCCAGGGTCAGGTTGACGGAAACGCCATTGCCTTCAGGACGGTTCTTGGTGTCGAACTCCGGCACCCAACGGGCACTGACGCTGGCCTGGGCGTCGGCGAACTTGCCGCTCCAGCCAACGGTCGGGCCGGCACCGACCGAGCGACCGCGAAAGCCGTTCAGGGTGTCGGCGGTGTCGCCCTTGTCGTCGCTCACCTGCTGGATGTAGCCGGCGACCAGCCCGGCATTCCAGCCGTTGCCAAAACCGTGGGTCCACAGGGCTTCGAGGGAAAAAATGTCGCCCGTGCGGTAATCGGTGGCCTTGTTCTCGGTGTAGAACTGCAGGTTGCCGGACAGCGTGAACTCGCCACCCTTGCCGTCCAGATGCGAGAACGCCACGGTGGGCATGAACGTGTAGTTGTTCTGGCCGGGGTTGGCCAGGCGATTGTCGTTATAGGCACCGGTCGGTACGTAGATCGGCAGCGAAAACGAGATGTGGTTGAGCTCGTCGAAGTGGTAGCCGGCGGCGATCGGCGTGATCAGCGCGTCGGCAAACTGGGTGCCGGAATCGCTGGTGCCGAGGGTGCGTCCACGGGGGCCGGTGATGGCCGCATCGATGTCGGTGTATTGGACCGGTATGCCGATGGCCGAGGCATAGTTCCAACGGCCTTTGCCGGTGTCCCAGACGTGAGTGACGTTGGCCATGGTGTAGGAAACTTTCATCTTGATCCCGGCGCTGACCGCTCCGGAAATCGGCGCGCCACGACTGCCCTTGAGCTCGCCGTCGTACCAGATGCTGGTAAACGACGTCACCCAGCCCGGTGCCGGCGGGACGACCCCGGCATTGGAAAACACCTGCTGGCCGGTAATCGGTCGCCCGACACCGCCCTCGGCGGCGTACAGCGCAGGGCTGCCGAGCATGCACAGCGCCAGCAACGGGCGCACAACGGAAGGCTTGACCATCACTGACTCCGCTTATTGTTTTGTGTCGACCGGGTTGAGCAACGGCATTTTCCATTCACCGCTGGCGACTTCCGGTCTTGGCAGATACAGGCGCAAGACCCCGTAGAACGGGCCGTCCGGCGCAGGCAGCCAATTGGCTTGCTTGTCTTTCCCCGGATTCTTGTGCTGCACGTACAGGGTCAGACCGCCATCGGCATCGAGCTTCAGGTCCGGCAGCATCCGCGAGTTGATCAGGTAGCGGTTGAGCGGGTTGGCCACCAGCAGTTTGGTCTTGCCGTCGTACATCGTCAGTGACCAGAACGCATCGGCGGGGGGCAGGGCGCCCTTGTCGAAATGCAGGGTGTAGTCGTGTTTCGAGGCATCGGCGTGCTGCCCGTCCATGTCGACGAAGTAACCGATGTAGTTGGCCTCTTCGGCGGAGTTGCCGAAGATTCCCATGTTGGCGCCGGCGTAGCGGTACAGGTAATTGCCCTTGAGGTGATCGCGGGTGCCGAACAGATCACCGCTGGAAACCTGATGGGTATCGACCTTGTCTTTCTGAAACGCGGCGAACTCGGCTTTTGCATCGGCAATGCCGACTTCCAGAGCCTTGCGTTGCTCGGCGCTGAGGGCCTTCAGATCGAAGGGTTGGCCGGCACCGATACCGATTTTGGCGAAGCGGGCCAGCAAGTCTTTCTCGACATCCTGCGGCGGCGTGAAGGCCAGCATGAAATTCAGGTAACGGAACAGGTCCGGGGTTTCGCTCATGGTCGGCGTCGGTTTCGGCCAGCTGACTTTCGGCGCTGGCGCCGGGGCTTTCTGTTTCACGTAATGGCTGAGGGGTTCGACCTTGTAGCCTTTCTGGATCTGCTTGACCTTGGCCAGGTCCTTGTCGTCGAACAGTTGCGTGCGGTACAGCGCGTAGGTGATGTTGCTTTCGCTGCGCAGCAGGCGGTCGATGTTCAGCGGTTGCTGGCCCTGCCAGTCCGGCCCGGCAATCATGAAGTGGCCGCCGTTGTTGCCGGTGCTGCGGGTGCCCAGGTAAGCGAAATTCTGCGTGTAGGCGTCGATCAGTTGCACCGAGTAATAACGGTGCTCCTCGATGGGCGGCAGGGTGAGGATCAAGGGTTCGGCGCGCAGGTCCATCCAGACGAACGAGTAAGGCGTGTCGGCGTTGGGCGTGACGAATGCGGTGTCTTTGGCGGTGAAGGCTTTGGCGGTGTTGCCGATCCTGTTCAGTGGCGCCTTGTAGTTCGGGCTCTTGGTGTCGATGGCCTGGGTGTAGAGGGTCTTGTACATCTCCACGACCGGGAAACCGTACAGGTAGGCTTCCTTGGCGATGGCCCGGGCTTCATCGGGGCTGGCGGTGAAATCCTGAGCACCGACGCCACAGCTGACAAACGTGGCCATGACGCTGTATGCCGCCACCTTGAGGGCTGGTTTCGACCGGTTACAGAGGACGGACGTCAGCGAGCGCGCCGACGAAAAGGCGTGAACTTCCGTTTTATTCGACATGATTCCCCGATTCCCTGGTGGCTCAGTGGACGACTCGGCACTTCGCGGCCGTTAAGGCGTAATCCTTTTCTTATCAAGCCTGTAGGACATGTCTGTTGAAGCTAGCAGTTAATCGAGGGTTAGCCAGTCAGAGGGATTAATTCTTTGGTTTTGTGCGCAGGATCACGCCAGTTTGTGTACTGGCGCGAGCCCTGTGCAAAGTCAGTGTTTTTTTGCCTGCTCGCGTACCCGTTCTTCCTGTTCGCGCAGTTCCGGGGTGAACTCGGCGCCGAAATCTTCCGGGCTGAACACCTGGCGAATCTCGATCTCGGCTTCGGTGCCCGGCATGGGATTAGGGCAGCGCTTGACCCACTCGATGGCTTCTTCCTTCGACTTCACGTCCCAGATCCAGTAACCGGCGATCAGCTCCTTGGTTTCGGCGAAGGGGCCGTCGATCACGCTGCGTTTTTCACCGCTGAAACGTACCCGGGCGCCCTTGCTGCTGGGGTGCAGGCCATCGGCGGACACCAGAATGCCGGCCTTGGCCAGTTCCTCGTTGTAGTTGCCCATGTCGGTCAGCAATTGTTCGCTGGGCATTACGCCGGCTTCGGAGTCCTGGCTGGCTTTGACAATGATCATGAAACGCATGGTGTTTCTCCGCTGGAAAGTGAGGGATTCACTGCTTTGTCGAATGGCGGGGGCTTGAATCGACAGGTCGTTAAATAAAAGATGCAGACTCGCGTTTTAACAAGCATCGCCTCCATACGGAATGTGTCCGCCATGCCCACACTGGAACTCACGACCCTGATCCCCGATCGCACCCCGAGCGAGGTACTCGACTTCTGCCTGGAAGGCGTCAATTTCCCGAAGATCTTTCCCGAACGCGTCACGCCGCTGGGGGTTATCGACCTGAACAACTTGCGTATCGAAGCCGGGCGGCAATTCCGTTTCCGGCACTGGATGTTCAATCTGATCCCGTCGAACTGGACGGTGACGATCCGCGAAGTCGGCGACACGCATTTTGTCGATGAAATGCTCAAGGGACCGCTGCGTGCCTTTCGTCATGAACATCGGGTGGCGGCGGGTGAGGGCGGTACGCTATACACCGACCGCGTGACGTATTCGGCGATTGGCGGGGCGTTCAGCGAGCGATTGCTGGTGAACGGCTACATGCGGCGGATATTCGAGGCCCGCCATCGCAACATGCTGCAATTGCTTGGGTAGCGCTCAAGGTTGTATCCAATCTTGCGTGGTGGCACATGACAATTTCGGTTCAGGCATAGGTCGTCGGACAATTTCGTGGTTAACTTCCGCCTCTTGCATGCTTTCCCAACAACGTTAAGAAGGACTCCGTTCATGGCTCAAGTCACGCTCAAAGGCAACCCGGTTCAAGTCAACGGCCAATTGCCACAAGCCGGTTCCAAGGCACCAGCCTTTTCCCTGGTAGCCGGCAATCTGTCCGACGTCACCCTGAAAGACTTCGCCGGCAAGCGCAAAGTGCTGAACATTTTCCCAAGCGTCGACACCCCGACCTGCGCTACCTCCGTGCGCAAGTTCAACGCTCAGGCCAACGAACTGGCCAACACCGTGGTGCTGTGCATCTCGGCTGACCTGCCATTCGCCCAGGCCCGTTTCTGCGGCGCCGAAGGCCTGGAAAACGTACAGAACCTGTCGACCCTGCGTGGCGCCGAGTTCATCCAGAACTACGGCGTGGCCATCGCTGACGGCCCGCTGAAAGGCCTGACCGCCCGTGCGGTAGTCGTGCTGGACGAAAACGACAACGTGCTGCACAGCGAGCTGGTCAAGGAAATCGCTGAAGAGCCGAACTACGAGGCAGCTCTCTCGGTTTTGAAATAAGTGTTCTGAAACAAGCGCTTTACAATTGTTAACGGCCTGGCCCTGTCCAGGCCGTTTTCATTTGTGTATCAGTGTTTTGGCTCACACCTTGAAACGTAAGTTGAAGGTAAATTGCCGGTAAAGCTGCTTTGCTTTACCCCCACCAGTGCTTATCGTTCAGCCTCCCGTAAAAGAAGCCCACGCGCCCAATGGTTAATCACTCCATGCAATCGTCTTCCCGAAACTCTCGTCGCTGGCTGCTCAGCCTGCTTGTCCTGCTGGTCATCGCCGGTCTGTGCTGGAAATTCTGGCCCGCCGGATCGACCCACAAAGAGGGCGGCGAGAAAGCCGCGGCCGGTCATACCGGTCGTTCGGGGATGATGCGTCCGGGCTTCGGCGGCGCGGCAGGTCCGATCCCGGTGCGCGTGGCGCCGGCCGTCACCGGTGACTTCCCGCTGTATTACAAGGCGCTGGGTACCGTGACCGCGCTCAACACCATCAACGTGCGCAGCCGGGTCGGCGGCGAACTGGTGAAGATCTATTTCGAAGAAGGGCAGATGGTCAAGGCCGGCGATCTGCTGGCGGAAATCGATCCGCGCTCGTACCAGAACGCCTTGCTCCAGGCTGAGGGCACCTTGCTGCAGAACCAGGCTCAGCTGAAAAACGCCCAGGTCGACGTCGAGCGCTATCGCGGCCTGTTCAAGGAAGACAGCATCGCCAAGCAGACCCTGGACACCGCCGAAGCGCTGGTCGGCCAGTACCTCGGCACCGTGAAGACCAATCAGGCGGCGGTCAACGACGCCAAGCTCAACCTCGAATTCACCAAGATCCGTGCACCGATTGCCGGTCGCGTCGGCCTGCGTCAACTCGACGTCGGCAACCTGGTGGCGGCGAATGACACCACGTTCCTCGCCGTGATCACCCAGACCCAACCGATCAGCGTGGTCTTCACGCTGCCGGAAAACACCCTCGAAACCGTACTCGCCCGCTACCACAGCGGCGCCAAGCTGCCCGCCGAAGCCTGGGACCGTGGCGACACCAAACTGCAAGCCAGCGGCGTGCTGCAAAGCCTCGACAACCAGATCGACGTGACCACCGGCACCCTGAAGTTCAAGGCACGCTACGAAAACCGCGATCAGTCGCTGTTCCCCAACCAGTTCGTCAACGTCCACCTGCTGGCCGACACCCTCAAAGGCGTCGTGCTGGCTCCGTCGGCCGCGATCCAGTTCGGCACCAACGGCACCTTCGTCTACGCGCTGGACGGCGACAAGAAAGTCACCATCCGCCAATTGAAGATCGGTGCCAGCGATGGTCAGAACACCGTGATCACCGAAGGCCTGGCCGCCGGCGACCGCGTGGTGCTGGAAGGTACCGACCGTTTGAAAGAAGGCAGCGAAGTCGAAGTGGTCAACGACAGCCAGGACGTGCCGGCCACGCCGACCGAACACCTGCAAGGCAAGTCAGCCGCCACCGCGCCTGACGCCGCTGCCACCAACAAGGCCAAGAAGGGCGCATGAACATTTCGCGTCTGTTCATCCTCCGCCCGGTCGCCACCACGCTGAGCATGCTGGCCATCGTGCTGGCCGGCCTGATCGCCTATCGCCTGCTGCCGGTTTCGGCTCTGCCGCAGGTGGATTACCCGACCATCCGGGTCATGACGTTGTACCCGGGCGCCAGTCCGGACGTGATGACCAGCGCCGTCACCGCGCCGCTCGAACGCCAGTTCGGGCAGATGCCGGGCCTGACGCAAATGGCCTCGACCAGTTCCGGCGGTGCCTCGGTGCTGACCCTGCGTTTCAGCCTCGACATCAACATGGATGTCGCCGAACAGCAGGTACAGGCCGCGATCAACGCCGCGACCAATCTACTGCCGACCGACTTGCCAGCGCCACCGGTGTACAACAAGGTCAACCCGGCGGACACCCCGGTGCTGACCCTGGCCATCACTTCGAAAACCATGTTGCTGCCCAAACTCAACGATCTGGTCGATACGCGCATGGCGCAGAAGATCGCTCAGATCAGCGGCGTGGGTATGGTCAGCATCGCTGGCGGTCAGCGTCAGGCGGTGCGGATCAAGGTCAACCCGGAAGCGCTCGCCGCCAACGGCCTGAACCTGTCGGACGTGCGCACGCTGATCAGCGCGTCCAACGTCAACCAGCCCAAAGGTAACTTCGACGGCCCGACCCGGGTGTCGATGCTCGATGCCAATGACCAGCTGACTTCGCCCAAGGATTACGCCAACCTGATCCTGGCCTACAAGAACGGCGCGCCGTTGCGGCTCAAGGATGTCGCGCAGATCGTCGACGGCGCCGAGAACGAGCGTCTGGCCGCGTGGGCCAACCAGAATCAGGCAGTGTTGCTGAATATTCAGCGTCAACCGGGCGCCAACGTGATTGAAGTGGTCGACCGGATCAAGGCGCTGTTGCCGAGCATCACCGACAACCTGCCGGCCGGCCTTGAAGTGACCGTGCTGACCGACCGCACCCAGACCATCCGCGCCTCGGTCACCGACGTGCAGCACGAACTGCTGATCGCCATCGCTCTGGTGGTGATGGTGACGTTTCTGTTCCTGCGTCGCGCCAGTGCCACCATCATTCCGTCCGTCGCGGTGCCGCTGTCGCTGATCGGTACGTTTGGCGTGATGTACCTGGCCGGTTTCTCGGTCAACAACCTGACGTTGATGGCACTGACCATCGCCACTGGTTTCGTGGTCGACGATGCGATCGTGATGCTGGAGAACATCGCTCGTTTCATCGAGGAAGGGGACAGTCCGATGCAGGCCGCGCTCAAGGGCGCGAAGCAGATCGGTTTCACCCTGATTTCCCTGACCCTGTCGCTGATTGCGGTACTGATTCCGCTGCTGTTCATGGCCGACGTGGTGGGGCGGCTGTTCCGCGAATTCGCCATCACCCTGGCGGTGGCGATCCTGATTTCCCTGGTGGTCTCGCTGACCCTGACGCCGATGATGTGCGCCCGTTTGCTCAAGCGTGAGCCGGAAGAACATGAACAGGGCCGTTTCTACCGGGCCAGTGGTGCGTTCATCGACTGGATGATCGCCGCTTACGGGCGCAAGTTGCAGTGGGTGCTCAAGCACCAGCCGCTGACGTTGCTGGTGGCCATCGGCACGCTGGCGCTGACCGTGTTCCTTTATATGGTGGTGCCCAAGGGCTTCTTCCCGGTGCAGGACACCGGGGTGATCCAGGGGATTTCCGAAGCGCCGCAGTCGATTTCCTTTGCCGCCATGGGCGAGCGTCAGCAAGCGCTGGCCAAGGTGATTCTGGAAGATCCGGCGGTGGAAAGCCTGTCGTCCTACATTGGCGTCGACGGTGACAACGCCACGCTCAACAGCGGTCGCCTGCTGATCAACCTCAAGCCTCACGGTCAGCGCGACCTGACGGCCGCCGAAGTGATTACCCGCCTGCAACCGCAACTGGACAAACTGGTAGGCATCCGCCTGTTCATGCAGCCGGTGCAGGACCTGACCATCGAAGACCGTGTCAGCCGCACCCAGTACCAGTTCAGCATGTCCTCGCCGGACGCCGAACTGCTCAGCCTGTGGAGCGGGCGGCTGGTGGAAGCACTGGCCCAGCGCCCTGAACTGACCGACGTCGCCAGCGATTTGCAGGACAAGGGTTTGCAGGTGTTCCTGGTGATCGACCGTGACGCGGCCTCGCGCCTCGGCGTGTCGGTGGCGAATATCACCGATGCGCTGTACGACGCCTTTGGCCAGCGGCAGATCTCGACCATTTACACTCAGGCCAGCCAGTACCGCGTGGTGTTGCAGGCTCAGGCCGGGGAGAAGATCGGCCCGCAGGCGCTGGATCAGATTCACGTCAAGACCACCGATGGCGGTCAGGTGCGGTTGTCGAGCCTGGCCCATGTCGAGGAGCGTCAGGCGCAACTGGCGATCACCCACATTGGCCAGTTCCCGGCGGTGATGATGTCGTTCAACCTTGCTCATGGCGTGGCGCTGGGGCATGCGGTGGACATCATCGAGCAGGTGCAGAAGGACATCGGCATGCCGATCGGTGTGCAGACTCAGTTCCAGGGCGCGGCCGAAGCGTTCCAGGCCTCGCTGTCGAGCACCTTGCTGCTGATTCTGGCGGCGGTGGTGACCATGTACATCGTGCTGGGCGTGCTCTACGAGAGTTACATCCACCCGATCACGATTCTTTCGACCTTGCCGTCGGCGGCGGTCGGCGCCTTGCTGGCGCTACTGCTCAGCGGCAACGACCTGGGCATGATCGCGATCATCGGCATCATCCTGCTGATCGGTATCGTGAAGAAGAACGCGATCATGATGATCGACTTCGCTCTCGACGCTGAACGCACCCAGGGCATGGCCCCGGAACAGGCGATCTATCAGGCGGCGCTGTTGCGCTTCCGGCCGATTCTGATGACCACGCTCGCGGCGTTGTTCGGCGCGGTACCGCTGATGCTGGCCACCGGTTCCGGCGCTGAATTGCGTCAGCCGTTGGGTCTGGTGATGGTCGGCGGTTTGCTGGTGAGCCAGGTGCTGACACTGTTCACCACCCCGGTGATCTACCTGTACTTCGACCGCCTTGGTCGGCGCTGGGGCCGTGCGCCTTCGGCCGTGGAGCCGGTAGAACAGCCATGAACCTGTCCGGTCCTTTCATCAAGCGCCCGGTGGCGACCATGCTCCTGAGCCTGGCGATCATGCTGCTGGGCGGCGTGAGCTTCGGCCTGCTGCCGGTGTCGCCACTGCCGCAAATGGACTTCCCGGTGATCGTGGTGCAGGCGAGCCTGCCCGGCGCGAGCCCGGAAGTCATGGCCTCGACCGTGGCGACGCCGCTGGAACGCTCGTTCGGCGCCATCGCCGGCGTCAACACCATGAGCAGCCGCTCCAGCCAGGGCTCGACCCGGGTCATTCTGCAATTCGACCTCGACCGCGACATCAACGGCGCGGCGCGGGAAGTGCAGGCGGCGATCAACGCTTCGCGCAACCTGTTGCCAAGCGGGATGCGCAGCATGCCGACCTACAAGAAGGTCAACCCGTCGCAGGCGCCGATCATGGTGTTGTCGCTGACGTCGGATGTGCTGGAAAAAGGCCAGCTCTACGATTTGGCCTCGACCATCCTGTCCCAGAGCCTGTCCCAGGTGCAGGGCGTGGGCGAAGTGCAGATCGGCGGCAGCTCATTGCCGGCGGTGCGCATCGAGCTCGAACCCCAGGCGCTGAACCAGTACGGCGTGGCGCTGGACGATGTGCGCAAGACCATCGCTGGCGCCAACGTGCGTCGGCCGAAGGGCTCGGTCGAGGATGACCAGCGCTTGTGGCAGATCCAGGCCAATGACCAACTGGAGAAAGCCAAGGACTACGAGTCGCTGATCATCCACTACAACGGCGGTGCGGCCCTGCGTCTGAAGGACGTGTCCAAGGTCACCGACGGCGTGGAAGACCGCTACAACAGCGGTTTCTTCAATGACGACGCGGCGGTGTTGCTGGTGATCAACCGGCAGGCCGGCGCCAACATCATCGAGACGGTCAACGAGATCAAGGCGCAGCTGCCGGCGTTGCAGGCCGTGTTGCCGGCCAGCGTCAAGCTGAACCTGGCGATGGATCGTTCGCCGGTGATCAAGGCCACCCTGCATGAAGCAGAGATGACCCTGCTGATCGCCGTGGCGCTGGTGATCCTGGTGGTGTTCCTGTTCCTCGGCAATTTCCGCGCTTCCCTGATTCCGACCCTGGCAGTGCCGGTGTCGCTGGTCGGCACCTTTGCGGTGATGTACCTCTACGGCTTCTCGCTGAACAACCTGTCGCTGATGGCGCTGATTCTGGCCACCGGGCTGGTGGTGGACGACGCCATCGTGGTGCTGGAGAACATTTCCCGGCACATCGACGAAGGCGTCAAACCGATGAAGGCCGCGTACCTCGGGGCCAAGGAAGTCGGTTTCACCTTGCTGTCGATGAACGTGTCGCTGGTGGCGGTGTTCCTGTCGATCCTGTTCATGGGCGGGATCATCGAGAGCCTGTTCCGCGAATTTTCCATCACCCTGGCCGCGGCCATCGTGGTGTCGCTGGTGGTTTCCCTGACCCTGACCCCGATGCTCTGTGCCCGTTGGCTGAAGCCGCACACGCCGGGCCAGGAGAACCGTCTGCAGCGATGGAGCCGGCGCACCAACGACTGGATGGTCGGCAAGTACGCCACCAGCCTCGACTGGGTGCTGCGTCATCGGCGCCTGACGCTGTTGAGCCTGATCATCACGGTCGGCGTGAACGTCGCACTTTACGTGGTGGTGCCGAAAACGTTTCTGCCGCAACAGGACACTGGCCAGTTGATCGGTTTCGTGCGCGGTGACGACGGTCTGTCGTTCAGCGTGATGCAGCCGAAAATGGAGACTTTCCGCCGCGCCGTGCTCAAGGACGAAGCGGTCGAGAGTGTCGCCGGGTTCATCGGTGGCAACAACGGCACCAACAACGCCTTCATGCTGGTGCGTCTGAAGCCGATCAAGGAGCGCAATATCTCGGCGCAGAAAGTCATCGAGCGTCTGCGCAAGGAAATGCCCAAGGTGCCCGGCGCACAGTTGATGCTGATGGCCGACCAGGACCTGCAATTTGGCGGTGGTCGTGAGCAGACCACGTCGCAGTACACCTACATTCTGCAGAGCGGTGATCTCGGCGCTTTGCGCGAGTGGTACCCGAAAGTGGTCACCGCGCTGCGAGCCTTGCCGGAACTGACCGCCATCGACGCCCGTGAAGGACGCGGTGCGCAGCAAGTGACACTGATCGTCGACCGTGATCAGGCCAAACGCTTGGGCGTGGACATGAACATGGTCACCGCCGTCCTGAACAACGCCTACAGCCAGCGGCAGATTTCCACGATCTACGACAGCCTCAACCAGTATCAGGTGGTGATGGAGGTCAATCCGAAATACGCCCAGGACCCGGTCACGCTTAATCAGGTGCAGGTGATCACTGCTGATGGCGCGCGGATTCCGCTGTCGACCATTGCGCACTACGAAAACAGCCTGGAAGACGACCGGGTCAGCCACGAAGGCCAGTTCGCCTCCGAAAGCATTTCGTTCGACATGGCCGAAGGCGTGACGGTGGAGCAGGGCAGTGCCGCCATCGAACGGGCGATTGCCAAGGTCGGTCTGCCGGAAGACGTGATCGCGAAAATGGCCGGCACCGCCGACGCCTTTGCGGCCACCCAGAAGAGCCAGCCGTTCATGATCCTCGGCGCGCTGCTGGCGGTGTATCTGGTGCTGGGCGTGCTGTATGAAAGCTACATTCACCCGTTGACGATTCTGTCGACGCTGCCGTCGGCCGGGGTTGGTGCGTTGCTGTCGATCTATGCGCTGGGCGGCGAGTTCAGCCTGATCTCGCTGCTCGGGTTGTTCCTGTTGATCGGCGTGGTGAAGAAGAACGCGATCCTGATGATTGACCTGGCACTGCAACTGGAACGTCATCAGGGCATGGCGCCGCTGGAGTCGATCCGCAGCGCCTGCCTGCAACGTCTGCGACCGATCCTGATGACCACGCTGGCGGCGATTCTCGGTGCCTTGCCGTTGCTGCTGAGCCGGGCCGAAGGCGCGGAAATGCGCCAGCCGCTGGGCCTGACGATCATCGGCGGGCTGATTTTCAGTCAGGTGCTGACCCTTTACACCACGCCTGTGGTTTACCTCTATCTCGACAAGGCCCGCCACCGCTTCAACAAGTGGCGTGGCGTACGTACCGATGCCGCTCTGGAAACTCCGCTATGAATGACCGTTCGCTTATCCAACTGGCCAGTGTCCGCGGCTCGCGTTTGCTGAGCCTGTCACTGTGCGTGGCGATGCTCAGTGCGTGCGCCGTCGGCCCGGACTACCAGCGCCCGCAGACCGCCGAAATTGCCCAGTACAAAGAGGCCGAAGGCTGGCGTCAGGCCAGTCCTGCCGACTCTCTGGCCCGTGGCGCCTGGTGGGAGCTGTACGGTGATCGTCAGCTCAACGAGTTGATCGAGAAGCTCAACAGCGCCAACCAGACTGTCGCCCAGTCCGAGGCGCAATACCGTCAGGCTCAGGCCCTGGTGCGTGATGCACGCGGGGCGTTTTACCCGAGCATCGACTTGAGCGCGGGCAAGACCCGTTCCAGCCAGGGCACCGGCAGCAGCAGTTCAAGCCTGAGCAGTTCTTCCAGCGGGATTCGTGACACCTACAACGCCCAGTTGGGCGTCAGTTGGGAGGCCGATGTCTGGGGCAAGCTGCGTCGTGGTCTGGAGGCCAATGAAGCCAGCGCCCAGGCCAGCTTCGCCGATCTGGCGGCGATGCGCCTGAGCCAGCAGTCGGAACTGGTGCAGAACTACCTGCAATTGCGCGTGATCGATCAGCAGAAGCGCCTGCTGGAGTCGACAGTGGCGGCCTATGAGCGCTCGCTGAAAATGACCCAGAACCAGTACAACGCCGGGGTCTCCGGGCGTGACGCGGTAGCCCAGGCGCAGACACAACTCAAATCCACCCAGGGTGATCTGGTGGACCTGATCTGGCAGCGGGCGCAGTTCGAAAACGCCATCGCGGTACTCACCGGCCAGCCTCCAGCGCAATTCAAGCTAGCCGAAACCCAGGACATCCCGAAGCTGCCGCAGATTCCGCTGAGCCTGCCGTCGCAATTGCTGGAGCGTCGCCCGGACATCGCTTCGGCGGAACGCTCGGTGATCGCGGCCAACGCCAACATCGGCGTGGCCAAGGCCGCGTATTACCCGGACTTCAGCCTGAGCCTCAGTGGCGGCTACAGCAGCAGTACTTCGCGGGACCTGATCAGCCTGCCGAACCGGTTCTGGTCGGTGGGGCCGAAAATGAGCCTGCCGCTGTTCGACGGCGGCCGACGCTCGGCGGAAGTTGATCGCACCGAAGCGAAGTACGACGAAACTGTGGCCAAATACCGGCAGACCGTGCTCGACGGCTTCCGTGAAGTGGAAAACTATCTGGTGCAGTTGAAGGTGTACGAGGACGAGGCGGCGGTACGCCAGGAAGCCCTCGATGCTGCGCGCGATTCCTTGCGTCTGACCCAGAACCAGTACAAGGCCGGGCTGATTGCCTACATCGACGTGGTGGTGGTGCAAGCCACGGCGTTGAGCAACGAGCGGACGGTGCTCAATATCCTGCAGAGTCGACTGATTGCCAGTGTGCAATTGATCGCGGCGCTGGGCGGTGGCTGGGACGGGCAGATGGAAACCAGCCAGAATCCGTAACCCTGAATTCCCACGCAACGCGTGGGATCGATCAGTACTGCGACTGCCGGGCTAGAGCCTTGTCGAACGATCAAACAAGCGTTTCATCGGCTTGATGGCCATTTGATTACTTTGTCAGTGCGTTCTTCTGTGCAATCAGTACAATCGGCGCATTTGGCCCCGCTGAGAACGGAAGCAGTACGGTGGGGTGGTCACGAGAATTCTCATGCTCATCGGTAGTTATTCCTTCACGCTGGTTTTCATTTCGCTGTGTGTGGCGATCCTCGCGTCCTATACCGCGCTCGACCTTACAGGGCGCATCGCCACCGCCAAGGGTCGCGCCGTGCATTTGTGGACGGCCGGCGGGGCGTTCGCCATGGGCATCGGCGTCTGGTCGATGCACTTCATCGGCATGCTGGCCTTCAAACTGCCGATCAGCCTGGGTTATGACATTCCGATCACGGCGCTTTCATTGCTGATCGCCGTGCTGTCCTGCGGTTTTGCGCTGTGGCTGGTCAGCCAGCCGAAACTGCCGGCCTGGCAACTGGCCTTCGGCGCCTTGATCATGGGCGCCGGCATCAGCGCCATGCACTACACCGGCATGGCCGCGATGCGCATGCAACCGGGCATCGATTACGATCCGTCGCTGTTCGGCGCTTCGCTGCTGATCGCCGTCGGCGCGTCGGCCGCCGCATTGTGGATTGCCTTTCGTCTTCGTCAGCATTCGCCTTACGTGCGCCTGTTTCGTGCCGGCGCAGCCATCGTCATGGGCATCGCGATTGTCGGCATGCACTACACGGGCATGGCGGCGGCGCGGTTTCCCGAAGGCAGTTTCTGCGGCGCAGCGCTCAGCGGTCTGAATGGCAATGGCCTCGATAATCTGGTGCTGATCACCACGCTCGCGGTGCTGAGCATTGCACTGCTGACCTCGATTCTCGATGCCCGCCTCGAAGCGCGCACCGCTGATCTGGCCCATTCGTTGACCGTGGCCAACCGCGAACTCACCCAACTGGCCCTGCACGACACCCTGACCGGCCTGCCGAACCGCATGCTGCTGGACGACCGGATCAATCAGGCGATGAAAAAGGTCAACGAGCAGGGCGGTTGTTTTGCGCTGATGTTCATCGATCTGGACGGCTTCAAACCGGTCAACGACGCTTTCGGTCACCACATGGGCGACCAGTTGCTGCGCGAAGTGGCGGTGCGTCTGCGCGAAGACTTGCGCAGCCTCGACACGCTGGCGCGGATCGGCGGCGATGAATTTGTCTTGCTGGTGCGCCTGACCGAGCCCAACGATGCACTGGGTCTGGCGGCGCGTCAGGTCGGCTTGATCGCGCAGTCGTTCCGCGTGGCCGAACATGACCTGCAGATTTCCGCCAGCGTCGGCATCGCCCTGTACCCGGGTAACGGCCAGAACGCCCAGGAACTGCTGATGAACGCCGACGCCGCGATGTACCACGCCAAGGGCGGCGGTAAGAACGGCTACAGCTTCTTCGACGCCTCGATGAACAGCAACGCCCGCAAGCAGCTGCAACTGTTGCAGGACCTGCGTGCGGCGCTGGAACACAGTCAGTTCAGCCTGCATTACCAACCCAAGTTCCACGCGGCCGACGGGCGTCCGGTCGGTGCCGAAGCGTTGCTGCGCTGGGAGCACCCGCTCCACGGCATGCTGATGCCGGACAAGTTCATCGATCTGGCCGAAAAGACCGGGCTGATCATTCCGATCGGCGAATGGGTACTCAACGAAGCCTGCCGGCAGATGCGCGAGTGGTACGTGCTGGGCTACACCGACTGGCGAATCGCAGTGAACCTGTCGGCGTTGCAGTTCTGCCACACCGGGCTGGTGCAAAGCGTCGCCAAGGCCTTGGCCACTCACCACTTGCCGGCCAACAGTCTGACCCTGGAAATCACCGAAACCACGGCCATGAGCGATGCCGACGCGAGCATGACGGTGTTGCAGGAACTGTCCGACATGGGCGTCGATCTTTCCATCGATGACTTCGGCACCGGTTATTCGAGCCTGATGTACCTCAAGCGCCTGCCGGCCAACGAGTTGAAGATCGATCGCGGTTTTGTCCGCGACCTGGAGCATGACAGCGACGACGCCGCCATCGTCTCGGCGATTGTCGCGCTCGGTCAGGCGCTGGGCCTGCGCATCGTGGCCGAAGGCGTGGAGACCGGCGTGCAGCAGGACTTTTTGACGCAACTGGGCTGCGATTCGCTGCAGGGTTATCTGCTCGGCCACCCGATGCCGGCGGATCGCTTCCTGCAGGACATCGTGCGTGGCAAGCCATTGGCGGTGAACTGAACGACTGACACAGGCCATGCAAAACCCCGCAATGACGGTTATTCTTCCTGCGACTGTTACGTGTGCATTGGGGGGAAAGCCTGCATGGATAAAGTCATTGTGATCACTGGCGGCGGTCGCGGAATCGGGGCCGCCACTGCGCTGTTGGCTGCCGAGCAAGGCTATCGGATCTGCATCAATTACCAGACGGACGAACAGGCAGCCCACCACGTACTCGACCAGGTGCGTGAACGCGGCGCCACTGCCATTGCCGTGCGCGCCGATGTCAGTATCGAAGACGAAGTGATCGGCCTGTTTCATCGGGTCGACACGGAGCTGGGCCGGGTCACCGCACTGGTGAACAACGCCGGCACCGTCGGGCACAAATCGCGGGTCGACGAAATGTCCGAATTCCGCATCCTCAAAATCATGAAAACCAACGTTCTGGCGCCGATCCTCTGCGCCAAGCATGCGATCCTGCGCATGTCGCCCAAACACGGCGGGCAGGGCGGCAGCATCGTCAACGTCTCCTCGGTCGCTGCGCGCCTGGGCTCTCCGAATGAGTACGTCGACTACGCCGCGTCCAAGGGCGCGCTCGACACATTCACCATCGGTCTGTCCAAGGAAGTGGCGGGCGAGGGGATTCGGGTCAACGCGGTGCGCCCGGGCTACATCTACACCGATTTCCACGCCTTGAGCGGCGATCCGGATCGGGTCAGCAAGCTGGAGTCGGCGATTCCGATGGCCCGAGGCGGGCGGCCGGATGAAGTGGCGGAGGCGATTGTGTGGTTGCTGTCGGACAAGGCTTCGTATGCCACCGGGACCTTCGTCGATCTCGGCGGCGGGCGTTAAGCTTAATGATCGTTGAAAGATCGTTCCCACGCAGACGGTGTGGGAACGATCAACACGACAGTGATCCTCAGAACGACCGCACAATCCGCCCCAACGTCTCCATCGCCTTTTCCGAACTCTCGGTCCACGGGCTGCCGTAGTTCAGCCGGATGCAATTCCTGAATCGTTGAGTCGGCGAGAAAATCGGCCCCGGCGCAATGCTGATGCCTTGCGCCAACGCCATCTGAAACAACTTCAACGAATCCATCTGCGGTGGCAGTTCCAGCCACAGGAAATAGCCGCCGGCCGGTTGGCTCACGCGGGTCTGGGCCGGGAAGTAGCGGGCGATGGCCGCGAGCATGGCGCTTTGCTGTTCTTCCAGGGCATAGCGCAATTTGCGCAGGTGACGGTCGTAGCCGCCGTGTTGCAGGTAGTCGGCAATGGCCGCCTGGGCCGGCATCGAGGCGCAGAGTGAGGTCATCAGTTTCAGGCGTTCGATCTTCTGCGCGTAGCGTCCGGCGGCGACCCAGCCGATGCGGTAGCCGGGAGCCAGGCTCTTGGCAAACGAGCCGCAATGCATCACCAGTCCTTCGGTGTCGAAGGCTTTGGCCGGTTTCGGCGCCTGCTGGCCGTAATAGAGTTCGGCGTAGACGTCGTCTTCGATCAGCGGCACTTGATGGCGTTTCAGCAGTTCCACCAGTTCCTGTTTCTTGGCCTCGGGCATGGTCGCGCCCATCGGGTTCTGGAAACTGGTCATGCACCAGCAGGCCTTGATCGGATGCCGCTCCAGGGTCTGGGCGAGCACACCTAGGTCGATGCCGTCGCGGGGGTGCACGGGGATTTCCACGGCTTTGAGCTTCAGCCGCTCGAGCACTTGCAGGCTGGCATAGAACGCGGGGGCCTCGATGGCCACCAGGTCGCCGGGTTCGGTCACCGCTTGCAGGCACAGGTTCAGCGCTTCGAGGGCGCCATTGGTGATCAGCAGTTCTTCCATCGGCAGCATCAGCCCGCCGACCATGTAGCGCAGGGCGATCTGCCGGCGCAGTTGCGGGTTGCCCGGCGACATGTCGGTGACCACCATGCGCGGGTCCATTTCCCGGGCGGCGCTGGCCAGCGAACGTGACAGGCGTTGCAGCGGGAACAGTTCGGGGCTGGGGAAAGCCGAGCCGAACGGTACGGTGCTCGGATCCTTGATCGATTCCAGTACCGAGAACACCAGTTCGCTGACGTCGACCTTGGTGGATTCGTTGACCTGGCTGCTGATCACCGGCTCCGAGAACGGGCTCGGGGCGTGGGTGTTGACGAAATAGCCGGAGCGCGGCCGGGCGCGGATCAGGCCGCGACGTTCCAGCAGGTAATAGGCCTGGAACACCGTGGACGGGCTGACGCCATAGGTCTGGCTCGCGTAGCGCACCGACGGCACCCGCTGACCGGGGCCGAGGACGCCGGAGCGGATCAGTTCAGCGATGTCGTCGGCGAATTTTTCGTAGCGTTTCATCGGTGTCCTGCAATGGATGGGATTTGGAAAACGGTTGTGCCAATGGGCGCAGCGCCATTGGCACAAAGGGTTGCATCTTAAAGGTTCAACGATTCATCGGCGCAACAAACCGGCTCTTCGCCACGCTATAAACCTCGGGCTCATCGCTGTCGGCAATCTTGAAGCTCAAGGTCTGCGAGCTGCTGGCCGGGCGTTCCGTGATCATCGCCACCGACACCGGCACATCGATGATCTCGCCTGCTGCCAGGCTCAGCTCGGTCTTGCCTTGCAGCTGGAAGCCGTCGCCATCCACCAGGCTCAGGTTGTAGTCCTGGCGCTGTTGGGTCTTGTTGATGACTTTGAGGGTGTAGATGTTTTCGATCTGGCCCTGGCCGTTCTCGCGGAACAGGCCACGGTCCTTGGTCACGTCCAGCGACACCATCGGCCGTTCGACCAGGGCCAGGGCGAGGGCACCGATCATCAGCACCAGCACCGCGACGTAACCGATCAGCCTTGGACGCAGCAAGTGCGTCTTGCCACCCTGCAACTCGCGCTCAGAGGTATAGCGGATCAGGCCTCGGGCGTAATTCATCTTGTCCATGATCGAATCGCAGGCGTCGATGCACGCTGCGCAGCCGATGCATTCCATTTGCAGGCCGTCGCGGATGTCGATGCCGGTCGGGCAGACCTGCACGCACAACTGGCAGTCGATGCAATCACCGAGGCCGGCTTCGGCCGGCTTCACGTCACGTTTGCGCGGGCCACGGTTTTCGCCACGGGCCACGTCGTAGGAAATTGCCAGGGTGTCCTTGTCGAACATCACGCTCTGGAACCGCGCATACGGGCACATGTGCATGCACACCGCTTCGCGCAGCCAGCCGGCGTTGATGTAGGTGGCGCCGGTGAAAAACAGCACCCAGAACAGACTGACACCGCCGATCTGCAGGGTCAGCAGTTCTTCGGCCAGTGGGCGGATCGGGGTGAAGTAGCCGACAAAGGTCAGGCCGGTCAGCACGCTGATCGCCAGCCACAGTGTGTGCTTGGCTGCACGCCGTGCCAGTTTGTTCAGGCTCCACGGTGCAGCTTGCAGCTTGATCCGCTGGTTACGTTCACCTTCGGTGATCTTCTCGCACCACATGAAGATCCACGTCCACGAGCTCTGCGGACAGGTGTAACCACACCAGACCCGGCCTGCGAACACGGTGATGGCGAACAGGCCGAACGCGGCGATGATCAGCAGCGCCGACAGCAGAATGAAGTCCTGCGGCCAGAAGGTCGCGCCAAAGATGTGGAACTTGCTTTCGGAAAGGTCCCAGAGAACCGCCTGACGTCCGCCCCAGTTCAGCCACACGGTGCCGAAAAACAACAGGAACAGAAACCCCGCGCCGCTCATGCGCAAGGTGCGGAACAGGCCGGTGAAGCTGCGGGTGAAGATCTGGTTGTCGCTGCTGGCGTTCTTCGCCTTCATTGGGCGCGCCGGTACTTTTTTTATGTGAGGCGTTGCTTCTACGGTTCGGACGGGGATTCGTTCGCTCATGGTCGTTCGCTCATCAGCCTCCATCAGGCCAGTGAACTATGAGCGCCGATCTGTTTGCATAACAGACTCAGGTATTTCAATAAAAAGCGTATCAGATGGGTTTTGCGCCCGGCCCTGCGACAACTTGAAGCAGTTGACGGGGCGGGGCGCAGACGCCTATCCCAGACGTCTGCGCAGGATCTTGACCGGGGTCAGTCAAATCACCGAATCACTGTCGGTGGCCTTGAGGTGTTTGCGTCCGTCTCGGGCGCCTGCGACGGTCAGCGCATCGGCTTCAGCTTCTGTGATGTAAATGCGCCGGCCTTCGATTTCCACGGCTGACATCGATTTTTCACTGTCGGTGATTATTGTCAGGTCACCGCACAGGCGAATCTGCTCACCGTTTTCGGTGGCGAAAAAACAGGTCTGGTTTTCGATGCGCACGGTCATGGGGCTGTCCTTTTTCCAAGGGTGTTGAAAGGTTAGGGCGCAGCCCCGAGTGATCGTTCTGCGCAACCGATTAATGGTCGCTAGACGATCACTGGCGGCATGGTCGTCGGTGGCTCTTCCTTGGGCGGCGGCGTGGTGCCCGGTGGCTCCTGTTCGGGGATCGGCTGCGGCTCGGTTTCGGGCAGGACGGGTTTGTCGATGTTCGGATCGGGCGTTTCAGCGGGGATCGGAATACTCATCAGATGAACCTCCGTGTGGCACATGGCGTGAGAAGTGCTTAAGTGGGTTGACCACTTCACCGCGAATTCGATCCGATTTTGTGGCGGGGCAAATCCCTGTGAACTTTTGCCGGCGAGGGTCGCTCGGAACCTGAGAGAGTTCATCGTCGGGCGCAGGCCCGGCCGTGATCGCCAAACAGGCAAGCGAGCGTCCTTGGGGCGTTAAGGAGAGATGCTCAATGACTGCTGAAAAACCCTCCGAACAGAGCTACAACCCGCACATCCCGCTGTCGCAGGCGTTGCTTCTGCCACGCATCGTCATCGAAAACACTCAGCCTTCGCTGGAGGGCGGGCAGTTTGCCGTCAAGGCTGTGGTCGGGCGCGAAATCGTGGTCACCAGCAAGATCTTCGCCGATGGTCACGACAAACTGGCGGTGCGCATCCGCTGGCGCGAAGAAGGCGAGGAAGTCTGGCAAAGCGAAGTCATGGCCGATCAGGGCAACAATGGCTGGGAGGGCCGGTTCCGGCCCCAGCGCATGGGCCGCTATCTGTACCTGATCGAAGCCTGGATCGACCTGTTCGCCAGTTTTCAGTACGAGCTGGAGAAAAAGCACACCGCCGCCGTCCCGGTCAGCCTGGAGTTGCAAGAGGGCCGCACGATGGTGCAACAGGCGGCCGAACGCAGCGAAGGCCCGCTCAGTGAGCGGCTGGCGGCGCTGCACCACGAATTGTCCGGGCTGCTCGAAACCGAGCAGGTGGCGCTGTTTCTGCACCCGCAGAGTGCACAACTGATGACTGAGGCCGATCACCGCCCGTATCTGAGCATCAGCAATGAATTTCCGCTGGACGTCGAGCGCGAACTGGCCGGGTTCGCCAGTTGGTACGAGCTGTTTCCCCGCTCGATCACCGACGATCCCGCCCGTCACGGTACCTTCAATGATGTGCATGCGCGGTTGCCGATGATTCAGGACATGGGCTTCGACGTGCTGTATTTCACGCCGATCCACCCGATCGGTCGTAGCCACCGCAAGGGCCGCAACAATTCCCTGATTGCAGGGCCGGACGATCCGGGCAGCCCGTATGCGATCGGCAGCGAAGAAGGTGGGCACGAAGCGATTCATTCGCAGCTCGGCACTCGCGAGGACTTTCGTCGACTGGTGGCGGCTGCTGCTGATCATGGTCTGGAAATCGCCCTCGATTTCGCCATCCAGTGTTCCCAGGATCACCCGTGGCTCAAGCAACATCCGGGCTGGTTCAACTGGCGGCCGGACGGCACGATCAAATACGCGGAGAATCCGCCGAAGAAATACCAGGACATCGTCAACGTCGACTTCTATGCGCCGGAAGCGATTCCGAGCCTGTGGGTCGAGCTGCGCGACATCGTCGTCGGCTGGGTCGAGGAGGGCGTAAAGATCTTTCGCGTCGACAACCCGCACACCAAACCGCTGCCGTTCTGGCAATGGCTGATCGCCGATGTGCGCACGCTGTACCCGGAAGTGATCTTCCTCGCCGAAGCGTTCACCACCCCGGCGATGATGGCGCGGCTGGGCAAGGTCGGTTACACCCAGAGCTACACCTATTTCACCTGGCGCAACACCAAGGCCGAATTGGCGAGCTATTTCAGCGAACTCAACGAATCGCCGTGGCGCGAATGCTACCGACCGAATTTCTTCGTCAACACACCGGATATCAATCCGGCGTTCCTGCATGAGTCGGGGCGTCCGGGGTTTCTCATTCGTGCGGCGCTGGCGACCATGGGCTCGGGCCTGTGGGGCATGTACTCGGGGTTCGAACTGTGCGAATCGGCGCCGGTGCCGGGCAAGGAGGAATACCTCGATTCCGAGAAGTACGAGATCCGCGTCCGCGACTTCAATGCGCCCGACAACATCATTGCCGAGATCGCCCAGCTCAATCGCATCCGCCGGCAGAACCCGGCGCTGCACAGCCATCTGGGCCTGAAGATCTACAACGCCTGGAACGACAACATTCTGTACTTCGGCAAGCGCAGCGCCGATGGCAGCAATTTCATTCTGGTGGCCGTCAGTCTCGATCCGCACCACGTGCAGGAGGCCAATTTCGAATTGCCACTGTGGGAGATGGGCCTGCCGGACGACGCCACCACCCACGGCGAAGACCTGATGAACGGCCATCGCTGGGACTGGCACGGCAAGTACCAGTTCATGCGGATCGACCCGGCTTATCAGCCGTTCGGGATCTGGCGGATCACCGCCCCTTGATCCGGGCCGACGCATTCATGCATCGAACAGGAGTTTCACATGGCGAAGAAACCCAAGTCAGCCACCTTCATCAAGGACCCGCTCTGGTACAAGGACGCGGTTATCTATCAAGTCCACGTCAAATCCTTTTTCGACTCCAACAACGACGGGATCGGCGATTTTCCCGGCCTGATCGCCAAACTCGATTACATCGCCGATCTTGGCGTCAACACCATCTGGCTGTTGCCGTTCTACCCCTCGCCACGGCGCGATGACGGTTACGACATCGCCGAATACCGTGGCGTACACAGCGATTACGGGACGATGGCCGACGCCAAACGCTTCATCGCAGAGGCGCACAAGTGTGGCCTGCGGGTCATCACCGAACTGGTCATCAACCACACCTCGGATCAGCACCCGTGGTTCCAAAGAGCACGCAAGGCCAAGCCCGGTTCAGCGGCCCGCGACTTCTATGTGTGGTCCGATGACGACCAGAAGTACGACGGCACCCGGATCATTTTTCTCGACACCGAAAAGTCCAACTGGACCTGGGACCCGGTGGCCGGCCAGTACTTCTGGCACCGTTTCTATTCGCACCAGCCGGATCTCAATTTCGACAACCCGCAAGTCATGAAAGCCGTGCTGTCGGTGATGCGCTATTGGCTGGACATGGGCATCGACGGCTTGCGGCTGGATGCCATTCCGTACCTGATCGAGCGCGACGGCACCAACAATGAAAACCTGCCGGAGACCCACGACGTCCTCAAGCAGATCCGCGCCGAGATCGACGCCAACTACCCGGACCGCATGCTGCTGGCCGAGGCCAACCAATGGCCGGAAGACACCCAGCTGTACTTCGGTGACACCGACGCCGAGGGCGTCAACGGCGACGAATGCCACATGGCGTTTCATTTCCCGCTGATGCCGCGCATGTACATGGCGCTGGCCCAGGAAGATCGCTTCCCGATCACCGACATCCTGCGCCAGACCCCGGAGATCCCGGCCAACTGCCAATGGGCGATTTTTCTGCGCAACCACGATGAACTGACGCTGGAGATGGTCACCGACAAGGAACGCGACTACCTGTGGAACTACTACGCCGCCGACCGTCGTGCGCGGATCAATCTCGGCATTCGCCGGCGTCTGGCGCCGCTGATGGAGCGCGACCGCCGGCGTATCGAATTGCTCAACAGTCTGCTGCTGTCGATGCCCGGCACGCCGACCCTGTATTACGGCGATGAGATCGGCATGGGCGACAACATCTACCTCGGCGACCGCGATGGCGTGCGCACGCCGATGCAATGGTCGATCGACCGCAACGGCGGATTCTCCAGGGCCGACCCGGCCAGTCTGGTGCTGCCGCCGATCATGGACCCGCAGTACGGCTATCAGTCGGTCAACGTCGAAACCCAGGCCGGTGACCCGCATTCGCTGCTGAACTGGACCCGTCGCCTGCTGACCGTGCGCAAGCAGTCCAAGGCCTTCGGTCGCGGCACCTTGAAGATGCTGTCGCCGGCCAACCGTCGCGTTCTGGCCTACACCCGCGAATACACCGGGCCTGACGGCAAACACGAAATCATCCTGTGCGTGGCCAACGTCTCGCGCAGCGCCCAAGCCGTAGAGCTGGACCTGTCGGCCTATGTCGGCATGGTGCCGGTGGAGATGCTCGGCGGTAATGCGTTTCCGCCCATCGGTCAGTTGAATTTCCTGCTGACCCTGGCGCCTTACGGCTTCTACTGGTTTGGCCTCGCGGCGGAAAACCAGATGCCGAGCTGGCACGTCGAACCGGCGCAGAGCCTGCCGGACTTCACCACGCTGGTGCTGAAAAAACGCATGGAGGAACTGCTCGAGGCGCCGTCCCGGGTCACCCTCGAACAGGGCATCCTGCCGAACTGGTTGCAGAATCGCCGCTGGTTCGCCGGCAAGGATGCGGCGATCGAGCAAGTACGGCTGGCCTATGGCGTGCGTTTCGGCGACGCGCAGCATCCGGTGTTGCTCAGCGAAATCGAAGTCAGCAGCGGCGGGCAGAGCAGTCGTTACCAATTGCCGTTCGGCTTCATTTCGGAAGATCAGGTCGGACCGGCCTTGCCGCAGCAACTGGCCCTGGCGCGGGTGCGTCGGGTACGTCAGGTCGGGCTGATCACCGATGCCTTCAGCCTTGAAGCGTTCATTCGCGCGGTGCTGCAAGGTATGCAGAGTGGCACGGTGCTGGAATCGAGTGACGGAGACATCCGTTTCGAAGCCACGCCGCAACTGGACAAGCTCGGCCTCGGCGCCGAGTCCGAAGTGCGTTACCTGTCCGCCGAGCAATCCAACAGTTCGGTGGTGATCGGCAACAGTCTGGTGCTCAAGCTGATCCGCAAAGTCGCGTCCGGCGTACACCCGGAACTGGAGATGAGCGCTTACCTGACCGCCGCCGGGTTTGCCAATATCTCCCCGCTGCTCGGTGCGGTGATTCGTCGCGACGGGGAGGGCGAAGACAATTTGCTGATGATTGCGCAGGGCTATTTGAGCAATCAGGGCGACGCCTGGGAATGGGCGCAGAACAACCTCGAACGGGCGTTGCGCGACGAGCTGGCGGATGCCGTTTCCGAACAGTCGCAACACTACAACGCGCTTGGCGAACTGAAGGATTTCGCCGGCATGCTGGGTCAGCGCCTGGGGGAAATGCATCAGGTGCTGGCGGCTCCGAGCGACAACAAGGACTTCGCACCGCAGGTCAGCTCGGCCAAGGATGCGCAGGCGACCGGCAAGGACGTGGGCGCTCAGGTCGAGCATGCGCTGAAGCTGCTCAAGCAGCATCAGGGCGAACTTGATGCGGCGGATCAGAAGCTGGTCGGTCGTCTGCTCGACCACAAGAAAACCATCCTCGCCCATGTGCAGGAGCTGGCGAAAAAATCCGCCGGCGGCTTGCGCATCCGCGTCCATGGCGACCTGCATCTGGGCCAGGTACTGGTGATCAAGGGCGACGCGTACCTGATCGACTTCGAAGGCGAACCGGCGCGGCCACTGGCCGAGCGCCGTGGCAAGCACAGCCCGTACAAGGATGTCAGCGGGGTGCTGCGCTCATTCGATTACGCCGCCGCGATGACCATCAATGTGCACAACGTCGACAACAGTCCCGAAGCAGAGGCGGCGCGTCGCCGGGTCGCCGAACGCTATTTGCGTGAGGCCCGCGAAGCATTTGTCGAGGCATATCGCCGGGCGGCAGCTAGTCTTGATCATGCCTGGCAAGATCCTGAAGGTGCCGACGCCGCACTGGCGTTGTTCGGCCTGGAGAAAGCGGCCTACGAGGTGGCCTATGAAGCCGAAAATCGCCCCACCTGGCTGCCCGTGCCGTTGCACGGTCTGTATGGGTTATTGACGGGGCTTGAACCCTTTTCCGATCTTGGTGGAGAGTAGTCATGAGTTTCTCGAACAAGGAACAGGGTCACGTTAAAGAACGCTTGCTGCCCAGGGCGAAGGACATCGATGCCTTGGTACGCGCAGAACATCAGGACCCGTTTTCCATTCTCGGACCCCACGGCGATGGTGCCGGCGGGCAGTTCATCCGGGCGTATCTGCCCGGTGCATTGAGTGTCACGGTGCTGGACAAGGACACCGGCGAGGAGCGCGGTCCGCTGGAGGCGACCGAAACGCCGGGGCTGTTCGTCGGGCATTTCGAGCCTTCGCGGCCGTATCAGTTGCGCACCCGCTGGGCCGGTGGCGAACAGGTCGCGGAAGACCCCTACAGCTTCGGGCCATTGCTCGGTGAAATGGATTTGTACCTGTTCGCCGAGGGCAATCATCGCGACCTCAGCGGTTGCCTCGGCGCGCAGCTGAAAACCGTCGATGGCGTCGACGGTGTGCGGTTTGCCGTGTGGGCGCCGAATGCCCGACGGGTGTCGGTGGTCGGTGACTTCAACGTCTGGGACGGGCGTCGGCATCCGATGCGTCTGCGGCATCCGTCCGGGGTCTGGGAGTTGTTCATTCCGCGCCTGCAGGCGGGCGATCTGTACAAATACGAAATCCTCGGCGCTCACGGTATCCTGCCGCTCAAGGCTGACCCGATGGCGCTGGCCACCAGCCTGCCGCCGGACACCGCTTCCAAAGTCGCCTCGCCGCTGCAAGTCGACTGGCAGGATCAGGACTGGATGAACGGACGCAGCGAGCGCCAGCAACACAATGCGCCGCTGTCGATCTATGAGCTGCATGCCGGATCCTGGCAGTGTGAACTCGACGATCTGGGTGAAGTGGCGCGCCAGTACACCTGGCCGGAGCTGGCCGAACGGCTGATTCCCTACGTCAAAGAACTGGGCTTCACCCACATCGAGCTGATGCCGATCATGGAGCATCCGTTTGGCGGTTCCTGGGGTTACCAGTTGCTGTCACAGTTCGCGCCGAGTGCGCGTTACGGTACGCCGGACGAGTTCGCGGCGTTCATCAATGCCTGCCATCAGGCGGAAATCGGCGTGATTCTCGACTGGGTGCCGGCGCATTTCCCGACCGATACCCATGGCCTGGCGCAGTTCGACGGCACCGCGCTGTACGAATACGGCAACCCGCTGGAAGGCTTTCATCAGGACTGGGACACGCTGATCTACAACCTGGGCCGCACTGAAGTGCATGGCTACATGCTGGCGTCGGCGTTGCATTGGCTGAAGCATTTCCACGTCGATGGATTGCGGGTCGATGCGGTGGCATCGATGCTGTACCGCGACTATTCGCGCAAGGCCGGGGAGTGGGTGCCCAATCGCCACGGCGGTCGGGAGAATCTGGAAGCCATCGACTTCCTTCGCCATTTGAATGATGTGGTGGCGCTGGAAGCACCGGGAGCTTTAGTGATTGCCGAGGAATCCACGGCGTGGCCCGGCGTCAGTCAAAGTACCCAGCAGGGCGGCCTCGGTTTTGCCTACAAGTGGAACATGGGCTGGATGCACGATTCGCTGCATTACATCCAGCAGGATCCGGTGTACCGCGCCCATCATCACAACGAGCTGAGTTTCGGTCTGGTCTACGCCTGGTCCGAGCGATTCATCCTGCCGATTTCCCATGACGAAGTGGTGCACGGCAAGCACTCGCTGATCGACAAGATGCCCGGCGACCGCTGGCAGAAATTCGCCAACCTGCGGGCTTACCTGAGCTTCATGTGGACCCATCCGGGCAAGAAACTGCTGTTCATGGGTTGCGAGTTCGGCCAGTGGCGTGAGTGGAATCACGATCAGCAGCTGGATTGGTATCTGCTCCAGTATTCCGAGCACAAAGGCGTGCAGAAACTGGTTGGCGATCTGAACCGTTTGTACCGCGAAGAACCGGCGCTGCACGAACAGGACGACGCGCCGCAAGGGTTTCAGTGGCTGATCGGTGACGATGCGATCAACAGCGTCTACGCCTGGCTGCGCTGGAGCAAGGACGGTTCGCCGGTGTTGGTGGTGGCCAACTTCACGCCAGTGCCGCGTCAGTCGTATCGGGTGGGTGTGCCGTTTGCCGGGCGCTGGAGCGAGTTGCTCAACAGTGATGCCGACACCTATGCCGGTTCCAATTACGGCAATGGTGGCGGGGCGTTCACCGATGATGTGCCGAGCCATGGCCAGGCGTTGTCGCTGGAGCTGAATCTGCCGCCACTGGCGGTGTTGATCCTCAAGCCCGAACGTTGATGAAGAACCTGCGGGAGCGAGCGGCTCGCTCCCGCAGGGCGACCGGAAGTGTCCTTACCAGCGCATCCGGATTCCCAGACTGCCGATCAACCCGTTCAGATCATTGTCATCCACGTCACTGCTGTAGTCGGCGCTGACATACAGGCTCACCGACGGCGTGACCTTCGCCACCAGACCCAGACCCAACTCCACCGTCGATGACTTGCGGCTGCTGCTGATCTTGTCCACCTGATCGAGGGTCACCGTGTTGCCGGTGTACACCGTGTGCCACAAGTTGGTGCGAACGTAGGGTTCGACCGGCAGACCGCTCAGGTCGTAACTGCCTTTCAGCCGAGCGCCGACCCGGCCGCTCCAGGACGAAATGTCACTCGATGAAGCGTTGCCCGAACCCGCGTAGGGCGTGTCGAGGGTGATCCGCTGATTGATCAACTGCGCCTGTGGCTCGACAACCCAGTTTTCGCTCAAGCCGATCGGGAACCCGCCCTCCACCGAGAACGTCATCGCACTGCCCTCAGTGGCCAGGCGCGCGCCCTGTTCATTACGGCTGAAGCCACTGACCCGGCCACCGCTGGCCGACAGGTCGACGTGCCAGCCTTCAGACCCGGTCAGGCTGTAGTAGGCGCCGAGGCTCTGGCCTTGCAAGTTGAGGGTGTCGGTGGTCGGATCGACGAGGGCGCGGTTGACGATCAGACCGTTGCCGTTGCCCTGGATCTGGTACGTGCCGCTGATCAATCCGATCCGTTGGGTCTGGCCGCTGCTGCCTTGCAGGGTCAGCACTGGCGGTCCTTTGAGCGCTCCGCCGCCGGGTGTCGCGAACCCGGGGTTGAGGAGGTCGGTCTGTGCCTGGCGAGAGGCTTGTCCGTAGAGTTGATCCCAGGCCGAGGGAGCAAGGTCTTCGGTGATCAGGTAGTTGCCGCGCAGGTCGGGGCGCGGGCTCAAGCGTTGCGGGTCGGGGGTGATGACGGTCGCGGGCAGCGTCAGGATCGGTACGTCCTGGCGATACCAGGGCGTGGTCTCATCCGCCACAGGACCCGCCTGCGCCTCCATGGATGAGCACAGCAAGATAGAACTTGAAACGGTGCAAAAGGTGATTTTGATCTCGTGTGGGGTGAGTGAGGTTTTCATGAAGATCTACCTTGCTAGCGCATGTGGTATCTCGCCTTGGCGTCTCTCCTACCCCGAACGAGGGGCGACCGAATGGAGCGAGGCGAACCCGCAGCCACCCGTTTTTACAAGTGTCCGAAGGCCCGCCCCGGGTAGTGTTTCCGGGGGTAGTAAGGTAGAGCTAAGAAGACCGATGTCCCTGCGTCAAGAAATTGGACGATGAGCGGTATGGCTAAATCAGAGGTTGCAAGCGTTTGTTTTTCTGCACATATCTAAGTTGTTGTTTGCAGGGAAAAACACACCTGAAACCGCGAAACAGAGCGTTTGCTTAGCCTGCTATCGGCTTGCCAACTGATGCGAACGCCCAGATTTCCTGCCAGGCCACGCAGGTCATTGCTGTCAATATTGCGACTGTAGTCGGTGCTGGTGTAGACACTCGTGGCGCGGTCGAACTACAGATGCACCTCGACCGCCAGCGGCAAGTGATCCGACAAATGCGTCCAGGGCTTGTTGCCGAGTATCTGCGGATCATGGCTGCTGGCATTGCGCAGGTAGACCCGGTCCAGCCGCAGCAGCGGGAAGCGCGCCGGGTAGGTCTTGGCGGGCCGGCCGTGATGACGCTCGAAGGCTTCGTGCAGGTAGTCGCGGCGGGAGAGGGTGAGGTTGCCCTGCATCTGCCAGTCATTGAAGTCGCCGGCGATGATCACCGGCGCGTCCTCCGGCAGGGACTCGAGCAACTGACAGAGCAGTTGCAGCTGCAATTGACGGTGGCTTTCGAGCAGGCTCAGGTGCACGCAGATCGCATGAACCTCATCGTGCCCCGGTACATCCAGTACGCAGTGCAGCAGACCGCGGCGTTCCGGGCCGGTGATCGAGACATCGAGGTTGCGGTATTCGCGGATCGGGTACTTCGACAGCAGGGCGTTGCCGTGGTGACCGTCGGGGTAGACGGCGTTGCGGCCGTAGGCGAAATCGCTCCACATGCTGTCGGCGAGGAATTCGTACTGCGAGGTTTGCGGCCACTCGTTGTAGCGATTCGAATGCCGTTCGTGTTCGCCCACCACTTCCTGAAGAAACACCAGGTCGGCGCGGGTACTGCGCACCGCTTCACGCAGCTCCGGAAGAATGAAACGGCGGTTGAGTGCGGTAAAACCCTTGTGCGTGTTGACCGTCAACACCCGCAGGCGATGGATGGTCGACGGGTTCAAGGGCTGTGCGTCGATGACGTGACGCTTGGGGTCGCTGGACACGGTCGCTCCTCTGAATCATGACTGCCTTTTCATGCGACTGATCCGGGCGCGGGCAGTTCACATTGAGTGACTGCCCGCGCCTGGCCTTCAATCCACGAAGACAATTTCATAAGGCAGGCGCATGCGCTCCAGAATAGCCCTGGGCAACAACGGTGCAATGCCGATGGCCGGTTCGCCGTTCAACTGGCTGGCGTAGGCGTGGGTGGCGTGGCTCTTGCGCGCGACGGTCCAGGTATCGAGGCGCAGCTTGCGCGCGCGGTGCCACGGAATCTGTGCCTGATCGCGCTCGGGCCAGTGCCAGGCCCAGACCGGCACATCGTGGTAGCTGGCACCGGCCAGTCGTGCGGCTTTGGCGCTGGCCCGACCGACCACTTCATGATCTTCGGTGCCGTCTTCGCACCAGGTGCTGAACACCACGTCACCGGGTCGCAGGTAACGCGAGATGAACTCGGTCAATTGGGCTTCCTGTTCAAACAGGGCATTGTCTGTGAAACCGCCACGCACCCATTTCAGGCTGTGCATCGGCAGGCCCAGGCGGCGCAAGGCTTCGACGCTTTCCTGGGGGCGGAACACGCTCAGGCGTTTTTCCGACCACTGGCGCGAGCCGGGATGGCTGGCGCTGCCGTCGGTGATCGAGAGCAATTGCAGGGGATGACCAAGGGAAGACAGCAGTTGCAGCAAGCCGCCGCAGGTCACCACTTCGTCACCGGGGTGTGGCGCAATGACCACCGCACGCGCGCCGGGCGGCACGAGGCTATGGGTGTTGATGACGGGGATGTTGTCGAGTTGCGCGGCGCTGTTCCAGATTTGCGCCGGCAGGCCGCTTTCGCTGAGAGATAACGGTTTCATGGGGCAGGACGTCCTTGTTGAGTCTGGCCTTCAGTCACCCACGGCAACGCGTGTCTGACCCGTGAAGGCTGGTTGATAACCCTGCAGCGCTCCGAACCCTGGATTGCCGCGATGCTGAGTATTGCTCAAGACGCACGGTTCGTCGCGTTGCAGATCAATCTGCTCCGGTTTTTTTTATTCAAGCTGTGCCGTAACTCTCAAGTCGTGATCGCAGACCCAGCGGTGGAGGCCGATGTGTCGGTGTCTTGCGCTCAGTCTTCTTCGTCGCGTTGCAGTTCAAACAACAGCAGCGAGCGCCCTGTAACCGAATATTGATGCCCGAAATCGAAGCGCTCCTGACCGCGGATCGACGGTTGGTTGGTGTCGACCATGCAGGTCCAGAAACTACCTTCAGGCACTTCCGGCAGCGTGAAGTTGACGATGTCGTGATGGGCGTTGACCACCAGCAGCAACGTCGCGTCGGCGCCCTTGCGGCGGATGCCGGTTTCCTGGGCGCGGCCATCGAGCAACATGCCCAGGCAGCGGTTATGTGCATCGTGCCAGTGTTCGGTGGTCATTTCCGTGGCGTCCGGTGCCAGCCAGGTCACGTCCTTGACCCCGATGTCTTCGTTGTATTCACCCACCAGAAAACGCCCGCGCCGCAGGATCGGGTAGGTCAGGCGCAGCTTGATCAGGCGTTTGACGAATTTGAGCAGCGCCTTGCCGTCCTCGCTCAGGTCCCAGTTGACCCAACCGATCTCGCTGTCCTGGCAGTAGGCGTTGTTGTTGCCGTCCTGGGTGCGGGCGAACTCGTCGCCGGCCACCAGCATCGGCGTGCCCTGGGCCAGCAGCAGGGTGGCGAAGAAGTTGCGCATTTGCCGGTGACGCAGCGCATTGATTTCCGGATCGTCGGTGGGCCCCTCGACGCCGTGGTTCCAGGACAGGTTGTTGTTGCTGCCGTCCTGGTTGTTTTCGTCGTTGGCCTCGTTGTGCTTGTCGTTGTAGGACACCAGATCGTTGAGGGTGAAACCGTCGTGGGCGGTGACGAAGTTCACTGACGAGTAAGGGCGTCGGCCGCGCTGATTGAACATCTCGCCGGAAGCGGTCATGCGGCTGGCGAAGTCGGCGAGCTGACCGTCGTCACCTTTCCAGAACGCACGCACGGTGTCGCGGAACTTGTCGTTCCATTCGACCCAACCCGGCGGGAAGTTGCCAACCTGATAGCCACCGGGGCCACAGTCCCACGGCTCGGCAATCAGTTTCACCTGGCGCAGCACCGGGTCCTGGCGGCAGGCGACGAGGAAGCTGTGACGTTCGTCGAAACCGTCGTGGTAGCGGCCAAGAATGGTTGCCAGGTCAAAGCGGAAACCATCGACGTGCATTTCACTGGCCCAGTAGCGCAGCGAATCAGTGACCATTTGCAGCACGCACGGGTGGCTCAGGTCGAGGGTGTTGCCGGTGCCGGAATCGTTGATGTAGAAGCGCTTGTCGTCCGGCATCAGCCGATAGTACGAAGCGTTGTCGATCCCGCGCATCGACAGAGTGGGGCCTTGCTCGTTGCCCTCGGCGGTGTGGTTGTAGACCACGTCGAGAATCACTTCGAGATTGGCTTCATGCAGGTGCGCGACCATCTCCTTGAACTCGGCGATCTTGCCACTGGCCAGATAACGCGGGTCCGGGGCGAAGAAGGCGATGCTGTTGTAGCCCCAGTAATTGGTCATGCCTTTGTGCAGCAGGTGCTGATCGTTGACGAAGGCGTGGATCGGCAGCAGCTCGACAGTGGACACGCCGAGTTTGCGGATGTGTTCCAGCACATCGTCGACCATCAGCCCGGCAAACGTGCCGCGCACGTTATCCGGCACGGCGGGGTGGCGCATGCTGATGCCGCGCACATGGGTTTCGTAAATGATGGTCTTGTCCCACGGCACGCTGACGCGATGGTCGTTGCCCCAGGTGTGCGCCGGGTCGATGACCTTGCATTTGGGCACGAAGGGCGCGCTGTCACGCTCGTCGAAACTGAGGTCGGCATCCGGGTGGCCGATGGTGTAGCCGAACAGCGCTTCGGACCATTTCAACTGGCCGACCAGTTGCTTGGCGTAGGGATCGATCAGCAATTTGTTGTGGTTGAAGCGGTGGCCGTAGGCCGGGTCGTAGGGGCCGTAGACCCGGTAGCCGTAAATCAGGCCCGGGTGCGCGTCGGGCAGGTAGCCGTGGAAGATTTCGTCGGTATATTCCGGCAGTTCGATGCGTTCGAGTTCGACTTCGCCGGCATCGTCGAAAATGCACAGTTCGACGCGGGTGGCGTTGGCGGAAAACAGCGCAAAGTTCACCCCCAGACCATCCCAGGTCGCGCCGAGCGGGAAGGGCAGGCCTTCACGGATTCGCGAGGGCTCGGCGTGTGCGGCGGGCTCGGCTTTCTTTGGACGGGTCATGATTGCTCCTGCAAATCGGGGTGGGCATTTTTAAAGGACGAGTGAACCCTCGGTGGCGAGCGAACCCGCCACACGGCCATTCAGTTCAACGGTTCGAAAAGCCTCAGGCTGCCGGGGGCTTGCGGGGTGCGCGGGGCTTTTTCTCGGCGGCTTTTTCGCCCGGTGGAATCACTTTCGCGGCACTCGCCGGTTTGGCTTTCGCCGTCGTGGCCTTGGGCTTGGCCGCAGGCGTCTTGGCCTCAGAGGCTTTGGTGGCTGCCGTTTTGCCAGTCGCCGCCTTCGGCGATTTCTTCGGTGCCAAAGCTTCGGCCTCGGCCAGTTTGCGCGCCATCTCCCAGTGGCGGGCTTCATGGCCTTCGGGCTTACCTTCCGATTCCCAGATCTGATAGGCGAATTCGCGGATGCGTTTATCGTCGGTACTCATCGCAATGCTCCTGAACTGAACTCATGCTTCTAGAAGTGTTGGATAAACAGATTGACCGGGACATCCCCCAGCGCAGCGCTGACCTCCAGCTCCCTGTTTTTTGTGACTGCGGTGCTCGAAAAAAGTCCCTTCAGATTTTCGTCCAAGGCGGCGAACGGTAATTCGACCCGCGTATCGCCCCAGCGCAGCGCATCGACCTGCGGGACGGCACCGTTTTCCAGCAGTGTTGCGCAACGGATCGGCACGATGACGATTGCCCGTTGCCCCCCATGCTCACGGGCAAACGCGAGCACGTTGTGCGCCTGGCTGCCCAGCACCTCGAGGGCCTGGTACGAGCCTCGGCGAAACAACTCGGTGTGTTCGGCGCGCAGGTTCAGTACCTGAGCGATCAACGCTTGCTTGATGCGCCCGTTGCGCCAGTTCGACAGCAGTTCCGATACGGGAGCAGGTTTCAGTGATTGTTCACGCAAGCTGTAGTCCACCGGCCGGCGGTTGTCCGGATCCACAAGGCTGAAATCCCAGCACTCGTTGCCCTGATACAGATCCGGTACGCCCGGTACGGTCACGTGCAGCAAGGTTTGCGCCAGACTGTTGAGGGCGCCGGCCGCGGCGATGCTGTTGACGCTCTTGGCCAGTGCCCCTCGCAGCAACTCACCTTCCGGAGCGAGTAACAACTGTTCGGTGAAGGATTGCGCGGCGTTTTCGTAGGCTTCGTTCGGCGCACTCCAGCTGCTTTGCAGCTTGGCTTCGCGCAGGGCTTTCTGCTGCCATTGCCAGATGCGTTTGGCGTAGTCGGCGAATCCATCCTGATCGTCGTTGTGCAGTTCCAGCGGCCAACTGCCGAGCAGCGCCTGATAGAGGATCAACTCGTCAGCAGCCGACGGCATCTGATCGTCGCAGCGCAACGGCCGGGCGAGGGCGCGCCACAGCTCGACCTGTTCGACGTACCAGTGGCTGCGCTCGCTGAGTACGGCCAGGCGCGCGCGGGTGTCTTCGCCGCGCTTGTGGTCGTGGGTGGCGGTGGCCAGCAGGTTGTCGGGGAATGTCGCCAGACGTTGCAGGTTTGTTGCGTGAAAATCACTGACCGGGGCGCTGAACTGTTCTGTGTTGTAGCCCACGTCATTGCGCGAAAGCAGCACCGCCGAGCGGTACAGCGCGGTGTCTTCCACGGCTTTGGCGGCGGCGGGTGAGGTCAGTTGCTGAAAGCGTACGCAGGCGTGGCGCAGGATCTTGCGCGACCGTCCGCGGGGTTTGCGCTGCCACGGCTGGCCGCCGAGCCAGGCGGACATGGACCCAAGCACCGGCCAGTCGCTTTCGTTCAATGTCTGGCGCGCACCTTCCATGGCCTGCTGGAAAAACACCTCGTCCTGCGCCGAACGGCCCATCGCACTGATGTAGGTGCGATACACCGGGAAATGCACGATCAACGCCTGTAACACCCGGCGGATCGAGCCGAGCGTGAGGTCGCGGGTCATCAGGTCGTCCCGCGCCACTTGCAACAGCGCCTGGGCAACGCTTTCGCAATCACTGGCCAGCGAGCCGTTGAGAATCTGCTGACGCGCCAGCCGTGCTTCTTCGATAAACGCCGCGGGGCGCTCGGTGCGGCGTTGCCACAAGTCGCCAAGTACGTGTTCACCGGCCGGGTCGTGTTGCAGCAGCGATAGCTGATTCATGAACTCGTAACCGGTGCTGCCATCCACCGCCCAGTCGGCGCGAAGGGTTTCACCGTCGCCGAGAATCTTCTCGACGTAGATCGGCAAGTGTCGCCCCGGCGCCAGAAAGTCGAGGCGTCGACGTAGCTTGCGGCAATAGCCTCGGGGATCGGCGAGGCCGTCGATGTGGTCGATGCGCAGACCGTCGATCAAGCCTTCTCCGATCAACTGGAAGATCTTGCCGTGGGTAGCTTCGAACACGGCAGGCCGTTCGACACGCAAACCGCCGAGTTCGTTGATGTCGAAGAAGCGTCGCCAGTTGATGTCGTCCGCCGCCGTGCGCCAACTGGCCAGGCGATAGCTTTGCTGCTCCAGTAGTTGATGCAGACGCTGGAAACCGTCGTCGGTCTTTGAGTCGTAGTGCGTCAAGTTGCGCTGGATGGTTTGCAGGATGTGCGGGTCGCTGGCCAGTTGCTGGAGTTCTTCCTTGAGCGGGAGGGCCAGCGAGCGGGCGTCAGTCTGGTAGCTGAGGGTGCTGAAGCGATCGGCCAGCGACTTGAGTGCTTCGTTTGTCGGCTCGTCGGGTTTGAGCAGTTCGCCGTAATCGCCGGGACAGATCGGGAAGTGATGCTCGTAATGTTCGACATGGAAGGTGCCGCACTCGGCGTTGAACACCAGCGGCAGCGTGCCGTCCTGCAACGCGACGCCGTAATCGCTGCCAAGAAAGGGCAGCAGCAACTGGCCTTCCATCAACGGATCGGGCGAGTGCCACTGGATATCGAAGAACTCGCCATAGGGGCTGAGCCGGCCCCATTCCAGCAAATCGAGCCACCACGGATTGTCACCGCCACCGACCGCCATGTGGTTGGAGACGATGTCGAGGATCAGCCCCATGCCGTGTTCGCGCAGGGCCGCGACCAGCCGGCGCAAGGCCGGTTCGCCGCCAAGTTCAGGGTTGACCCGGGTCGGGTCGACCACATCGTAGCCGTGCATGGAACCGGCGCGGGCGGCGAGCAGCGGCGAGGCGTAAACATGGCTGATGCCGAGCCGGGCAAAGTACGCCACCAGCGGCACCGCCTGATCGAGGGTGAAACCTTTATGGAATTGCAGGCGCACCGTGGCCCGCAACGACTGGCCTGGCGGTGCACTCATTGGTCACGCTCGGCCGCCTGAAGGCGGGCGCAGGCGAGCAGTTCCAGACGTCGCGCGGCATCGACCCCATCGAGCAACGTTTCGCTGGTGCCCGGCAGGCGCCGCGACCAGTTGGGGTGGGTGTCGATGGTGCCGGGCAGATTAGCCTGTTCGTCCAGGCCCAACGCGTCTTCCAGCGGCAGAAGCACCAGCGGCGCGCGGGTGTGGCCGAGGAAACGGACACTGGCGTCGACCACTTGATCGGCCTCGTGGGATTCCTCGCGAAAGTTCTGTGGATCCTGGCTCAAGGCACCCCGGAGGCCTTCGCGCTCGCGTTCGCGATAACGGCGCCAGTCGATTTCACCGTTGGCGTCGATCAGCCCGAGTCGCGCATTCCAGTCGATGTCCCGGCCATGCCACCAGCCATTGAGCGTCGGGAGGTCGTGGGTGCTGGTGGTGGCCAGCGCGTTGTCCGGCCAGTCGAGGATCGGTTTGAAATGGGTGTTGTCCTGCTCGAACAACAGCACGCGCATGCCGAGCATCGCGCGGGCGATCAGTTTTTCCCGCAGGCCATCGGGCACGGTACCGAGGTCTTCGCCCAGCACGATGGCTTGATGGCGGTGTGATTCGAGGGTCAGCAGACGCAGCAAATCGTCCACCGGGTAATACAGGTAAGCACCGTCCGCCGGTGCCGCGCCATTCGGGATCACCCACAGCCGTTGCAGGCCCATCACATGGTCGATGCGCAGGCCACCGGCGTGGGCGAAGTTGGCGCGCAGCATGTCGATGAAGGCACGAAAACCATTGCGTATCAGGCCTTCCGGGGAGAATGCAGAGATGCCCCAGCCCTGGCCGGAGCGATTGAGGATGTCAGGTGGCGCACCGACGGTCAGCGACGCCAGCAATTCGTCCTGAAAACTCCAGGCCTGACTGCCGGCGCCGTCGGCCCCCACCGCCAGATCAGCGATCAGACCGATGCCCATGCCGGCGCTGCGAGCGGCGTTCTGTGCACGCTCCAGGCAGCGGTGGATCAACCATTGGCAAAACGCGAAGTAGCCGATGCGCTCGGCGTATTCCTCGGCAAACGCACCGAGGGCGGCACCTCGCGGGTCGTGCCAGTGCTCCGGCCATTCACGCCAGTCGAGATTTTCGCCCCGGGCGGCGCGCATTTCCTGAATGGCTTCGAAGCGGCAGTGGTTTTCCAGCGCTTCGCCACCCGCATCGCGGTAACTGGAGAAGTCCGCCTGCAACGGATGCTCGCCACGGGTGAAGCCTTCGTACAACGCTTGCAACAGCTTTTGCTTGGCGTCGGCGGCGCTGGGCCAGTCGATCAGTTTCAGGTTTTCCAGTTGCTCGAATTGATCCGCCAGGCCGGCGGTGTCGATGGCATCACGCAGGGCGCGCTCGCCGAGAATCGTCCCCGGCGCGGCATACAGCGAATTGAGAAACAGACGGCTGGACGGCGAATACGGGCTGTAGCGCCCGGTATCGGCGCTGAACATCGCGTGCAACGGGCTGATGGCCAAGGCATCGGCACCGCGTTCGCCGGCGCTGCGGGCCAGTTCTTCCAACGCCTGGGTGTCGCCGAAACCACCGTCGCCGGGGCGGCGCAGGCTGTAAAGCTGCACGCTCAGGCCCCAGGCGCGAGGGATCGGGCTGTCCACGGCATCGCCCACGCTGTAGCAGCGCTCGGGGGCCACGGCCAGGGTGAATTGTTGACCGGCGATGTGAACTTGCTGATAACCGACCGGGATCTCACCGGGCAACACCGCATCGGCATCCAGCTTGAGCGACAGCCGCGTGCCGTCCTCCAGATGAATTTCACAGGGACTTTCAGGTTCGAAATAGCGCGCCAGATCCAGATCCGCGCCGACATCGGCAGTCAGCAAGGGCGGCAGTTGGCGGTCCTGTTGCACTTGTTGCAGTTCCAGCAGGCTGGCGTCGATTTCCTGGGCTGAGCCGGCCGGGTGACCGAGCCCGGTAAGGACATTGCGCAGCACGGCCGGCGCGACTCTCTGCGGGCGGCCATTGGCATCGATCCAGTCGACCGCAAGGCCGGCTCGGCTGGCGAGAATTTCCAGTTGCGCATCGCTCATAGGCGCTCTCCATCCAGGGGTGGCAAAGGGGTTGCGGCCGTGAGGCTGACGAGCGCGCAATACGGGGGCAGTCGGCCCGCGTCCTGCAGGTCGGCGGCGGGCGGTTGCTGCAAGAGCCACACCGCGTCGGCCTGTGGTGGGTTGACCACTGGCGTGTCACTGAGGTTCAGGTCGATTTGCAGCTCGCTGCCATCGCCCAGACGCCAGCGTGCACTCACGGCGCCAAACCCCAGCACCTGTGCACCGAGTGCCTGGGTGCCGGGCAAATGCGGGGTGATGTGTTGGTGGCGCAGCTGCAACAGGTGTCGATACAGCGCAAGCGTTGTCTGCTGTTTCGGCGTGCCGCTGCCGATCAGCCTCGGTTGCGAGGCGTGAAACGTCTGCTCGGCGTTGGGATCGGGAATCTGCTCGCGGCGTTGCGGATCGGCGAAGGCGCTGAACGCGGCGAACTCGTTACGCCGGCCTTCGCGCACAAGCTTCGCGAGCTCGCCGTGATGGCTGGTGAAGAACAGGAACGGTTGCTCGGCAGCGTATTCGTCGCCCATGAACACCAGCGGAATCATCGGTGACAGCAGCAACAACACCGTAGCGGCCTGAAGCGCGCGCGGATCGGCCAGTTGATGCAGGCGCTCGCCGAAGGCGCGGTTACCGATCTGGTCATGGTTCTGCAGGAACAGCACGAACGCGGTGGACGGCAGATGTTCGCTCGGCTCGCCACGGGGTGTGCCGTGGCGGGTCAGATGGCCCTGAAACACAAAACCCTGACTCAGGCAGCGGGCCAATTGCTCGGTGGGGTGTTCGGCGTAGTCGGCGTAATAGGCATCGGTTTCGCCGGTCAGCAGCACGTGCAGGGCATTGTGGCCGTCGTCGTTCCACTGGGCATCGTAGGCGTCTTCCAGCAGGCTGGCCTGATTGTGCTCGTTCTCCACGGTCAGCCAGACATGCCGCGCCGGGTCAATCTGCTGCCGTATGCGCTGCGCCAGTTCAGGCAGGAAGTCGGGGCTTTCTATGGCATGCACCGCATCCAGGCGCAGTCCGTCGAAACAGTATTCGAGCAGCCACATCAAGGCGTTTTCGACGAAGAAGTCCCGTACTTCGCGGCAGCGGAAATCAATGGCCGCGCCCCAGGGGGTGTGTTTGTCTTCGCGAAAGAAACCCTTGGCGTAGCGATGCAGGTAATTGCCGTCGGGGCCGAAGTGGTTGTAGACCACGTCGAGAATCACCGCCAGGCCATAACCGTGGGCGCTGTCGATCAGGTGTTTGAGTTGTTCCGGCGTGCCATAGGAAGCTTGCGGCGCGTAGTGCAGCACGCCGTCGTAGCCCCAGTTGCGCTCGCCGGGAAACTGCGCGATCGGCATCAGTTCGATGGCGGTGATGCCCAACCCGGCGAGGCGCGCCAGATGCTGCTCGACTTCGGCAAAACCGCCGAGGGCGCCGACATGCAGCTCGTAAATCACTGCTTCGTTCCAGGGCCGACCCTGCCACGTTGTATTCCGCCAGGCATAGGCGTGCGGATCGACGACCACGCTTTGGCGGTCGAGGTCGCCGTCCTGCGCCCTGGAGGCCGGGTCGGGCACCTCCAGTTCGCCGTCGATGTTGTAGCGGTAGCGACTGCCGGCGGGGCAGCGGCTCTTGATCACGAACCAGCCGTCAGCCTGCGGCAGCATGGGCAGAGACCGACCGTTGCCCAGCTCGACGCTGACGTAAAACGCATCCGGCGCCCACAACGCGAATTGCGTGTGGTCGGCATCCAGCATGATCGCGCCGTGGGGCCAGGTTTCAAGGGACCGTAACGGCATCGTTGAAAACCTCCCTGGTTATTTGTGGTGCGTTTTACCCAGCGCCTTGGCCACCAGTTGTTCGTAGAGTTCGGCGTAGGGTTCGACGGCCTTGCACCAGTTGAACGGGGCAGCCATCGCCCGGCAGCGCATGGCGTGCAGCAGATCCGGGAAGGCAAACACCTTGAACGCGCGACTCAGGGCTTCGCGGTAGCTGTCAGCCGTGGACTCGTTGAACAGGAACCCGGTGACGCCGTTTTCAATGGTGTCGGCCAGCCCGCCGGTGTTGCGCGCCACCGGCAGCGAGCCGAAACGCTGGGCGTACATCTGGCTCAAACCGCAAGGTTCGTAACGCGACGGCATCAGCAGGAAATCGCTGCCGGCGAACATCCGCCGGGCGTCGGTTTCATTGAAGCCGATGCGCACGCCAATCTGGCCGGGAAAACGCAGGGCCAGTTCGCGCATGGCCTGTTCCTCTTCCGGCTCGCCGCGTCCGATGATGGCGATCTGGCCACCGTTCTGAACGATGTACTCGGAGACGGCTTCGGTCAGGTCGAGGCCTTTTTGATAAACCAGCCGCGACACCACGGCAAACAGCGGGCCTTCCGAGTCTTTCAGACCAAACAACTCACGTACGTGGGCGGCGTTGACGGCCTTGCCTTCCCAGTCGCCGATGGCAAACGGCGCGAACAGGTGCGGATCGGTGGCGGCGTCCCAGCTCTCGTCGATACCGTTGGGGATGCCGCTGAGCAAACCTTGCTGGGTCTTGGCGGCGAGAAAGCCGTCGAGGCCGCAGCCGAAATCAGGGGTGGTGATTTCCTGCGCGTAGGTGGCGCTGACCGTGGTGATGTGGCTCGAATAGGCCATGCCGGCCTTGAGGAACGACATCTTGCCGTAGAACTCCATGCCTTCCTGCTGCAGGGCATGGGCGGGAATCCCGAGTTCCGGGCACGAGCCGAGGCTGGTCACGCCTTGATAGGCGAGGTTGTGAATGGTGAACAGGGTCGGCGTGCGTTGCCCGCGCCAGTGCATGTAGGCAGGCGCCAGACCGGCCGGCCAGTCATGGGCGTGCACCAGATCCGGGCACCAGTGGATTTGTGCGAGGTTGGCGGCGATATCGGCGGCGGCCAGGCCCAGACGGGCGAAGCGGATGTGGTTGTCCGGCCAGTCACGGCCGTTGTTGGCGCCATAAGGGCCGCCGTCGCGTGCGTAGAGTTCAGGGCAGATCAACACATAAATGACCAGGCCGTCAGGCATGTCCATGCGCCCGATCTTGCACGGTGGCAGCGCGGCGTGGCCGCCCAGTTCGCCGATGATGTGGATCGGATTTTCACTGTTCATCACTTGCGGGTAACCGGGGATCAGCACCCGGACATCATGCAGATGCGCCATCGCGCGGGGCAGGGCGGCAGAAACGTCACCAAGACCGCCGGTCTTCACCAGATCGGCGATTTCCGAGGTCACGAACAACACTTTCTTCTTGTTGGGATTCTGACTGGCTACCGGTGTCAGCGTCTTGGTGCCCGGGACGTTGATCGACCGGCTGCCGGGAACGCTCACGGTGCTCGATTCGCCGACCGGCTGATGAGCACGCTCTCCCTGAATATCCAATGCCGCACTGATCATATGAATCTCCCGTTTTGTTGATCTGATTCTTGTCTTGAACAAGCGATGTCCATGGCCAAATCCTGTGGCCGGGCGCAAACGCGCCACGCATCGGTGAGCAAACGCTACCCAACACGCGCAAGCAGAATGGGTGAAGAGGCCATTGCAAGGAATGAACCAGTCGCCTTGGCCTTGTCTTTCAGATGACCCGTCGCGATCAGCAAAAGTTTCGACAAAATTTCCACATTGTGACCGACCGGTTTCGCCCCGCGAAAACCAGTCTAGGCCAGATCCTAGAGCGGGCCAGGGCAATCGGACGAATTGTTCGACAATCTGTTGCAGGCTCACGGAAACCGTGGCTTTGAGCGGGGGATCGCACCGACGAAGTGCATGTTTGAAGGGGTGGACGGTGCAAAACGGTGACCAGTCGGTCACGTTTTTGGGCGCGAGGAAAGTGCGTGTGCACTGTTGCGGTGCGGACAGTTGTGTTGGCGTGCGGTCAGTGGGTGCTGATTCGCGGGCAGGGGCTGCCCGCGAATTGGAGGAAAGTCAGTTCAGCAGACGAATCGGTTCTCCCGCGGACCAGGCCTGAATGTCCTCGATCATCTGCGAAAAGAACTGCTGATAGTTCTGTCGGCTGACGTATCCGACATGAGGCGTGGCCAGCACATTGTCCAGCGTGCGAAACGGATGCAGCGCCGGCAACGGTTCTTCATCGAACACATCCAGGGCTGCGCCACCGATGCGCTGTTTCTGCAAGGCCTTGATCAGCGCGGCTTCGTCGACAATCGGCCCGCGCGCCGTGTTGACCAGCAGGGCGGTTGGCTTCATCCAGTCCAGCGCCTGAGCATCGACCAGGCCACGACTGCGGTCGCTGAGCACCAGGTGCACCGACAAAACGTCAGCCTGTTCGAACAATTGCTGCTTGCTGACATAGGTGACACCGGCCTGTTCGGCGCGCTCGGCGGTCAGGTTCTCGCTCCAGGCGATCACCCGCATGCCGAACACCTGACCGAACTGCGCCACCCGTTGGCCGATACTGCCGAGCCCGAGAATGCCCAGGGTCTTGCCGTGCAGGTCACCGCCCAGACCCTGTTGCCACTGGCCGGCACGCAGGGCGTTGGCCTCGTTCACCAGGTTGCGGGTGGCGGCCATGATCAGCGCCCAGGTCAGTTCCGGCGCTGCATGCTTATAGCTGTCGGTGCCGCAGACCTTGATCCCGAGCCGGGCAGCGGCCGGCATGTCCAGCGCTGCGTTGCGCATGCCGCCGGTGACCAGCAGCTTGAGGTTCGGCAAACGCTTGAGCAGGTCTTCATCGAAGCGCGTGCGTTCGCGCATCACGCAAATCACCTGGAACCGCCCGAGGCGTTCGGCCAGCGTGGCGTTGTCCGCCGGGTAATCATGGACGAAGGTCACTTCGCCGAGACTGTCGAGCACCGACCAGTCGACTACGCCCCGCGCGACGTCCTGCCAGTCATCGATCACTGCAATCTGCACCGCCATCAGCCTTGACTCCTCAACGAACGGGATTGGTTTTGTTCAGCCAGCCGAGCAGTGCCTGGTGGAACTGCGCCGGTTCTTCCATCTGCGGGGCATGGCCCATGCCGGGGAATTCCACCAGCGTGGACTGCGGAATCAGCTTGGCGACCTGCTTGCCCAGCACCTCGTAATGGCCGATTTTCGCTTTCACCTCGGGCGGCGCAATGTCCTTGCCGATGGCCGTGGTGTCGGAGGTGCCGATCAGCAACAGGGTCGGCATTTTCAGATCCTTGAACTCGTAGTACACCGGCTGGGTGAAGATCATGTCGTAGATCAGCGCCGAGTTCCATGCGACCAGAGTCTTGCCCGGCCCATTGCTCAGGCCCGCGAGCATGTCTACCCAACGGTCGAATTCGGGTTTCCAGCGACCGCCGTAATAGGTGCTGCGCTCGTAGTCGCGAATGCCTTGGGCGGTGACTTTCAGTTCGCGCTGATACCACTGGTCAACGCTGCGATACGGTACGCCAAGGGCTTTCCAGTCTTCGAGACCGATCGGGTTGACCAGCGCCAGTTGCTCGACCTGATCCGGGTATTGCAGGGCGTAACGGGTGGCGAGCATGCCGCCGGTGGAGTGGCCGAGCAGGGTGGCCTTCTGGATGCCCAGCGCCTTGAGCAATTGCTGGGTGTTGGCCGCCAGTTGCTGGAAGGTGTACTGGTAGTGATCGGGTTTGCTGGAGGTGCAGAAGCCGATCTGATCTGGCGCAACCACCCGGTAACCGGCCTCGCTCAGGGCCTGGATCGAACTGTCCCAGGTGGCGCCGCAAAAATTCTTGCCGTGCATCAGCACCACGGTGCGCCCGTTGGCCTTGCCGTGGGCGGCGACGTCCATGTAACCCATCTGCAATGATTTGCCCTGGGACTGAAAGGCAAAATGCTTGAGGGTGTAGGGATAGTCGAAACCTTGCAGTTCCGGGCCGTATTGCGGGCCTTCGGCGTGAGCAAACAGGGGCAGGGCAACGGTCAGCAACAGGCCGGGCAGCCAGCGGGTCAGCGACACAGACATGGGACAACTCCACAGGAAATCGGCCGATGCTGGAACGGCCGGATTAGGGCGACGTTAAACACAGGCAATGCCCGCGCCTGATCGTTCAATCGAGCCAACCCAGCGTGAGCATCGCCAGCACCGCATAACGGGCGCCTTTGGCCAGGGTGACGATCAACAGGAATCGCCCGAGCGGTTCACGCATGACCCCGGCGATCAGCGTCAGGGGATCACCGATGATCGGCAACCAGCTGAGCAGCAGTGACCAGTGCCCATAACGTTGATAGTGAACGCGGGCGCGGTCCATGTGCTTCGGGCTGACCGGAAACCAGCGCCGACCCTGAAACCGCTCCAGTCCTCGCCCCAGCCACCAGTTGACCAGCGAACCGAGGACATTGCCCAGCGTCGCCACCGCCAGCAGCCCCCACAGCCAATAGCGATCGCTGACCAGCAGCCCGACCAGCACCGCTTCCGATTGCAGCGGCAGCAGTGTGGCCGCGCCAAACGCGGCGAAGAACAGCCCGATGTAACCCGCCGTCATCAATGGGCCGGGTAATCCGCCACCACCACATCAGCCCCATCCTTTTTCAGGCCGATGACTTGATAGGCATCGCTCATGCCGTCCATTTCCATGCCCGGCGAGCCCATCGGCATCCCCGGTGCCGCCACGCCAAGCAGATCGTCACGCTTGCTCAGCGCCAGCACTTGTTCGGCGGGGACGTGACCTTCGACGAATTTGCCGTTGATGATTGCGGTGTGGCAGGACGCCAGACGCGGTGGTACGCCGTGTTGTTGCTTGAAGCTGCTCATGTCGGCTTCAACGTGATCCTCGACCTTGAAACCGTTGGCTTCCAGGTGGCTGATCCACTTTTTGCAGCAGCCGCAGTTGGCGTCGCGGTGGACTTCGATCGGGATGAGGTCGGCGGCTTGCGCCAGGGAGGAGATGAATAGCGCGCTCAGGGCGGCCAGACGCAGGTGGTTTCGCATGGAGGGCTCTCGGCTCGGGGTAAAAAAAACGCATTTTGACCGGAATTTTCCGCCCGGCATCAACGGAGTGTTTCCAAGTAATACAAGGCGGGTTGCCAGCATGATCGTAGATCAAGGCTGACAGCCCGCTGAGCGAGAGATGACAGATCTGTCAGGATCAGCGCACCTTGAACCGGCCCATGATCGCGCCGACCCGGCTGTTGGCTTCCAGCAACTGTCGGGTGTTGAGCTCGCTGGCCTGACCACTTTGCACCAGTTCATCGACCATGTGACGGATCTGCACCATGCTGCGGTTGATCTCTTCGGTGACGGCGCTTTGCTGTTCGGCGGCGGTGGCGATCTGCGTGCTGAGGCTGTTGATGTGGCTGACCGAGCCGGCCATCTCGTCGAGGCCGCTGTTGACTCGCGCCGTGGCGTCGGCGGCCGACTGGCAACTGGCCTGGGTGTTTTCCATGGCGCTGACCGACGAACTCACGCCCTGGGTCAGGCGGGTCAACATTTCGTTGATTTCCGAAGTGCTGGCTTGGGTGCGAGCGGCGAGGGCGCGCACTTCGTCGGCCACCACCGCGAAGCCGCGTCCCTGCTCACCGGCGCGGGCGGCTTCGATGGCGGCGTTCAGCGCCAGCAGGTTGGTCTGGCCGGCAATGGCGCCAATCACCCCGAGAATCTCGGTGATGCGCTGCGCGTCCTGTTGCATGCTTTCGACCTTGTGCGTGGCGCTGGCCACTTCGTCGATCAGCGCGACCACGCTGCTCGACGCTTCGCCGACCACCACCCGCGAACGGTCGGCGTTTTCGTTGGCGCGCTGGGTGAAGGCGGCGGTTTCGGCGGCATTCTGCGCGACGCTTTCAGCGGTCGAACTCATCTCGTTGATCGCGGTGACGGTCTGGTCGGTTTCCGAGGCGTGGCGCAGCAGAATCTGACTGGTGTGCGCCGACGTACGTTGCAGGTTGTCGAGGCTCGAAGCCATGGCGCCGGTAGCCTGGGTGACTTCGCCGATCATGTTTTGCAGGTAGGCAATGAAGGTGTTGACCGAGTGACCGATCGCGCCGAGTTCGTCTTCGGCGCGGATGGTGATGCGGCGTGTCAGGTCGGCATCGCCGCTGGACAGCAGATCGATGTTGGCTTTCAGGGCCTTCATGCGCTGGATCAATTGGCGGATCGCATAGACCTGCCACAGCACCAGCAGGATCACCAGCGGGATCTGCAACAGGCTCAGGGTGCTGAGCACGTCATCGCGCTGGGCGGTGATCAACTTGGTCGGCAGGGCGGTGGCGAGGAACCAAGGCGTGCCTTCGATCGGGCGCATGAAGAAGGTGCTGGCCTCGCCGTTGTTGTCGAACTCGACGCGCTGGGCCTGATCACGTTGCTGCAAGCCAGCCTTTACCTGACTCGCGAAAGGTGAACTGCCAGCCAGCTCGCTGATGTTTTTCAGCACGATCGGGCCATTGATGCGCGAACTGTTGCTGATGATTTTGCCGTCGGCCTCGACGATCAGCATTTCGGCGCTGAGGTCTTTTTCCTTGCGCGCCACCAGGTCGTTGAAGAAGCCCAGCGTCACGTCGATGGTCGATACACCCCAGGTCGTGCCGTTCTTCTGGATGGCCATGGCGCAGTTGGTGCGTGGCTCGGCGCTGGCATCGTCTTTATAGGCGGCGGCCCAGGCGCATTGGCCGCGCGGGGTCTGCAGGCCGCCCTTGTACCAGCTCTGGTCGTAATAGTTGGGCGCTGCGTCGCTGTTCCAGAAGGTGTTCACGGCGAGTTTGCCGGAGCTGTCGCGATGCCAGAAGGTGCTGAACTTGTTGCGTCCCGCCTCACGCTGACCGGGCAGTGGCCAGATACCACCGCCAAATACTTTCAATTCACCGTACTGGTCCACCAGCCCCGGCAGCACCGTATCGATGGCGGCACTGTCGAGCAGCGGGATGGTCTGGGTGATGCTGCGTTGCTGCGATTGAACCTTGTTCAGTTCGCCCTGGATCTGCTCGGCGACCTCGGCAATGCGGTTGAGCACCACCTGCTCTTCGGTATGACGCAGTTTCGGCGCGACCAACTGGCTGATGCCTACCACGGTCAGGACCGACAGCAACAGGATAAATAGAACCAGAAACAGCGTGTAGCGAGCCTGAATGGTACGGAATGCGGGCATGGAGACCGGTCCTTGAGCAGCGTTTCTTATTAGGGGCGAGGAGTAAAACAGTAGGGGTATCCCTTACGTATCGTCGCGGCGCGAGGAAGCTTTAGGTACTCACGTGCTAAAAAGTTTTGAAACGCTGACCGGCAAGTAACAGATCCGACACATGCAAACTAACCAGCCCGTTCGTTAGAGTAAAAAGCCGATTTTCGCCGGACTGGCCAAGCGGCTCTGGCTCAATATCTGCGGGGCTTGCAGTGCTTTGTATCGAGAATGTACAAAATTTGTAAAAAAGTGAAAAACAGATTGGTGACATCAGTTTGCCGGCCGATACTCCGGGCAACTCAAGACGTTCCACAAGGATATTTTCATGTTCTTTTCGCAAGGAGCACGCTCATGACCGTTGGTTATACCGGCGCGTGGCAGCCCAAGGCAGGTTTGCTGGTTCGAGATGCAGGGAGCTCGGGCAAACCGGTTTCTCAAAGCGTGAAGGTCAAGCAGATGCTGGCCCTGGTCGGCAACGACCCCACCGTTCTCAACACGGCGGAAATGGACAAGCAGCGTTTGCACAAGAACATCAAGGGGTTCGATCCGGAAAACGTCACTCCCAAGCAATTGGGCAAACTGACTGACTTCCTGCGCAGCCGGGGCCTCATTTCCGAAGTGACCTCGATGACGCTGCTCAATGCCGGTGACAAGTTCGATCGCTTCGGCATTCAGAAAGACCCGGATGCCAAGTTCAATGCGCTGGAATATTTCGCCACGCAACTGGACACCATCAACAACAACAGCCTCAAGGGCAACAAGTACGCCAATACGTTGATCCCGGAGTACAAGAAAGCCATTTATGTGCTGCAGAGCCTGAAAACCTACGGACAGGGCGGTGAACGTCCGCCTCCGACCGACAAAGGCGTCAGCGCCAAGGCTTGATCGCGTAAAACCAGGCCCTCCGATGCGCAGGGCCTGGGCATTCTTGCGTTACACGGACGATGATGGCTTGGCAATGAGCGATTGCAGGTCGTCATGCAGCCGCTGCATCTGCGGGCAAATCAGCGTCAACGCCGGTGGCCTGGCGCCACGATGAAACAACGCCAGCCAGCCAGCTCCTCTCTCATCCGGCACCAGCCCGGTGAACACGAATCCTGCCGTCGTCAGCAAGTGAAAAGCGCTTGCGAATTCCTTTGCCAGCCTGAGCCTGACTGAAATGAGCCAATGCGCCGGCAGTTCCTGCAACTGCTTGAGCAAGCCGCCATCGATCTCTTTGAAAATGCCTTCATACCGGTTCAATTGTTGTTCCAGCTGTACCGGTTCGCCCACCCAGGGCGCGGCCTTGTCCTGTGTTCCGAACACGCTGCACATCTGCCTCATGAAATCCCGGCAGCTTTCGGGCCACGGCTGGGTCGGGAGCGGACGTCGGTTATCGTCGACAGGCGTGTAACCGATGACCAGCGATTCCCGCGCCGAGGCATTAAATGGAGACGGGACATGGTCGGGCAGCCATCCGACACTCTGAAAGCCGAGACTGGCTGCCATGCGCTGTGTGTAGGGATGGCCGGTGACCTGTTTGATCGTCACGCCCCGGTATCCCAACGCTTGCGCATGAATCAACAGCTGCCGTCCCAGGCGAGTAGCAATGTTCTGACCTCGGGTTTCGGGGGCAACCACGCTCAATGCCAGCTCGGCGATGTGCGATCCCTTGGCACGAATCAAGGTCGCGTGTCCCAGCATTTGATCTTCGGCGACGGCGACCAGAGAGTGCCAGCGACCCAGCGCATGGTTGCGATCGATCATGCAGGGCAGATAGACGTGAGGCTGGGCGTAAAGATCGCCGTAGGTTTTTCGGAACAGATTGCTCACGGCAGGAGCGTCGCTGTTGCGGTAACTGCGCAGGGTGACTGTTTCCATCAGCGCTGTTCCATGGGCAGTCTGTCGTAGACGCGCAGATCCAGCACGCGCTGGCGTTTGCCGGAGCGCGGATGGCGTGACAGTTCCTGAACCGTGCAGCAGTGAATCACCACGTCCAGCAAGTGATCGGCATTGAGTTGTTCGATCAACGGGTAGTGTTCAATCAACGCGTGGTGCAGCCTCCGGTCGGTGTCTGCCGAAGCAGGTTGCACAGCGTCCGGAGCCCATTTCAGGCGCAGGATATCTTTCGTTCCGGCCTGTTCGATCACCAGTTGCCAATCGTCACTGCCGGTGAGGCGTTGCACCGTATCGCCGATTTCATCGGGCAGCAGTGTCAGGACTCCCACTCTGACTCGCTGGCTGTCGGCGCTGCGGCCCATCAGCGCGAATTTGCGCGCGGGCGTTCGCTCGAGTTCTCGCCAACAGGCGCGGTCGCCGACCGGATAACGAATCAGCGGCATCAACCGCCGGGTGAGATTGGTCATCACCAGGCGGCCTGTGCGATCGCATTCTTCGATTACCTCACCGGTCTGTTCGTCGAGGATTTCCAGCACGCTGTGGCCCTGCGCCATCCGGTGTTCACCCAAGGCGCAGTCGCGATGACTGGCGCCGATAAAGCCGGCATCGACGCTGGCGTACCCCATGGAGGCGACGCGTACATTGGGGAACACCCGGCCGAGCAGTTGCAACTGCACCGGGAACAGGCTTTCACCGCCGTAGAGCAGGCATTCGATGCACTCCAGCCGGCGTCCCTGATGTTCCAGCCACGCGGCGAAGGTCAACAAATGGGCCGGTAAACCGGCCAGTACATTGATCCGATGCCGGGAAATCGAATCGGCCAGCACGGTCGACTCGACATGGCCGGTGAAAGGGAACTCCACGACGCCCGGCTGAACGTGGGCCAGGGCATCGTGAGTGAAGATGAAACTGGCATACAGGTCGCCGACAAAAAACAGGTTGGCGACCCGGTCGCCCTTGTTCAGTTGCCCGGTGAGGCTGCGACCGAAATCCTCCACCAGCGTTTGCCATTCCCGCCGCTCGAAGACCGACAGTTTGCCATCGCTGGTGGTCCCTCCGGTTTTGAACACCAGTGCGTTGCCCAGGCTTGCGGTCAATACCGGCCAGCGGTCAAGGTCCTGGCTGCCTTTCCAGTAGTGCGCGGGGTCAATCACGGGTAAATCGGTCAGTGCCGTTACCTGCTCGGGGACGCCGGCAAAGTGGCTGGCGTAAAAGCTTGAATGCTTGCGCGCAAAAGCGACCAGCTCCTGCAATTCAATCCTTGGGATCATGGTGTGCTCCTTGCAGAACGGAGGAGGCGCGGGCTCCTCGGTTATCGATCAGCAGTGGCGTCTTGCCGCTGTGCTTGTTTCGGGTGAACCGGTCGATGGCGCAGACCTGCGCGTCCACTGTCAGCAGCCCGGTCTGCACAAGGGTTGCCAGCGTCGGGTAACCCAGCAGTCGACGATGCACGTCCTGGGGTTCGAGCGCACTTAGAAATTTCATGCATTCCAGTCCGTCGGGGGCATGTTCAAGGATCACCTGAAACTCGGTCTGCAGGTGCTGCGCCAGTTCCGAGAGGCAGATGAAATCGGTGCCGATGCGCACCAGCCTGCCGTGGCGCTGAAGCAGTTCGAAGCGCGGCGTCTGCAGACCACAGCCACACCGTCCGGGCACCCAGCGGCCGCTGTCGCCGACGTCATAACGCTGAACGTCCTGACCTTCTCGAGCGAGGGAGGTGAACACCAGGCGACCGGTCTCGTTGTCACGCACTGGCTGGTCGGTTTCGAACGCGACAATTTCCAGGTGCTGGATATCGCTCAAAAGATGAAACACACCGTCGCCGGTGGCTGAACAGGCGTGACCGAGCGGTCCGGCGTCGACGCTGCCGTAGATCGCCGAGCGGATCAGGCTGACGCCGCAGTCTTGCAGCAACTGGCGACTCTGTTCGCCGAGGTGTTCGCCGCCGAGAAATACTTTTTCGACCCCGCCATAGGTGCGCAGACGCGTTTGTTCGTTGAGGAACAAACGGTGCAGGGTGCTTGGCATGCCGATCAGCGTGTTCACCTGCTGATCGACGATCAATTGCGCAATCTCCCGGTAGTCATCATCGGCCGGGGCACCCATCGGCAGGTGAGTGACGTCCAGTTGCTCCAGTACTTTGGAGAAACTGAAAAAACCGCCATACAGACCGCCACTGAAAAACAGGTTCATCACCCGGTCCCGACGTGGATCGAGACCCGCTGCAAACAGACCATCGGCTGTAGCGCGCATCTGTTGGCGAAAGTCCCGATAACTGAAACCAGACAAGGCCGGCACGCCGCTGCTGCCGCCGGAACGGAAATACAGTTGGGCCGAAGCGTTGATCGGGCGGGCGATGAACGCTTCCTTGCTCATGATCGGCAGGTTCATCACACAGGGCGCAATGCCTGAGCCATTGAGCGTGGCGTGGGAGGGCAGTTTTGTCGGCGACAGACTGACCGAGACTCGCCGGCTCAGGCGTTGCAGGGCATAGACGCCGTCGTGAGGTTCGCCGTTGTAGCCATCGTGAATCGCTTCCGTCGGAGCAACCCGGGTGACGCCGGCGGTGATCAGCAGCTGTGAAAGCTCTGCAATCTGCTGCTCCGGGCAGATCTGGGCGCAGCTTTGCAGCACGTTTCGCCATGGCATCAGGGTCTCGATCACCCGTGTGCGCGGCAGTGGCTTGAGCAGCAGGCTGCGAAACAGTGGCGAAGGCTTCAATGGTCGGTCATGGGTCCAGATCACCCGCCAGCCCGGTGCTGTCCAGACCTCGCCAGCCACTTCGGCGAAACTGTGTGCGAGCCTGGCCATGGCGGTGTCGGTGGTGATTTGCGAGGCTTCCTGAATCGTTGGCAGCAATGTCGGCCATTGTCCGGCGCGGCGTTCGAATGCTTTGGCCAGACCCTCACCGATACCGCGTAGTACGGTCTCATCGTCGCTGTCCACCAACAACCATTGCGGGCTCGAGCACGCTTGCTGATCGAGTCGGCAGACTTCGTCCACCACGGCGTCCAGCGCCTGAGGTGAGGCGGCGTCTGGTGTCAGATAAACGAAGCTGATGCGATGTCCCCAATCGATCCAGCGGCATCCGGCGGGGATTTGCTGGCGAATCGCTTGGAGTGCCGATTCGCCGCCCCAGGCCGAGACGCCATTGGCCCATTGGCACAGCTGGCCGATTTGCGCGGTGGTCGCCGGAACGACAGCGACATGTCCTGCGAGTTGGCCGCTTGGGTCGCATTGCGTCAGCGCGAGGAGCAATTGCGCGGTCAGCCCCTGATCGCTGCTGCTGGGGCGCAGCCAGTTGACGTTGCCGGCCAGCAGACTTTCGATCACTGCGCAGAACGCCAGAAGTGCCGCGTTGCCGGGGGTGATGTGGACCACCAGGCCCAGCGGGCTCCAGCGCTCGAAACGTGGTTGGCGATAGTCGAAGCGTCGCAGTGTAGCGGGTTGATCGCCAAGCTCCCGTTCGAGTTTGCGCCGCAAACCTTGAGGCTGGCAGAACTCGAACAGTGACTCGCGTTGTTCGGCGTCGAGCGGCAGGGTCAGGCTGATGTCGCCCAACCGAAGGGCGAGCGTGGCCGCCGCATGGATGACCGTCTCGCTGTGCAGAGGCGAGCTCAGGCGTTGGGGCAGGGCCTGACGCAACTGATCCATGGCGGTATCGAATCCGATGTCCGCGTGAAGTTGTCCATTGATCAGGTACATATCAGTGCCTCCCCAAGAGTTCGGACGCCGCCATCGCGCAGCTTCTGCCAGCGGTGGTGGCGGCGCGGCCATGCAGTTCGAACCAGTCGCTGTCCAGACCGCAGCCGCAGCTTGCGCCGGGGTGCAGGGTGGCGAGGTCGCTCATGACCACCGCATGGGCGGGGCTCGAAGAAATGTAGGGCGAGACCGCACTCAGTAACCCCGGCCGACCATAGGGCAGGACCGTGAAATCGGTTGGGCTACGCACAAATACCTTCGAATAGACCGGCACATGGAAGTGATGGTGAGCGCATTCGAGGTAGGGCACCGGATGCTCGACCGCACCGTAGCCGTCGCGGCAGCGGGACACGTCGATCCCGAGTTGCCGGTTGATGCGCTCGTACAACTGCTGGCGGGGGACCTCCTGCGCGGCGTTGGTTTTCCAGCCGCCGCCAAACAGCGTCAATGAATCCGCTGCCAGTTGCAGGTCGGCCACGCCAGTGGTCTGCATGCGTTGCAGGGTTTGCCAGAGAAATGCAGGAAACCCGAAGATTCGCACCGGCAAGCCTTCTTCGGCAAAGGACTGCAACGCCGAGATGACGCCAAAGCCATCGAACTCGTGACCGCCACCGGTCCGGCGCAAGGCATACGCCACGCGGTTGACCGGAGCGAACCGGCACAGGAACTGGTCGGTGAACGACGTTCCCAGGGTAATGCTGGCTTCGGGCTCGTAGCTCAGGAGCAAGTAGTTGCACGGCGTTTGCGGACTGTCCCAGCCATAGTGGTGGAAGATCCGTTCGACCATGTATTGGGCGGCGGCCAGACTGCGTTCGTCATAGCGCATGCGGCTTTTCTCGCCGCTGGTGCCTGACGATGTCAGTTCCAGTGCGTCTGCACCGGTCGGGCTGAGCAATTGTTGCTGTTTGAAGAAACTGGCGAAGATCGGTGGCAGTCGCGACCAGTCGTCGAGGCTGTCCAGGTCCGTCACGGTCAGTCCGTTGGCGTTCAACCAGTGTTCATACCCGGGCGTATGCTCACTGTGAAACCGGCTGATTTCGGCCATGGCCTGATCGAAAAGCCCCGCCGGCAAGGAATCCGGGCAATAGGGTTGCGTCAACGCACAGAGCGCGTTGCTATGGGGGAAATGGAACATCAGGCGTCCTTATTGATGTGTCGAGGAAGCGGTTTCTGCCGGAGGTTCACGCAGAAACCGGTACAAGAGAGGCAGGCTCAGCAGCCCGCCCAGTGCAGCCCAAAGGGCGAAGGACTCGAGGCGGGCACCGCCGACGATTACCGCGATGAGCGAACCGCCGGTGCCCATCACTGCAATCGAGATCATGCCCACCGCGGCAGAGACCAGGCCTTTGCTGTCATCGCTGGAAAACAGCGCCAGTCGATACAGTGCGGCATTGCTCATGCCCAGCCCCACGGCGTACAGCGCGAGGCCTGAAATCAACAAACCAAGGGGCAGGTCTGTCAGAGCACCCGCCAGCAGGGTCAAGAGCCCGAGGCAAAACGGCCAGAGCGCCAGGCGAATCAATTGCACCAGTTCGCGCGAGGTCAGCAAACGGTCGAGAATCAGATTGCCGACGATGACCGCCGAAAAGATCGGTATCTGCCACAAGGCGTATTCACGCGTGGACAAGCCAAGCCGCTGGATCAACAGCAGGGGCGAGAGCCCGATCCACGCTATCAACGGCAGGCTCATCAGCCCGAGCGCGAGGCTCGCACCGAGGAATCTCGGGTTGCGCAGCAGGGCCAGGTATTGACGAAATGTCTGTCGCCAGGACAACGGAAGCGGCGCCTGCTGGCCGCCGTCTCGGCGAACGACCCCGATGGTTTCCGGCATGCAGACGTAGACCCCGGCCCACGCGATGGCAGCGACCAGGCCCAGGGCCAGGAACAGTTCGCGCCAGCTCAGCCATTCCAGCAACAGGCTGCCCAACAACGGGCCAAGAAGCGGCGACAGCAGCGCAACGTTGCCCAGCAGCGCCATGAGCCGCACGGCATCTGCCTCACAGAACACTTCCTGGAGCGCGGGATAGCTGACAGCCACCACGAATCCCAGTCCCATGCCTTGCAGAAGCCGTAATGCATTGAAGGCTTCAATGCCGGGCGTGGCGATTGCAGCCAGACAGGTCATCGCAAAGAGCGCACAACCGATGAGCAACAAGGGGCGTCGGCCAAACCGGTCGGACAATGGCCCGATCAGCCATTGCAGGCAGACGCCTCCGATCAGGTACAGATTGAACGCAGTGGGGATATGCCGTGGGTCGGCGCCGAAGTCTTCGGTGACGGTGATCATGGCCGGCATGATCATGTCGCTGGCCATGTAGGTCAGCCACTCGAACAGCGTGATGGCCAGACAGAAGCCAAGCGTTTTTAGTGGCGGGATATCGATGAGTGTTCTTTGCATGCGCTTCCATGGCCTTCAAGTGGGAACGCAAAGGCTAGAGGCGAGGGGGCGGGTGTTCTATGTCATTGGTGTGACCACGCATGTCACGGTTTAGCGAAACATTGCAAAAAGAAGATTTGTTACCGCCCAGAGGCGAAACGTCCGACATTTTAATGGGTAGCCCTACGGAAAATGCCCACATACTCGTGGGCATTTTTTACGGCTATTTAATCAATTGTTGCATTTGAAGAAGTGGATATCAGTGTCGTTCAAATCTCGGGTTTACCGATGTTGGTAGTAGCCTGGTCCGGGCGCGCCATAATAGCGATGGTCGCCATGCCAGCCGCCGTGGGGGAAAATGATACAGCCGCTCAGCGTGAGCAGCGCCAATACAGGAATCAGCCAGGTGATTCGACGCAGCATTTCAAAAGTCCTCATGGTTAACGCCGCATGGAGCCAAAGCTCTTCATCGGCTGTAACATGAGACCCCGTTTGCAGCGCCGCATCCCCGTGACACGGTATGCCCATGGCATGAAAGCCGATACAAACCCGATACATTTCAAAGTTTCAGGAATTCGCAATGACTCAGTCGCAACGTTTGAAATACTCGATTCTGATCGCCCTCACCGTACTGGCGATCATGTTCGGTCTGTCCTGGTTGCAGAACGCCGGGATGATCAGCGAAAAAGTGTTCCAGTACATCGCCATTGGCGTGGCGGTGGTCGTGGTGGTGATCAACGGGGTGATGCGCCGCAAGGTCAAACCCTGACGGCGCTCCAGAAGGGGCTCAATCGCTATTGAGGACGGCGGCAGCCTGTGGATGCAGGCTGTAGCTCTTGTCGGCGTTGAAGGTGATCACGCCTTCGGCGCACAGGCGCTTCAACACTTCGCGCACGCTGAGAAAAGACAGCGGAATGCCCAGTTCCAGCAATTGGCTGTGGACACCGCGCACACCCAGACTGCGCTCGCTCTGGGCGGCGACCAGCAGGGCATCGATGACTTTCAGGCGAATCAGGCTGGTGCGCAGGCCGAAACTCTTGAGCAGCAGTCGAATACGTTCATTGCCGTGGCGCTCGACTCGTTGTCCGAATACGCCGGCGTGCGAACCCATGGAAGCTCCTTGTGGTGCCTGGCTACCGTCCGATGGTAGTTGCGGGTTGTACATGCGATTACTCCTTTTCAGAGCCTGATCAGGAAAGGTGTCTGGTGCTCTCTCTAAACAAGACGTTTCAGCCCGACAAATCATGAAGCGAAAAATGTAGAAAATTTGTCGTTGATTCGTCCTTTCTCCGTGATCCGGGCTCGAAACGGGCTTGTGACTGACTAAATTTTTCCCCCCGGCTTCGTTTTCTGGAAAGGCTCATTGCGCGTGGGCGTGTGGGTGATTTCAGGGCGTAGCCGCTGCGCACGTATTCGAACAGGGTGCGCGGCTGCGCTCTTGGGTATTTCGATCAGGAGCGAGCGTGATTATTTCCAGGCAGTTAACCGGACTGACCCTAGCCGGCATGTTTCTCGGGCTGAGTCTGTCGGCGCATGCGTTCAGTCCTTCCACCCAGGCCGGGGCCGACATCCGTCGCACGAGTTTTGGTGTGCCGCATATCCGCGCGGAAAACGAGCGTGGCCTCGGATTCGGCATCGGTTATGCCTATGCGCAGGACAATCTGTGCCTGCTGGCCAACGAAATAGTGACCGTCAACGGTGAACGCTCGCGGTACTTCGGGCCGGATCAGTTCACCGTCGAAGAGCGCGAAAACCGCGTCAGTGACGTGTTCTTCCAGTGGCTCAATACTCCGCAAGCGGTGAATGCCTTCTGGCAGGCGCAGCCGGTCGAAGTCCGTGATCTGGTGCAAGGTTATGCCGCCGGCTACAACCGTTATCTGGTCGAGCGCCGCCAGCAGGGTTTGCCGCAACAGTGCCAGGGTGAATGGGTGCGCGATATCACGGCCGAAGACCTGGTGAAGCTGACGCGTCGCTTGCTGGTCGAGGGCGGCGTCGGTCAGTTCGCCGAAGCACTGGCCGGCGCCACGCCGCCACAAGCCACTGCGCAAAACGACAGCCACGCCCGCGCTTATGACCTCGCCGCCGCACGCCTGCAACGCTTCGCCCTGGACCGTGGCAGCAACGCGGTGGCGGTGGGCAGCGAGCGTTCCTTCAACGGCCGTGGAATGCTGCTGGCGAACCCGCATTTTCCGTGGGTCGGCGGCATGCGTTTCTATCAGATGCACCTGACCATTCCCGGCAAACTGGATGTGATGGGTGCCGCGCTGCCTGGCCTGCCGATGATCAACATCGGTTTCAACCAGCACCTGGCCTGGACCCACACGGTCGACTCGTCCAAGCACTTCACTTTGTATCGCCTGCAACTCGATCCGAAAGATCCGACCCGCTATGTGCTCGATGGCCAATCGTTGCCGCTGACCAAGCAAACGGTGACGGTGCAGGTCAAGCAGGCGGACGGGCAGGTGACGCCGGTATCGCGCGATATCTACAGTTCGCAATTCGGCCCGATCGTGCAGTGGCCGGGCAAGCTCGACTGGGACAATCAGTACGCCTACAGCCTGCGCGATGCCAACCTCGACAACGACCGGGTGTTGACGCAGTGGTACGCGATGAACCGCGCCGACAACCTCAAGGATCTGCAGGATTCGGTGCACAAGATCCAGGGCATTCCGTGGGTCAACACCCTGGCGGTGGATGACAAAGGTCAGACGCTGTACATGAACCTGTCGGTGGTGCCGAACGTCAGTGCCGACAAACTGGCCAAGTGCAGCGATCCGCGTATCGGCCTGAAAATGATCGTGCTCGACGGCGCCAACAGCGCCTGCGCCTGGGACATCGATCCGCAAGCCGCGCAAAAAGGCATCTACGCGTCCAGCCAGCTACCGCAATTGCTGCGCAAGGATTTCGTCCAGCACTCCAACGATTCGGCGTGGCTGGCCAACCCGGCGCAACCGCTGACCGGATTCTCGCCGCTGATCAGCCAGGAGGGCCAGCCACTGGGGCTGCGCTCGCGTTTTGCACTGGATCGTCTGGCGACCCTGAGCAAAAAAGGTTCGGTGTCGGTGCAGGACCTGCAACACATGGTGATGGATGATCAGGTGTTTCTGGCCGCTCAGGTGCTGCCGGATCTGCTGAAGTTCTGCGCATCGCCAACCGGTGTCGAGGCTGCGTTGAAATCGGTGTGCAGCGGTCTCAAGGCCTGGGACGGTCGGGCGAATCTGGATTCGGGAATGGGCCTGGTGCATTTCCAGACCATCATGCAAGCCTTGCAGGAATCGCCGGATGTCTGGCGCGTGGCGTTCGATCCGAAGGATGCGCAGCACACCCCGCGCGGACTGGCGACTGAAAAGCCCGAAGTGGCCAAGGCATTGCGCGAAGCGATGCTGGCGTCAGTCGAATCGGCCAGCAAAATGGGCCTGACCGCACAAACCCGCTGGGGCGATGTCCAGGTGGTCAGCAGTGGTGGTCAGCAAACGCCGATCCATGGCGGGCCAGGGACATTGGGCATCTACAACGCAATCCAGAGCGTGCCGCGTGAAGACGGCAAGCTGGAAGTGGTCAGCGGCACCAGTTACCTGCAAGTGGTGACGTTCGATGACAAGGGGCCGCACGCTCAGGGCCTGCTCGCGTTCTCGCTGTCCAGCGATCCTGCGTCGAAATACTCGCGGGATCAGACAGAAGCGTTCTCGAAGAAACAGTGGAGTGCACTGCCTTTCACCGAACAGCAGATCAAGGCTGACCCGCAGTATCAGGTGCAAAGTGTGCGTGAAGAACTGGATAAAACGGGGAAAGTGGCGGCGCAGTAATCAGTCGTCAGGATGTTGCAATAACCATTGAAGGCCGCCCCCTAAAAGGGGGCGGCCTTCAGCTTTTTGGGGGTTGCTGTGGCATCGGGTTGATCACTGGATTGCCGTCCTTGTTACGGGTGATGAACACCGGCAGGACTTTGGGCATCGAGCCGGTGAAGCTGTTGAGCTCCTTGATGTTGTAGATACCACCGACCCGGATCGACCCCGTGGCGCTGTCGGCCAGCATCAGCGGTTTGTCCAGGTAACGGTTGATCAGCGGCAGGGCTTCGTTCAGCGCCAGATTGTCGAGAATCAACTTGCCGCTGCGCCAGGCCAGCGAGGTGTCGTTGGCGTAGGTCTGGCTGATTTGCGGCATGTAATCGCCGTGTTTGTAGCGAGCCTGCATCGAAGGACCGAGGCGCAGGCCATCGCCGGATAACTGAGTGTTGCTGGTGACCAGCACCGAACCTTCAACCAGGTTCACTTTCACCTGGTCTTCATACATCCAGACATTGAAGCGGGTGCCGGTGACGCGAATCTTGCCTTCGCCGGCCCTGACGATAAACGGATGGCTCAGGTCATGGCTGACTTCGAAAAAGGCTTCGCCCTTTTTCAGGGTGACACGGCGCTCGTCCTTGTAATTGCTGAAGGTCAGATCGGTATTGAGGTTCAGCTCGACCTGACTGCCATCGCCCAAGGTGACGTGGCGGACATTGTCGGTGGCCGCGAAATGCTGATAACTGTTGGGCAGCAGGCCAAGGTTCCATCCCGTCCAGGCTGCCAGTGGCAACGCCAGCGCGCAGACGGATGCCGCTACCGCATACTGCCGCCAGGTCCGGGCCGGTGGGCTGATCGGTACGATCACCGCTGGCTCCGGGCGCGGAAGGTGTTCGGCGACATCCCAGATTTCCAGCATGGCCTCGTATTCGAACGCGTGCAGCGGATGCGCATCGCGCCATTGCTCGAACGCCAGCCGTTCCTCGGCGGTACAGTCGACGGCGTGCAGGCGCATGCACCAATGCGCGGCGGCATCGGTGATCGCATCGTATTCGGCTTCGGAGAGGGTGTTCTGGGTCATTGACTCGTCCTGATTTGCTGCATTCTAACCTTGACGGGAAGGTGGCGAGAACCGTGGTCATGGCGATTTCCCATCAATGGGGCCATTTTCCCTGTCATCCCCCCTGAAACAGGGTGTATTGAGAACAGTATTCATAAACCGAGTGAAAAAATGATCAAAAGCGCACTGTTCGCATTTGCAGTCGCCAGAGACTGTTCTCAAGGAATGCGCGGGCATCGGGCCCGCGCATTTCCATTTCAAGGGGACTGAACCGGATCCAGCTGTCGGCCAATTTCGCAGATCAGGCGGGCGATGGAGTCGGCGTTGCGCAGGATGACGTCGATTCGCACGTCCGGTGTCTGCTGATCGAGAAAGGCGTTGCGAGCCTCCAGAATGGTTTTGCTTCCCGTCAGCTTGAGAACCTCATCACTGATGAGCTGCATGTCCGGGATGTTGTCGATACTGACCCAGGACTTGAGAGTCGTATTCCATTCCGCGAACAGTTGTGACCGGGGAGTGCTCAGTGACAATGCAGATGTCTGATCGAATTCCAGCTCCTGAAACAGCAGCGCACCGGCGGGGGTGATGGTCGAGATCAGGTCGCTGAACGGCTCCCGGGCTCTTAACGAGGCAATATCCAGCGCCTTGCTGTACTGGTGGGAAAACTCGTGAATCAGCGTAGAAGCCTGCGCATGGCCATCGACATCGAACGCCTCCAGCAAATGGTTTTTGAACGGACCCAGTTGCTGGTCGAAAAAATGTTCGGTGAAATGCACCAGTTTCTTCTCGTCGCCGTCCAGTACGAACGCAATCACATCGTGCATGAACCGGTTAGAGCCGACGACGAAGCGATCGGTATCCAGCAATTCATCGGCAGGATCCACCAGTGCCCGACAGATCGGCAGGATCGTGGCGCTGATCTTGGCAAGTAATTCCGTGGTGATGTGAGGTACATCAAAAAAACTCTCGAGGAAACGGCTCACCCGTGGATTGTCAGTGCTGTGACTGAGCGGTGTCAGGTTGTGCAGGCAGTAGAAGGCGTAGCGTCGGGCAAGGTCGATGGCGTTTACCAGCATTCTGGCCTTGTCCGGGTACTTCAGACGGATTTCGTCCATCCCGCGGGCTTCGATGTTCAGCATCGTGCGGCGTAGCCGGGAAATGGTGTTGCGCTCGGCCAGCTTTCTGAAGGCCTGTCCATAATGGACGGTCTGATGAGCCGGTACCTGCACCATGGCCAGACCGTTTTTCTGAAACAGGGGACTGTGTTTTCCTGCGCCTGCCAATTGCCAAGACGAGTCACGTTTTGTGACCTGATAGACCTTGCCGTTGATGGCAGCGTAATCGCGGTTTGTCGTGGGTTGGTGGTAGGTACCCGTCGTTGAACCGTACACAAGATCCTTGAGCGCGAGGTCATTGACCTCGAATGACTGCATCATGGTGCGTATGGGCGAAGTCGGTTCGACTTCGTTGATGTCGGGCGTCGCGACTTCTCCCGTTTCCTGTTCGACAGCCTCTGCATCGGCCGGTACTTCCGGCAACAGCGCCATCTGCACCATTTGCACGCCACCGGCAATAAAGGATTGCAAGGCCCGTTTCCAGTGATGGTCCTGCAAGGCTTCGGCCGAGTCTTTGAAGTCGTCGTAGGCGCGCCAGAGAAAGGGCACAAAAGCCAGTTTGCCCTGCAGTGTTGTCGAGACCTGTTTGATACCTTGGCTGAACAGGGTCTTGGCAGTGTCCCAATCGGACTGTGCTTCGCGCTCGGGCTGTGATTCAAGCTGCTGCTGCAAAAGCTTGAGGTTATCGTTGTACAACTGCTCCAGCAGGTTGCCTTCGATCGGACGGCTGGCAAGCGTCATTTCGCTGGTCTGGCCAGTCGTGGCCGCCAGCAGACTGCGAAAGATGGCTTGTCGTCCGGCAGGCAAGCGCCGAAGCAACAGATTCTGGAGAGGTCCGGGCGTGTTCAGAGCCGCGATCAGTGCCTCTTCGTCCTTGAACTCACGAAACACCTGTTCGGCATACGGTGCGTAAAGCACCAACGGCCCCACGTGCCCCTGACCCGGCGCGAAAACGTAAAGCCCCGATGCGGTTTCTGCATTCGCGCCCGCCGTCTTGACCAGCGCCAGCGGGCTGACGACCGTGTGGGCGCCGGGCACGGTGGCGCGGGCGTATCCATCGGGCATGTCCAGCCCCTGGCAGACTTGCGTATAGGCGCCGGCAGACAGGTGCTGCTGCAGTTTCAAGGCATGGGCGTGTTGCATCAGTTGCCAAGGGATCTGGCGGAAAAAACGCTGCTTGCGCTCGCGCCCCTCCACCGTGTCCGTCGAGAGTGCCGCCGCGATCTTGCGTCCATAGGTGGTCGGAATCTCCAGCGACAGCAGCAATTGATCGACGGCTCTGCGATCCAGACCGGGAGGCAAGGTTTCGGCGGTTTTCGATACCACCCTGTACCCCGTGCCCTGGAGTACGTTGACGTGATTCAGGGCAAACTCGACCAGGTCGCGGGGCGGGCCGGCGAGTGCCAGATTGGGGATGACCTCGATCTGCCGGGGATCGAGATGCTCGTTCGGAAAACGAAGGCCGAGCGAGGCCTTCAATGCTTGTTCGACATGGTCGGCCAGCGGCGAAACACCTGTCAGGTAATCCCTGTCGTCGATGACATTCTGATTCTACCGCTCAAGCAGTTCGACGTGCCGTTTCTGGTCTTTGACCGGGGCCATGCTCAGCCACGCAGGAAACGTCTGTTGGTTCTCGATGGCCTTGGCATGCTCGCTCGCCAGGCGCAGGTTGGTCGGGGGCAGTATCTTGCGTAGCGCTGACAAAGCCTTCTCCCGCTTCACCCCTTTATCCATGCGCTGACGCACTTGTTCGCAACGTGCCAGATAGTGCTCGATGCCCGATTGCATACGCTCCTGCATTACGTTGCGATGGATGATGCGCAACCGTCCGAGGGTGTAGCGCTGATGAGGCTGGTACTGATCGGGAACGATATTCTCCAGCAGTGACAGACGTTGAACGTCGTCGACCAGCCGCCGACTCAGTATCTGCCGGGCAATGGCGACGTTCTCGAACACCTCCAGCCCCAGGGCCGGGGTCCATAGCACGGTACGTCCGGAGTGTTGTGGGTCGAGACCTCCGCGTTCGGTCATGAGTATGCAATGGGCCAGAAGCCAGACCGTCCTGCCGTCGGGAGACTCGAGCGTCAGGTCATAGGCATCGGGCCGGAAGCCTTCGAGCCCAAGACGTTCCATGCGGCTCGGCCGATCGGCATTGATGACGGTTTCGACGACCGCTCGCGCCCAGGCAGGCAGACTGCCGCTCAATGCCCTGAGCCGGGCTTCGCCGTTCACGCCGACGAACCAGGCGTGGGCCAGATCCGCTTTCATGGTCTCAAGCCAGGCGCGCTGGGCCTTGCGGGTTGTCATGGGCTGATTGTCGAGACTCTCCAGAAGTGGAGAATCGACGGCATGGAACGTCTTGATGGCGGTGCGGGCCTTGTCGGCCAGAAGCAGCGAAGGCTGCTGACTGCCGGACCAGACCGGTTGTGTGCTCCAGCGTCCCTGCGCGTCGAGTTGTTGCAAACGCTCGTGAATCATCGAACGAATATCCAGACTCTTGTCGAACAGCGCGTGGAGGTTCACTGCTCCGTCGCTGAGACGAAACACTTGCAGGGCATACTCGATGTTCTGTCGTTGCTTGGTGATGATCGATTCACACAGGAACCGGAACACTTCGCCGGCCACCCGTTCTCCCGAAACCTGAGGCTGATCGAAGCCCAGGAAGCGGCTGCGCTCGTCCTGGCTGAGCAGAGCATAGAGTTCGTCTTCGTGACCTTCTGCGATGAATTTGGCTTGCAGGGTCGCTTTCAGGTCCTGATAGTCCTTGAGCTGCTGCAAACTTTGAGAAGGCGTGTAGAGAAATGCATCGGGGCCACTGATCATCAGCGAGCCCGCCAGCTCTACATAATTGGCCGGGTTTTCCCAGAGGCGTACGGTCTCGGCGATGGGGGCAGGACGACCATCGGCAACGGGTCGAATCAGCTTGTGCAGCATGTCGAACTGATTTGCATCGAGGATTCCGGCTTCGCGCTTGAGCATCCAGTCGACGCGGGCCTGGTCTTCCAGCACCCGGGCGAGAAATGTGCGGCGCGTCGATCCCAGGGCCGCCGCGCCGTTCCAGTAATGTTCCAGCTGCCGGAACAGCAGAGCCGGCAACATGCCGGACGCCTGGGTGACGGCATTTTTCCACTGCTCCTGATCGTGCGTACCCTGAGTCCTGCCGGGATGGGAAAACTCCGGCAGGCGAGCACTCGGCCAGCGCTGGTGACGGTAGTGCACCAGCACCGCTTCACTCAGACTCAGGGTGTCGACCATGGGGACAGCTTCGCTGGACGCCTGATCGCTTTCTCCGTCGCGGGTCTTGTAAACGTTGACCCGGGTGCTGCTTTGTTGCAACGCCCCGAAGTGAGGCTTGAGCAGTTCATCCAGTGCGCTGTCCAGCAATTGCGTGAGGGTCGGCAGTTTCTTCAGTTCGTCCAGCATGGCCTGGGCATTGAGCAACGGGCCTTGCCTGAGGGACGTATCGCGTTCCTCGAACACATCCTCCTCAATGATCGAAAACGTCACCGAAATGCGCTCGGCATCCTGTAGTTGTCGCTGCTGGGCCAACGGTAGTAATGCAAGCAAACTGTCCTGATCGTCGATAGTTTTGAGGCGCGATTCGAGCTGGGCCTTCAGGTTGGCGCGACTGTGGTATTTGCGGATGCCTTCGTACGGGGTATAGAGAATCTGGCCCTTGTCGTATGGCGTGTCACTCAGGACAAATGCGCCTGGCAGCGGTAAGGAGGGCTGGCTGTCGGCATTGAGCAGAATACGTTCGGCCAGCATCGGCGGCTTTTGCTGGCGCCGCAAGGTATCGGACGCGAGCCTGACATCAGCCAGCCATCTGAAATCCTTTTCTGCAAGGCCATGGATTCTGCCCAGTTCGGGCCACAGCCCCGGGGAGTCGAGGGCTTCGGGAAATAGCAATTTTGGTGTGGACATCTTGAGTCTCGAAAAGTGTGCGTTTGCACATGAATGGCGAGACGTGAGGTTAGGGACCGGGGAGCAGGCTCGGGTGGTATATGAATATTGCGCGCAAACATCGCCGCAGACATTGCAGGGTTGACAGGCCACCGGCTGCCCGTGGTTAATCCGGATGCGTTAGTTCGTACGCTGTTGTTCCCTCCAATAATTATTCTGGAGCTTCAGATGTCTGCGCCACACGATCATGCGGTCTCGTCCACGGTGTCCCTGGACGAGCTGACTCACTTGCTGGAAACGATCTTCATCCGTCACGGCACCTCGACCGAAGTCGCCAGAACACTGGCCGCCAATTGCGCCAATGCCGAGCGGGACGGTGCTCACAGCCATGGTGTATTCCGGATTCCCGGTTATGTCTCGACCCTCAACAGCGGCTGGGTCAACGGCAAGGCCGTGCCGAAAGTCGAGGACGTGGCCTCAGGGTTTGTCAGTGTCGATGCCGGCAACGGTTTTGCCCAACCTGCGCTGGCGGCGGCGCGTCCACTGTTGGTGGAGAAGGCCCGCAGCGCCGGGATCGCGATATTGGCAATCCGCAATTCCCATCACTTCGCCGCGCTGTGGCCGGACGTCGAGCCTTTCGCCGACGAAGGCCTGGTGGCGTTGAGCGTGGTCAACAGCATGACCTGCGTGGTACCCCACGGCGCCGACCGGCCGTTGTTCGGCACCAACCCGATCGCATTTGCCGCTCCGAGGGCCGACGGTGCGCCGATCGTATTTGACCTGGCCACCAGCGCTATTGCCCATGGCGACGTGCAGATCGCGGCGCGCAAGGGCGAGAAACTGCCGGCGGGCATGGGCGTGGACAGCCTCGGTCAGCCGACCTGTGATCCGAAGGCGATTCTTGAAGGCGGCGCGTTGCTGCCGTTTGGCGGACACAAGGGTTCGGCGCTGTCGATGATGGTCGAGCTGCTCGCCGCCGCGCTGACCGGTGGCAATTTCTCGTTTGAATTCGACTGGAAGAACCATCCCGGGGCCAAGACCCCATGGACCGGCCAGTTACTGATCGTGATCGACCCGAGCAAGACCGCCGGGCAGAGCTTCGCCGAACGCAGCCAGGAACTGGTCAGGCAGATGCATGGGGTAGGGCTCAAGCGTTTGCCGGGTGATCGGCGGCATTTGCAGCGGGCCAGGTCACTGGCCGAGGGCATCGTGCTGGATGGACAGACCCTGGTGCAGTTGCGAGAACTGGCGGGCGAGTGACGTTTTACCGGACATGAAAAAGGCGAGCCGCAGGGCTCGCCTTTTTTTTCGCTGCGCTCAGCGGCGGCCGAGCAACAGACCGACCACCAGACCGAAACCGGCGGAAATCGCCACGGTCTGCCACGGGTGGCCACCAATGTAGTTTTCGGTGGCGTCCACCGCCGGTTTGGTGCGGTCACGCACGCTGGACACAGAATCCAGCGCCTGCTGCAATTTCAGGGCGATTTGTCCGCGCAGGGTCTCCGCTTCTTCGCCGACCAGTGAGGCACTGCTTTTGAGCAGTTTGTCCGACTCTTCGATCAGAGCCTGGAGTTCGCTGAACGCTTGATCCTTGATTTGGTCTTCAGCGGCTTGAACGGCGCTTTTGCGGGCCATTGGGTGACTCCTTGCAGGTGAATGGACAGTGAACAATGGAGTGTGACGCGGCTTGAAAAGTTGCAGCGAATTTCTCTCAGGAAGAAAAACCAGCGCCGGAGATTTCCGTCCAGCGTGTAAGATGTCGCCATTTCATGCAGCAGGTAATTCCCCATGAGTTTCAATCTGGCCGACAAATCCCTCGCAGAGCGCGCTGCGCTGGAAGACGAGAAATCCCGACTGTTCGAACTCTGGCAGAACAATCTGGGCAAAGCCAAGGGCGAAGCCGCGCGATTGTTCGGCGAACGCTCCAAGCGCAAGGGCAAATGGGCCGAGTTCGTGCGCGCCGAGCTGGACGGCATGTCGCCGCCGGAATTCGCCAACATGGTGCGCAGTGAAGTCAACCGGCTGATGGCGGCCAACAAGTAATCATTCGGTCTTGAAACTGGCGACAATCGCTTCGCGAACCTTCAGCACCACCGGATCGATCTGGGTACTGGTGCGCCAGCCCAGTTCGATCGGATAGCGTGGCAGCGCCAGCGGGCAGGGCAGCAGTGCCAGCCCGCTGAGTGATGCAATCGCCTGCGCCGCATGGGTCGGAATGGTCGCCACACTGGCACTGCCCTTGAGCAGGTGCGGCAACGCCGCAAAATGCGTGGTCGAGGCGCAGACCCGGCGAGTCAGCCCCAGCGCCGCCAGCCCTTCATCGGTGATCCCGATAAAACCACCCGACGACACCAGAATGTGTTCTCGGGCGACAAATTCCTCCAGAGTGATCTGCTGCTGACCGGGCGCAAGGCTCGCCGGGTCCACCAGACACGCGTAACCCCCTTCACCCAACACCTGACGGCTGAGCAGCCGTTCGGCAAACCCGCCGGCGGTGATCGCCAGGTCGATGCTGCGCTCCATCAAGGCCCGGGCAACGATCTGGCTGTGGGTCTGGCGGAAAATCAGACGCAGTTTCGGCGCTCGGCGGGCGATCTCTTCGATCAGGCGTCGGCCGTAAGCAATCTCGAAATCATCCGACAGCCCCACGGTGACCGAGCGGCCGTCGTAATGATCGGCGGTCGGGTCGACCATCGCCAGGCTCTGCCGACACTTGTTCAGCGCATCACTGACCACCGGTTTCAACTGATTCGCCTTGAGCGTGGGCGCCAACCCTCGACCAGTGCGCACGAACAATTGATCGCCATAGACCTCGCGCAACCGGCGCAAAGCCGCGCTGACGGCCGATTGCGTCACGCCCAGACGCAACGCCGCGCGGCTGGCGCTGGACTCTTCATGCAGCGCTTCGAAGACTTTCAGCAGGTTGAGATCGACAGTGGCGATATTCATTGTGTTCATATCATTCAGCAGTGAGTCGGGCTTTATTCATGATCCCGTGGCGCCGGAGAATGAGCAACACCTGAACTTCACGGAGTGACCACCATGCCCAAATCAATCGTTGCCGCCCTGCAGATCGGCGCCTTGCCCGGCGGCAAGGCTGACACCCTGGAACAGATCCTGAGCTGGGAAGCCGCGATCATCGAATCCGGCGCAGCGCTGGTGGTGATGCCCGAAGCGTTGCTCGGCGGTTATCCGAAAGGCGAGGGCTTTGGTACGCAACTGGGTTATCGCCTGCCCGAAGGGCGTGAGGCCTACGCTCGTTATTTTGCCAACGCCATCGACGTGCCAGGCGCGGAAACCGAAGCGCTGGCCGGGCTGTCGGCGCGCACTGGCGCCAACCTGGTGATCGGCGTGATCGAACGGGCTGGCAGCACCTTGCACTGCACTGCGCTGTATTTCGACCCACAGGCCGGTCTGGTGGCCAAGCACCGCAAACTGATGCCCACCGGCACCGAGCGGTTGATCTGGGGCAAGGGCGACGGTTCGACGCTGCCGGTGCTCGACACCCAGGTTGGCAAGCTCGGCGCGGTGATCTGCTGGGAAAACATGATGCCGCTGCTGCGCACGGCGATGTACGCCAAGGGCATTGAGGTCTGGTGTGCCCCGACTGTGGATGAACGCGAGATGTGGCAGGTCAGCATGCGCCATATCGCCCATGAAGGGCGCTGCTTTGTGGTCAGCGCCTGTCAGGTCCAGGCTTCACCGAACGAACTGGGCGTACAGATCGCCAACTGGCCGGCGGACCGGCCGCTGATTGCCGGCGGCAGCGTGATCGTCGGGCCGATGGGTGATGTGCTCGCCGGGCCTCTGCGCGGCGAAGCCGGATTGCTCACCGCCGAGATCGACACCGAAGAACTGGTGCGGGCCCGCTACGACTACGACGTGGTCGGCCACTATGCACGGCCGGATGTGTTCGAGTTGAGCGTGGACGAGCGGGCGAAACCGGGCGTGCGCTTCACGGTTTGACGGACTGTCGGCGCCGCCATTCTTCACGGGTGATTTCCCAGATTTCCCGTGGGAAACGTCCGCCGACGAAGTTGTCCTCATCGGAGCGGATCAAGCGCATGCCGGTGCGCTCCGAGAGCTTTCGCGAACCAAGGTTCGGTGCGGCTTTCGGCGCGCGCAACAGCGATTGATCGAGGGTTTCGAACCAGTAGCGGGTCACGGCTTCGCTGGCTTCGGTCATCAAGCCCTGGCCCTGCCAGGCCGGGGCAAGCCAGAAGCCACGGTTGTCGTCCGGCCCGATCATCAGGCTGATGTTGCCGATCAATTGCGCCGGTGCCGACTTGAGGCGGATCGTCCAGTGCCACTCTTTGCCCGCCGCAATCGCCGGCAGCGCAATGTCACGCAGGTAGGTGAGGGCGCCGTCGTCCGGATACGGCCAGGGCACGAAGGCGTTCAGATAACGCACCACTTCCCAGTGGGGAAATTGCTGCTGGATGGCCTCGGCGTCCGCCAGTTCAAGCGGACGCAAGATCAGCCGTTCGGTGTACAGCGTGGGGGTGTCTTCCATAAACCTGCGGCTTCCCTGTTTCTGTCAGTGAGCCGTGCAGGCTACCGCATCTTTACCAGGTTGCGGCACTGGCCTTGGGCAGACTGAGCTTGCCGCTGTCGACAAAACGCATGGTGCCAAACACACCGCCGGCCAGTTTGCCGCGCAATACATAAGGCAGGTTGTCGAGGGTTTGGGTCTGGCTCAGGCCAAGAGTCTGGCGCAGCACCGAGAACGCCGAAATGCTCACCGGGACGCTGACGATGGCTTCGGAGAACCGTGGAATGGAACCGCTTTGATCGCTGACACCGGAAGCGAACGAATGACCGTTCACGTCAAGGTCCAGCGCAATGCCGTTGTAGTCGATGGCGGTTTCGTTGGGGTTCTGCACCCGCAGCTTGATGGCGAAGCGCACTTCCAGATCCTGGCTCGGCAGCGGTTCGACGCCGACCACGTTGATGTTCACTGGGTCGCGGTTGGGAAACAGCGCACAGGCGCTGAGGGAGAGCAGAAGCAGGGACAGGATGACGGCTTGGATGCGGCGCATTGATGCTCTCTCATTGAAAAAGGGCTGAGCCGTTGCCGGTATCAGCCCTTTTTTCATCGAGCGGACAGGATCAACGGTTCAACTGTGCGACAGCGGCCTTTGATGCGGGTTCACCTTTGGCCGGTACGTCCGGGTTTTCCATGACCTGAAGGATAGAGGCTTCCGGGTCGAAGTCATCTTCTTCCAGTTCGATGAATTCTTCCGGCAGGAAGATATTCAGCACAATCGCACACAGCGCGCCAACGGTGATCGGCGACTCGAAAATATTGCGCAGCGCCTGCGGCAGTTCGCGCAGCACTTCCGGCACGGCGGCGATGCCCAGGCCCATGCCGAGGGAAATGGCCACGATCAGCATGTTGCGACGATGCAGGCCGGCTTCGGCGAGGATCTTGATCCCGGCCACCGCCACGGTGCCGAACATCACCAGCTCTGCGCCGCCGAGCACCGGTTTCGGCATCAGTTGCAGCACGGCGCCAATCATCGGGAACAGGCCCAGCAACACCAGCAGACCGGCAATGAAGAACGCGACGTAACGGCTGGCCACTCCGGTGAGCTGAATCACCCCGTTGTTCTGGGCGAAGGTCACCATCGGCATGCTGTTGAACACCGCCGCCATGGCCGAGTTGAGGCCGTCGGCCAGCAGGCCGGACTTGATTCGGCGGATGTACAGCGGGCCTTTGACTGGCTGCCGGGAAATCATCGAGTTGGCGGTCAGGTCACCGGCAGCTTCGAGCGGCGACACCAGGAAAATCACCGCCACCGGCACAAACGCCACCCAGTCGAAGTTGAAGCCGTACTTGAACGGCACCGGCACGCTCACCACTGGCACTTCCGGCAGATTGGCGAAATCCACGGTGCCCATCAGCCACGCCACCACGTAGCCGAGGGTCAGGCCAATGACGATCGCGCCCAGACGCAGGAACGGCACGTCGACCCGGTTCAGCACCACGATGGTGCCAAGCACCAGCGCCGCCAGGAACACATGGCTGGCGGCGCCCAGATCCGCCGCGCCGAAGCCGCCGGCAATGTCGGTCATCGCCACCTTGATCAGCGACAGGCCCATCAGGGTGATGATGGTGCCGGTCACCACCGGGGTGATCAGCATGCGCAATTTGCCGATGAACTGGCTCAGTACCACTTCGATGAAGGCTGCAAAGAAGCACACGCCGAAGATCGTCGACAGGATCTCATCGGTGCCACCGCCCCGGGCCTTGACCATGAAGCCGGCGCTGAGAATCACGCTGATAAAGGAAAAACTCGTGCCTTGCAGGCACAGCAGTCCGGAGCCGACCGGGCCGAAACGCTTGGCCTGAACGAACGTGCCGAGACCGGAGACGAACAGCGCCATGCTGATCAGGTACGGGATTTCGCTTTGCAGGCCGAGGGCGCCGCCCATGATCAGGGTCGGGGTGATGATGCCGACGAAGCTGGCCAGCACGTGTTGCAGCGCGGCAAACACCGTGGCGGTGAAGTGCGGACGGTCGTTGAGGCCGTAGATCAAATCGTTGTTGCGCGGGGCTTTTTCAGAGACGGTCATGGTGGTTTGCGTGCCGCAATGCGGGGCCGGGTCGGAAAATGGGTGCGCAGGATGCCGCAAGCGGGGAGCGAGGGCAACGCATTAAAACTGCCCAAAAGGTCAGGTTCGAGCAAAGGCTGACAGTAGATCTTCCTCAAACGCCTTTTGCGCATCCCCCGGCACCTGCGCTCGATGGCGGGCCAGATGGAACGCCACTTCAAAGCTCAACTCACCTTCGCGCACCGCTCGCAACAGACCTTTGTCCTGCCATTGGCGCGCGTAATGGTTCGGCAGATAACCGACGTGTTTGCCGGACAGAATGAAGGCGAGGGTGCCTTCGACCTGCTCGGAGCGCGCCGAACACAGCTTGCCCTGAAACGGCTCGTCACTGCGCAGGAACCGATACGGGTGATCGACCCGGTCGCAGGCCAGCAGCGCTGCGTCATCGGGTGCATCGTCGGTGAACAGCGGATGGCCGGGCGCGCAATACAAATGCTGGGTTTCGCTGAACAGCTCGCGGTAATCAAAGGCGCTCTGCACCTGGGAGAAATAACCGATGGCCAGGTCCAGCCGCTGTTGCAGCAGCAGGCGCTCCATTTCGCCGGGCATGGCGCTGATCAGCTCGATGCGCACCGATTCGTCCCGTTCGCGAAAACGCCGGATCGCCTCAGCCACCCGTTGCAGCACCGATTGATCGACCGCTTCCGACAGGCCCAGGCGCACTTCACCGATCAGGCGCCCGGCGACGCCGTTGGATTGATGGCGGAAGGTTTCGATCGAATCGAACAGACTGCGCGCGGCAATCAGCAGTTGTTCGCCCTTGGGCGTCAGGCTGAAACCGCCCTTGCCACGGTTGCACACCCGATAGCCGAGACGGGTTTCCAGCTTGGCCATTTGCTGGCTGATGCTTGACTGGCTCAGTCCCAGTTCACCCTGGGCCGCGCTGAAACCATTGGACTCGACCACCCCGAGAAACAGGCGCAGCAGTTGCAAATCGACATCGTGGAGTTGACCGAGCATCACATTAGCCTTGGATAAAGTCAGGTTAACAAACTTGATATTTCTGGAATGTATCCGACGGCGCATCCTGAGACCACTTCCTCCGGTCAGGTGTTTCGTCATGGCTCCCTTGTTCAAGCTGTGTTTACCCGCGCTGTTGCTCTCTGTCTCCATCGCCGCCCAGGCCGAGGACAAGACGCTCAACCTCTACAGCTGGGCCGATTACGTGGCGCCGGAAACCCTGCAGCGCTTCGAAAAGGAAACCGGCATTCACGTGCGCTACGACACCTTCGATACCTCCGAAGTACTGGAGACCAAGCTGCTTACCGGCGGCAGCGGCTACGACGTGGTGGTGCCGTCATCCAGCGTGCTGGCACGGGGGCTCGCTGCCGGCGCGTTGAAGGAAATCCCTCACGACGGGCTCAAGGGTTACGCCAATCTCGATCCGGACCTGCTGGAAAAACTCGCGGCCGTCGACCCGGGCAATCGCTATGGCGTGCCGTACACCTGGGGCACCCTCGGTCTGGGCATGAACGTCGAAGCGCTTAAGCAGCGACTGCCGGATGTGCCGCTCAACAGCCTCGATCTGCTGTTCAAGCCCGAATACGCCAGCAAGCTCAAGGATTGCGGGATCGCCATTCTCGATTCGCCGCAGGAAGTGATCGGCCTGGCGCTGCACTACCTCGGCAAGGATCCCTACAGCACCGACAAGAACGATCTGGCCGCCGCCGAAGCCTTGTTGCAGAAGTTGCAGCCCTCGGTGCTCTACGTCGCCACCGGCCGGCAGATCAGTGATCTGGCCAACGGCAGCGTGTGCCTGGCGCTGACCTACAACGGTGACGCAAGCATGGCCGCCGATCAGGCGCGCAAGGCCAACAAGCCGTTTGAAGTCGCTTACCGGATCCCGAAAGAAGGCACGCTGGTGTGGCAGGACAACCTGGCCATCCCCAAAGACGCGCCGCACCCGGAGGCCGCTCGGGCCTTCATCGAGTTCATGTTGCGCCCCGAATCCGTGGCGGCGCTGACCAATACGCTGTTCTTCGCCACCGCCAACCAGGCCGCCACGCCGCTGGTGGACGAAGCGGTGCGCAACGATCCGGACATTTACCCGAAACCCGAAGTGCGCGAACGGCTGTACGCCGACCGCAGCATGAGCCTCAAGGACATGCGTCAGCGCACGCGCTTGTGGACCACTTTCCGTAGCCATCAATAACGCTGGATAAAAACCAAAGGAGCACACCGATGGACGTGCCAATGCAGAACGATCAGGCCCTGACCCGTGACAGCCTCTACGGCACCGCTGCCGAAAGCACCTACGCCGGGATCACCAGTTTCATGCGCCGGCGCTACAGCCGGGACTTGCGCGGTGTCGACGTGGCCGTCAGCGGCGTGCCGTTCGACACCGCCACCAGCAACCGTCCGGGCGCCCGTTTCGGGCCTCGCGGGATTCGTGCGGCGTCCACCGGGATTGCCTGGGAACGGCACTGGCCCTGGGCGTTCGACCCGTTCGATCATCTGGCGGTCATCGATTACGGCGATTGCGACTTCGATTACGGCTCGCCGCACACCATTCCGGAAAGCATCGAGGCCCACGCCGAGCACATCCTGAGCTCCGGCAGCGCCATGCTCACCTTTGGTGGCGATCACTTCATCAGCTACCCGCTGCTCAAGGCTCATGCGCGCAAGCACGGCACGTTGTCGCTGATCCACTTCGATGCCCACAGCGACACCTGGCCGGACGAGGGCGGCAAACGGGTCGATCACGGCACCATGTTCTGGCACGCGGCGCGGGAAGGGCTGGTGGATCCGGCGCGCTCGGTGCAGATCGGTTTGCGCACCACCAATGACGATCATCAGGGCTTTCAGGTGCTGGACGCGCGGCAGGTACATCGCCGGGGCTGCGAAGCGATTGTCGAGGCGATTCGTGCGCGGGTCGGGGACAACCCGGTCTACCTGACGTTCGACATCGACTGCCTGGATCCGGCCTTCGCTCCGGGCACCGGGACACCGGTCTGCGGCGGGTTGAGCACGGTGCAGGCACTGGAAATCCTTGGTGGTTTGCGTGGGATCAATCTGGTGGGCATGGACGTGGTGGAAGTGGCCCCGGCCTACGACCACGCAGACGTGACGTCGCTGGCGGCGGCGACGCTGGCCATGGAGATGCTGTGTCTGTACGCGGCAAGGCACAAAGTCGACGCGTGATCGGCTCTGAGCCTGGTGAAAGCTCCTGACAATTTCTGACACCAGGCTCTGCTAAGCTCCGGCAAAATTCCGCACAGAGCCTCACGCCGTGTCACGAACCACTCGTCTACTGACTTTGCTGCAAGTGCTTCGCGGCAAGAAACGCCCGGTCACTGCGGCGACGCTGGCGTCCGAGCTGGAAATCTCCGAGCGCACCCTCTATCGCGACATCGCCGAATTGACGGCGCTCGGCGCGCCGATCCACGGAGAGGCGGGCATTGGTTATGTCTTGCGCAGCGGCCTGTTTCTGCCGCCGCTGATGCTCAACGCCGACGAGACCGAAGCCATCGTCCTGGGCCTGCGCTATGTCGATCAGCGTGGCGACGAGGTCCTGAGCAAAGCCGCAGCGGATGCGCTGGCAAAAATTGCGGCGGTGCTGGATCCCCAGGCCCAGGAGGCGATGCGCAATCCGACGGTCATGCCCGGGCCGCCCGGTTACGGCTTTCCGCAGAACGCTGTGCCGTTGAATGTGTTTCGTCAGGCGATCCGCGATCAGGCCAAGCTGCACATCGATTACGCCGACGCACAACAGGTGCCGAGCCAGCGCTTGATCTGGCCGTTGGCGCTGGGGTTTCTCAACGAGGTGCGGATCATTGTGGCGTGGTGCGAGTTGCGCAGCGCGTATCGCACGTTCCGAACCGACCGGATCTCAGCGGCCAGTCTGCAGGGCGAGCGATATCCAGGACGTCGCAGCGACCTGCTGCGCACCTGGCAGCGGCAGATGCAACTGGACGAAAACGGACGCTTCACTCCTGACAAAAACTGACGCAGGGCTGTTCTAGGATGGCGACAGAACCCGAAAACAGGAGCTGCACTCATGTTCCATCCCACCTCGATACTCGCCCCGGCCATCGTTGAGTACATCAACGCCGCCAACGCTCGCGATACGACCCGGGTCGGCAGTTTTTTTGCCGAGGATGCCCACGTGTTCGATGAAGGCAATCATCAGGTCGGCCCGCAGGCCATCGCCCACTGGATGCAAGACACCGCCCGACGCTATCAGCCACGAGTCGAAGTGCTGGGCGTCCAGCAGCGCACCGGCAAAGTGCTGGTGCAAGGGCTGATCTCCGGGACGTTCCCCGGTAGCCCGCTGGAATTGCGTTACACCTTTCGCCTCAACGAGCAGGGCAAAATCGCACGGCTGGATATTTCCGTGTAGCCATCGTGGCATACTGCCGCGCATGACTTTCGACTCCCCCCTAAGCGCCTGGCAACATGCCGTCGAGCACAAGGGCTTCATCCAGGATGAAGCCCAGGAGCACGCGGTCTGGGCGTTGCAAAAATGCCATGAAGCCCTGCACGCCGGTGCCCGTTCGGTCACCGGCGTTTATCTGTGGGGGCCGGTCGGGCGCGGCAAGACCTGGCTGATGGACCAGTTCCATCAAAGCCTGCGGGTGCCGGCCCGGCGTCAGCACTTTCATCACTTCATGGGCTGGGTCCATCAGCGCTCGTTTCAACTGACCGGCATCGCCGATCCGCTGCGGGCATTGGCCCGGGAACTGGCGGCCGAAGTGCGGGTGCTGTGCTTCGATGAGTTGTTCGTCAATGACATTGGCGACGCGATCATCCTCGGCCGGTTGTTCCAGGTGATGTTTGACGAAGGCGTGGTGGTGGTCTGCACCTCCAACCTGCCGCCGGATCAGTTGTATGCCGACGGATTCAACCGTGACCGCTTCCTGCCGGCGATCACGGCGATCAAGCAGCATATGCAGGTGGTCGCGGTGAACGGCGCCGAGGACCATCGGTTGCATCCGGGCGCCCTCGAGCAACGCTACTGGGTGGCGGCGCCGGAGCAGGATTGCGCGCTGGCCGGGGTGTTCGATGCGTTGGCGGGCGGGCAGGGCGCCAGCTCCGAACCGGTGCCGGTCGGCTACCGCGCGTTGAATGTCGTGAAGGCCAGCGAGTCGGTGTTGTGGTGCCGTTACGCCGATCTGTGTGAACAACCGTTCGCGGCCATGGACTTCATCGCGCTGTGCGACAGCTACCGGGCTATTCTGTTGAGCGAGGTGCCGAACCTGAGCGCGCAAAAGCGTGAAGGGCGGATCGCCCGTGGCACCGAAGACGGTGCGGAGCGGGTGGTGGCCGGCGATCGCGAGTTGCCGCAACTGTCAGTGCACGATGACGGCGTACGGCGCTTCATCGCGCTGGTCGACGAGTGCTACGACCGCAAGGTGCCGCTGTACATCGAGGCCGATGTGCCGATGGACGCGCTGTACACCGAGGGTTATCTGGAATTCCCGTTCCGCCGGACCCTCAGCCGCTTGCAGGAGATGCAGTTGCAACGCTTTGCCGACACTTGATGCACGGAGGGTGCGACATGACTCAGCCACTGTCCCATCACTTGCTGACCCAGGCTTATCAGAACGCCTGGGCCAACCATCGACTGGCCAAGGCCTGGCTGCAACTCGACGATGCACAACTGGCGGCGCCCAGGGTGAGTTTCTTCCCGAGCCTTCTCCTGACCCTCAATCACATCCTCACCTGCGACTGGTTCTACGTCGATGCGCTGGAACGCGAGTTGCGCGGTGATGAGCCGCATCCCGATTGCTATGTGTTTTTCAACGTGGATGAACCCTTCACCGAGGCGCAGGCCTTGCGCCGTGAGCAGGCCCATGTCGATCGCCGCTTGATCGCTTATTGCGAGCAGCTGCGCGATGCCGATCTGGGGCGCATCGTCACCATCGCCCGCGACACGCCGCAGCACGACAGCCGTCTGCGGATGATTTCGCACCTGTTCGAACACCAGATCCACCATCGTGGTCAGGTCCACGCCATGCTCAGCGGCACACCGGTGAAACCGCCGCAACTGGATGAGTTCTTCTGTGTCGGCGAGTCCGGTTTGCGGGCCGAGGATTTCGCCGAACTGGGCTGGACGGAAGAACTGATCTGGGGCCACTGAAACGGCCGGGTTGTGGCCGGGGGCCGCCTCGCGCTAAGGTCGGACAGCCTATCAGTGCGTATCAAACGTGCCGGGGCCCCGTGCGATCGAGGAAGGAAATGGATTCCGCAGAGATTCTTGTGCTTCAAGCCAGCTATACCAATCCGGTGCATGCCGAGGCCATCGGTGTGGTGCTCAATCATTACGCCGAAGACCCGATGGGCGGCGGCCATCCGATTGCCCCTGAACTGCTGCAGCAACTGCCCGCAGAACTGGCCAAACGGCCTCACGCGTTCAGTGTCCTGGCCTTTGTCGGCGGCGAACCGGCAGGGCTGGTGAACTGCTTTGAAGGGTTTTCGACCTTTGCCTGCAAGCCGCTGGTCAACGTCCATGACGTGTCGGTGGTGACGAAGTTTCGAGGCCTGGGGCTGAGCCAGAAAATGCTGCGCAAGGTCGAGGACATCGCCCGTCAGCGCGGATGCTGCAAGATCACCCTGGAAGTGCTCGAAGGTAACGCCGTGGCCCAGGGTTCCTACGCCAAATTCGGTTTTGCTCCGGGCATGTTCGACCCGAGTCACGGGCGCATGCTGTTCTGGATCAAGGAATTGCAGGCATAAAAAAAGGCGCCCGAAAAGGGCGCCCAACTGTCATCTGCGAAGCCAGAGCGGAGCCATCGCAGGTCCATCGGTAAACCTGTCTACATCAAGGACGGTAGTGCTCGGTGACCTGTGCGGTCTGGTCGTCCGGGACGCGAAGCTCGTTGGCTTTCGTGTCTGTCTGCTGGCTTTGTTCGGTGTGGACCGGGAAGCTCTCCCAGTGATATCGCATCCGCTCGGCACCGCCCTCGGCGAAAGCGCTGGCGGATGCAATAGCGAATAGACCGGCAAGGATTGCAGTCGTGATTTTCATGGTGTCTCCTACGAAAAATGTCGGAGCCGTTCATCCATGAATCAAACCCTCGAGGCGCAGTGTCTGGTGAGGGCATTAACCAAGGGTTAACGCGCGTTCCGTGCAGGTTTTACCGATTGTTTCCAGGGTGGCGGACGAAGGCTGCACGCGCCGCTGACGCGTGCAGATCGCAGGGAAGGGCGTCAGAGTTTCCAGTCGAGGCTCAACGTCACCGTGCGCGGATCGCCCCAGAACACGCCGTTGTAGAAGCCGACGTTGTCGTAATACTTCTTGTCAAACAGGTTGTCGACGTTCAGCGATGCCGACAGGTGTTTGTCGAACTCATAACGCGACATCAGCTTGACCACCGAGTAGGCGCCCTGACTGATTCGTGTCCGTTCGGTGATGACCCGGCCATTGGCACCGCGTCCGACCGGGCGGTTGGAATTGCCGTAGACGTCACTCTGCCAGTTCACCGCGCCACCCACGGTCAGGGCGCTCCAGTCGCCGGGCAAGCGATACGCGGTGGAGACGCGAAGCATGTTCAGCGGCTGGTTGGTGTTGGTGCGGTTTTTCTCGCCATTGAGCGCGTGGGTGTAGGTGTAGCCGGCGGTCATGTTCCAGCCGTCATGGATTTCACCCGAGAGCTCGGCCTCGAAACCGTTGACCTTGTTGCCTTTGCCGCCGCTCTTGTAGAACTCCTCACCGGTGACCGGATCCGGTGGTACCGAGTCGTCGAGCTCGGCGACGTTGTCCTGCTTGCTCCAGAACACGGCCGTGGCCAGGTTCAGGCGCTCGTCCAGCAGGCTGCCCTTGAGGCCTATTTCATAGTTGCTGCCGACCACCGGCTCAAGGAATTTGCGATTGGCGTCGCGGTATTCCTGAGGGTTGAAGATGTCGGTGTAGCTGGCATACACGGTGTATTCGGGCGTCAGGTCGTAGAGCAGCCCCGCGTACGGCGTCCACATATCGTTGTGTTGCTGGCGGCTGGCGTCGACCGCGCTCACTTGCCGATTGTCGTCATACGTATTGTCGGCTTTTGACGCCTTCCAGCTGCCGTAACGACTGCCGAGTACCGCATGCAAGTCATCGGTGAAACTCAGGCGAGTGGCCAGATAGCCGGCTTTCTGGCGGGTGCTGGAGGTGGAGCCGGTCAAACTTGTGACGGTGTCAGGAAATTTGGCGATATCGCCCATGTATTTCCAGTCGCGAATCCGCCCGTAACCCGGTGGAAACGTGCCGTCGATCGTATAAGGGGAGCGCTCGCTGCGCTCGGCCTCGCCATAACCGAACATCATTTCGTGTTCGCGGCCAAACAGCGCATAGGGGCCCGACACGTTGAAGTCATAGGTCTTCATTTTTTGCGTGCCGATCATGTGTGATATGTAGGCCGCCATCCCGCTGCGGTCGTCTGCGGGAAAACCGGTTCCGCCGTAGTAGACCTTGCCGTCGGTATCGCTCTGGCGATGGGTGTAGGCCGCTTTCAAGTGCCAGCCGCCCGCCAGTGCCTGATCGAGGGTGGCGAAAGCGGTCTTGTCCTCGATCGGCCATGAACTCCATGACGTTGCCATGTTGGTCGAGCGGCCCAGACCGGCCTTGCCGCCGTCGGCATTCCAGTAGGGCACCGTGCCCCATGAGCTGCCTTGTACGTGCTTGTTCTGATAGTCATAGCCGACCGCGAGCACGGTCGATTCCGTCAGGTCGCCTTCGAGAATGCCGTAGCCGACTTCCCGTTGCAGCGCGTAATGGTCGCGAATTGACTGGCTGTCGCGATACGCCAGCACGCTGCGTCCGCGCAAACGGCCGTCGAAAGCAAGCGGGCCGCCCACGTCCACGTAGCTGTAGTAATCGTCGTAGCTGCCGCCGCTGACCCCGGCCAGCGCCTGCAATTGCGCGGTAGGGCGCTTGCGTACCATGTTGATGGTGGCCGAAGGATCACCTGCGCCGGTGGTCAGGCCGGTGGCACCCCGTACCACTTCGATACGGTCGTAAATGATCGTGTCGGAATCGGACTTCATCCGGCTGAAGGTGTTGAGCATCCCGTCGATCTGGAAGTTGTTGATCGAGTAGCCGCGAGACGAATAGTTGACCCGGTCTGAATCGTAATGCTGAACCACAACGCCCGTGGTCTGGCTCATGGCTTCGGACAATGTACCGAGCTTGAAATCATCCATCTGCTGGCGGGTCACCACGGACACCGATTGCGGGGTTTCCTTGATCGACAGGTTCAACCGCGTGGCCGTGCTCATGGCGCCGGTGGTGTAGGAAGCGGTGTCTTCAGTCGTACTGCCCAAGCCTTGGGCGGTGACGTTGGTGGAGGCCAGTTCGAGTGCCGGAGCGGCGGCCTCAGGCTGTTTTTCGGCGTCGGTTTCAGCCAGCAGATCCGGGCTCAATGCAGCACTGCACAGGCCCAGGGTGAGGGTCATGGAACGGGTGATGGGCGCGAACATCGCAGCCGACTCCTTGTCTTCGAGAGAAAATTTCCTTTGGTTCAAAGACGAAGAGGGGGAGTGCGATTTAGTAACAAACGAGAAATATTGTCATTTCGAGGTATTGCGACAGCATGAAAAAAGGGCCGTTTCCGGCCCTTTTCAGGTTATTGCTTGACGACTTCCTTCGGCGCTTCGTCGGGCTTTTTCGGCTTCATCAGGCTGAAGTCGATCAAGGCTCGCTGCTCACGTTCGTAAGGGTTGCCGATCAGCAGCGGACGCTGTTTGAAGCTGTCGCTGACCACGCTTTTGCTGCGGTCCAGTTCATCGAAGCTCAAACCCGCCAGGTCTGCCCAGGTGTGGATCAGGTGCGCACTGCTGTAAGGCCGGCTCAAGTCAGCGGCGAAACTCCAGTCGTGGTTTTCACGCCACTTCGGCGATGCCCACGCCATGAACGGAATGGTGTACATCGGCGCGGTCGGTTTGTTTTCGTTACGGCCCAGGGTGTTGTGGCCCACCGAGTCGAACACGTCTTCACCGTGGTCGGAGAGGTACAGCAGGAAGCCGTTCGGATCGGACTTGGCGTAGTCCTTGATCAGGCTCGAGACCACGAAGTCGTTGTACAGGACTGCGTTGTCATAGCTGTTGTAGGTCGGCACTTGGTCGTCACGCACACCGGCCGGCACGCCGTTGCGGTCCTGGAACTTGTCGAAGGTCGGTGGATAACGGTACTGGTAGCTCATGTGCGTGCCGAGCAGGTGCACAACGATCAGCTTGCGCGGTGCCGGATCGGTCAGAGCCTTGTTGAACGGCTCGATCACATCACCGTCGTATTGCGCGGCGTTCTGGTTGCGGTTGTTGTTCAGGTACACCTGCTCGTCGGCCTGTTCGGAGAAGGTCGTGAGCATGGTGTTGCGCTTGGTCATGGTCTGCTGGTTGGTGATCCAGAACGTCTTGTAGCCGGCCTGTTTCATCATGCTGACCAGCGACGGCGTGGACAGGTACAGATCCGGGTTCTCTTCGTCGGCGAAGGTCAACACCTGCTGCAGCGCCTCGATGGTGTATGGGCGCGGGGTGACGACGTTATCGAAGACCGAGAGTTGATCCTTGAGCTTGTCCAGTTCCGGTGTGGTCTTGCGCTGATAGCCATAGAGGCTCATGCGCTGACGGTTGGTCGACTCGCCGATCACCAGCACCAGGGTCGCAGGCTGATTGGCGCCAGCGTCCTTGAGGTTGTGCAGCGGCGGGATCTTGCTCGCGCTGTCGAGCATGCCCTGCATTTCGCCCAGGGTCTCGAGGTAACGGTGGTAGGCCACGGCCATCTGCCAAGGCACGGCCGGTTCGATGCGGGTTTCGAACTTCTCGAAACCGCCGGCGAAGCTGCCGGTGCGCTGGGTCTGCTTGATCAGCGGATAACCGACCACCGCGATCAGAATCGCCATGGCTGCCACGAAGGCCCGGCCACGCGGCATGTAGACCGGACGCAGGCGGGTCCACAGGAAGTAGGCGAACGCCGTGTGAGCGAGGAACGCAGGGATCATCCACCAGGCAAAGTACTGGGTCATGTACTCGCCGGCTTCCGACACGTTCGACTCGAACATGATGAAGATGACGCTCTGGGAGAACTCCTGCTGATAAATGAAGAAGTAACCCAGACTGGCCATCGAGCAGGCCCACAACACCACGCCGATCAAAGCGGCGAGCAGACGGGTGCGTTTGGGGAACAGCAGCATCGGTGCCAGCCACACCGCGCTCATCACAAACGCCTGGCGGAAGCCGGAGAATCCGGAGGTGCCGGTCAGCTGGATCAGCAGTTGAGTGATACCGGAGAAGTACCAGAAGAAAACAAACAGCCAGAGGAACCCGGCCCAGTCAAAACCTGCCGCAGCAGTTTTGCTGCGTTTGAACAATGCCATTCAGCACTCCAACTCGATCACCATTACCACCGCCGGGACGTTTCATGAACCAGAGCATGAAAACCGACGAACGGAAGCCGCGCGCAGACACGCACGACAGAATGGGCCGGAGTATCAACAAGCGAATGTGAAAACTTCGTTAGTTGCCGCAAATGGCAGAGAGCGGATCATGTCGGGAACAGCAGGGCAGCGGTTCCCGGATCAGGCGGGCGGTCAGGCGTGCGGGGAACGCTGTACGCGGGGCAGGGACTGCGGCTCAAGGCCCTGGGTCATCAGGCGCAATTGCGCCAACTCTTGTTTAAGCTGGTCGCGTTCGTCTTTCAACTGACGCAGTTCATCGCGACGGATCGTGACATACAGGGTTTGTGGCGGCATTGCTGTGTGTACTGTGCCCATTGCTCACCTCGCAAATGGCGTGTCTCAACTGCAGGTCAGCCCCGGTTTCGAGCCTTGGCCTGCTATCGGCGCCGATTTTGGTTTCTTTTGCCCGCGAATGGAACTTTTTTATTTTTCATGGTCGTTGTGTCTTCGGCACGTTTCCCGACGTTATCAGTCTGGATCGGGCACAATGCCCGGAAACTTCACACCGACGCTCTGGACTAACCTCCATGAGAGCGTTGGGCTATAACCTTTGACACACTTTTATTTGTAGTAAGGAGCATCAGCACATGCAACTCGGGATTATTGGACTGGGCCGCATGGGCGGCAATATTGCACGGCGTCTGATGCTCAACGGTCACACCACCGTTGTTTACGACCGCAATACCGCCTTTGTCGACACCCTGGCCGCCGAGGGCTCTACCGGAGTCGCCGATCTTCCTGCACTGGTCGCAGGCCTGGCCAAGCCGCGTGCCGTGTGGGTCATGCTGCCGGCCGGCGCGCCGACCGAAGACACCATCGAAACCCTGAGCACTCTGCTCGAGGCGGGCGACACCATCATCGATGGTGGCAACACCAACTATAAGGACGACATCCGCCGGGCCAAGACCCTGGCCGAGAAAGGCCTGCACTACATCGACGTCGGCACCTCCGGCGGCGTCTGGGGCCTGGAGCGTGGCTACTGCATGATGATCGGCGGCGATGCCGAGACCGTTAAGCGTCTGGACCCACTGTTCGCCGCTCTGGCGCCAGGCATGGGCGACATCCCGCGCACCAAGGACCGCAAGTCCGATGACTCGCGTGCCGAGCACGGCTACATCCATGCCGGTCCTGCCGGCGCCGGTCACTTCGTGAAGATGATCCACAACGGTATCGAGTACGGCATGATGGCGGCCTTCGCCGAAGGCTTCGACATCCTCAAGACCAAGTCCAGCGAGCGCCTGCCGGAAGATCAGCGTTTCGACCTGAACGTGGCCGACATCGCCGAAGTCTGGCGTCGTGGCAGCGTGGTGTCGTCGTGGTTGCTCGACCTGACCGCCGACGCCCTGGCCAGCGACCCGAAACTCGACGGTTTCTCGGGCTCCGTGGCTGACAGCGGCGAAGGCCAATGGACCATCGAAGCTGCAATGGAACAAGCGGTGCCGGTCCCGGTGCTGTCCAACTCGCTGTTCTCGCGCTACCGCTCCCGCGGCCAGGGCACCTTCGGCGACAAGATCCTCTCGGCCCAGCGTTTCGGCTTCGGTGGCCACGTGGAGACGCCTAAGAAATGACCCATACGATCCGCAGGAAATCCAAGGCAGACCCCGCGCCACCGACCACGCTGTTTCTGTTCGGCGCCCACGGTGATCTGGTCAAGCGCCTGCTCATGCCGGCGCTGTACAACCTGAGTCGCGACGGCCTGCTGGATGATGGCCTGCGGATCGTCGGCGTTGACCACAACGCCATCACGGATGAAGCCTTCGCCAAAAAGCTCGAAGACTTCATCCGCACCGAAGTGGCGGCGAAGGTCGGCAAGGGCGATCAGATACTTGATCCGGCCTTGTGGGCCAAGCTCGCCAAAGGTATCAGCTACGTCCAGGGCGACTTCCTGGACGACAGCACTTATTCCGCGCTGGCGGCGAAAATCGCCGACAGCGGCACCGGCAACGCGGTGTTCTATCTGGCCACCGCGCCGCGTTTCTTCAGCGAAGTGGTGCGCCGTCTCGGCAGCGCCGGTTTGCTGGAAGAAAACCCCGAAGCATTCAGAAGGGTGGTGATCGAAAAACCGTTCGGCTCCGACCTGCAGACCGCCGAGGCGTTGAACGCCTGCCTGCTCAAGGTCATGTCGGAAAAGCAGATCTACCGGATCGATCACTATCTGGGCAAGGAAACCGTGCAGAACATTCTGGTCAGCCGGTTCTCCAACAGCCTGTTCGAAGCGTTCTGGAACAATCACTACATCGACCACGTGCAGATCACCGCCGCCGAAACCGTTGGCGTCGAGACCCGTGGCAGTTTTTACGAACACACCGGCGCCTTGCGGGACATGGTGCCCAATCACCTGTTCCAGTTGCTGGCGATGGTGGCAATGGAGCCACCGGCCGCGTTCGGCGCCGATGCGGTGCGGGGCGAGAAGGCCAAGGTGGTCGGGGCGATCCGCCCGTGGACCACTGAAGAGGCGCGGGCCAACTCGGTGCGCGGTCAGTACAGCGCTGGCGAGATCGACGGCAAGCCGCTGGCCGGCTATCGCGAAGAAGCCAACGTCTCGCCTGAAAGCAGCACCGAAACCTACGTGGCGCTCAAGGTGATGATCGACAACTGGCGCTGGGTGGGCGTGCCGTTCTACCTGCGCACCGGCAAGCGCATGAGCGTGCGCGACACCGAGATCGTCATCTGCTTCAAACCGGCGCCGTATGCGCAGTTCCGTGACACCGAGGTCGACGAGTTGCAGCCGACCTACCTGCGCATCCAGATCCAGCCCAACGAAGGCATGTGGTTCGACCTGCTGGCCAAACGGCCGGGGCCGGCGCTGAACATGGCCAACATCGAGCTGGGTTTCGCCTACAAGGATTTCTTCGAAATGCAGCCGTCCACCGGCTACGAAACCCTGATCTACGACTGCCTGACCGGTGACCAGACGCTGTTCCAGCGCGCCGACAACATCGAGAACGGCTGGCGTGCGGTGCAACCGTTCCTCGATGCCTGGCAACAGGACGCGAGCGTGCAGAGTTATGCCGCGGGCGAAGACGGGCCTCAGGCTGCCGATGATCTGCTGACTCGCGATGGTCGCGTCTGGCATGGTCTCGGATGAGTGAGCCGATCCGTTTTCTGTTGAGCGACATGGACGGCACGCTGTTGCTGCCCGATCACAGTCTGAGCCAGCGCACCATTGATGCCGTTCGTGCGCTGCGTGAGGCGGGCGTGTTGTTCAGCCTCGCCACCGGGCGCCCGCCCAAAGCCATGTTGCAGCAGATCGAAGCCTTGGGCGTCGATCTGCCGACCGCCGCCTTCAACGGCGGCACGATCGTCAACCCGGACGGCAGCATTCTGGTCGCACATTACCTGCCAGCCACAGCGGCACTTACGGCACTGGCGTTGTTTGCCGATCAGCCGGAGGTCGAGATCTGGGTGTTCAGTGGTGGTGACTGGCTGCTCAAGGATCCGCACGGGCCGATGGTTCCTCGCGAACAGCATGGCCTCGGTTATCCGCCGGTGGTGGTCGACAGTTTCGAGCCGTATCTGGAGCGCATCGACAAGATCGTGGCGACCAGCAACAACACCGGACTGTTGATCGAACTGGAGGCACGTTTGCTGGCGAAGGTCGAGGGCATGGCGCAGGTGTCGCGTTCGCAACCGGTGTATCTGGACGTGACGGCACTCGACGCCAACAAGGGCGCGGCTCTGGCAACTATTGCTGCCCATCTGGGCGTTCCGCTGGCGCAGACTGCAGTGATTGGCGATGGCGGCAACGATCCGGCGATGTTCCATGTCGCCGGTCTGTCGATCGCCATGGGTCAGGCAGAGGATGCGGTGAAGCGTCAGGCGGACGTGGTGACCGGGCCGAACACCGAGGACGGTGTGGCGCAGGCCATCGAGAAATACATGTTGCCGCGCTGATCGATGCATAAAAAAAACGGGAGCCCAAGGGCTCCCGTTGTTGTTTCTACAGCCAGTAACTCACGGCATACCAGCCCAGCAAACCCATCACCACGGTGTAGGGCAACGCCATCCACACCATTCGCCCGTAGGACAACCGCACCAGCGGTGCAATCGCCGACGTCAGCAGAAACAGAAACGCAGCCTGACCATTGGGCGTCGCCACGCTCGGCAGATTGGTGCCGGTGTTGATCGCGATGGCCAGCGTCTCGAAGTGTTCACGGCTCATATGGCCGGACAGGAACGCCTGTTTGACCTCGGTGATGTAGATCGTCGCCACGAACACGTTGTCACTGATCGCCGACAACAGACCGTTGGCGATGAACAGCATCCCCGGTTGCTGCTCGGCGGGCAATGCCAGCACCCACTGAATCAGCGGCACGAACAGTTGCTGATCATGGATCACCGCCACCACGGCAAAAAACACCACCAGCAAGGCTGTAAACGGCATGGCGTCCTTGAACGCGCTGCCCAGTCGATGCTCGTCAGTGATGCCGGTGAAAGCGGTGATCAGCACAATGACCATCAAACCGATCAGGCCCACTTCGGCGATGTGGAACGCCAGCCCGGCAATCAGGATCAATGCGGCTACGCCCTGTACCAGCAGCGCGGCACGTTGACGCGGCGTCCGCTCGGCGTCGTCTTCGCTTGCGTAGTTGGCGAGAACGGCGCGGACGTTGTCCGGCAGCAAGGTGCCGTAGCCGAACCAGCGCAGCTTCTCCAGCAACATACAGGTCAACAGACCGGCCACCAGCACTGGCAGGGAAACCGGCGCGACCTTGAGGAAAAACTCGGCGAAGTGCCAACCCATCTCATGGCCGATCAGCAGGTTCTGCGGCTCGCCAACCAGCGTGCAGACGCCGCCCAGCGCAGTGCCGACGGCGCCATGCATCAGCAGACTGCGCAGGAACGCGCGAAATTGCTCCAGATCTTCGTGATGCAGCTTGGGCAGGTGTTGGTCGTCGCTGAATTCGCTGTCCTGACGCGGATCGTTGCCGGAGGCGACCCGGTGGTAGACCGAATAGAAACCGACGGCGGCGCTGATGATCACGGCGGTCACGGTCAGTGCGTCGAGAAAGGCCGAAAGAAACGCCGACAAGAAGCAGAACATCAGCGCCAGCAGCATCTTCGAACGCACGCCGAGCAGCAGGCGCGAGAACAGAAACAGCAGCAGATCCTTCATGAAGTAGATGCCGGCGACCATGAACATCAGCAGCAGAATCACCGGAAAATTGTGCTGCAACTCTTCGTACAGCGCCTGGGGCGTGGTCATCTTCAACAGCAGCGCTTCGATCAGCAGCAAGCCGCCAGGCATCAGCGGATAGCACTTGAGCGCCATGGCCAGGGTGAAAATGAATTCGATCACCAACAGCCAGCCTGCGGCGACAGGACCTGCCGACCACAGCACCACGGCGTTGAGAATCAGGAACCCGACGATGCACGCCTTGTACCAGCGGGGCGAATGCCCGAGAAAGTTGTGCGCGAACGCCTGGGCCATCGAACCGGACATCGGTTGCTCCTTGCTTTAAGAAGCGCGCAAGTTGCCGTAAGCGTTGAGCAAGATCAAGCGCAGGAGGTTTCGATTTCCGGATTTGCCGTTTTATGGGTTCAGATAACGCACCACCACGGCGCGGTAGTTGCCATCCAGTGAATAACCGCCGACCAGAATTCCACCGTGCGGTTGCAGTGCCAGCGATGTGGCGGTGTCGAGACTGCGGCCCAGTCGCGTACGCAGCCAGCCGTGACCGGCACCGAAACTTTGGTCGAGACGACCGTCGGTCAGATAGCGGGCGACGATGAAATCAGCCTCGACCCCGCCAATCGTCGCGCCTGCCGCGATGAGTCGACCGTCCGGCATGTGTTGCGCAGCACTCCACTGGCAACCGCTGGGACCGATGTCCAGCAGGTTGGGCTGACCGTTGTTGCAGTGCAGGTCTGGGCGACCATTGCTGTGGATTGACAGCGCCATGCACCGGATCGGGTCGCGGCTGCTGCCAAAGCAATGCAAACGGTCCATGGACTGGATGACCTGATTGACCAGTGCACTGTGCCCCTGGGCCTTGAAGGCCAGGAATCCGTCCAGTGCAAAGCGTTCGTCGAGCTGCCCGTCCGGCAGGTAACGTGCGAGCAGGCCTTCCTGGGGGAAGTCGATCGCACCGGCCACCACGATTCGCCCGTCTTCCTGCAGCAACAAGCCCCCCAGCCAGGTGTTGAGCAGCAGGTGCCGGACCATCACAAAACCTCGACCATTGAAGGTTTCGTCAAGATTACCGGTGGGCGTGACGCGGATCAGCATGCCGACATGGTCGGCCAAAGAGCAGTGGTGGTTGGCAATCAACAGAATATGTCCATCATTCTGGACGGCGAAATCGCAGGCTTCTGCCCCCGGAACGCCAGGCGGCAGCCAGGTGTCGCGGGTGCCCATGGACAGATCGCCGGGCAGGCGAATGATTTTTCGGCCGTTGTCACCGAAGTCCAGGGCGGGTCGGCCGTGCGCATCGAACAGCGCCAGGGCGGGCAACGTGCGATGTTCGGATTCGTAATGCAGACCTGCCAGCAGGATTCGCCCGTCAGGCAAGACCTGGAGCTTGCTGCCCGTGGCTTCGAAGCCGGAGGTGAACTGGCCGATCACGCTGCCCTGAAAGCCGAAGCCAAGATCCGCTGAGCCATCATCCAGTAGACGCGCCAGGCCGAAACGGCTGCCTTGAGGGGTGACGACCTTGGCGGCGACCAGGATGCGACCTTGCGGGTCGAGCGCTACGTGTTGAGTCAGGCTGGACGTGCTGCCGGCAAAATAAACCTGAGCCACGCCGTTATTGGCAAATGTCTTGTCGAGTTGTCCGGCGTTATTCGCTAGCGCCGGGAGCGCAATAGCGGTCTGGGTTGACATGCATGCTTCTCCTTGCGAGTTGACCGATACCCGGGAGCCGGGTTGGCAACTGCATGAGCGAAACATTCAATCCCTGTAGACGCACAAGTACAACTGACAGAACTAACAGGTGGAGGGTCGTACTGTGCCAGAACAGTGTCTTTTGGAACCAGTCGCAAGCCTGCCAAGCATTCAGGTGCGAAAGTATTTGGGGAAGTTGTACGCGCAGGCTGAAGTTTAAAAAGATTCAGCAACTAACAGAAAAGGGCGGATGGCTCGAAAACCATCCGCATCGCCCTCGAATCAGTGCGGCATCGACCAGGATTGCAGTGCGTAACCCTCGTCGCTCAGTTCAGCGCGAGCCTGTTGCAACAGGTATTCAAGTTGAGCTGGATCGGAATAGGCACTGCTTGGAATGCGGGTGCGACCAATCTGCGAGTTGGTGCGGTCGATAACGGTCAGGCTCAGTTCGCCATTGCCGTCTTGTGGGGCCCAGGCCACGCATTGGAAAGGTTTAAATGCGTGGTTGGCAATCAAAAGAGCTTCGTTGATACGGAGCGGGGCGGTCATGGGGTCTTCTCTCTATAGTGCCCAATCAAGTGATGTGCCGTCGGTTGGGCTTACCGTTCGGCGAGTTACTTGTACTGATGCACGCAACCCGCTGGCGGGTCACACCGAATTTGAAGAAATTTCGACTTTCTTACATACAATCAGTCATCCGACAGTTTTTGAAAGCCTGGTGAAAGATTCAAGTCGATAGCTAACTAATAAAGCAGCTTCTTATAACTGCTTCCCTTGTACATCTATAAGCAATCGATACAAGGCGCCGTCAAATTCTTGCTAATGTTACAGCCAGGTCTGCCAAATGACTGTTTTTACAATCATTTCCTATAATTTGGCGCCAAGGAACAGTCATGAGCGAAGCGCCTGCATTACGACGTTTATTGGTCGTCGACCCTTGTGACGACTGTCACCGATTACTGCCCGGTTTACGCGCTGTCGGCTGGGACGTAGACAGTTGCAGCCTGGAAAATGCCGCCGACCGCAGTTGCGATGTCGGCCTGCTGCGCTTGCAACCTTTTCACCTGGAACGTCCCGAGGCGGTCAAGGAACTGATCAGCCGCAGCGGCACCGAATGGATCGCCGTACTGAATCAGGAAGTGCTGCGCCTGCAGAATGTCGGGGATTTTGTCTGCGAATGGTTTTTCGACTTTCATACCTTGCCGTTCGACGTGTCGCGGGTGCAGGTCACCCTCGGCCGGGCGTTCGGCATGGCGCGCCTGCGTGGCCAGGGCACGATTCACGTTGATCAGCCGGAACACGAGTTGCTGGGTGACAGCAAACCGATTCGCGAGCTGCGCAAACTGCTGAGCAAACTCGCACCCACCGAGTCGCCGGTGCTGATTCGCGGCGAAAGCGGTACCGGTAAAGAACTGGTCGCCCGCACCTTGCATCGGCAATCGCAACGGCACAGCAAACCGTTCGTGGCCATCAACTGCGGGGCGATTCCCGAACATCTGATACAGTCCGAGCTGTTCGGCCACGAAAAAGGCGCGTTCACCGGCGCCCATCAGCGCAAGGTCGGACGCATCGAGGCCGCCAACGGCGGCACCCTGTTTCTGGACGAAATCGGTGATTTGCCGCTGGAACTGCAAGCCAATCTGCTGCGCTTCCTCCAGGAAAAACACATCGAGCGAGTCGGCGGCAGCCAGCCAATCCCGGTGGATGTCCGGGTATTGGCGGCCACCCACGTCGACCTGGAAGCCGCGATCGAGAAAAAACGCTTCCGTGAGGACTTGTACTACCGGCTGAATGTGCTGCAAGTCGTGACCGCGCCATTACGTGAGCGCCATGGCGACCTGTCGATGCTGGCCAACCACTTTTCCCATTTCTACAGCCATGAAACCGGCCGTCGTCCGCGCAGTTTCAGCGAAGACGCCTTGATCGCCATGGGTAAACACGACTGGCCGGGCAATGTCCGTGAGCTGGCCAACCGTGTACGCCGGGGCTTGGTGCTGGCCGAAGGGCGGCAGATCGAGGCCCGTGACCTGGGGCTGATCAGCCAACAGTCGATTGCCACACCGATGGGCACCCTCGAAGACTACAAGACCCGGGCCGAACGCCAGGCGTTGTGCGATGTGTTGAACCGGCACAGCGACAACCTCAGCGTGGCCGCCAAAGTGCTGGGGGTTTCACGGCCGACGTTCTACCGCTTGCTGCATAAACACCAGATCCGCTAGGGCGCGGTGCTTCTTCCGGCAAGAAGCTGAAAAGGCCCGCTGCGATGCAAGTCGCAGCGGGCCTTTTCATAGTGTCGCGGTTTAGAAGTAGTACGGGAATTTCAGGCTGAAGGAAAAGTCCGGGGCATCGTCGGTCATGCCGATGGACAGGTTGGGTACGATGGTCAGGTTGTCGGTGGCCGCAATGGTCATGCCGACGTTGAAGTAACCGGCGTTGGCGTCACTGGACACCACAGATTCCCAGTCCGCGCCATCCTGTTTCAACTTGCTCTTGCGTTGTACAAGGTCAGAGACCGAGAACGACATACTCATTTTTTCGTTCAGTGCGAAGGCTATGCCTGCGCCGATCTGGAAGCTGTCGCCGATACGGACCTTGCCCGGGGTTTTCTGGTTGACCGTGGAACTGATGTCGTCAAACGATTCCTCCAGGTTGTGGGTGTAGGACAAGCTGCCGAACAACACGGCCGGGTCAAACGTCTTGACCAGCGAAACCCCCGGGGTGATCGACCAGACGCCGTTGCCGGTCGGCAGGGTGTCAGGCACGAACAGGTTGGTGTTGGCGTCGGTCTGACGCAGCTTGATACCGAACGGGTCCTTGCCGGTCGGGGCTTTCACCCGCAGGGTGACCACCGCGTCCGGGGTGTTGGCCGACTCGTCCAGGAACTTGTAGGCGATGCCGAAGTTGACGTCGCCAATGGTCGGATCCCGCGAAACATCCTGTTCCGTGGTGACGTTGGCTGCGCCCTGATTGCCGCCGCCCGACTGATAAGTCGAATCGCGATACACGACCGGCACGTTCACGTCGAACTGCCAGCGGTTATCGAAGTTGTAGCGGCCCGTCAGGTCGAGGGTCCAGGTATCGGCCTTGATCCGGTCGAGGTTGATGTTGCCCAGAAAGATCGAGTCCAGTGCCAGGAAGCCGTTGAGAATCAGCTGGCGAGTGTCATAACGCGAATAGGTTATGCCGGTTTCAAAGCTGAACTTGCCGCCGCCAAAGAAGCCGCTGGCCTCGTCGTACAGGTTGGACACACTCTGTGCAGGTTGCGAATCGTCGGCAAGCGACTGGCCGTAAGAAGCGCCACTGCCCCCGGCGGCGCCCCCCGACGCTGCTGCGGCCCCGGTACCGGTGGCCACTTTCGGATTGCCTTTCATGTCGGCTGGCGATTTGGCCAGGCGTTTCGGTGGTGGGGAAGCTGGTTGATCTTCGACCTGGCGGACCCGTTGCTCGAGTACCGCCAGGGCTTTTTGTTGTACTTCGTATCGTTGCTTCAGCTCCAGAAGTTCCTGTTTCAGGGTCTCCACATCCGCATCGGGTGCTGCTTGCAGCATCGCCGCGGGTAGAAGAGTACTCAAACATACAGCGGCACGCAGTGATACTGATCGATACATGAATAAGCCGTCCCTTTAAGCCCAATGATCGAGACTCAGCGTAGTTCAATATCCGATATTGCGTAGTGCTCTGAGTTGACTCAAATTGCAGTCAAGTGCGCCGGCACTCATGCCGTTATTGCTAAGGACAACATTGAGTTGCGTCAGGTTGTTGACGACGTTTGCGTTACCGAGCAAACGGGTGTTTTGCAGCAGCCCGCCCTGGGCTACCTGTTGCAGGGCTGTGCCCTGATTGCCTGCGGCCTGGATGGCCATTTGCACGCCACCACCGGTGGCCGAAACGGCGACGCTGCCGGCGGCATTACTGCCGGAAATCGTTTGTCCGGCCATCAAGGCTTGCCCTTGAGCCGGTATCAGCGCCGGTGCCTGGTTGGCTTCCGAAACGTTGATCGCAACGTTGTTGTAGGCCGAGTTGCCGTCGCCGGCGGCGCGAACGCTTTGTGTCACGCCTTGGGAACTGTTGAGTCCTGCGCCACCAATGACTGAGCCGGTACCCGTTTGCAGGGTGCTGCCGTTACCGGTTTCCTTGATGGTCGAGACATAGAATTCGGGTTTTACGGTTGCTGCCTGTAGTTGCATCGCGGTTGAGGCCCCGATCAGATCTCCGCTGGCGTTGCGCCAGGTACTGCTCATGACGATGCCGAAGCTGATGATTCGCCCCGGCATGACATAACGACCGCGAAGCTGTGACAGCTCCGAGTCCTGGATTTCGATGGGTTTGAATCCTGCATTGGCATAGCCTGAAGCACTCGCTGCCAGGCAGGCAGCGGCCAGCCAGTATGAGGTTTTCATCTGCTGCTCCCGGGACATCCAGCCCCATTCTTTATAATCGGCGATTAAAAGAAGTCGCTCTGTATGAACCCGAAGTCCATCAATTCAGCATCTTTGACGGGGTTGAAGTTATCCAGCTTGTTCTTGGCGGTCAGCGGTGCCGGAGGACTGCGTAATGCATTGGTCTTGTCGTATCCGGGGCCGACGATGGCAAAGACAATGCCGTTCCAACCTTTGACAAAGTCATCATGTTTGTAGCGTTTATGGCCGAGAACCGGGTCTCCGATGTAAACCCAATCCTTGTCCGCTCGCTGCAGCACGACGAAATGCTTGTAGCCGCGAATTTCCATCAGTACCACCACCGGGATAGTGACCGCGTCGAGTTTTTCCGGTGGGATCTTGTAGCCCCTGGCGCGCATGCCGATGCTTTCTATGTAGCGCTTCATGTCCAGCATGGAAAAACCTTGAGTACGGACAAGGTCCTGGTCAGCGTTGACCAGCATGCCTTTGATGATGTGCTCTTCATCGACGTCGAGCCAATAAGCCTGGCGCAGTACCGTAGCCAGTGCGGCGGCGCCGCAGCTGAAATCGGTTTTTTGTTCGACGATGTCGGAAAACTTGCGCTCACGAATGCTTTGCACGTTTTTGTAGACCAGTACGCCACCGGGCAGGGCAGCCACGGGCATCTGGGCAGCCTGGGTCAGACCAGAGAGGCAAAGCAGGGCGAGGAGGGCAGTCTTACGCATGATCGATACGCCTTTGCGGACTGAGGAAAAGCCCCGTTTCCGGGGCTTTCGTTTCGATCGCGATTACATGCAGGCTTTGCAACCTGCAGCGATGGACAGCGAGTTGCTTTGTTGGTTGCCAACGCCAGCAGCGTTGTTGAAGCCACCGTTACCCGACCAGCCATTGCCAACGTTGGTCATGCTGGCATTGTTGGTGACAGGGTTTTTCCAGCCGTCTGGGGTCATCACTTGTTGAGTGGTTACGCCAGCCAGACCGAAGACACCCACGGCAACGAAGTCAGATTTCTGATCTTTGCCGCCGCCGTTGCCGCCATGGCCACGGTCGTCGTTGCCATAACCGCCGTGACCATGACCATGATCATCGTCTTTGGTGGTTGCGGTGCCTGCAGCTACGAATACGCCGCCTGCGGTAAATGTGCCAGTAAGCGTATCTTTTTTGTAGGTCTGGGTGCCGTTGTTGGCCACTTGCAGACCGGTGGTGCTTTGGTTGGCGGCGGCAGCGGCTTGCGCTACACGACCACCGGACACAGCGATTGCCAGGTTGTTTTTCTGTTGGTTGAAGTTGCCGGCAGCGTTGTTCACGCCAATGTTACCCGAGCCGCTGTTGCCGACGTTGTTCAGGCCGGCGTTGGCAGTGCTGGAGTAGTTGGCGACACCGTTGTTGGTGTTGACTTGAGTCGCGCTGGAGGCGGATACGGCGGAGCCGAAGATGAAGCTTTCGTCAGCGGTTGCCAGAGCAGCGGCGTTGTCTTGTTGGTTGCCATCGCCAGCGGCGTTGTTCACCCCGATGTTGCCGTTGGCGCCATTGACGGCATTACTCACGCCAGCGTTGTTTTGGGTGCCCTGGTTCAACACGGTGTTACCGCTGTTGTTTTGCACATCAAGCACTGCGGCACCGGCGCCTGCGCCGATTTGCAGCAGTTCTTCCAGGGTTGGGCCTTTTGGATCATGGTCATGACCATGTCCATTGCCGTGCCCGTTACCATGACCGTGATTGTCATCATCACGACCGCCTGCCTGTGCTGCGATTGCCATCACTGCTGCGAGAGCGAAAACCAGTGGTTTGAGGGCCATTGTAGGTTTCATGGTGTTTCTCCGTGCTTATTAGTTGGTTAAGTGTTGGTACTTTCTAATTGCACTGCTTTTTATTTGGGTCAGTCAGCGACCCGGATGCTCAGGGTGTTAGCCATTCGGTTCCCCACCCCGGCACTCTGGTTCACCTGGATTACCCCTCGGCTGCCGGTGAAGGCCTGATCACTTGTCGTGACCTGGCGACTGCCGGGTGAGGTACCAGTTGCTCCTGAGCTCGGTAACAACGCCACGTTCTGTTGCGAAAGGGCGCTATCGTCAACGCTCTGCGGCGCAGCACTGATGCTGATGCGCATGGCGTTGGCCATCTGGTTGTTGGCCCCGGAACCCTGGTTCACGCCCAGTGCACCGTTGCCGTTACTGAATGAGGTGCCGCCGATGGTGGAACTCGCGTTGATCGAGCGGTCGGCGGGGGTATCGAGTTTCTGGTGAATGGTGGTGGTGGCGCTGGCCGACGTGCCGATGGCAATCGACTTGACGTTGGTCTGTTGCTGTTGGTCGCCGGCGGCCTGGTTGACGTTGAAGTTGCCGTTGTACTGCACGCCGGAGTTCTGAATGTTGGCGCTGTCCACGGCGCTCGGATCGGCCATGACGCTGGTGCAGCCAAGCAGAGCAAGCAGGAGCAGGGAACGATTCATCTTATTGGCCTCCGGCCATGCGGGTCAGCGGAGCCAGACCGGTGCTGAGGGAGCGGTTGATGGTGTTGGAAATCGTGCCACCGCTACCGCCGCCATGACCGGCTCCCATGCCGGGCAGACCGTTTGGATTGGTCAAGACGTTGGTGCCGGGCAGGCTTGACCCTACGGCCATGTTTCCGCGAATGGATGCACCACTGGCTACACTGGCAAATTCACCGTCACTGAGTTCGGTGCTGGTCATTGCCTGGTCGATACGGCCGGAAGGGTTGGCATTCACGGTGGTCGGGTAGGGGTCTTTGCCGGGAGCGCTGCGTCCGATGGGGATGGGCTGGACGTCGCGATTGAGCACGATCACGCCATTGCCTTCGGCCTGAACGTTGAAACTGAGGAAAGTGCTGGCAGCTGATCCGATCAGCAGAAGGCAAGTGAAGGCTTTATTGAAATTTCCCACGGCGGCAATTCCTTCTTCAGTGGGCTGGGCCTGGTCAGCGTTGTGAAGGAGAGAGCGAAAGCTGTGCCGCTTTTTAAATATTCAAGGATCTCAATGGGTTGGATGGATGGCGTGCAGCCTTGATACAAAAGCTGTTTCACGATTGAAACAACCCCCTGTCGGTGCAGGTGGCTATAGTCGTTGCAAAGCTCTGGAACAAGGGTTTGCGAGCATGTGTTTCACAGGCGTAACAAATCGGATGACAAAGCGATGAAGGCCGTTGAGACGGGCACTTTGCACCCGAGGGAGTGTTTCAGGATCGGACACTTTGGCCCCAAAGCAGGGGAAACCTACCCGGGAAACGGGGTCAGCCTTGCAGCAGGTTTCGCACGGCGTCGAAAGCTTGAATCTGCCGTGCGGCCCAGTCGCCCTGAATGATCCGGACCGGTTGGCGATGCTGCTCCAGCCAGGCCTTTGTGGCGTCGTAGAACGCCAGTCGTTCACTCAGCTGCGGCTGGCAGCGTTGGCCATCGTCGGTCCACTCGATCTGCTCCGGGGAGAGCAACAGGTGCAGGTCGTAATGGCGGGCCAAAAGCTCCGTTTCCAGCCAGGCCGGGCAGTCACCGAACAGCGTCTGGCTCCACAACATGTTGCTCAACAGGTGCGTGTCGAGGATCAGCAGCGGCGGTTGTTGCGCTCGTGCGTCGTCTTCCCATTGCAACTGGCCGCGAGCGATCTCGGGGATATCGGCGAGGCAGGTGTCCCGTGGATTCTGCTCGATGAACCAGCGCACGTACTCGTCTACTCGCAGGCCGCCGAACTGTTGCTGGAGCCCGGCCGCCAGCCAGCTCTTGCCGCTGGACTCCGGCCCGGTGAGGACGACGACTTTCATGTGCGCAACGCCGGATCGGCGCGCCATTCCCGCCAGCCCAGCACCGCGATCAGGGTGAACAAGGCGTACAACGCTGCGGTGAGGTAAAGCGCCTTATAAAGGAACAGGCCGACGAAGATCACATCCAGCACGAACCACAATGCCCAGCATTGCAGGCGCTTGTGGGCCATCCAGAATTGCGCGACGAGGCTGAAACCGGTCAGTGCGGCGTCGAGCCAGGGTTGCGCGGCATCGGTCCAGTGCGCCATGGCGGCGCCCAGCAGCAGACTGCCGACGCTGCCAATGGCCAGCCCTTTGAGGATTGACGGCGTGTCGAGCCGGCTGACCTGGCGGCCGTCATGCATCGTCCCGGCCCGGGTCCATTGCCACCAGCCGTAGACTTGCAGGGCGGCGTAGACCACCTGCAGCAACATGTCCGAATACAGCTTCACCTCGAAGAAGACCCAGCTGTAGAGCAACACCATGACCAGCCCGATCGGCCAACACCAGGGATTCTGTTTGACCGTCAGCCAGACGGCGATCACACCGAGGGCGGCGGCAAACAGTTCGAGCCCGGACATGCAAGATCCTTGGAGGGAGTAAAAGAGGGGGCGGATTGTACCCAAAAACCTGTGGGAGTGAGCCTCCCACAGGGTGAGAACGTCAGACGCGGAACTGGCGCAGCAATCCGTTCAACTGCTCGCTCAACTGGCCCAGCCGCACACTGGCGGCACTCGACTGCTCAGCGGCCATTGCGGTGCTGTGGGACAGGCCGGCGGCCTGGGTGACGTTCTGGTTGATGTCCTCGACCACGTGCGCCTGTTGCAGGGTCGCACTGGCGATCGACGCGTTCAGGCCGTTGAGGTTGCGCAGCGCCTGGCCGATGGCATTCAGGCTCGCACCGGCCAGTCCGGCCTGCTCGATGGTCAGTTGCGAGGCCTTGCTGCTGTCACCGATCACTTTTACGGCGGCTTCGGAATGGTTTTGCAGACGCTCGATCATCGACTGGATTTCCGCCGTGGATTTCTGCGTGCGCTGTGCCAGCAAGCGGACCTCATCGGCCACCACCGCAAAACCGCGCCCCTGTTCGCCGGCGCGGGCGGCTTCGATGGCCGCGTTGAGCGCCAGCAGATTGGTCTGTTCGGCAATCGAGCGGATTACCTCCAGAACGCTGCCGATCTGCGTGCTTTCGGTCGCCAGCGTACGAATCACCTCGACTGCCTGATCGATGGTGCCGGACAGTTTGTCGATCTGTTGCAGACTGCCGTCGATGTTGATCTGGCCCTGTTGCGCCTGAGCCTCGGCATCGCGCATTTCGTTGGCGGCATGCTCGGCGTTCTTCGCCACATCCTGCACGCCGTAAGTGACTTCGTTGATGGCGGTCGCCACCAGTTCCATCTGCTGCGACTGTTGCTGGCTGCGCTGCTGAGCCTGGCTCGCGTCATTGCCCAGTTCAGTGGAGGACTGGCCCAGCGCACTGGCCGACACCTGCAAATCGCCGATCACCCGGCGCAGCTTGGCGGTGAAGGCATTGAAGTGATGCGCCAACTGCGTGACTTCGTCCTGACCGTGGGTGTCGAGGCTGCGGGTCAGGTCGCTTTCGCCGCTGGCGATGTTGGCCATGGCGTTCACGGTTTCCTGCAACGGGCGGACGATGCTGCGGGCAATCAGGATCACCAGCACGCCCATGATCAGTGCGATCACCAGGCCGACGACGGAAGCCTTGATCACCTGGCCCTGAAACTCGGCCTGTACATCGTCGACGTACACGCCGGAACCCAGTACCCAGCCCCATGGCTCGAACAGTTTCACGTAGGAGGTCTTGGCCACCGGTTCACTGGCACCGGGTTTCGGCCAACGGTAGTCGACCATGCCGGCGCCCTTGGATTTGGCGATGGCAACCATTTCGTTGAACACCGCAAAACCGTCCGGATCGCGGATCGCCGAGAGGTTCTGGCCTTCAAGCTTGGGATTGGTCGGGTGCATGACCATCACGGGCGTGAGGTCGTTGATCCAGAAGTAATCGTTCTGGTCGTAACGCAGGCCGCGAATCGCGGTCAGCGCCTGCTTCTGGGCGGCGTCGCGGGTCAGGGTTCCGGCCGCTTCCAGGCCCTGGTAATAGGTCAGCAAACCGCTGGCGGTCTGCACCACATGCTGGGTTTTCTGGGCCTTGGCGTGATACAGGTCATCGTGGATCTGCTTGAGCATCAACAGGCCCAGGGTCAGCAGCATGACCACCGCCACAATCAAGATGAGCCACAAGCGTCGGCTGATCGACACACTGCGCAAGCTGTTCATAACGCTGTCACTCCGATTTCTTTTTCTTGTAATAAATCACCGCCAGCATCCAACCACGTTTCCATGGCCGGGCATACGCGACCCAAGTCGTAGAACGCGGCAGCGCTATTACGGCTTGTCTGATAGGATTTCGGCCCCGCGCGTGAAAACCTGAACCCAAGTTGCCATTTCACGGAATTTTGACCGTTTCGTGTGGATCCTTTGCGCGCGGAATCGGTACAGCAACAAACAGCTACGCTGAACGCAGTGAACGTAAAAAAATACTATCGGGGCATGCCGCTGAGCATCGCTCTTTGGGGGATTGATGGATCTTTGGACCGCCTTGCAGGCACTGATTCTTGGAGTTGTAGAAGGGCTGACGGAGTTTTTGCCCATTTCCAGTACCGGACACCAGATCATTGTCGCCGACCTGCTGAACTTCGGTGGCGAACGCGCCATGGCGTTCAACATCATCATCCAGCTCGGCGCGATTCTCGCGGTGGTTTGGGAGTTTCGCCGCAAGATTCTCGACGTGGTCATCGGTTTGCCGACTCAGCCGAGTGCGCGACGCTTTACCGCCAACCTGCTGATCGCCTTCCTGCCCGCCGTGGTGCTGGGCGTGATCTTTGCCGATCTGATTCACAAGTACCTGTTCAACCCGATCACCGTGGCGACGGCGCTGGTCGTGGGCGGCTTCATCATGTTGTGGGCCGAGCGCCGGCAGCACGAAGTGCACGCCGAAACCGTGGATGAAATCACCTGGAAAGATGCACTGAAGGTCGGCTTTGCCCAATGCCTGGCGATGATCCCGGGCACCTCGCGCTCCGGCTCGACCATCATTGGCGGCCTGTTGTTTGGCCTGTCACGCAAGACCGCCACCGAGTTCTCGTTTTTCCTGGCGATGCCGACCATGGTCGGTGCGGCCGTGTACTCGGGCTACAAGTACCGCCATCTTTTCGTGCCGGCGGACTTCCCGGTGTTTGCCATCGGTTTTGTCACGGCGTTCGTTTTCGCCATGATCGCTGTTCGCGGCTTGCTGAAGTTCATCGCCAGCCACAGCTACGCGGCATTCGCCTGGTACCGGATCGTTTTCGGCCTGTTGATTCTGGCGACCTGGCAGTTCGGCTGGGTGGACTGGGCGGCGGCCAAGGCATGAGTGATTCCCGCGCACGCCGTCCGGATCGCGGCCCGTCCGGCGGCAACATTCAGCATCTGAAGTTGAAGCTGGTGGTGTTGCTGATCGTCTGCGCATTGCCAATGTTCGGCTCGCTGTCGATGTGGCTGCGCGGAATTTCACTGGTACCGCTGACGGCCTATGGGCTGGCCAGCGTGCTGGCGTTTTTCCTGTACTGGGCCGACAAGCGCAAGGCCCGCGCTGAGGCCTGGCGCACCCCGGAGAACGTCCTGCACGCCGTGGAACTGGCGGGCGGCTGGCCGGGCGCACTGATCGCCCAGCAAGTATTCCGGCACAAGACGCGCAAAGTGTCGTTTCAGATCCTGTTCTGGGTGATCGTCGCGCTGCACCAGGTGTTCTGGATCGATCAGTTGTTCCTCGGCTCGAACCTGTTGGCGTTGGGTTAGGGCTACAGCAGCAAACCCACCTGGGTTTTCTTCGGCAGCTTGCTCACCACCAACTGGTGGGAACGTTGCAGCAACCCTCGCAGTTCCTCGGCGCCCAAAGGGTAGGGCGGGTGCATGATGATCCACTGCGCCCGCGCCAGATACGGCGCCGGGTGAATGCCCGGCCGGTCGCAATGACCGAGAAACAGATCCTTGTCGACCTTGAACGCCAGCGACTCGCCACGCAGCCCCTGCAGCGCGAACATCTTGTTGCCGGCAATCGAAAACACCCGCACGCCGCCCCACTTGTAGTCTTCTTGCGCACCGGGCAATGCCAGGCAGAAATCCGCGACGTCCGCTTCGCTCAACTTTCCTTGTTTCATAACAATCGCTCTCCACAGGCATTAAACGACTCAACCAGATGATCGATCCAGGCACGCACCGCCGGCATCACTCCTCGCCGGTGCGGATACACCGCTTGCAACCAGCCGCCGGGCAATGACCATTCCGGCAGCAACTGCACCAGCGTGCCGTTGTTCAGCTCCGCTTCGCAATACATCATCGGCAGCAGGGTGAAGCCCTGGCCGGCCAGCACGCAGGCCTTGCGCACGATAAAGTCGTCGATCCCCAGCCGGGCTTCCAGCGCCAGATCGCAACTTTTGCCGTGCTGATCGAGCAGGCGCACATGCACCATGCGATCGGCTTCCAGTGCGCCCAGCACCGGCAGGTTTTTCAGATCCTGCGGGTGATTGATTTCCAGACCCTCTATAAAAGAAGGACTCGCCACGACCACCATCTGCGCCTGGCGCAAACGGCGGGTGACCAGCATCGGCTCTTCGGTGCCGTGCTCGCGCACGCGCAGGGCCACGTCGATGCCTTCGGTGATCAGATCGACCCGGCGATTGATCAGGGTGACTTCCAGTTGCACCTGAGGGTACTTGCCCAGGAAGTTGCTGATCACCATCGGCAGCATTTCATGGGCAAGCCCCGTCGGGCTCGAAACCCGCAGGCGCCCACGGGGTTCGCTGGACATGCTGGCCACCGTCTCGTCGGCCATTTCCGCTTCCAGCAGCATCGCCTGGCAGTGGCGCAAATAGCGCTCGCCAACCGCTGTCAGCTTCAGTTGGCGAGTGGTGCGTTGCAGCAAGCGCGCGCCGAGGCGTTCTTCCAGTTCGGCAATCCGCCGTGACAACCGTGACTTGGGAATGCCCAGCAAACGGCCGGCAGCGGCGAATCCGCCGGCCTCGACCACTTTGGCAAAATAGTAGAGATCGTTGAGGTCTTGCATGGGGAAATCCGACTGTTCTATCAGTGGGACAAACTATCGCATTGTTGCCGTCTAATCAGCTATTGGTTTCGTAGGTAGGATTGTCTCCATTCCGTCGCCACCGGCGATTCTTTCCAGGAGATTCCAAATGAAACTGCTGCACATCGATTCGAGCATTCTGGGCGACAACTCCGCTTCCCGTCAGCTGAGCACCGAAGTCGTCAAAGCCTGGCAAGCCGCTGAGCCAGCTGCTGTCGTGACCTACCGCGACCTGGCTGCAGACGCCATCAGCCACTTCTCGTCGACCACTCTGGTCGCCGCCGGCACCACCGCTGAACTGCGCAACGCCGCACAACAGCACGAAGCCGAGCTGAGCGCCACCACCCTGGCCGAATTCATCGCCGCTGACGCCATTGTCGTTGCCGCGCCGATGTACAACTTCACCGTTCCAACCCAGCTCAAGGCCTGGATCGACCGCATCGCCGTCGCCGGCCAGACTTTCCGCTACACCGAAGCCGGCCCTGAAGGCCTGTGCGGTGGCAAGAAAGTCGTGATCGTCTCCACCTCGGGCGGCATTCACGCCGGTCAGGCTTCGGGCGTCGCTCACGAAGACTACCTGAAACTGGTATTCGGCTTCCTCGGCATCACCGACATCGAAATCGTCCGTGCCGAAGGCCTGGCCTACGGCGAAGAAGTCCGCAACAACGCCATGAGCGCGGCTCACACCCGCATCAGCGAGCAACTGTTCGCCGCTGCGTAAGGCTTGCGTAAAGAACAGCTCTCGTTCAGGCAATACCCAAAAAACTCTGTATTCTGGTTCTGCAAGGGCCAGATACGGAGTTTTTTGTTTCCGACTGTTACATAATCTGGCCCGGGTTATGCAGTCTGATGATCAACGTCTGAGTGCAACGCCGCGCCGGATCACCGAACCTCGGAGTTTCGGGCGTCGTAACACAACGGATCTTTCGATTGAGTAACAACAGGGTGGGGCATCCCATGATGCGTCTTTGTGCAACGTTACTGATTTGCCTGCTCGGCAGCCTGAATTCAGTGCACGCAGCCCCCGGCCAGCACCCGCGCTGGAGCGTCGGTTATCACGAGATGACGTTCCTCGACCCGCTCGACCTGCAACCGATGCGCGCCATCGCGTTCTACCCCTCCACCGACCGCGAACACATGAGCCTGCTCGAGGGTTACTCGGTCGAAGCCGGCGAAGACACCAAGGTCGCCCTCGGCCGCTTTCCGATGCTGATGCTGTCCCACGGCAACACCGGCACGCCACTGGCGCTGCACGACCTCGCCACGTCGCTGGCCCGCAAGGGCTTTGTGGTGGTCGCGGTGATTCATCCCGGTGACAACTCCAAGGATCACAGCCGCCTCGGCACCTTGAGCAACCTCTATGGGCGCCCGATCCAGATTTCCGAAGCCATTACCGCCACCCTCGGCGACCGCATGCTTGCACCTTTCGTGAACGCCGATCAGGTCGGCGTGATCGGCTATTCGGCGGGTGGCGAGACCGCGTTGATTCTTTCCGGCGCGCAGCCTGACCTGGATCGCCTGCGCCGTTACTGCCAGGAACGTCCGGACGACCGCGACGCCTGCAACACCCAGGGCGAGCTGATCGTTGATCGCGATGACTTGCAGCCGGTGGCCGATCCGCGCGTGCATGCGTTGCTGCTGATGGCGCCGCTGAGCCTCAAGTTTGGTCGTCACACCCTGGCCGACGTGCATGTGCCGGTGCTGCTGTACAGCGGCGACGGCGACAAACTGGTGGCCTTCGACAAGAACGCCGCCGCCCTGGCGCGCAAACTGCCGACTGCGCCGGACTTCAAGTTACTGGCCGGGGCAGGGCACTTCGTGTTCATGGCGCCGTGCAATGAAGAGCAGATCCGTGCGATGCCGGCCCTGTGCACTGATGCTGACGGCGTAGATCGTGAAGACATCCACCGCAATCTGATTTCCGAGGCCGGGCGGTTCTTCTCCCATGCGCTGGGCAAACCGGATCGGGCCGGGATGCAGACGGCGGATCAGTAAAGGCTCAGGCCATCGCCCGACGCTTGAGCCACAACGTCAACGCCAGTCCGGTCACGGACAGCAGCGCTGCGATCAGGAAAATCCACGAATACCCCAGATTCAGCGCCACCGCGCCCATCAATGGCCCGGCAATCGCCAGTGCCAGATCGAAAAACACCGCGTAGGCACTCAACCCGGCTCCGCGGCTGGAGTTCGGCACTTGCTTGATCGCTTCAACCCCCAGCGCCGGATACACCAGTGACAGACCAAACCCGGCCAGGCCAGCGCCAATCAGTGCATACCCGGTCGACGGTGCGAGCCACAGCAGCAACAGGCCGACGGTCTCGATGCCCATGCAGGCGATGGCGGACGCAAAGCCGCCAAATCGAGCGATGGCGGAAATGAACAGCAGCCGGGAAAGGATGAAACACACGCCGAACACCGTCAGGCAGTACGCCGCGCCGGTCCAGCCGCGATTGAGGTAATAAAGGGTGATGAAGGTGGTCAGGGTGCCGTAACCGATCGAGGCCAGGCTCAAACTGGCGCCAAATGGCGCTATACGCCCGAACACCGCCCAGAATGGCAAACGCTCGCCACGCACCACCGGCACCGAAGGTTTGTTGCGGATCAACAGCAGGGCACCGGCCGCCAGTACCGATAATGCGAGCCCGAGGCTGGTAAAACCGTAATCGGCCACCATCAGCACGCCCAGCGGTGCGCCGATCGCAATGGCGCCGTAAGAAGCAATGCCGTTCCAGCCGATGGAGCGGGCGGTGTGTTCCGCGCCCACCTGGCCCATGCACCAACTGATGGTGCCGACACCGATCAAACCCTGCGCAATGCCGAGCAGCAAACGCCCGGCGATCAAAATGATCAGGCTCGCCAGCGGGAAGTCCTGCAGCAGTGTGGAAATCAGTGTCAGCAAGCCGCTGAGCACAATCCCCGACAAGCCATAGACGATCGCCCGTTTGGTCCCGACGGTATCTGACATGCGCCCGGCCATCGGCCGGCTGAGCAGGGTGGCCAGGTACTGCGAGCCAATCACCAGCCCCGCAACGATAGCGCTGAAACCCAATTGCTCATGTACATAGCCGGGTAACACCGCAATCGGCAGACCGATGCAGAGGAAGGCAATAAAGGTATAGAAAACGATGGAGACGATCTGCAGGGTGATCGCCATGGAGCTTTGCGGTGGCTGTTGCTGCGCAGACATGAGGGCTCGTTCGCGGGCGGCGGTGGGAGAGTCCGCATCATGGCGTGGTGCTGAAATAAAAGGAAGCAGGCTAACTATTTTTCCTCGGCGCAAAAAAAAGCCCCGTCACAAGGACAGGGCTTTCCGTTTACAGCTCGAATCGACTTAGAACACCACGCCTTGGCTGCGCAGGTAATCGTCGTAGGTGCCGCTGAAGTCGGTCACGCCGTTCGGGCTCAGCTCGATGATGCGCGTGGCCAGGGACGATACGAACTCACGGTCGTGGCTGACGAAAATCAGCGTGCCCGGGTAGTTTTCCAGCGCCAGGTTCAGCGCCTCGATCGATTCCATGTCCAGGTGGTTGGTCGGTTCGTCCATGATCAGCACGTTCGGTTTTTGCAGGATCAGCTTGCCGAACAGCATGCGACCTTGCTCACCACCGGAGATCACCTTCACCGACTTGAGGATTTCGTCGTTGGAGAACAGCATCCGGCCCAAAGTGCCGCGAATCATTTGCTCGCCCTGAGTCCACTGACCCATCCAGTCGAACAGGGTGACGTCGTCTTCGAAGTCGTGAGCGTGGTCCTGAGCGTAGTAGCCCAGTTCTGCGGCGTCGGTCCACTTGATGCTACCGGCATCCGGCGTCAGTTCGTTGACCAGGGTGCGCAGCAGGGTGGTCTTGCCGATACCGTTCGGGCCGATGATCGCAACGCGCTCGCCCGCTTCAACCTGGAAGCTGAAGTCCTTGAACAGCGGCTTGCCGTCGAAGCCTTTGGCCATGTGCTCGACGATGACCGCCTGGCGGTGCAACTTCTTGTTCTGGTCGAAGCGGATGAACGGGCTCACCCGGCTCGAAGGCTTGACTTCGGCCAGCTGGATCTTGTCGATCGCCTTGGCGCGGGAAGTGGCCTGCTTGGCTTTCGAGGCGTTGGCCGAGAAGCGGCTGACGAACGATTGCAGTTCCGAGATCTGCGCTTTCTTCTTGGCGTTGTCCGACAGCAACTGCTCGCGGGACTGGGTCGCCACGGTCATGTATTCGTCGTAGTTGCCCGGGAACAGGCGCAGCTCACCGTAGTCCAGGTCAGCCATGTGAGTGCACACGCTGTTCAGGAAGTGACGGTCGTGAGAGATGATGATCATCAGGCTGTTACGTTGGGTCAGAACGTTTTCCAGCCAGCGAATGGTGTTGATGTCCAGGTGGTTGGTCGGTTCGTCGAGCAACAGCACTTCCGGATCGGAAAACAGTGCCTGCGCCAGCAACACGCGCAGTTTCCAGCCTGGCGACACTTCGCTCATCGGGCCGAAGTGTTGCTCGATGCCGATACCCAGGCCCAGCAACAGCTCGCCGGCACGGGATTCGGCGGTGTAGCCGTCCATTTCAGCGAATTCGGTTTCCAGCTCGGCCACGGCCATACCGTCTTCTTCGCTCATTTCCGGCAGCGAGTAGATGCGATCGCGCTCGGCCTTGACCTTCCACAGCTCTTCGTGACCCATGATCACGGTGTCGATCACGGTGAATTCTTCGTAGGCGAACTGGTCCTGGCGCAGCTTACCCAGACGCACATTCGGCTCGAGCATGACCTGACCGCCGGACGGATCGAGATCGCCGCCGAGGATTTTCATGAAGGTCGACTTGCCGCAACCGTTGGCGCCGATCAGGCCGTAACGGTTACCCGCACCGAATTTGACCGAAACGTTTTCGAACAGCGGCTTGGCGCCGAACTGCATCGTGATGTTAGCTGTGGAGATCAATTACCTTACCTATCAATGGTTTAGAGCTGGTCTGTTTTGCCTGATACCGAATTGATACCAATCTGGAGCTTTTCCAGCCCGCCAGTCTGAGCTTGAGTTGAGCCAACGCGCATACGTCGTCAGCAACATTTGGACGCTGTGGCCAAGCTGCTGAGCGATGAGTGCGGGGTTCATGTTGGACATTAAGCATATTGTCGCATAAGTATGACGACAGTTGTATGGCGGCCGATAAGGCATCGCGAGCGTCTTCAGGGTCGGGGCCCTTGATTTTGCAGATCCGACGTCTGCCTGATGCACTCGCTCTTCCTGGAAGGCGGGATCATGCAGGCTCGACCGCGCCGTAACCCAAGGTTACTCCGACGCCGTCATCACCGAACGTCGAGCGCCTCGAATGGAACGTTCTCGTTTGGGTGTGTCGCCCCCCGAAGGCACATAGACAAAATAACTGCCCACAGCAAGGGGCAGTTCGGGATGTTGTGTTTTGGCTTTGGTTGTCAAGCCAGCAGATACGCAACTGATGCGACGGTGGCAACGTACGCTATCAGTAAGTAGTAAAAGATGGAGTTCTGAGCTTTTCTGAGATCTTATTTTGTGACCATCTGCAGGAGAATTGAATTTACTTTGTCTGTGGCTTCTTTTGTTTTGATCGATGCAAGGTCCAACTTGTCCTGGATTTTCTCAAGAGTGGCTGCCTGCTTTTTGCCTGGCGTAACATCACTAACCAATGCGGCCTTTGCTCTTTGACGAATGGACAGCGGAGCGCTTTCATCCAGAGCAATTGCTGATGTGAACGCCATAACGGATTCCCGTTGTAAAATATCTGCTGTTGTTGCTGCTGCGTTGGCGGTTAGATTCATTTTTCTTGTCAGCAGCTCGACTTCTTGATTCATTTAATGCGCACTCCTTGAGCGACATTTTTAGCGTATTGATATTTTGTATCCCCGCTTTCTTGCGGTCGGGATGAAATCCGGCGCATATCATAACGTGATGACAGGCATTCGTCGCGGCAACTATTTTTTGCAATGGTGAAGAACAATTGGGCTCTTGCCAGGCTGGGGGGCACTCCCGGAGGGCCCTCCATGTCTCACTCGGCAGCAGTTGCTGTGAATTCTCCCGGACGCCCGCGCCAAAGCCTGCGTTTTTGTGTCCGCCCTCAACGCGGCGATGTAGCGTTATCAGATTGTCGGGGCCAAAAGATCTACCACGTTCCTCGCTCAAGTTGGCCAAAAGTCTGGGTAGTTGGTGGGGGCACGGCAACCAGGGTTGTAAAAACTAAAGGATCCTGCTCAGACAACCGGGACCATGCATCGGTTATCGACCCAAGCGGCGTTCCGGGCGTGCTCAACGGTGACAGAGGTTACTGGAACCCTGGTCCTGCATTGCCACCTGGCATTCAGAAAAATCTGGCGCGCGGAAAGCCTCTTCCGCCAGGTATCGCTAAAAAACTGGATGGCGACTTGTGGGGCGGTTGCCTCACGACGATGGGTAGGAATGGCAGCAGGCGGGAACAGGCCTGACTCTGGTGGCTGTCGCAAGCAGGATTATCTACGAAGTTCTAAATGGTGCTTTCGATTAGTCCGGTCTTGTTCTATTCGATTTGAATCTTGTTTGACCATTTCAAATGGGAAGTGAAAGCAATGCATTCTCACCCACTTTATATGTGAGGTGTTGCTGTCTCCGCTTATCGCTTGTGGTTGAACTGGATGACACTGCGCGAGTCCTAGAGGGCAGTAAAATCAACCCTTGTGGATGCCATCATGCATGTTAAAAAGAAAAACCTCGTTGTCGTCATGTCGTGCGTAATGATGTTTGCGGCGGCGCCGTTATTGCCTGCTGAACTGTCCATCGTGGCTTCTGCCTTTGCCAAGGATGGTGGTGGTCATGGCGGTGGTGGCGGTGGCGGAGCAGGCGGTGGTGGCGGTCACGGCGGCGGTGTTGGCGGTGCTGGACATGGAGGCGACAGTGCGGGGCACTCAGCCAGCGCCTCCAACAATGGCCGCGCCGAAGGCCAGGAGGCGGACCATGCCGGCAGGGCCGTTCGGGATCACGGCGTGAGTGGCCAACACACCGGACGTGATCACAACACTGACCGTGGGCACGGAACAGCGACCTCGGGTGTCGCGCACTCTAAAGCCACACGGGGCTTGTCGAAGGCCACGGCGATCTCGGCCACAACGCCAGGCGATCACAACACCAAGGGATTGAGCAAGGCCAGCCTTTCAACCTCCAAATAAACGCGGTTCGCTACTCACCAGGCCTTCGTACTTCGTTGAGCGTTTGGCCTGGCGGTACACCCTGATCGCGCGTCTCCCTTTCCAGCACTCTCGTCCAGGCACCCGCGCCATCTAAACGTTGTGGCGCGGGTTTTCGCTCGTCTGGTAGAAAAGCGATGAGTCCGGCACCTGAATGCTCAGAGGCAAACTCTGCAGCGGCTCTTTGATTTCCTCGATTTTGTTCCAGGAGATCCAATCCTCAAGCTTCAGTCAGGTGCCGCGTCTGGCCCGCTGTCTCCACGTCCTCTCGTCAAACTCGATCTGCTGTAGCGCTGATGCGACAGGCACGGCTCACTGGCGTGAAGCCTCCGCGGTTGCCATTTGGCAGATTCAGCGGACAGTTTTTCACAGATGAGGTTCACCTTTGGTTACAAAGTATGGCTAAAATGCCATCCGATCACCCAATAGCCGCTAACGGCATGGGCTCAAGGAAGTGCCACCGGGATAGTATTTGTATTCATGCCACTGCATCAGACCCTGGGCCACCGGCCGGCAGGCGCGCAGTTTGTTCACTTTTGACGTGTGACGATTTCCGTGAAACTCATCATTGCTGCTATTTATGTCATTTCCATTGCATACGTTCACTTGCGCGGTCGTGTGCGCCACAAACTGGGCCGCCAGCTGAGCGATCACTCGACGTTTCTGGCGCCGATCAACTGCTTCCTTTATCTGTTTTCGAAGAATCCGAACAAGCCCTACCTTGATCCGAAGGATTTTCCCGATCTGAGCCCGTTGCAGGCTCATTGGGAGGAAATCCGCGAGGAAGGGCAGAAACTGCTGCGTGCCGGCGAGATCAAGCGTTCGAACCAGTACGACGATGTCGGCTTCAACTCCTTCTTCAAGACCGGCTGGAAGCGCTTCTACCTGAAATGGTACGGCGACAGCCACCCGTCGGCGTTGCAGCTGTGCCCGCGCACCACTGAACTGGTGCAGAGCATCGGTTCGATCAAGGCCGCGATGTTCGCTGAACTGCCGCCCGGCTCGAAACTGGTTCGTCACCGCGACCCGTATGCCGGTTCCTACCGTTATCACCTGGGCCTGGAAACGCCAAACGACGCCGGTTGCTACATCAACGTCGACGGCGAGAACTATCACTGGCGCGACGGCGAAGCGGTGATGTTCGACGAGACTTACATTCATTACGCCGAAAACACCACCGACAAGAACCGCATCATTCTGTTCTGCGATGTCGAGCGTCCAATGAAGTATCGCTGGGCGGCCGCGTTCAACGGCTGGTTCAGCCGTACCGTGATGTCGGCAGCCGGTGCGCCGAACGATGCGGGTGACCGCACCGGCGGTATCAACCGCTTGTTTACCAAGATCTACAAGATTCGCCTGCGCGGCAAAGAGCTGAAAAAGCGCAATCGCAAGCTCTACTACCTGGAAAAGTGGGCGATCTTCGGCGGTCTGCTGGCGATCTTCATTCTGATCTGATGAATCGGGCGACTGTTGAAAGACAGTCGCCCGATTTCATTTACGAGGCCCTTTTGGTTTTTTTGGCCGCCGTTGTCTTGCTGGCAGCCTTGGCCTTCGATTTGGCGGCAGTCTTGCCACCCAGGCTGCGCTTGAGCAGCTCCGTCAGATCGATCACATCAGCAGATTTACGCTCTTCATCGCCGTCAACGGTCTCAACGTCCTCGATCTTGCCTTCATGGGCCTTTTTGTCCACCAGGGCCATGATCTTTTCTTCGAATGCGTCGGTGTAATCTTCGGGCTTCCAGTCGGCGCTCATGTCTTCAACAAGCCGTTTGGCCATGTCCAGCTCGGCTTTGGCCAGTTGCGGTTTGGTCACTTCGCTACCCAGCGCCAGCTCGTCCAGGCTGCGTACTTCCTGCGGCCAGCGCAGTTTCACCAACACCAGTGCCGAATCCAGTGGCATCAACGCCGCCAGATACTGGCGGGTGTGTAGAACCACGCGGGCGAGGGCGACCTTTTGGGTTTTGCTCAGGGTTTCGCGCAATAACGCGTAGACCTTGCCACCGCGCTTGTCCGGGGCCAGGTAGTAGGGCGTGTCGATGTTTTGCAGCGGAATCTGCTCGCTGTCGACGAAGGCGAAGATGTCGATGGTCTGGGTCGAAACCGGGTGCGCCGAACGGATTTCCTCCTCGCTGAGCACCACATAGCGACCTTTTTCGAACTGCACGCCTTTGACGATGTGCTCTTTGGTGACTTCCTTGCCGGTGATCTTGTTGACCCGTTTATAGCCAACCGGGTCCATGCTGCGGCTGTCCAGCCAGTCGAAATCCACGCCCCGGGATGAGGTTGCCGAGACCAGCGCCACGGGGATGTGCACCAGACCGAAACTGATTGCGCCTTTCCAGATTGCCCGAGCCATGGTGACGTTCTCCGAGTGATGTTCGGGTGACCCGTGGCCCGGCGCAAAAGTTTCCACTGTCTGCGGGGGAAGGCGGGAGACAGGTCAAACCGTGTTACACCTTGTTTATCGATGACGGGTTAACAAATCCGAACCCTCGGCGTAGCGTGGACTCGAAGGCTCTATTCCACGCGCACCGAGAGAGGCCGTCCATGAACCGTTTTCTGCTTGGCATCGCGTTGCTGGCCCTCAGTGGCGGGCTGGTTCACGCCGATGCGCTGTTGCTGGCGCAAAGTCCGACCGGCAACAGCAACAATCCTTACAACAGCCCGATTCACCGGGCCAATCCCAACAGCATGCAGGGTACGCAACCGGCCAATCCGGTGATCCGCGGGCCGAATACCGTTCCTGTACCTCGACCGCCCACCGTGGAAAACGGTGGCATCGGCAATGGCCAGCCTCTGCGTTCAGTGCCGAGTACACCGCCGAAATTCATTCCCAACCCACCCGCCCGTGACGGCGAGAGCAACCGTTGAATGGCAGAACCGTTTCTGCCAGCCCTTCAATCGAACAAAAGGAATCGTGCATGTTGCGTAAAACCCTTTTAGCCGGCCTGTGTGCCAGCGCAGTGATCTGCAGCCCGGCATTCGCTGCCGCCTCGAAGGAACTGCAAAGCGAACAGGGGACCCTCGAAGTCACCACCATTACGCAGGGGCTTGAGCATCCATGGGCCTTGGCGTTCTTGCCGGATCGTCAGGGCATGCTGGTGACAGAACGCTCTGGCAACCTGCGGGTAGTGGGCGTGGACGGCAAACGATCGGCGCCCATCGAGGGCGTTCCGAAGGTCTGGGCCAAGGGGCAGGGCGGATTGCTGGACGTGGTGCTGTCGCCGGACTTCAAACAGGATCGGCTGGTGTACCTGTCCTACGCCGAGGGCGGTGGCGCCGGTGACAAAGCGGGGACTGCGGTCGGACGCGGACGCCTGTCGGATGACCTGAAAACCCTCAAGGACTTCACTGTTATTTTCCGTCAGGAACCGAAGCTGTCGGTCGGTAATCACTTTGGCTCGCGGCTGGTGTTCGACCGTGACGGTTATCTGTTCATCACCCTCGGCGAAAACAACGACCGGCCAACTGCACAGGATCTGGACAAATTGCAGGGCAAAGTCGTGCGGATCTATCCGGACGGCAAGGTGCCGGATGACAACCCGTTTGTCGGTCAGTCCGGTGTACGTCCGGAGATCTGGTCCTATGGCCATCGCAACCCGCAGGGTGCGGCGCTCAATCCATGGACCGGCACGTTGTGGGAGAACGAACACGGCCCGCGCGGTGGCGACGAGGTGAACATCATCGAGCGCGGGAAAAACTACGGCTGGCCGTTGGCAACCCACGGCATCAACTACTCGATGCAGCCCATTCCGGAAGCCCAGGGTAAAACCGTTGAAGGCACTGTCGCTCCGCATCACGTCTGGGAAAAATCACCCGGTGTCACCGGCATGGCGTTCTACGATGCCGATCGCTTCAAACCCTGGCAGCACAACGTATTCATCGGCGCACTGGCCACTCAGGAGCTGATCCGTTTGCAGTTTGACGGCGACAAGGTGGTGCATGAGGAGCGTTTGCTGGGCGATCTGAAACAACGTATCCGTGATGTACGCCAGGGGCCGGATGGTTACCTGTATGTGCTGACAGATGAGTCCGACGGCTCGCTGTACAAGGTCGGACTCAAATGAGCACTTCATGCGGGTGAGCGGGCGTAGAGCACTACCGCCGCCCGCAGCTTGCCGCGCCCGAAGCGGCACATTTTTTCGAACTCTCCATGGCTGACCGGCACATGCTGACAGTCCATGGGCTGGCGATGCTGGCTGTGGTCGACATCCGGGTCATGCAGGTAGACGAAATCTTCGTCGCAATCGGTGACGATTACCCAGTGCGGCGATTTGGAGCGGGTCAGACGATAGCTGCTGATCAGCACCAACGGTTGTCCGCCTGCGCTGAGCTGCCTGGGTAAATCCAGCGTCGTGCCGATGATTTGATCAACGTCGGTGTCGTTCAGTTGTGCCATGAACTCGTCATGCACCAGGCGCATGACGTCTTTTTTATGCGCGTCGCGCACGCCGTCGAGAAACAGCGGCCCGGTCATGCTCAGTTGCAAACGCACGCGAAACCCTCGGCGCCATGCAGCCAATGCCAACCCTTGAGGGCTGCAACCGCCATGGCCGGCGGTCATGAACACGGTGGTCGCTTCACGCCAGAGCTGCAATTCCTCGCGGCGCTCCATCAAGCGTTCGGCTTGCAATGCGCCCATGGCCATCAGCAAACAGGCCGGACCACAGGTGAAATCGGTGGTTTGTCGGTAATAGGGCACCTTGAGGCTGCGCGAGTCGTGGTGTTGAAGGATGCGTTTTTCCAGGCGTAAGGCGTCCGCGTGGTCTTCGTAGTAGTCGTGAATCAGCGCAAAGCGCCGATAGCCACTGCGTTCGTACAGCGCGATGGCGGCGGGGTTGTCGGTGCGCACCTCCAGTCGCAGGTAAGCGCAGTCGTGCTCAAGCGCACAGGCCTCGATGCGTTGCAGCATTTGCTTGCCCAGACCACCGCCCCGGGCTTCGGGGGAAATGGCGATGGAATACAACCGCGCAAGCGACGTGCCGCGATGGAACAGCACCAGCGCATAACCCAGCAGTTGACCTTCGCGTTCGGCCACCAGCAACTGGCCGTGGGCGCGGGTAATCATCCATTGAAAGCTGCGGCGGGTGAGCCGGTCTGTGGTGAAGCAGTGCATTTCCAGTGCCAGCAGCGCCGGTAAATCATCAACTGTCGCCAAGCGAAAAACAGTGTTCATATGACCGCCGTAAAAGTTGCGTAACGAAACGGGACTTTCGAAAAAGTTCGTGCTTAATAGAAAAGGTCTTGTTCTCCAACGGATCAATTTCTATGTCAGCGGTACAGGGTCATTGGCGCGAAGTATCCAAGCAAAGTTTGCCGGCGGCAACTTTTTTAAAACCGCAAATCAGAACTTCCAGTCAAGTGTTGATCATCGTCGAACGCAAGGAGGACTGGGCCTCCTACTTTCCCAGCGAAGACATCCTGACGGCGCAGGAGTACCTCGAACAACCCCCCGACAGCGAGCCGGGAAAACGGGTGCAGGTGATCAATCTGTGCCGCAGCTACAAGTATCTGGGTCACGGTTACTACTGCTCGTTGCTGGCCGAGGCCCGGGGCCACAAGGTGATTCCGTCGGTACGCACCATCAGCGAACTGACCCGTAAATCCCTCTATGGCCTGGCGCTGGATGATCTGGATAAAACCCTGGAAAAAGCCCTCAGCCATCACCTCTACAGTGATACCGAAGGTTTTACGCTGACACTTTATTTCGGCAGAACGCATATCGAGCCGTTGCAGGATCTGGCCCGACAATTGTTTGAAGTGTTTCCGTGTCCGATTCTGTTAGTTGAATTCCGTAGAACTAACGGTTGGCACATCGAAGGCATCAAGTCCGGTGCCCTGCACAAGTTGCGCGATGATCAGGAAGATCAGTTCGCCAACGCGCTGGACGGTTTCAGCCGCAAGATCTGGCGTGTACCGCGTTCGCCGCAAGTGGCGCGTTATGACCTGGCGATCCTGCACGATCCGCAGGAAGCCTTGCCGCCGTCCAACGCCCGTGCGCTGGAAAACTTCGTGCGGGTCGGCAAAGGCATGGGTATCGATGTCGAACTGATCGAACGCAAGGACTACGCACGGCTGGCCGAATACGACGGCTTGCTGATCCGCGAGACCACCAGCGTCGACAACCACACCTACCGCTTCGCCAAGAAGGCAGAAAGCGAAGGGCTGGTGGTGATGGACGACCCGACGTCGATCCTGCGCTGCACGAACAAGGTCTATCTCACTGACCTGCTCAACAGCCATCAACTGGGCATGCCGGCCACGGAAATTCTCTACAAGGAACGACCGGAAGATTTTGAACGGGTCGGCGAACGCCTCGGTTTTCCGTTGGTGCTTAAGATCCCTGACGGCTGCTTCTCCCGGGGCGTGATCAAGGTCGAGAGCCAACAGGCACTGCTAGAAGCTACCGCCGAGCTGTTCGAGCATTCGGTGCTGTTGCTGGCCCAGGAGTTTTTCTACACCGAGTACGACTGGCGCATCGGCGTACTCAATCGCAAACCGATCTTTGCCTGTCAGTACTTCATGTCCAAGGGCCATTGGCAGATCTACAACCACAAAGCCAAGGGCCAGGACGTCAACGGCGAGTGCCGCACGCTGGCGATCCACGAAGCGCCGCGTGCGGTGGTGGAACTGGCGGTGAAGACCGCCAATCTGATCGGCGACGGACTGTACGGCGTAGACCTGAAACAGGCCGGCGACAAGGTCGTAGTGATCGAGGTCAACGACAACCCAAATCTCGACGCCGGCATCGAAGACGCTTACTTGCAGGACGATCTGTATTCGCTGGTACTGGAGGAGTTCGTTAGGCGCCTGGAACTCAAACGCCGCGGCCAGGCCTGGTGACCGGCCGATGATCAACAGCTTTGCACTGAGCCACGGCGCCTTGCAGCGGGTCGAGCGGCTGGACGCCGAGGTGATGCTGTTCAGCAACCCCGACGCTGGCGAGCGCGACGTGCTTCACAGTCATTTCAAATTGGACGAACACGCGTTGGCCTCGGCGCTGGACCCGGACGAGGTGTCGCGGATCGAGTTTCACCCCGACCATCTGTTCCTGATCTGGAAGCGTCCGGAGAACTATTCCGGCGGCGGCAGCCTGGCGTTCGAGGTGTCGTCCTGCGGGTTGCTGTTTTCGCCGGGCCAACTGTTGGTGATCGCCACCGATGAGACGCCGTTGCACGGTCTCGGCACACGCCGACCACTCAATTCGCCACTGGATGTGTTGCTGGACCTGTTGTTCAACAACATCCATCACTACCTCGGGCACCTGAAGGTGATCAAACTGGTCGCCCGGGAGTTGCAGCAGAAATTCAACGCTTCGATGCAAAACCAGCATCTGGTGCAGATGTTCAACCTCAGCGAAAGCCTGATCTATTACATCAACGCGCTGCACAGCAACGGCGCGGTGCTCACGCGGCTGCGCAACCACGCGGAAAAGCAACATTTCGGCAGCGAAGCCATCGGCCTGATCGACGACCTGATCATCGAAAACAACCAGTGCTACAAACAGGCGGAAATCTACTCGACGGTGTTCTCCGGGCTGATCGACGCCCGGGGCAACCTGATGAACAACAGCATGAATAACCTGCTGCGCAAGCTGACGCTGATCAACGTGGTGTTTTTGCCGCTCAACCTGATTGCGAGCATCGGCGGCATGTCGGAGTTCAGCATGATGACCGCCGGGACACCGTGGTGGGTGTCGTACCCGATATTCCTGGCGGTGATGCTGTTGGGGGCGGGCGGGATGCTGTTCGGGCTCAGGCGTCTGGCGAAATGACGGCGGCCGGGCGTTTGCGATCCTGCAGGCCTCGGACCACCAGATAAAGCAATGGTCCAATGGATACAAACACCGCCGTCAGCAACAGATATGGCACTACCGACCAGCCCGATTGCCCACGCTTGCGCGCATCCTTGAACATCCAGATGCCGACCAGGGTCGCCAGCAGATAAAGATCGATCACCACCTGCGCAGTGTCTGGCCGCGACATCAGGCCGATGCCGAAGTCGATCAGCGATTGCTCGGCTTGCAGCATCACGCCAACGGTGTAGCCGCTGAAGGCAATCAATGCGGTGAGGGGCAGGGCGATGGACATCATGTATTCCTTCCTTGGGCAGATGAGCGAAAGGCCAGCCTACAGACCCAACGCAAAAATCGCCATTGACTTGCCAGCAACGCCCGGGCTAATTTCGAGTCCATGACTTCCACCGTACTGCGCTGCCAGCCAAGCATTATTACCGCCATTCCTCATTTGGCGGGCTAGCTCACGACTGCAGCACCCAACCCGCCCTAGAGGCGGGTTTTTACTTTCTGTCTCCGGGGTTCTGAATCAAACGTCAGGAGACGACCATGCGCCACAGCCCCGCCCAGCAAGCCCTGCTTGAGCAGTACGTGAAAAAGATCCTCGCCGCGCCGGTGTATGAGCTGGCGGTGCGCACGCCGTTGCAACCGGCGCCGGCCTTGTCCGAAGCGCTGGGCAACCGGATCCTGCTCAAGCGCGAAGACCTGCAACCGACGTTCTCCTTCAAGATCCGTGGCGCCTACAACAAATTGGTGCAACTGAGCGACGAGCAAAAGGCGCGCGGGGTGATCACGGCGTCGGCGGGCAATCACGCTCAAGGCGTAGCGCTGGCGGCGCGTGAATTGGGCATTGCTGCGACTATCGTCATGCCGGCAACAACACCTGAGTTGAAAGTGCTGGGCGTCAGCAGTCGCGGCGCCGAGGCGTTGTTGCATGGAGAAAGCTTTCCGTTTGCCCTGGCCCACGCGCTGCAACTGGCAGAGCAGACCGGGCGAACGTTCGTCTCGCCGTTCGACGATCCTGATGTGATCGCTGGCCAGGGCACCGTCGCAATGGAAATCCTTCGCGAGCACCAGGGCGCACTGGACGCGATCTTCGTCCCGGTGGGCGGCGGCGGGTTGATCGCCGGCATTGCGGCGTATGTGAAATATCTGCGGCCGGAAGTGCGGATCATCGGCGTGGAGTCGGAGCACTCGGCCTGTCTGAAGGCTGCTTTGCAGGCAGATGAACGGGTGGTGCTGCCGAGTGTGGGCACCTTCGCCGATGGCGTTGCGGTGGCGCAGATCGGCGCCTACGGGTTCGAGGTTTGCCGGTTCTGCGTGGATGAAGTGATCACCGTCAGCAACGACGAACTCTGCGCAGCGATCAAGAATATCTACGACGATACCCGCTCGATCACCGAGCCTTCCGGGGCGCTGGCGGTCGCGGGCATCAAACAGTACGTGGCGCAAAACGGCGCACGGAACCAGACGTTCATCGCCATCGATTCCGGCGCCAATATCAACTTCGACAGCTTGCGTCACGTCGCCGAGCGGGCGGCGGCGTGCGGTGTTGTGGCTTGAGATTATTCGGGAATGGCGACGCCGACCTTGTCCGAAGCCGACCAGATGCGATAACGCACTTCGACATCCGACGGTGCGTAAACCACGATTGGAAGCTTGCTGTTGTAGCGCACCGTGAAGCCGTCACCGATCACCGGTACGAAGGCGCGTTTTTTCTGGGTGCCGGGTGGGCAGGCCATCAGCGTGCTCATCGGGCCGCTGACTTTTTCCAGGCGATAGAACGGATAGCCCCAGCCTTCGAGGTTTTTCTCTTCAAGGGCGCCGCCCAGACGCTGGCGGTTGCAGTCCACCTCAAGAGTCTTGCCGGCGAGGATTTCGACTTTGAAGTTGTCTTCCTGTGCCTGCTGCGGCAAATGGATGACCTGACGAGTGAAGCCCGCTTCAGCTTTGGGGTAGGGCGCCGTGTCTTCGAGTTTGGCGGCGTGGGTGAGGGTGGAGACGCTCGCGAGCATCAGGCCGGCGGTCGCGTAAACAGTGAAATTTCCCATTGAAGCCTCCTGGCGGGTGTACGTTGGTAGACGCGCATTCTCACTGTCATGGACGGTGAATGCAAACCGCCAGCCGCTTGCAAATTGCAGTGCCTGCACGATCGGATCTTGCATTCTGCAACTGGCCAGTTACCTGTTTTTTTGCCAACCCATTGATTTTGAAGGAGGAGAAATCGACCCGATGAAAGGCACGGTTTATGCGTTGATTTGGTGCGGCGCACCGAGTTTGTGCGCCTACACTCCAATGGGCATTTCGCAGTACAGCCGCTTGCCACACCCAGGGATTCAGCGGGGATACACCCGTGGGGAGGCGTGGTAACGGTCATGTGAATACTTGATTGGCAGTCTCACAGTAAGGAGAGGGTTCGCCATGTTTCTGTCTGCCTTGGAACTACGCAATATCATTGAAAGCAGCTTTCTGCCGAAACGCTGCCAGTGCACGCTGTCCCCGGATCTGTCGATGACCGTCAAGGTGTATGGCGATCACCAGACCGATCAGGTTGATTTGCTGGTGAGTGGCATCGATGCCAGTCACTTGAACAGCTGTCGCGAAATCAACGGCCTGATCGCCGGGTTGCGCTCGGATCTGGCGCAACACACGGCAACCCATCATTCATTGCCGCGATCCAAAGTCGTTTAACCGACCGTTTCACCCAGTTCGATCGTCACGCGCCGGGCCTGGACAAAACCGAGGCCCAGCGCGAACTCGACCAGCACCGCGAGCAGAATCCCGGGGCCGGCGTGGCCGTTGAGCCATTCTGCGAAACCCAGCACTGCCAAACCAAAACAGCCGACGATAAAACCGTTGCTCAGTGCATTGCGCGCGATCGACACCGGCGCATTGCGCACCAGATAAAACATCACCCCCAACGCTGCAAACAGCACCGCCATGCGTCGAGCTACAAAACCTGCGGCCTCGGAGTATTCAATGCTCCAGATCGAAAGCAGCACCTGCGGCGCCAGGCCCCAGGCCAGTGCCAGCAAGAAACACAGACTAAAGGTGACGGTCGACAACGTGCGAAACGACAACTGCATGGCGAATCCTTGCGGCAGTGAGAAGTGATCCGAGGATAACCTTCGAGCCCCTTGCTCGCCTATCGCAAAGCCGCAATTCAGAGCTTTCTGTCAGTTCTGGAAGTCGCAGGCGTCAGACATTTTCCGGTAAGTGATTTCTTCGGGTTTACCGGTGGTGTCGATGTACTTCATATCGGCATCAATCACCTTGCAAGTCTTTGCGGGCTGCTCGGTCATCGAGACCACTTTGGCCACATGCAAAGGCATGCCGTAGGTGTAAGGCACGGCTTTGGTTGTTGCGGCGGTGTCATTGGCCTGGGCCAGCCCGGCAAACGCGGTGCAGGCGAGGGCGGTAGTGAGCAGGAACGGACGAATGTTCATGGAGTGACTCCCGTGCGACGGAAAGAAAGCCCGGCGTGAAACACGCCAGGCCTGCCGCACTGGGCGTCAGCATCAGCTGTGAGCGTGCGGTTCAGTAGAGTCTTTGACCACGGCGTTAAGCGAGGGTTAACCCGGCTGAATGCCGGCTGTCTGGCGGGGGGATTGTTTCGTGGGGGAGTCTCGGCGGATTCCTACAAGAGTGGATGCCTTGTCTGCTTTCGGCTGTTGGAGGGGGACGGTTATGGTTTGATGTCGCTGCAAAATCAGCGGCTTAGGTTTGGTCACCTGAAAAACTCGACACATCTGTGCCATGATTCGCGCCGCGGACACTCATGTCTTCGGAGTACATTGCTGTGGCGGCTGTGTGCAGGGGCGCCTTCGGGCGAGCTGATCGGGTTTCTCAGTTGACCAAGCCTTGCATACAGTCCGCCTCCCATCGTTTGGTCACGGTGTCGGCGGGTCATTGAAGCCTATCGAGTAATGACAATGCCAATACTGAAACTGAGCTCCGCCCGCTATCTCCCGCTCAACAGTGGTGTCACCGACAGCGCACCGCTGGTTATCGACACCGAAGCCAATCCCCAAGACATCTTCGAAGCCGCCGTGCAGCGCATCCGCGCCGCTGCCGACCTGCTCGAAACCCTGCACTGCCTATGCTTCAAACACGCCGATGTACAGGACATTCCCCACATCACCCATGCGCTGTACCTGCTGACGCAGGATGGCAGTGATCTGCTGCAGGTTGCGCAGCAGAAAATGTTGAACTGGCAGGCGCCGGTTTAACGGAACGCAAAAGCAAAAAGGGGGAGTCCGTCTGGACTCCCCTTGGTCATTGGGCTGGATGAAATCAGCTAGAGCTGAGGATCATACTGAAATCACGCAGTCCTTAGCTGAGCGCTGCCCGCCTGAGGAATCATCGCGAGCTGAACCTCTACATTGTTCTCTTTCTTCGCCAGCCAGCGTTCAATATTGATCTCATGTTCTGGCCCTTGGGTCGCGGAGCCGTAGATATCTTCCGGCGTGAGTTTCTGGAAGCTTAGAGTGTGTAGTCGTTGTCTTGACGTATCGATGCGCCCCATCTCAGCTCGGAGAGAATTGATTTGTTGTAGAACAGTTCGACGATCAGGCTGGAAGGAATGATTGAGTTCAGCTTCCTTGGCTTTCAAGCGTTCCTGCATTTCCTGTAGTTGATAGTAGATCTGATCGTATTCAGTCTTGGTCACCACTGTACGGCCGGCATCTTGAGTTTGCTGCCATCGGCGAAGCGTCGCCCATGCATTTGGAATGTAGGATGGGACCATGTAGTGGTCAGACATCTGGAACAGTTGCTGGATAAACATGGCACGATCAGGCAAGTCGCCGAACTTTTTCACTGCTCGTGTACAGGCGGCTTCTTCGATGGACTCGCATCCGGGATTCCAGAGCACAGCAGATTGTTCGCGTCCCTTGAAATGCACCGGCATGAAATGGCGCAACTCACCTTGGTGCTCATAAGGTGCTCCACCTATTCGCGTCAAACCCAGAGCAAAAATCAGAGCACCTAGAGGAGCAGTAACGAAGCTGAGTACCAAGCCAGGTATCCAGACGCTTTTTCTGGTGTTCATCCAAGGCGCCGGAACACTCGGGATTGGGTCGTTGTCGTTGACCATGCGGTGATGCGCCAAAGCTGCTGCGCCATTCACGAAGTCGGCATCGCCGGCTCTTGGCGAGCCGTAGGTATAAAGCAAAATGTCATAACCATTTGGATGCCGTCTTAAGGCCTCAGCAAGGAGTGTAGCGATTGCTCCCCCCAAGCTGTGCCCGCAGATAATTATCTTTTGCCCAGTGTGAAATTGGCCGAGATAAATTTCGACAAGTTTACTCAATGCGTCATAGGCCTCGTAAAAGCCTTGGTGAGACTTGCCGACACCCGCTGCAAAGGGAATCTGCTCAGCATCTGTATCGCGCACAAAGTCTACGAGTTCCAATGTGCCCCGGACGGCGATCAATACTATTTCGTCATGATGAGTTATGAAGGCTTGAGTGTTAGTTCCTTCATCGCTGTCGTCAAAGAAATGCAGTTTCGCAGGGTGCTCTTGTTTTTCCTTTAAGTCAGGTTTGTTCTGATCATAAAGAGTTGGATCGAAAGGCAAAATCTCGAATCGCTTGGAATACGGAACATCTTCGTATAAAGGGTAGTAAGGTTTTGCCTGTCCAGCGTTAACTTTCCAAGGTTCCTTGTAGCTAGCCATTCCCTCGGCAAACATGTTTCCGACACTAGGATCGAGAGGGAAGCTAACCGTATCTATCGGGTTTTCAGCTGGTGATTGACCGAAATTGCAATAGCTTAAAGCGGCGAATAAAGAAAGTTGATAAAGATTTAATGCGCTGAATTTGTTGTCTTTCGAAAGTATTGGCCGGAAAGCGCGTAACGGTCTGACCTCCAGAACGGTATGCTTGTTAGGTAATAATGCAACTCCGCCAAGCTCTGACTCCTCTGGGCCAAATCCCAAGTCACCCATAATTTTAAGCAGGCTAAAGTTTGGTGGGTACTTTCTCGTTGAGTAAGGGGGCAGGTGAGCGGATTTGCTTACAAGGTCCTTAACTTCAACGTGAAAAAATTGCTGAGCGTTATTTTTTGCAGGGTTGTTTTCAACGCGCGTGCCATCCTTTCTTACAAAGCGTGTTTTCTCTGCCCTTACTTGGAGTTCAGTAATTGGGAGCGGATAGCTGCTTCGTTGAGAAAGAGCGTTGTAGAGGTTCTCTGTACCTTTGTAAGGGCTATCAACCGTGAGTACAACAGGTCCTTGATAGTGGTTTATGACCTTGGCCGAACCATTTGCATCCAGTACGCCGATGTATTGTTGATGGGCGCTATCGCTTAAGACGTACGCAAGGCCTGCGTATGGCTTGCCGTCGCCATTTTCATCAACCAGTTGAAAGCTGATCCAGTCGCCACGCAATGGGCATGCTTCCGACTTTTCGCTTAACATGGGATCGCAAGTGTTTTGGGATGCCATAAAAAATATCCTTATTCAGTACAGTTTGGGTAAACAGTGCACTCGCGACCGTCGGGCATTTTAAAGGACTTAAAGTCTTTTTTGTTACCGCGACAAAATCCGTATTGATCATCAAGATTTTCGCCCATGCAACGCTTCCATCCCTCTGGGAACTTGATCCACGTATCGCCCATATATGGGCGTTCCTCCTTTGAAAGGGAAAACTCTACAGTCAGCGTCTTTCCTGCCAGTTGAGCTCGCGACAATGAACTGGTGGCAGAGTCTTTTTCATCTTGCGAAGTACCTATTGCCTTGCATTTCAATATCTTTGTTATGTATCGATTTGATCCGATTGTTCGAAATAGCCACTCGCATTCTCTTTTTAATAAAAGAGGTGAGAGAGAAGGCTGGTTATTTGCTGTGGCGTCTTCGAACGCAATGCTGGTGTAATCTCGCCCCAAGTTAAGTCTGGCTGCACCATATTTTGCATCTACTTCGTAATCAAAACGCTCCAAAACCAAAGGGCAGCCGCCGTCAGTGCTGGAAAGCGGGATCGTAAACTGCGCTGTCTGAGCTTTTTCACTCAGTTCCTGTTTAAAAATTTTTAACCCAGGATGATTCTTGCCATTTTTTGGCGGGACTTTGCAGGTTTCTCCAGTGCGAGGAGCATAGATGGCTTCACCCTTCACCTCAAACCCCGGCGGAAGCTCCGTCACCAACGTAAAGCTGTCCTGCTGAGCAACCGAACAACCAGTAGCCCCAATCGCACCCAGCCCAATCATCAAGCTGCGAACAAACCCATTGAAAACATTGCGATGACGCATTTGATTGTCCTTTGTCCCGTGGCGGTCGTTTCGAGCGAGTGACGCCCAAGGTCTTGAATTCAATTCAGTGCGGCGGCGTCGCTGTGATCGGCGAAAAAACGTTCGCACCGCTCGAAATGCTTCTCCGGCGTTTCCCCCGGCAGGGGCTGCCAGGCCAGGTCCTCGGCATTCCTGGGATCGAGGCGCAGGGTCAACATGAACTCCCGCTGCTCCGGCGTGTTCCATTGCAAGGCTTCGAGCAGGTCCATCTGTTCTTCCAGCCATTCGAGGATGGGGCGGGTTTCGGAAAGTTTTGCAGCGGTTTCGGCGTGATACACCAGCAGCCAGCGTTTCAGGTTGGCACGCAGGATTTCGCGGGTTCGTTCCGGCGGGGTAGGGACTTGCAGCCAAGGCGCCGGATTCGGCACCGCATACATGCCCGGCCTGCTGTTATCCGCGCTTTTCCACTGATCCTCATCCCAATACAGCACGCTGCTGATCGGCCCGAGCAGCAGCGGCCATTCGGTTTCTTTCATGTTGGCCAAGCAACGGGCGAGTACGCGGTTGTCCTGGAAGCGGAACAGTGAGCGGTCGCCATCCTCGTCGATGACCATGCGGGCGATCCAGTGCTGGGTCAGGCTGTCGAGGTCGGCCTTGTCCATGCTGCCGATCCAGCCCCAATTGCGCTGTGGATCATCCAGCAGCTTGCGGAACGCTTCGTTGCCCGGATTTTCGAGTTCGGTCAGCCATGGGCTGATGGACGCGAACTGGGCGAACTCGGTACGTCGATAGAGCTGCACCGAGCGCTGCATTACGCCGGCGCTGTACAACGGCGTGACCGGGTTCGGTTCGGCGAGGCTGTCGAGTGCGAGGATCAGGACGCGATTGAGACGAGACTGTTCGCCCAGCCAGTTGTTGAGCGCATCACTCATGCCACGGCTCCCAGATCACATTTGCCTTCGCGGCAGGCCTCGCAGATCGGGCAACGGGTGTCGCCTGCCTTGCGCGCTGCTTTGGCCAATGCCATTTGGACGGCAGCCGGGACGAGCAGGGCGCCGGGCTTGTCCTTGGCAGCGGCCCACGGAATGACCGGGTCTAGAATCTGGATACCGGAACCCACCCCCGGCGCACCGCCGGTATTGGCCTTCACCTCGGCACCACTGATGGTCACGCCGCCAGCATCGACTTTGACGAAACTGCCGCCAGCCTTCGCCGTCAGTTCCATTCCGCCTTCGATCACCACTTTTTCGCCGGCGTGGTAATGAATCTCCGTGCCCGCCTCGACGAACTGACCGGTGCCGACCTTCACATGCTGGGTCACGCCCACGGTCAGGTGATCATTCGCCCGCATCTCACTGACACGATCCAGATGAGTGATGCGGTGCTCTTCGACCTTGAATTCACTTAAAACATTGGCTTCAACGGTGTCATGCCGTTCATTGCCAACGCGAATCTTCTGGTCGTGCTCGATGTTTTCGTCCCAGTCGCGCTGGGCGTGGATGTAGATCTGTTCTGCGCCTTTCTTGTCTTCGATGCGGAACTCGTTGTAGCCCTTGCCGCCTGGGGAGCTGAGGGTCTTGAAGGTGCTGCGGGTCTTGTTCGCCGGCAGGTCGTAGGGGACGACGTTTTCCTTGTGGTACAGGCAACCGGTGACCAGCGGCTGGTCGGGGTCGCCTTCAAGGAAGGTCACCAGCACTTCCATGCCGATCCGTGGAATGGCGATCCCGCCATAGGCCGCGCCGGCCCAGCCGCTGGCGACGCGCATCCAGCAAGTGGTCTTGTCGTCAGCCTGGCCGTCGCGGTCCCAGTGGAATTGCACTTTCACGCGGCCGTACTGATCGCAGTGGATCTCTTCGCCGGCGGGGCCGGTGACGATGGCGGTCTGGCTGCCGAGGACTTTCGGTTTCGGGTGTTCGAGGGCAGGGCGGTAGTGCGCGTCCCACGGGGTGGCGACGAAGCTGTTGCGGTAGCCCTGGTGGAAATCGCTCTTGTTGTCGGTGACGTCGCTGGTGACGTTTTCGCCCAGCACTTGCGGTTGCTTGCCTTCGTGGAAGATTTCCAGCAGCAGCCACATGTCGTTCCACTCGGCGCGCGGGTGTTCGGCCAGCGTCAGGAAATGGCCGCTGGTCAGGGTCGGTTCGTCACCTTTGCCTTCTGCCAGTTTGTAGTCGCTGCGATGGCGCTCCAGCGCTCGGGTCGAGAGGAACTTGCCGCGTTCGCGCGTCGTGAAGCGGCCGGGGTAGTCGTAGTCTTCCAGGTCCGGCATGAATTCGGATTTGACTGCGCCCTCGGGCAGGATCTTCGGTTTCTCGAAATCGTAGTCGCGGCGGCTGACGCGGCTGGTGCGGGTTTCCAGGCGCAGGTTGAATCGCTTGATCACCGGTTTGTCGGCGGTCATGCCGGAGTCTTGCTGGTAGTTCACCGGTTTCAGTTTGCGGAACACGGTCTGGTCATCGCCGAACACCAGTTTGTGGCCGCTGCTGCTGTGCTGGAAGTGGAAGTGAATGCCTTCCTCTTCGCACAGGCGCTGGATGAAATGCAGGTCGGACTCGTCGTACTGCACGCAGTAGTCGCGTTCCGGATATTCGGCGCCGAGCTGGAAACTGTAGGCGTCGGCCAGGATGCCGCGATCTTCCAGGACCCGGGCGATGATCTTCGGCACCGTCAGTTGCTGGAAAATCTGCTGATCATGGTTGTGCCGCAGGTACGCCAGTTGTGGCACCAGGCTGAGGCTGTAGCGGGTCAGGGTCTTGCCGGAGTCGCCTTGCTCGATGCGATACACCAGACCATGAATCTTGCCCTCGCCGGTGGCGCCGAAGGTCAGGCAGCCGGGCTTGTGCAGGAGTTCTTCAAGGTTGAGGTCGGGACGGGCGCTGACCAGTTCGAGGTCGAAACGGAACGGTTCGTTGAGGGCTTCGCGACCGGTGAAACTGAGGACTTGCAGATCGGCCGAAGCGCCTTCGAGCGTGAGGGTAATGTGGGTAGCGTTGGCGTCCAGCATGCCTTGATTTCCGTCCTTTGGATTAGCGTGGGCGGATGGTGCAGGATTAGCCGGGCTCGTACAACCCGCAAATGCCCGCGAGAGGAGTAGGGCATTCCCCTAGGACGGGCGGTTTCTCCAATGGATACGAGGGTTTCACGACTGTTCGGTCATTTCAGATCAATGACTTCGAATCCCTTTCTGTCAGGCACCGCATTCATCCCTTTGGGTTCTCCCGGCTGGCCTTTCGGGCTGATGAAATCGTAGACGATAAATTTTTCGGGAATCTCATAGCCTTCGTTGGGGATGATCAGGCGCATCTGCCGAGCATTCAGGTACAGAGAAACCGGAAGTGCCTTTTCGGCAAAATCAATGCGCTCAAGGGTTCCGCTGACTGGATTTTTGTGTAAAACGGCTCCTTTCATATAGGGAGAACCATAGTTCATGGCGTAGACCAAACTGGAGCCCATGCATTTGGCCATGACGACTTCGCCAACAAAGTCCGGATCGGGCATGTCGGTGAAGGCAGTTTCGGTCTGGCTGTTGATGTTGACGAAGAGTCGTTGCCCATCGTCGCGGGAGGTCGACAGCAGGGATGCGATTGAACCGTCCGAAAGCGGACAATTCAGAAGGTTTTTTTGGGCGTCTGCAAAAGCCGGATGACAGGCAAGTGCGAGGATGAAGGGTAACCACCGCTTTTTCATTTCAATGTATCTCTGAGTACATCCATCGAGTTGAGGTCGGCGTCCAGCTTTCTGGCGCACTCACTTGTTTTTAGGTTGTAAACGCCGTTCGATTTGCCGCGGTACTTTAGGCCTCTGGTGGCGTGTTTTCCACGACCGGCTAGACGCAGGTTGAAACGCAGGTCGGATTCGTCGTACTAACCTGCAGACCGGGCGTTGGTCGGAACACACCCTCAGCGTCCGACTAAAGTCGCCTGTGGCACGTCAAAGCCATCTGCCATCATGGGCGCTCACCCCCGCGTGTTCACTTCCTTCCGGTTCTTCACTGTTCCGGGACGGGAGCTATTTCTGGTTTGTTTGCGCCCCTGCGCAATCGTTGTTCTGTTGGAGTTTTCAATGCGTCCCCCATTTCCCCTCATCACCCCGCGCCAGTCGTTTGGCTTCGGAGCCTTTGTGCTATGCGCCGGTTTTACCGCGCAGGTCCAGGCCAGCGGTTTTTTCGAAGACACCACGGCGAAGATCGAGTCGCGCACGGTGTACTTCAACCGCGATTTCCGTGATGGGCACACCTCCAGTGATCAGGGCGCATCCAAGCGCGAAGAATCGGCGCAGGGTTTCATTCTCAACCTGCAATCGGGCTATACCGAAGGCACCGTCGGTTTCGGCATCGATGCGCTGGGCATGGCGGGTTTCCAGCTCGATTCCAGCCCTGATCGCAGCAACAGCGGACTGCTGCCATCCAGTGGCGACAACCCGCGTGGTTCGAAAGGTCAGTACGCGAAGATGGGCCTGACGGCCAAGGTGAAAGTCTCGGACACCGTGCTGAAATACGGCGCGCTGCTACCGGATCTGCCGCTGCTCAAGTACAACGACGGCCGCCTGCTGCCGACCATGTTCAACGGTGCGATGCTGACGTCCAAGGAAGTGAAGGACCTGACTTTCATGGCCGCGCGCCTGGACAAGTACACCGCCCGGGACTCGACCGACTCCCAGGACATTCGCGTGCACTGCAAGAACAAGCGCTACGCCTGCAACGTCACCGCCGATCATTTCGACATGTACGGCTTCGACTACAAGTTCAACGATCGCCTGACCGCGCAGTATCACTACGCCGAGCTGGAAGACATCTATCGCCAGCACTTCGTGGGTCTGTTGGGCAACCAGCCGCTGGGTGACGGTGTGTTGAAAGCCGATCTGCGACTACTGAAAAGCGCCGACAGCGGCGATGCGAAAGCCGGTTCCATCGACAACCGTGCCTTGAGCGGCATGCTGTCCTACGGCATCAGCGGCCACACCTTCAGCGCCGGCTGGCAGCGCATGAACGGCGACAATTCGATGCCGTATCTGGATGGCAGCAACCCGTACCTGGTGAACTACGTGCAGGTCAACGACTTCGCCGCCGCACAGGAACGTTCCTGGCAGCTGCGTTACGACTACGACTTCAAAGCGATCGGCATCAACGGCCTGAGCTTCCTGACCCGTTACGTGAACGGCGACCACATCAAGGTTCCGGGCAGCGATCAGGAAGGCAAAGAGTGGGAACGCGACAGCGAGTTGAAGTACGTGATCCAGAGCGGCACGTTCAAGGATGTCAGCCTGCGTTTGCGTAATGCGACCTATCGCACCAACTACGAGAAGTTCGCCCGGGACGTGGATGAGACCCGGTTGATTGTGAGTTACAACTTTTCGGTGTTGTAAGTCCGTTCAGTTCATTGGCCGAAAAAAACCATCGCGAGTTAATTCGTGATGGTTTTTTTTGGCCTGCGATCAGAGCCAGTGCCAGAACCGGCTCCAGAACCCGCGATTCAAATCATCCTTGCACGCCGCGTATTGTTGACCGTACATGTCCGAGCGGTTCTGTACCTTGCGCGCCACCGGCGGCAGCCACGCCTTGCTGGCATAGGTTTTCTGGCGAAACCCGCCCCAGCCTTCGTGGTAATTGAGGTACTGGTTGTAAGCGTCGTACTTGTACACGCCGTTGACCGAGGTGGTCTTGTCCATGTACCAGCCGACAAAGTCGATGGCGTCGTCGAAGTCTTCGCGGTCGGCGCCGTGTCGGCCGGTGCTTTTCTGGTAGTCGGACCAGACTTCGTCCTTGGCCTGCGCATAACCCGATGCCGTCGTGACGCGACCCCACGGAATCACCCACAGCAGGTATTTGCGCGGGGTCTTGGCGTCGTAGCGGTAGCCGGATTCCTGATACATGATCGCGAACGGCACCTGGATCGGTACGCCCCAGCGCTTTTGCGTGACTTGCGCCGCGTCGTACCAATCACTCTTTTCCCGAAAAATTTCGCAGAGGTTTTCCGGCGAACGCGGTGGCGATGTTCCGCAGCCGCTCAACAGTGCCGCCAATACCAAAAGTCCAACCGTGCGCCCCGAATTCAAAAGCCGTCATCCCGTCGTGCAAAAAAGGGCGCCAGTCTACGCGGTCAGGTCAACTGATGGCGATAAGGCAAATCCGGACCTGTCTTGCTGCAGGTCAGGGCGGCGGCCTGTACGGCAAACCTGAGCATGGCGTCGATCTGATCGCGTTGCAGATGCTGTACACCTTCCACCGAATCCAGTTCCTGCTCGGTCAGCCAGGTGATCAACGCGGCCTGGAAGGTATCGCCGGCGCCAACGGTATCGGCGATCTTCACTGCAGAGGCCGGCACCGACCATGAACCGTGAGCACGACTGAACACGGTCGCGCCTTCACCGCCACGGGTCAGGAACACCACCTGGCAGCGATGCTGCAGCCAGCCTTCGATGACGCGCTGCGGATCCTGCTCGGGGTACAGCAGGCTCAAATCCTCGTCGCTGACCTTGATCAGGTCCGCCAGTTGCACCAGTGTGGCGATCCGCTCGCGCCACAGGTCGATGTTCGGTTCGGGATTGAGGCGCACGTTCGGGTCGAGGCTGATCAGGCGCTTGCCGCTTTCACGCTGAATCAGCGCGAGCAGAGTATCGGCAACCGGTTGCACCACCAGCGAGAACGAACCGAAGTGCAGACCGCGCACTTCAGACCCCAGCGTTGGCAGATGCGCCAGACTCAACTGCCGGTCAGCGCAGCCTTCGCCCCGGAAGCTGTAATGCGGCGAGCCATTGGCACCCACCGCGACCATGGCCAGCGTGGTCGGCGCCGCGAAGTCCACCAGATAATCCGGGCGTACACCTTCATCTTTCAGAACTTGCTGCAAACGACGGCCGAGGTAGTCGGTGGACAACCCGGCGAACAGCGCCGAGTCCACGCCCAGTCGGCGCAAACCTACCGCCACGTTGAACGGCGAGCCACCGGCAATCGCCTTGAAATTGACTTTCGACGCCTGCCCGCCGGCATCGTCTTCGCTGAAGAAATCGAACAGCGCTTCGCCACACACCAGGTACATAGTTGTTTGCTCTTTATAAGGTTGCGACATGCAGTCGATAGCGTTCATAGGCCTGCTGGAAGGCTGCGACATTCGCGGCAATCGGCAGGGTTTCACTGTTCAGGTCGAGCTTCACGCAGCGTTCGCACAGGTCGGCCAGGGTGTCTTCGTGGCCGTTCGACCACGACTTGCACCACGCCGCCTGAATCGCCGCGCCCAGGGCGGCGGCTTCGCTTTGCTCGGTGCAGATCACCGGGGTGTTCATGATGTCGGCGACGATCTGCCGCCACACCGCACTTTTCGAGCCGCCGCCGATCAGGCAAATGCTGCGGCTTTGTAAACCATTCTGGCGCAATAGATCCAGTCCGAAACGCAGGCCGAAGGTGGTGCCCTCGACGGCGGCGCGGCACAGATTGGCCCGGGTCAGGTTATCGATCATCAGGCCATGCAGGCTGCCAGTGGCGTGGGGCAGGGGAGGCACGCGCTCACCGTTGAGGAACGGCAGCATGCTCACGCCTTCAGCGCCGATCGGCGCCTGGGCCACCAAGGCGTTGAAAGCGTCGAGATCGAGCTCGAACAACTCGCGGATCGCGCCGGTAGCGTTGGTCAGGTTCATGGTGCAGATCAACGGCAGCCAGCCGCCGCTGGACGAGCAGAAGGTTGCGACCGAAGCATCCGGGCTGACCTTTGGCGCTTCAGCGTAGGCGTACACCGTGCCGGAGGAGCCGAGACTCATGGTGATCGCGCCCGGCTGAATATTGCCGGTGCCGATGGCGCCCATCATGTTGTCGCCGCCACCGCTGGATACCAATGCGTTGGGGTTGATACCCAGTTGTTCGGCAATCGCCGGCAGGATCGTGCCGACCGCTTGATGGGCGTCGATCAGCTCCGGCAGCGCTGCTTGCAGACGGCCGCTGGCGTCGATGTCGCGCAGCAACTGCAAATCCCATTGGCGGGTGCGCACGTTGAAATAACCGGTGCCGGATGCGTCGCCGTATTCGCTGCAACTACGGCCGGTGAGCCAGAAATTCAGGTAGTCGTGTGGCAACAGGATCTTTGCGATCCGTGAGAAAACGGCGGGATGTTGTTCCTTGGTCCATAGCAGTTTGGAGACGGTGTAACCCGGCGCGATGACCACGCCGAGGCGTTCCAGCGAGCCTCTTTCGCCGCCCAGGTAAGTCAGTAGCCGATCGTTTTCTGCGGTGGTTTCGGTGTCGCACCAGAGCTTGGCCGGGCGCAGTACCTGGCCTTGGTCATCGAGCAGCACCAGACCGTGTTGCTGGCCGGAAACGCCGATTCCGAGGATCGACTGGCCGTCGACATTTGCTGCCAGCAACGCACGCCGGGTGGCGAGGGCGAAGGCCTCCAGCCACTGCCCGGTGTCTTGCTCGCGACGGCCGTTGGCACCGCTGATCATCGTGTGGGCGGCGACGCCCTGGCCCAACACCTGACCGCTGGTGGCGTCGAGGATGATGGCTTTGGTGCCTTGAGTGCCGCAGTCGATGCCCAGAAAGAGTTGTTGGGTTGTCATGAGTACCTCACCCGTCAGGACAGAATGCTTTCCAGAGTCCGCGTCACTCCCTCTTCCCGCAAGCTTTTCAGGCACCACTCAAACGCCGCCACAAACTCCGTCGAACGCGGTATCGCCGTACCGAAGATTTCTTCAACCCCCAACAACCGCTCAGTAATCAGCGAATCCTCCGCCACCAACGCCTGACAAAACGCCGCCCGAGGATCAGGAATCGAATAAGTATCGCCATTCTCATCCACGCCTTTCAGATACAACGCCCAGGCCGCCACCACCAACGCCGCCCGTTTGGTCTCACGTCCATCCGCAATCAACCGATTGATCGTCGGAATGGTGAACTTGGGAAACTTCGACGAACCATCGGAGCAAACCCGCTCCAGTTGATCGGCAATCGCCTGATTGGAGAACCGCGCCACCAGCGTGTTCTTGTACTCGGTCAGGTCGATGCCCGGCACCGGCGCCAGTTGCGGGGTCACGTCCAGGTCCATGTAGGTGCTCATGTAGCGCACGAACAGTGGGTCGTTCATGGTGTCGTGGACGAAGCGGTAACCCTTCAAAAAGCCCAGATAGGTCAGGGCCAGATGGCTGCCGTTGAGCAGTTTGATCTTCATCTCTTCGTAGGGCGAAACATCGTCGGTGAACTGCACGCCGACCTTTTCCCAGGCCGGGCGGCCGTTGACGAACTTGTCTTCCAGCACCCATTGCACAAACGGTTCGCACACCACTGGCCAGGCGTCGTCGACGGCGTGTTTGTCCGCCAGTTGCAGGCGATGCGCGGTGCTGGTCATCGGGGTGATACGGTCGACCATGGCGTTGGGGAAGCTGACGTTGGCGTCGATCCAGTCGCGCAAATCCGGGTCAAGCAGCGCGGTGAAGGCCAGCAGTGCCTTGCGGGTGACGGCGCCGTTGTGTGGCAGGTTATCGCAGGACATCACGGTAAACGCCGGAATGCCCGCCGCACGTCGCCTGGCCAGCGCCGCGCAGAGGAAACCGAACACGGTTTGCGGCTGTTGCGGGTAAGTCAGGTCGTGCTGAATCTGTGGCAGGTGCGTCATGAACTCGCCGTTGCTGTCATCGATGCAATAGCCACCCTCGGTGATGGTCAGCGAGACGATGCGGATCTGCGGGTCGGCGAGTTTGTCGATCAGCACCTGGGCGCTGTCCTCGGCCAGCAGCATGTCGCGGATCGCACCGATGACGCGGACTTCGGTGTCGTCGCTGTCACCCAGTTCGAACAGGGTGAACAGGTAGTCCTGTTCCTTGAGGTCGTCACGGGCGCGGCGGTCTTCGGTGCGCAGGCCGACGCCGCAGATCGCCCAGTCCAGCGCTTCGCCGGTGTTCATCAGCGCATCGGTGTAATACGCCTGATGCGCGCGATGGAAGCCGCCGACGCCAATGTGGGCGATGCCCTGGCGTGTGTCACTGAGGCTGTAGGCCGGCAACTTCACTTCGGCGGCGAGGCGATTGAGGTTCTGTTTGTTGAGTTTCATCGGGTCAGTCTCGAAATCAGGCGGCGGCGCGCAACGGGCGGGTCAACGCCACGCCGTCGGCATCGAACAGATGGCAGTGGGAGGCATCCAGGTGCAGGTTCAGTTGTTCGCCGTAACGGCTTGCCAGATCACCGCGCACGCGCATGGTCAGGGCTTCGCCGGCGTTGGTCTTGACGTGGCAGAAGGTGTCGCTGCCCAGCCGTTCGCTGACGTCGGCGGTGACTTGCAGGGTGCAGTCGCCCGGTTGCGCCAGCTCCAGATGTTCCGGGCGAATGCCCAGGGTCACGGCGCTGCCGACGCTCAGGTTTGCCGCGTTGAACGGCAGGGTGATGCGTGTGCCGGCGTCCAGAGAAACTTCGCAGCTCTGGCCGTCGACCCGGGCGATCTTGCCCTTGAGGAAACCCATTTTCGGCGTGCCGAGGAACCCGGCGACGAACAGGTTGGCGGGGTTGTGATACAGGTCCAGCGGCGAGCCGACCTGTTCGATCTTGCCGCCATTGAGTACCACGACTTTGTCGGCCATGGTCATGGCTTCGACCTGATCGTGGGTCACGTAAATCATCGTCGCCTTGAGGTCCTTGTGCAGGCGCAGCAGCTCCAGGCGCATCTGCACCCGCAGGGCGGCGTCGAGGTTGGACAGCGGTTCGTCGAACAGGAATATTTTCGGGTTGCGCACGATCGCCCGGCCGATGGCCACGCGCTGACGCTGACCGCCGGACAGTTGCTTCGGCTTGCGTTCGAGCATCGGGCCGAGTTCGAGAATCCGTGCCGCTTCGCCGACTTTCTTCTCGACTTCTGCCTTCGGTACGCCGGCCAGGTCGAGGGCGAACGACATGTTCTTTTTCACGGTCATGTGCGGATACAGCGCGTAGGTCTGGAACACCATCGCCAGATCACGCTTGGCCGGGCTGACTTCGGTGATGTCGCGCCCGTCCAGTTCGATGGTGCCGCCGCTGACTTCTTCCAGGCCGGCGATCAGTCGCAGCAGGGTGGATTTGCCGCAGCCCGACGGGCCGACGAATACCACGAATTCCTTGTCGTTCACCTCAAGGTCGATGCCCTTGATGATGGAAAAACCTTCGAAGCCTTTTTGCAGATTCTTGATTTTCAGGTTGGCCATGGTGGCGCTCCTCATACGAATTCTTATTTCACGGCGCCGAACGACAGGCCGCGCACCAGTTGTTTCTGGCTGATCCAGCCGAAGATCAGGATCGGCGCGCAGGCAAGCGTCGAGACGGCCGACAACTTGGCCCAGAACAATCCTTCGGGGCTTGAGTAGGAGGCGATCAGCGCGGTCAGCGGCGCGGCTTTGGACGAGGTCAGGTTCAGCGACCAGAACGCTTCGTTCCAGCACAGGATCAGCGATAGCAGCACGGTCGAGGCCAGCCCGCCCTTGGCGATCGGCAGCAGCACCCGGAGCATTTCCTGCATCAGCGTGGCGCCGTCGAGGCGGGCGGCTTCGAGGATGTCTTTGGGGATGTCCTTGAAGTAGGTGTAAATCATCCAGACCACGATCGGCAGGTTGATCAGCGTGTAGATCACAATCAGCGCAATACGCGTGTCGAGCAGGCCGAAACTCTTGGCCAGCAGGTAGATCGGCATCAGCACGCCTACCGGCGGCAGCATCTTGGTGGAGAGCATCCACAGCAGCGTGCCCTTGGTGCGCTGGGTTTCGTAGAACGCCATCGAGTAGGCCGCCGGCACCGCGATCAGCAGGCAAAGAGCCGTGGCGCTGAAGGAGATCACCACCGAGTTCCAGGCAAAGCTGAAGTAATCACTGCGCTCGTTGATGTGCAGGTAGTTCTCCAGCGTCGGCGTGAAGATGAACTGGGGCGGCGTGGCGAAAGCGTCGATTTCGGTCTTGAAACTGGTCAGCACCATCCAGAAGATCGGGAAGAAAATGATGATCGCGATGGCCCAGGCCAGCGTGCCGAGCAGCAGGCTTTGCAGCCGGCGGGATTGTTGAAGAGTCATGGCAGGCCTCAGGCTTTGTCAGTCAGGTTTTTGCCGATCATCCGCACCAGAATGATCGCGGCGATGTTGGCGATGACCACGGCGATCAGGCCGCCGGCCGAGGCCATGCCGACATCGAACTGCACCAGCGCCTGGTTGTAGATCAGGTAGGCGAGGTTGGTCGACGCGTAGCCGGGGCCGCCGTTGGTGGTGGTGAAGATTTCGGCGAACACCGACAGCAGGAAGATGGTTTCAATCATCACCACCACGGCAATCGGCCGCGCCAGATGCGGCAGGGTCAGGTGCCAGAAGATCGCGACAGGGCCGGCGCCGTCGAGGCGGGCGGCTTCTTTCTGTTCCTGGTCGAGGGACTGCATGGCGGTCATCAGGATCAGGATTGCGAAGGGCAGCCATTGCCACGACACGATGATGATGATCGACAGCAGCGGGTAGTGCGCCAGCCAGTCCACCGGTTGCGCGCCGAACAGCTTCCAGAGGTAGGCGAGGATCCCGGACACCGGGTGGAAGATCAGGTTCTTCCAGATCAGCGCACCGACCGTGGGCATGATGAAGAACGGTGAAATCAGCATCACCCGCACGATGCCACGACCGAAGAACTCGCTGGCCTCCAGCAGCGCACTGATCAACACACCGAACACCACGCTGATCAGCAACACGCTGCCCACCAGCAGCAAGGTGTTGGTGGCGCCGGGCAGGAACCCGGAGTCGGTCAGAAAGTAGGTGAAGTTATCCAGCCCGACGAATTCATTGATGCCCGGGTCGAGCAGGTTGTAGCGGATCATCGAGAAATAGACGGTCATGCCCAGCGGCACGATCATCCACAGCAGCAACAGGGCCACCGAAGGGCTGACCAGAAACCAGCCGGGATTGGCCACGCGGTTTTTGCGCCGGGGTTGCGACAGGTCAATGTGGGCTTTGGCAGTTGAAGTATTCATGGCGATCACATACTCGAGATACAGCGAGTTCTTTGAGGGGAGGGAGCAAGCTCCCTTCCTTCAATTGAAGAGGGCAGTGGTTACTTGGGGTAACCCGCGCGCTTCATCTCGCGTTCGGTGGTTTGCTGGGCGGCGGTCAGCGCCTGGTCGACCGTGGTCTGGCCGATCAGTGCCGCCGAGAACAGCTTGCCGACCTGGGTGCCCACACCCTGGAACTCAGGAATGGTCACCAGTTGAATGCCGATGTAAGGCACAGGCTTGAGGGTCGGTTTGCTCGGGTCAGCCGCTTTCAGCGACTCCAGCGTGACCTTGGCAAACGGTGCGGCGCTCATGTAGGCGTCGCTGTAGGTCGAGGCACGAGTGCCCGGCGGTACGTTGGCGATGCCGTCGGTCTTGGCGACCAGTTCGCCGTACTCTTTTGAGGTGGCCCAGGCACTGAATTCTTTGGCGGCGTCCTTGGCCTTGGAACTGGTCGGAATCGCCAGCGCCCAAGAGTACAGCCATGCCGATCCTTTATCGGTGACCTGATGCGGCGCAAAGGTGAAGCCGACGTGATCGGCGACCTTGCTTTGGGTCTTGTCGGTGACGAACGAGCCGGCGACGCTGGCATCGACCCAGATCGCGCATTTGCCGCTGTTGAACAGCGCGAGGTTTTCGTTGAAACCGTTGCTGGAGGCACCCGGCGGGCCGGACTTCTTCATGGTGTCGACGTAGAAGTTCAGCGCGTTCTTCCATTCCGGGCCACTGAATTCGGGTTTCCACTGCTCATCGAACCAGCGTGCGCCGTAAGCGTTGGCCACGGTGGTGATCAGCGCCATGTTCTCGCCCCAACCGGCCTTGCCGCGCAGGCAGATGCCGTATTGCTCCTTGTCCTTGTTGGTGAGTTTTTCGGCGAAGCCTGCGATCTGCTCCCAGGTCGGACGCTCCGGCATGGTCAGGCCGGCGTCCTTGAACAGGTCGGTGCGGTAATAGGTGATCGAGCTTTCGGCGTAGAACGGCAAGGCGTACAGCGAACCCTTGACCGACAGGCCTTCACGCACCGACGGGAACACATCGTCGAGGGCGTAGCTGGCCGGCAGATCCTTCATCGGTTCCAGCCAACCTTTTGCACCCCAGAGTGCGGCTTCGTACATGCCGATGGTCAACACGTCGAACTGACCGCCCTGGGTGGCGATGTCGGTGGTCAGGCGCTGACGCAGGACGTTTTCTTCCAGCACCACCCAGTTCAACTTGATGTCCGGATGCTCGGTCTCGAAGGTTTTCGAGAGCTTTTGCATGCGGATCATGTCGCTGTTGTTGACGGTGGCGATGGTCAGGGTCTGGGCGCCAAGGCTGACGCTGCTGAGGGTCATGCAGGTGAGGGCAAGCAGAGCTTTTGCAGTGGGTTGCATCGTGCACTCCTTTTCTGCACCCGGTGGGGGACAGAAGGACAGTTATTGTTTTTGTGTCTTCCGGCTGCAGGAAGAATGTGCACTGATTACAGCCTTCAATCGCAGGGCTGACAAATCATCCCTAGCACTTGAATCGATACTTTTTTGCACTCTCGATTGAGGCGACAAACACAGGGAAGGGCGTTTCAGGACAGCGAGGGCAATGAAACCGTACAGGTTTTCGGGCGTCAGCCGTGGTTTTGCTCGGTCAGACGCTGCACCACCAGCCGCCGATAATGCGAGGGCGTCATGCCTTTGAGCTGCTGAAAGCGCCGATTGAAATTGGAGATGTTGTTGAAGCCCGACTCGAAACACACCTCGGTCACCGGTTTGTCACCGTCCGCCAGCAGTTCGCAGGATTTGCTGATGCGCAGGCGATTGACGAACTCGATGAAGTTGCGCCCCGTGGCCTGCTTGAACACGCGGCTGAAATAGGTCGGTTTCATGCCCAGGTGCTCGGCGACTTCCTCCAGCGGCAGTTCACGGGCGTAGTGGGCGAAGATGTAATCGACCGCGCGGTTGGTGCGGTCGATGTTGTGTTCGTCGGCCAGTTGCGGCGTGGTTGCTCCAGACAGCAATTGGTAGTCGTCGGAGGCCGCCAGCAATTCCATCAGGATGAAAAAGTGCCCGAGACGGGTGATGCCGCTTGAATCGGCGATGCGTTGCATCAGGCTCATGGCCTGACGAATCGTCTGCGGTGAGCGGAATTCGATGCCGTACTGCGCGCGTTCCAGCAGTGGCGCCAGAGTCTTCAGCTCGGCGAACACCTGATGGCCGCTTTCAAACAGTTCATCGGTGAAGTTGACCAGCATGTCACGCTTCTCGACCACTTCGTCTTCGGCCACCTGGCTGATCCAGTTGTGCGGCAGGTTGGGGCCGGTGAGGAACAGCGTCTGCGGGTAGAAGTTGCCGATGTAGTCGCCGATGAATACCTTGCCCGAACTGGCCACGATCAGGTGCAGTTCGTATTCCTTGTGGAAATGCCAGCGCACCAGCGGGCAGGGGAAGCCGTGCTGGCGATAGATGATGGACAACCCGTTGTGGTCATCCATCAATTCATAAGAGGGGTCGGTGACGCGGGCGGTTCGGGTCATGGTCGGGCGCTTTTTTTGTTATCGCCCGGCGATCATGCCTCTTTGCGCGCCCGTTACGCCAGCAGGCGATCAACAGGGCGCTGGTGGGCCTTGGTTTGATTCACGGCACGGCAGAACGACACGATGTTGCTCTCTTCGATGAAGTCGACGTTGATGACGTTGCACTTCATTGCCCAATCACTGTTGTCTGGATCGAACCACTCGTTCAGTTCCTTATGAATATCAACCGGGCCGCCCAGTGCGGTGTAACAGGTGGCGGACAACGACCAGGGTTTCCACGCGCCAGGTGGGGATTTCAGGACATTGCCGATGAACTGTTTCAACTCCGCCGAGCCGGTCAGATCGCTGCCCGACCATTCATGGTTGATGTAATCGATGAACACATGGCGATCTAGTTGCCAGTGTGACCGAGCGGCCGCGAATACACGTTGCTCTTTGCTGATATGTTTGAGTTGCCCAAGGCCGGCGCTCAGGTTTCTGCTCGGGATCAAACGATGTCCGAGCAGGTGAATCATCATTTTATTGAAGTAGTCATAATCGAAGTCGTTACCGTCGAGACTGTGGAAGTCCAGAACAATGAACTCGTCCGGGTTTTGCTTCAGAAAATTTTCTACGTCGGTGATCAAACTGCCCAGGGTTCGGGAGTTGCGGTGTCCGCCATGGTGAGCACGGAATCTGCCGACGCCTTCGGCCTTTGGTTCGTAGGCCAGGCGAATGTCCAGCACCCGTGCGCCATGGTGAAGTTGGGCGTGAAACGAGTCATGCTGGCAAGCCAGCCAATGACGGGGTGGGCCGAACACTGGATAACTGGCGCGCCAGTCGCTGCCGGCGTTGTGGGTTCCCGGCAGGGTCAGTTCGGATATCGAAAGTGAATCAATGGACGGTGTCGCCGCCATCCAGTCATGGGTGGCGTAGTTAATGATGTCGGTCATATATGCATCCTGCATAAGTTGATTGTGGCGCCACTCTTTAATAACGAGGGTGGCGCCGGCAGGATGTTTATAGTGTTTGAATTTTCAGATGACTATCTATCGATTGATACAGGTTGTTGATTGTTGTGTTTATAGATTTCCGGACTTTATTGTTTGTTTGCGTTCTTTGCTTCAATCCACTGCGCCATGTATTGCGTGCTCTTGTGCGAGTGATGTCGCAACATGCTACCGGTGAAGTTGTTGCGTCTTAGTTGGGCAATGTTTGCGCGACAGTCCAGCAGCTTGTTGATCAGCGCCGGCCCATGTATGGCCTGCTGATAAACCTCCTGGAGTAGCGCGTGCCCCTGGGATTGGGCCGCTTGCCAACGCACCTCGTCGCGATAAATCTCGACCGCGGCATTGGCCAGATCCTGCGCCGTACGGCAGACAGCGCCCGGCCAGGGTTGGTCGGTATGCATGCCTTCAGCGCCAATCGGCGTGGTGACACTCGGCGTGCCGCAAAGCATGGCATCGATCAGCTTGCCTTTGATGCCGGCGCCAAAACGCAGGGGCGCCAGGCAGATGCGCGCATCGGACATGACCTGCAACGCATCCTCGGCCCAGTTCATGATGTGAAAACCCTGTGCGGCATTGTGCAAGGCTGCAGCCTTGGGCGGCGTGTAGGCGCCGTAGATGTGCAATTGTGCTTTGGGCAGTTGTTCACGGATCAGTGGCCAGACGCTCGACTTCATCCATATAACCGCGTCCCAGTTTGGCGCGTGACGGAAATTGCCAATACTGAGGAAGTGTGCGCGCTCCTCGAAAGGTTTCGCCGGTGCGCTGGGCGGTTCGACCATCAACGGACACCAGTGCAGCAACTCGGGTGGCAGCTTGAACTGCTGCACCAGCAACTCGATTTCCACCTGCGAAATCATCAGGTTCAGATCGCAGCGGTAGAGCGCGGCGATCTCGCGCTTGGCCAGGTCGGTGTCGGCCATCAGGTCGAACTCTTCGGCCAGCGCCGAGGCAAACAACTGATCGAAATCGTTGGTGTCATCGCTGTGCTTGAGGCGATCCTTCAAACGTTGGTGACGGGCATGCCGCAGGCTTTGCAGATCCGAAGTTTCCAGAACGCGCAAGGCATCAGGGCAGTGCTTTTCCACTCGCCAGCCGAACTGCTCTTCGATCATGAACTGGTCGAACAGCACGATATCCGGGGCGAGTTCGCTGATGAAGGTGTCGAAGCTGCTGTTGTTCAGCTCGATCGGGACTTCGCGGATGCCCAATGCAGTCAGGTCGGCGCGGTGCTCACCGGTGCCGGCAGGGCTGGCAAAGGTGATTTGCCAGCCTTGTTGCAGGAAGGTCTCGAGAATCTGCATCACGTGCCCGCTCGCAGCGGAGGAGCGGGGTTCCGGCCAGACGTAACCAATGACGAGGACTTTGGTTGCGGGCTGACTCATGAGAAACGATTCCTGGGACGAAGAGACGGAAAAAAGGCGCGCGAATTAGAACACAATGCGCGCGTCCGCCGATCCGCTTTTTCTCAGATCGATGCCCTGGCGAGTTTGAGCCGAACCGAACCATCGATGAAACCGAGTTGGGTGGTTTTCTTCACCCCGTTCTGAATCCGGGCGAGATTGAGCAAGAACGCTTCCCGGTGAGTGCGTACCTGATCGAGCATGGAAACTGCCAGAGAGTAGGAGTCGGCGTTGATCAATGCCGGATGTTTTTTCACCAGTGCCGGCAAAGTATTCTCAATGAGCCCCAACAGCTCGAATCCCTCATCATAGGTAGCCTTGAAATGCGGATTGGACAGGTTTTTAGGGGGCGCCTTGTGGGCGTCCTTGGCGAAATCCAGTAACCCGGCCACGTCCATATCCGCAGGCCCAGCCCCGGCGTGTTTCATTTGCCCGTAGTACAGATCCAGCGAATCCGGCGCGCCGTGCGCCATTTCATGAATCAGTACATCACCGATTCGACCGTCATCGTATTTCGCCATGCGGTAATAATCGTCCAGCCCTTCGGGGTAGATCACCAGAAAACGCTCAGGTGTGTTTTTCAGATACGAACCATCGAGGACGCTGGTCTTCCAGCGCTTGTAAACCACCGGGCGCAACGCAGCGTTAGCCTCTGAGCCTTTTCTGAAAGACATGTTGGCGAGCGTGACGAAGTCCAGGTCGTTTCGCATTTTGTGCAAGTTTGACTTCACATGTTTGAGAACATCATCGGAATCATTGCCGAAAACATGCTTGAGGACGGCTCGCACGTCAGCACTGTCGGTATCCAGTAGCATCAACGTCGCATTATCGAGTTTAGATTTGGCAGCCGGCAGCGCTTTTTTTATATAGCCCTGAGTGTAACTGAAGGGCTTGGCGCGACCGAAAAGCCGTCGAAGCGGCGCCAAGCGGGATACCTTCAGATTTTTCAACTTCGGCCCCCATGCGCCGCCGACCCTCAGGTTCAACGCATACCAATCACTGTTGCGCTGGAGTGCCAGCAGGCTGACCGGTTCCCCCAGATTATCCGCCGCTTTCCTGGTGCCCTGAAACAAATCGGACTTTTGCGCAGCCTTGACCAAGTCATAGGACTGAGCGCTACCCGTCAGTTTGCGTAGCTGGCCGGTGGCGGTTTCAACGGCGTTGAGCCCGTGTTTGCTCAGAAGCAGGACGCCCTTTTTAGCCAGTCGTCCACCTTGCACGGCCAGTGTCGGCAAGCCATCGAGCGGATTGAAGAGCGACACCGAAAAATGGGCTCCGGCCTTCGCAATACTTAAAGCCTTGGCAGTCGTTGAAGTTGTCTTGCCGATTATGCCGGCAACCGTGGCGCCGAAACCGACCATCAGCCCCAGTAATGCCAGGCCATCAAGAATGCAGCCGCCGATGCCTTCGGATACTCGATGCGCATCGCCGGAGCGGATGTCCTCAATGCATTTTTTGAAGGGCACGATCACATTGATGATGGCGTCATTCACTGTTTCGTTATCGGCGCGTATTTTTTGCAACTCGGTCTGCGCGTACAACGCCGAGTAGAGTTCTTCGCGGCTGGCTACCGGGTGATTGCCCAATACGCCCTCAGCCAGCGCTTCCAGCGCTCGGGAAAAGAACAGTGGGACCGGCTGGACTTCATCTGAAGCCAAGGCGAAATTCCAGAGCTTTTCCACGATTACACTGGACGTCAGCCCTCGTTTCGGTTCGCTGCCATTCAAATAGGCATCAACGTCGAGAGGCCATTGCCGCTCAGGTTTTTTGGGTTGAAAGTCCGTATCGGCACCCAAATAGGACAGTGATGGCTCTTCGAACACCACACTGCTGGATCGCAACATATCGGCCAACTCCGGTCGTTCGCGACAGAGTCCCCTGAGCGAAAACAGCTCGTAACAGCGAAAAACCTTGCCTTGCTGGCATCCCAGGATAATGCCGTAACGGCCCTTGGCAGCATTGCGCTGGCGTTGGGTTTCCTCAAATGGATTAAGAGGATTTACCGATTTTCGAACGGTATATAAGTTAATCAAGCCATTGGCGATCATTGTCCTGTCACGCTCTGGCAAGTGGGAGACTGCCATTTTCAGGATGGCCGCCTGGGACTTATTGAGTGTCTGGTGGTATTGCTCAAAAGCCTTGTTGAATATCGAATCAATCGGTTTCAGTTCACTGAGTCGTGAAAAAGCGCCAGGGGGCGAGTTGAGTTTTTTCGTGGTCATGAACTTGTCAGTAAGTTTGCCGTTTACGATCAGATCACCCGACATGTAAAGGTCGAGAACCGAAGCGCGCAGTCTCTCTATCTTGGAATTTTCGCCCGTTACATTACCGAAACTGACCGGATGATAAAGAATCAACCACTCAAGAAAATTGCGCTCACCCAATGCAGGATCGAATTTGGCCTTGAATACTTTTTCTTCAAGATAATCACCCTCAGGCATAACGCGTTTCAGCTCTTGCAACGCCAACTCCCGCCGATCAGGCGGCACAATCGCAATACCCGTTTCGACGTCATTCAACGCTTCCACATATTGGCTGAAACGGCTGGCAGCGGTGGTAAAAGCGTTCAGGTCATCGTCGTTGCCGGTGATATCAGGCAGGACACCGTTGAGCATTGCCCATTGGATGATGGGTGCGATGGTCGTCAACTCGTGCAGCGTGCGCTGAGCTGCACTGACGGGCGCCAATTCCGAAAACGCCTTGATCCGGTCGTAGGTCATCAAGCGCGATGCCCCGGGTGCCGCAAGCTCGATCAGTGCGACAGCCTGAGACATGATCACCCAACCTGGCTTGCCGATGGTCAACTCGGCGGGTGTTTGTTGAACCAGTAACTGTGGTGCGGCGCAGGCCAGCAGCAGGTGAGCAGCCAACGGAGCGTAGAGCGGGTCCAGTTGCAATTCGCGGGTCAATTGCCATTCAAACCCTTCAACCACCTGCGGCGCTGTTTTGGATGCATTGCTCGGGTGATACAACTGAAAACCGGCAATGACTTTCGCATGCCGTTCGACTTCAAATCCGAGATCAAGAATCAGCGCCGTAGCCACCATGCATTTGATCTGCCGCGAGGCCACTTCTTGATGGTCTGCGTCCAGATGCCATCCGAGGCGATCATGCAGACGGATGCCCAGCGCAACGGCCTCGGGTGTCTGCAGTAAATGATCCAGATAAATGGCTGCACGCTCGCGTCTCAGGCTGTCCGGGAGCGACTTGTAGTCCGGCGTGGCGATATGTTGCAGCAGACTGCCCCGGCTCTGTGTTGTCTCCTTCGCGATCTGCTTGATCGTTTGACGTTCGACGGCCGAAAGGTGGAAGGCTGATTCGGCAGGCGCCATCAGCAATTCGTGATAATCCCCGGTCACCGGGCTGTCCGGCAGTTGAAATTCCAGCCAGGCAATCAGATCGCGTACTTCGGCAACGGTGGAGGGCAGTGTGTATTGATGAAAGTTCAGCCATTGCTTGAGGCCAAACACCTCGGCGCAAAACACATAACCACCGGTTTGTAACGCACACTCACCAAGCGTGAGGATGTCCTCTCGCAGTTCGGAGGTGATCACGGCGTCGTGGGTGATTTCAACCCAGGAATCATTGACCCATACCCTGAGTCTGGCCTGTTCGTCGATGCACACGACAGTACCGACAGGCAGAGAATGTTTCTCTGCGAGAAATAGAAAGTCTTCGGTCTCCAGCATCTTCGACAAGGCGATGCGGGCATATTCGACAGCGCTGTCAAACGTGGTGTCCGACAGGCGTGACACAGTGGTGTAGTGCAAGTCAACGGATTCACCGTGTGCACAGTTTTCCGCAATAGCTGAGAGTGTTAAAGCGATGCTGGCTTTCTCTGCCTGATCAAGTTTTTGGCGTTCGGCGAAATACCTGGAATCAAACACAACATTATCAACACCCAGCAGGCTTCCGTTCTGTGCAAGTTGCATGAACAATTTATCCTTGAATTGTTTGTACGGTAGTGGACCTCCCTGTGTGTGAAAGTTGGAAATGCAACAAGCTCACAACTACGGGGCGGCGCCAGAGTAAGTGTGTTCTGCCGCGAGTGGATAGTTGTAGTTGGTTTCAAAGTTGGTCAGGGCAGATTGAAGACCTGCCCGTTGGATTTTTCTCGGATGGAAGTTTCGGTCTCAGGATTGACCAAGAACTGATTTGACCTTGTCACGCAATTGATCAATGGAAAACGGTTTGCCGATCACATGCATGTCCGCCGGCACTTCAATGGTCTCGGCATAACCGCTGGCAAACAGAATGGGGAGCGCAGGGCGCAAGTTGCGCGCTTCAGTAGCCAATTGACGGCCATCCATGATCGGCAAGCCGACATCGGTCATCATCAGGTCGATGTGTTGATTCACATCCTTGATAATCTCCAGCGCCTGCTCGCTGCCGTCCGCTTCCAGAACCTTGAACTCCAACTCCTCCAGTACGTCGACGATCAGCATGCGCACGATGGCATCGTCTTCTACTACAAGGATGGTGGACGCAGTGCTGGACATAGTGGCGGCTCTCAAGAATGGGGAGGGTGGCGCCGGTCGATCAAAATTGCCGGGCTCTTGCATGAGTAAGTGGCGCATAGCCACAAGTTCCCGAATGGATACAAAAAAGAATAGGCGTATACGGGTGTGCAAGGATAACTGCTGGCCTGCGATTCGGCGCAGGCAAATGTGGGAAAACAGTGCTAACACTGTGAGAAAAATGGATCCATGCCGCCGTTTTGGGGCAAACTCCCTGGTTTTCAACAGTTCGACAAGGCTGCCACATGTCCTCTCCGTCTTCGGTTGATGAGCAACGGTTTCGCAAACTACTGAGTCGCAACGTCAGCCTGCCTTTGGGTGTGGGCGCAATCAGCGCGGTGTTCTTCGTTTGCCTGATCACCTATCTGTTGTCGGTGATCCAGTGGGTGGAACACACCGACCGGGTGATCAATAACGCCAATGAAGCGGTGAAACTCACCGTCGACCTGGAAACCGGCATGCGCGGTTTCCTGCTCAGTGGCGACGAACACTTTCTCGACCCGTATGAAACGGCGAAGCCGCGTATCTCCGTAGCGCTCAACACCTTGCTTGAACTGACCGCCGACAACCCGGTGCAGACCGACCGGCTGCGCCGCCTGCAAGCCTTGCAAACCGAGTGGGCGACCTACGCGCAATCGATGATCGACCTGCAGCGCGCCAGCGGCGACTACAAGGCCGCGGTCAAGGCCGGGCGCGGCAAACGCCTCACTGACGAGATCCGCAAGCAATTCGAGGACGTGATCGATACCGAGCAGACGCTGCGCACCACGCGCAACGAAGATGTGCGCCGCACCACCATCTGGAGCATCAGCCTGTACCTGCTGTTCATCGCCGGTATCAGCGGTTTGCTGGCTTATATCGGTCGTCGCGATCTGCTCAGCCTTTCCAGTAGTTATGGCGCCAACCTGGCTGCGCAAAAGGCCAGCGCAGAGCGCCTGGAGCAGCAGGCCTGGCTGCGCACGGGCCAGACCGAACTGGCCGAACAAGTCCTGGGGCAACTGACGCTCAATCTGCTGGGCCGCAACATTCTGCAATTCTGTGCCCAGTACCTTGGCACTGCCGTGGCTGCGTTGTATGTACGCGAAGAGCATGGCGGGCTCAAACGCGTGGCTAGCTATGGTTTCTCCCGCGAGCAGGAAGAGCAGGAACAATCGATCTACAGCGGTGAAGGCATTGTCGGCCAGGTCGCGCAGCAGGCGCGGCTGATTCGTCTCGATTCGGTGCCGGCCGACTACTTCAAGGTCAGCTCCGGATTGGGCGAAGGCCTGCCACACAGCGTGCTGGTGGTACCGACCAGCGATGACGACCGGGTCAACGGCGTGATCGAACTCGGCTTCCTGCGTCCGCTCACCGAGCGTGATGTGGCGCTTCTGGAACGGATTGCCGGCAACATCGGCACATCCATCGAAGCGGCGCGTTACCGCCAGCGTCTACAGGAAGTGCTGGCCGAAACCCAGCAGCTCAACGAAGAGTTGCAGGTGCAGCAGGAAGAACTGAAAACCGCCAACGAAGAACTGGAAGAACAGTCGCGGATTCTCAAGGAGTCTCAGGCGCATCTGGAAACCCAGCAAGTCGAGCTGGAGCAGACCAACGAGCAACTGGCCGAACAGGCCCAGACCCTGGCCGAGCAACGCGATGCCATGGACCAGAAGAACACCGAGCTCAATCAGGCTCAGGTGCAACTGGAAGAGCGCGCCGAAGAGTTGCAGCGTTCGAGCAAATACAAATCCGAATTCCTCGCCAACATGTCCCACGAACTGCGCACGCCGCTGAACAGTTCGCTGATCCTGGCCAAGCTGCTGGCGGAAAACCCGCAGGACAACCTCAGCGCCGAGCAAGTGAAGTTTGCCGAGTCGATCTATTCCGCCGGCAACGATCTGCTCAACCTGATCAACGACATTCTCGACATTTCCAAGGTTGAAGCCGGCAAACTCGAAGTGGTCCCGGAAAACACCAGCGTCGCGCGCCTGGCCGAAGGCTTGCGCGGTGTATTCGAACCACTGGCGGCAGACAAGAAACTGGCGTTCAGCGTCGAGTTGCAGCCGGACGCACCGATCACGCTGTTCACCGATCGCCAGCGTCTGGAGCAGGTCATCAAGAACCTGCTGTCCAACGCCGTGAAATTCACCGAACACGGCACGGTCAGCCTGACCATCGCCGGACAACCGGACGATCGCATTGCCTTTATCGTGCGCGACTCGGGGATCGGGATTGCCCAGGACCAGCAGGAAAGCATTTTCGAAGCCTTCCGCCAGGCCGACGGCACCACCAACCGCAAATACGGCGGCACCGGGTTGGGCCTGTCGATCTCCCGGGATCTGGCGACCTTGCTGGGCGGTTCGATCAGCGTCAGCAGCGCGCCAGGGCAGGGCAGTGCCTTTACGCTGGTGTTACCGCAGCAATACAGCGAACCGGGCGATACGCCGGTTGCACCGCTGACCTTCAGTCCGCCAGCATCCGCACCGGTCATTACACCTGCCGTCGCGGTGTCGCCGCTGGCGTCCGTCGACATCCCGCGTTTCAACGACGACCGCAACAAGGCACCGTTCGATACCCGCTGCATTCTGGTGGTGGAAGACGAGCCGAATTTTGCCCACATCCTCTACGACCTGGCCCACGAACTGGGCTATCAGTGCCTGGTTGCTCACGGCGCGGATGAAGGTTATGACCTGGCGAAAGAGTTCGTGCCGGACGCAATCCTGCTGGACATGCGCCTCCCGGATCACTCGGGCCTGACCGTTCTGCAACGCCTGAAAGAACACGCCGAAACCCGGCACATCCCGGTGCACGTGATTTCCGTGGAAGACCGCGTCGAAGCGGCCATGCACATGGGCGCTATCGGTTACGCGGTCAAACCGACCACCCGCGAAGAGCTCAAGGACGTGTTCGCGCGCCTTGAAGCCAAGCTGACCCAGAAGGTCAAACGCGTGCTGCTGGTCGAGGACGACGATCTGCAACGCGAAAGCATCGCCCGCCTGATCGGTGATGACGACATTGAAATCACCGCCGTCGGCCTGGCACAGGACGCGCTGGAGCTGCTGCGCACGACGATCTTCGATTGCATGGTCATCGACCTGAAGCTGCCGGACATGCTTGGCAACGATCTGCTCAAGCGCATGTCCACCGAGGATATCTGCTCGTTCCCGCCGGTCATCGTCTACACCGGACGCAACCTGACCCGCGATGAAGAGGCCGATCTGCGCAAGTATTCGCGTTCGATCATCATCAAGGGCGCGCGCTCGCCGGAACGTCTGCTGGATGAGGTCACACTCTTTCTGCACAAAGTCGAATCGCAGTTGTCCCATGAACGGCAGAAGATGCTCAAGACCGCGCGCAGCCGCGACAAGGTCTTCGAGGGTCGCAAAGTGCTGCTGGTGGACGACGATGTACGCAACATCTTCGCCCTGACCAGCGCGCTGGAAACCAAGGGTGCAGTCGTGGTGATCGGCCGTAACGGTCGTGAAGCGATTGAAAAATTGAATGAAGTCGAGGACATCGACCTGGTGCTGATGGACGTGATGATGCCGGAAATGGATGGTTTTGAAGCCACCATGGAAATCCGCAAGGATCCGCGCTGGCGCAAGCTGCCGATCATCGCGGTGACGGCCAAGGCCATGAAGGACGATCAGGAGCGCTGCCTGCAGGCGGGCGCCAATGATTACCTGGCCAAGCCCATCGACCTGGATCGCCTGTTCTCGCTGATTCGCGTGTGGTTGCCGAAGATGGAACGCATTTAGTGGAACGTAGTTACTCAGCAGAACGAAACAGCGAAATCGAATTGCGCTTGCTGATCGAGGCGATCTACCTCAAGTACAGCTATGACTTTCGTGACTACTCCGGCGCGTCGATCAAGCGCCGGGTGCAACATGCGTTGAGCCAGTTCGAATGCGCGACGATTTCGGCGTTGCAGGAGAAGGTCCTGCACGACCCGACAGCGTTCATGCAATTGCTGCAATTGCTGACGATTCCGGTCAGCGAGATGTTTCGCGATCCGTCGCACTTCCTGGCGATCCGTCAGGAGGTGGTGCCGCTGCTCAAGACCTACCCGTCGATCAAGATCTGGATCGCCGGGTGCAGCACCGGTGAGGAGGTCTATTCGATGGCGATTCTGCTGCGCGAAGAAGGTCTGCTCGACCGCACGATCATCTACGCCACCGACATCAACCCGCGCTCGCTGGACAAGGCCAAGCAGGGGATCTTTTCGATGGAAAACGTGCGCGCCTACACCGCCAACTATCAGCAGGCCGGCGGCCAGCGCTCGTTCGCCGACTACTACACTGCTGCGTATGGCTACGCGATTTTCGACAAGAGCCTGTGCGAGAACGTGACCTTCGCCGACCACAGCCTGGCGACGGACAGCGTATTCTCTGAAACTCAATTAATTTCATGTCGTAACGTGTTGATTTACTTCAATAAAAAACTTCAGGATCGAGCATTCGGATTGTTCCATGAGTCGTTGTGCCACCGAGGCTTCCTGGTGTTGGGCAGCAAGGAAACGCTGGATTTTTCCGGCTATTCCAATCAGTTCGAGCCCTTGGTGAAACAAGAACGGATCTACCGCAAATCATGAACAGTGCAGCGGATTTGCCTCGGGTCGAGGCGATTGTGGTCGGGGCTTCCGCCGGTGGCGTCGAGGCCTTGCTGACGATGCTCGGTTCGCTGCGGTCAGGGTTCGGGTTGCCGATCATCATCGTCCTGCACCTGCCGGAAGAGCGGCGCAGCCAGCTCGCCGATGTGTTTGCCCGGCGAGTGGCGTTACCGGTCGCCGAAGCCATCGATAAACAGGACATTCAGCCCGGCACCGTGTATTTCGCCACACCGGGCTATCACCTGTCGGTGGAGCAGGACCGCAGCCTGTCGTTGAGCCTGGAAGACCGCTTGCATCATTCGCGGCCTTCGATCGATTTCCTGTTTGAGTCCGCAGCCGATGTCTACGGCCCCGCACTGGCTGCCGTGCTGCTGACCGGGGCCAACCACGATGGTGCACGGGGCCTGGCGCAGGTCAAACGCCATGGCGGGCTGACCATCGTTCAGGATCCGGACGACGCTCTGGTGGCAACCATGCCCGAGGCCGCCCTGAAGATTCATCAACCGGATCACATACTTCCCATACGCGGCATCGGCCGTCTGCTTGTCGAGCTGGAACGAATCGCATGCTGAGTAATATCCAGGCAAAACTGCTGATCGTCGACGATCTGCCCGAGAACCTGCTGGCTCTCGAAGCGCTGATCAAACGCGAAGACCGCACCGTCTACAAAGCGCTGTCCGCGGACGAAGCGCTGTCGCTGCTGTTGCAACACGAATTCGCCATGGCCATTCTCGATGTGCAGATGCCCGGCATGAATGGCTTTGAACTGGCCGAGCTGATGCGCGGCACCGAGAAAACCAAGAACATCCCGATCATCTTCGTCAGCGCTGCCGGCCGTGAACTGAATTACGCGTTCAAGGGTTATGAAAGCGGAGCAGTGGACTTCCTGCACAAGCCGCTGGATATCCACGCGGTGAAGAGCAAGGTCAACGTATTCGTCGACCTGTACCGCCAGAGCAAGGCGATGAAGCAACAGGTCGAAGCCCTCGAACAGAGCCGCCGCGAACAGGAAGCGCTGCTTCAGCAATTGCAGAGCACCCAGGGCGAACTGGAGCAGGCGGTGCGCATGCGTGACGATTTCATGTCGATCGTCGCCCACGAAGTGCGCACGCCGCTCAACGGCCTTATCCTCGAAACCCAGCTGCGCAAGATGCACCTGGCCCGGGACAATGCCGCCGCGTTCACCCTCGACAAGATGCACGCGATGGTCGACCGCGACGAGCGCCAGATCAAAAGCCTGATCCGCCTGATCGAGGACATGCTCGACGTGTCGCGGATCCGCACCGGCAAGCTGTCGATCCGACCGAGCCGTTTCGATCTGGCGCAACTGGTCGGCAACCTGCTGCAAAATTTCGCCCAGCAGATCGAAGCGGCCGAGACCGAAGTCAGCTTCACCGCCGCCGAACCGGTGCAAGGGCAGTGGGACGAGTTCCGCATCGAGCAAGTGGTGTCGAACCTGCTGACCAACGCCTTGCGTTATGGCGGCAAGAGCCCGGTGCAGGTGCGGGTTTATCGCGAAGGCAATGAGGCTCGGGTCGAAGTCGCGGACCAGGGCATCGGTATCAGCGAGGAGAATCAGAAACGCATTTTTCAACAGTTCGAACGGGTTTCCGCCAAGACGGTGGTGGCCGGCCTCGGGCTGGGTCTGTTCATTTCCGAGCAGATCGTCGCCGCCCATGGCGGTTCCATCGTCGTCGAGAGCAAGATCAACGAAGGCGCCCTGTTTCGCGTTTGTCTGCCGCTCCAGGAAAACGGCGAAACAAACGCAACCTCTGAGTGACCACACGGTCGTATCAGCAGCTATTGACCGAACAAAGGCTTCCCATGAGCGTAGATGCACAAGATGTAGTACTCGTCGTCGAGGACGAACCGGTGATCCTGATGGTCCTGACCGATTATTTGTCAGGCCAGGGCTATCGCGTGTTGCAGGCCGAAAACGGCGAGCAGGCGTTCGAGATTCTGGCGAGCAAGCCGCATCTGGACATGTTGATTACCGATTTCCGCTTGCCGGGCGGGATCTCCGGCGTGCAGATCGCCGAACCCGCCGTCAAATTGCGCCCGGATCTGAAAGTGATCTTCATCAGCGGCTATCCGCAGGAAATCCGCGAGACCGGCAGCCCGATCACGCGCCGGGCGCCGATCCTGGAAAAACCGTTCGACCTGGATGTGTTGCAGGAGAAAATTCAGGAACTGCTGGCCTGAGGCGTCAACCGCCTCAGCTCTTGATCATCTCCCGCACCTTCGCCGTCAACAGATCGAAGGTGAACGGCTTGGTGATCATCTGCATGCCCGGGTCGAGAAACCCGCCGCGTACCGCGGCGTGCTCGGCATAACCGGTGATGAACAGGACTTTCAGCTCTGGCCGGTATTGCCGGCCGATTTCCGCCAGTTGCCGTCCGTTCATGCCCGGCAGGCCGACGTCGCTGATCAGCAGATCGATACGTTGCTCCGAATCCAGAATCGGCATGGCGCCGTCAGCATCGCCGGCTTCGACAAACCCGTAACCCAATTCACTCAATACCGCGCTGACCAGCACGCGCACGGCCGGGTCGTCTTCGACGATCAAGACGGTTTCGCCTTCCACGGCGTTCGGCGCCTGCTCCGTGTCTGCTGGCGCGTGAGGCAGTGACTCGCCCTGGAAACGCGGCAGATAAAGTTTGACCGTGGTGCCTTGATCGATCTTGCTGTCGATCGACACATGTCCACCGGATTGCTTGCTGAAACCGTAGATCATCGACAGGCCCAGCCCTGTGCCCTGGCCGATCGGCTTGGTGGTGAAAAACGGGTCGAATGCGCGATTGATGACACTTTCCGGCATGCCGCAACCATTGTCGGTCACGCTCAAGACGACGTAATCACCGGGCTCAAGATTGCTATAGGTCGCGGTGTAGTCGCGATCCAGCACCTGATTACCCGTCTCGACCACCAGATTGCCGCCGTCGGGCATCGCATCCCGAGCGTTGATCACCAGGTTGAGCAGGGCGCTTTCCAGTTGATTGGGGTCGGCCTCGGCCACCCACAATTGTTCATGCAGACGCATATCCAGCTGGATGCTTTCGTTCAGGCTGCGTTGCAGCAATTCGCCCATCGACTGCACCAGATCATTCATCTGCACGGCTTTGGAGTCGAGCGACTGGCGCCGGGAAAACGCCAGCAAACGGTGAGTCAGGCCGGCCGCGCGGTTGGCTGACGTCACGCCCAGATCGATCAGGCTGTCGAGGTCATCTGTCCGCCCACGGGCAAGACGCCGGCGCAGTAGTTCGAGGCTGCCGATGATCCCGGTCAGCATATTGTTGAAGTCGTGAGCGATACCGCCGGTGAGCTGGCCGACCGCTTCCATCTTCTGCGACTGGCGCAGCGCTTCTTCGTTGTGCCGTAGTTGCGCCGTGCGTTCCTCGACTTGTTGCTCAAGGGTTTCGAGGGTTGATTGCAGGCGTCGCTCGCTTTCGCTCAGGTCGATCAGACGGTCGCGGGCCTCGTACTGTCGTCGTCGCCCGCGCAGGGCAGTCGTGACCAGACTGATCAAGGTCGCCGGATGGAAAGGGCGTTCAAGGAATGTCACGTTGCCCAGCAATTCACTGAGTCGCGAGGAGGGGCCTTGTTCGGACCCGCCGTGATGGGTGAGCAGGACGATCGGCAGGTCCGACCACGCCGGTTGTTGCTTCAGGTAGGCCAGCAGGCCTTCCAGGTCCGGGCCATTCAGGGCTTCGGCAGCGATCAGCAGCAGACCGGCGCCGGGTTCCAGTTCGGCGCACAGATGCCCCAGGCCGGACGTGATGAGACCACCGTAACCGGCCTCGTTGAGGATCATCAGCGCGATCTGGCTGTCGCGACCCAGGGGCGCCAGGATCAGCGCCCGTTCGGACAGCGGGACGGTGACGGTCACAAGTTGTCTTCCTTGAGCAGCGGATTGCTCGCACCGAGGTACGTGGGCACACCGCGCAGCACACCCTGGAAGGCTTCCAGCGGTTCGCCGATGGTCATGCCCTGGGCGGAAATACGGTATTCACGGATGGTCGATTCGTGGCTGCCGGTGCGTTTCTTGATGATCGAAATCGCCCGGCGCACCTTGCCGAGGGCTTCGAAGTAGCGCAACAGGATGACGGTGTCGGCCAGATACGTGATGTCCACCGGCGCCTGCATGTCGCCGACCAGACCGTGCTGGGCGACGGTCATGAAGGTCGCGGCGCCCTTGCGGTTCAGGTACAGCAGCAGTTCGTGCATATGCAGGACCAGCGCGTTTTCTTCCGGCATCGCGGCCTGATAGCCGTTGATGCTGTCGATCACTACGGTCTTGATGTCGGCTTCATCAACGCAGCGGCGTACCCGGTGAGAGAACTCGCCGGGGGACAGTTCGGCGGCGTCGACTTGCTCGATCAGCAGATTGCCGGTGGCTTGCAGGGCCTTGAGGTCGATGCCGATGTTCTTCATGCGCTCGAACAGCAGCCCCAGTTCTTCATCGAAAATGAACAGTGCCGCTTTCTCGCCACGCGTGACCGCAGCGGCAGCGAAGATCATCGAAATCAGCGATTTGCCGGTACCGGCCGGGCCGAGAATCAACGTGCTGGAGCCGGTTTCGATCCCGCCGCCCAGCAGCGCGTCCATTTCGTGGATGCCACTGGTCAATTGCAGACGCGGGTAATCGCCCCGATGTTCGGCCGCCACCAGACGCGGAAAGACATGCACGCCATCGCCCATGATGGTGAAGTCGTGAAAACCGCCGCGATATTTCTGGCCGCGGTACTTGATCACCCGCACACGTCGGCGTTCGGCGCCGTAATTGGGGGTCAACTCTTCGAGGCGGATGACACCATGGGCCACGCTGTGCACGGTTTTGTCGAGGGACTCTGTCGTCAGGTCGTCCAGCAACAATACCGTCGCGTCATATCGCACGAAGTAGTGCTTGATCGCCAGGATCTGGCGGCGATAACGCAGGGAGCTTTGCGCCAGCAGGCGGATCTCCGACAGGCTGTCGAGCACCACGCGGGTCGGTTTGAAGCGCTCGACCACTTCGAAAATCTGTTTGGTGGCTTCGCCCAGCTCAAGATCAGAGGAATACAGCAGGCTCTGCTGATGCTCGGCGTTGAGCAGGCTTTCCGGCGGTGTCAGCTCGAAAATCTCGATGTTTTCGTTCAGGTCCCAGCCGTGGGAGAGCGCACCCTGGCGCAGTTCGCGCTCGGTTTCGGACAGCGTGATGTACAGCGAGCGCTCGCCGGCCCGGGCGCCGGCCAGAAGAAAATGCAACGCCACCGTGGTTTTACCGGTACCGGGCTCGCCCTCCAGCAGGAACACATGACCGCGAGACAAACCACCGGCCAGAATGTCGTCCAGCCCTTCGATGCCTGTGGCGGCTTTTGCGCTGATCAACTCGTTCGATGTAGACAAAAAATGCCCTCTCATGACTAGGGGAAACGAGACAGCGGGCGGGGGTACGCCTTTACGGGCTGCCTGTTTACTTGACCCTTTGCCGAGAGGGCGGTTCCGAATTTCTTGCGGGAGGCGTCTGACCTCGTTCAAAGACCTTGCTGCAACGACGGATCGTCCGGATTCATCTGTTCGAGTTGGGCCAGCAGAACCTGCACGTTCTGCAATTGGCCACTTTCCTTCCAGTAATTGATCAGCAGCACGCGGGCCTTGCGGTCGGCGGGGTGGCGCTGGACGATTTCCTGCAACTGTTTCTGCGCCGCTTCCAGTTCCTCGGCGCTGTGCAGGGTGGTGGCGAGGTCGTAGCGATAGTCTTTGTTGTCGGGCTCCAGCTCCACGGCTTTGGACAGGCCGAGCAGGGCGAATTCGCGCTGATCGTGATGTAGCAGCCACAGGCCCAGCGCATGTTGCAGATAAGCAGAGTCGGGTTGGGCCTTCAATTGGCGAGCCAGCAATTGCCGGGCGGCGTCACTCTGGCCCTGACGGTCGAGCACTTCGATCTGCATCACCAGCGCCGGCAGGTTGGCGGGATCCAGGCGCAGGGTTTGCTCAAGGGCATCCTGTGCCTGCTTGAGCTCGGCATTGTGCAGATACAGACGTGCCAGTTGCGCGTAGTTGGCGGCGCTTTCCGGCTGGCTCTTGAGTGCCTGCTCCCACACGTCGATGCCTTGCTGCAACGGCGCGAAATACAGGCCCAACTGATCGGGGGACAAGCCGAGCAGAGCGTTGATCGCGGTAAATCGAACGTCCTGATCCTCATCATCGAGCAACGGGCCGAGCAACAGACTGCGCTGGCCGCCCGGCACCAGGCCGGTCACGCTCCTGATCGCCGCCATTCGTACATCCGGGGATTCGTTCTGCAGATCGGCATCGGCCAGTTTCAACGCTTGCGGGCTCGGGTAGTTCGGCAGTTCGGCGTGCAGCCAGACACGCCGCTTGACCGACAGGTCCGGACGCCCCAGCTGTTGGTACAAAACCCGCGCCGCGCCCGGTTGACCGGCTCGTGCGGCGGCCAGCGCTTCACTGAAACCATGCTTGATGGCCTCCGGCACCACGGGCGCGGTGCTGCGCAGGGACAGCCATCCAACCAGGAGGACAAGCACGAGGCCAAGACTGATGAACAAGTAGCGGCGGGACTGAGGCATGCAGGTATCCGAAGCTTTTATATTGACGCAGAGGGGGCAAGCTTCGGTCAGCTGAAGCCGTGAGTCAAACACTGTGCCCGATATGACCGACCACCATTGATGAATAGCCCTACAACATCTGTCGGCCCCGGAAGCCGGCTAGCTCTCGATGCAGTGACTACGCTTGGTGAAGTTCCTTTGACGAGCGCATTCATGCAAGCCCTGTTCAATTATTTCAAGGCCGTGATCCACCCCGGTCAGGCAGTGCTGCTGTTTGGTCTGCGCACCATTGCGGCCGGACTGCTGACGTTATACCTGGCGTTCCTGTTCGATCTGGATCAACCCAAGTGGTCGATCATGGCCGTGGTCATCATCAGTCAGCCACTGGCCGGGATGGCGTTGGCCCGCAGTTTCGGCCAGGTCATCGGCACTACCCTTGGCGCTGCGGTGGCGGTGCTGATCATGGCGATTTTTCCTCAGGCGCCTTTGCCATTCATCACAACCCTGGCGCTGTGGCTGGCCCTGTGCACGGCTGGCGGCACGTTACTGCGCTACACCAGTTCCCAGGCGTTCGTGCTCAGTGGCTACACCGCCGTGGTGGTGGCGCTGCTGGCAATCCCGGATCAGGACGGCACCTTTCTGCTGGCGGTCACCCGGGTCACTGAAACCTTGCTGGCGGTGGCCTGCGTCTGTGTTGTCAGCTTGCTCACGGCCCGCCCCGAGGCGGTTTCGCGCAACTACTTCGCCAAAGTCGATCAGGTCATCAAACTGGTCGCCACCCATGCCGCCGCAGTGATTCGTACCGAAGAAAGCGAAGCTGAATTCCAGCGCCGGCAAATGCAATTGCTTGGAGAAATCAGCGCCCTGGAAGGCTTGCGTCGCCATCTGTATTTCGATGCCCCGCGCCTGCGCAGTGCCAACAACCTGGTGTTGATGCTGGGCAATCAACTGATGCTGCTGACATCGCGCCTGACAGCCCTGCGTCATCAGCGCCAGTTGCTGACCGCGCGCTGGGACGGCGATCTGCCGCTCGAGGTCCAGCGTTTGCGTGCCGATGAGCTGGCGTTTCTCGATCAATTGGCACAGTACGGGCGTTCACTGCCGGAAGACATGCGGCACCAACTGGTTGTCCTTCAGCAACAATTCGAAGCGCTGGCCTACAGGGCCGAACAGTTGACCGAAGACATGAGCGCCACCTTGCGTTCGCTGGCATGGGCGCTGCGTTGGGAGCAGGCGCGGCTGTTGCAACAACTGGAGCAGATCCTCGAACTGAGCGAAGCGATACAGGAAGGACGGGAGGCCAGTTGCATGTTTCGCGGCCAGTCCAGTCCGCTGCACCTGGATTTCACCCTGGCAGCCATGAACGCCATCCGGGCCTTCAGCGCATTACTGGTGGCGGGGCTGATCTGGATCGAAACGGCGTGGGACGGTGCACGTGGTGGAATGATTCTGGTGGGAATTCTGTGTTCACTGATGGCAACGTTCCCGCGCCCCTTGATCGCCGCACAGAGCTACGCCCGGGGATTGGGCCTGGCACTGGTGGTTTCGGCGCTGTATCAGTTCATGCTGGTGCCGGCGGTCAACGACTTCGAATGGCTGGCGCTGTTGCTGGCACCTCTGCTCTATGTGATTGCGGTCGGACTGGCCAGCCCGGCCACGGCGGGCATCGGCATGGGGCTGGGATTGTCGAGTTTCCTGATGCTCGGTCCACAGAACGTCGGCACCGGGCAGAACACCGCCATCCAATGGTTCGAGTTTGCCGGTGCCTACGTCAGTGCGGCGATGCTGGCCCTGATCGTCTATGCCTGGATCTTTCCGTTCCGTCCGGTGTTGCGAATCCGCCGGTTCTACAACGAAGCGCGGGAGCAGGTGTATCAACTGACGAAAGTGCCCGCTACAGACGAACAGCAATTCACGTTCGAAAGCCGCATGGTCGATCGCCTGACAACCATGCTGGGGCTGTTGCCGGCAGCCAATGATCCGGACATGCAACGACGATATGAAATCAGTCTTGCCTGTGTGGCACTCGGCGTGGCCATCCACCAGCTCAGGCAACAGGTGCAGGGCAACGCCTTGCTCACGGACGCTTTCGGCCAGCAACTGATGGCCGCCTTGCGCCAGACCGGCCGCTTTGTCGCTGGCCGTCCGGATGTGCACCTGCCAGCCTTGCTGACGACGCTGCACGCGCTCGGTGATCAGTTGGATGACCTGCATGCCGCGACGCATGAACACCTGTGGTCCGTGTTTCGTATGCGCGTTGCTTTGTTGATCGTCGTCTCGTTTCTTGAGCGTCACGGTGAGTATCTGCAACACAACGTCCCTGAAGGAGTACCGGCCCTTGCCCATTGATTTCGAGGTCGGTGGCGTCTACCTGCCACCCATTGCTCAGGCCCTGATTCTGGCCATCCCGGTCTTTCTATTGCTGGACTGGGTATTGCGCCGCCTCGGCGTGCTGCGTCTGGTCTGGCATGAAGCGCTGTTCGAAGGGGCGTTGTACGCCTGTGTTTGCGCCACATTGATTTTGTTGATGGGAGCCTGATGCCTTGAAGACGTTGCTCACTCGATTGACGACATTGGCAGTGGTGTTGCTGGCAATCGTGCTCGGCTGGTTCGCCTGGGAGCATTACACCCGAGCCCCATGGACACGGGATGCGCGGGTGAGGGCGGATGTCGTGACCCTGTCGGCGGATGTCTCGGGGCGTATCGTCAGTCTGGCGGTGCAGGACAACCAGCATGTCGACAAGGGCCAATTGCTGCTGGAGATCGATCCGGCTCGCTACAGCCTGGCGGTTGAACATGCCAGGCGTTCGGTCGAAGTGGCCAGGGCCACGCTCGGCCAATCCCGGGCCGCCATCGTCGCCAGCGAGGCCTTGCTCAAGCAACGCGAGAGCGAAGAACGGCGCAGGCGCACGCTCAAGCAGGGCTTTGCGATTTCCGGGGAAGAATGGGAAAAATCCAGTACCGAAGTGGCCGTGGCCCAGGCTGATCTGCTGCGCAACCAGGCCAATCTGGGTCTGGCACAAGCCAACGTGCAATTGGCGATTGCAGCACTGACTCAGGCCGAGCTGGACTTGCAGCGCACCCGTGTCGAATCGCCGGTCAGCGGCTATGTCACCAACCTGTTGACCCGTCAGGGGGATTACGCGGTGGCCGGCGGAGCGTTGCTGGCACTGGTCGACAGCGACTCGTTCTATGTCAGTGGCTATTTCGAGGAAACCAAACTGCCAAGGATCGAGGAGGGTGATCGCGTGCGGATTGAATTGATGAGCGGCGAAAAGTTTGGCGGCACGGTGCAAAGCATCGCCTTCGCCATTGCCGATCGGGAAAACGCACCGGGCAGTCGATTGCTGGCCAACATCAACCCCAGCTACACGTGGGTAAAGCTTGCACAGCGGGTGCCGGTGCGGATCGGCATCGACCCGGATTACGCGGGCAAGGACCGATTGAGGGCAGGCACCACCGCCACCGTCACGGTGCTGGAGAACCATGAAAGACAGGCACAAAAAAGCCCCGCGACCGAATGATACGCGGGGCAAAGAATTTGGTTGGTTGCGGCCAACCAAAGGAGCTCTTTAAAAAACTGTTACTTGCTGGCAACCGTTTCTGGCTGCCAGCCGCCGCCGAGGGCCTTGTAGATCGCGACGATGCCGCGATACAGATCGACTTCGGCCTGGGCCTGACTGTCTTCGGCGTTCAAACGCTCACGCTGGGCGTCGAGCAGCACGAGGAAATCCGTGGTGCCTTCGCGATAGCGGATTTCAGCCAGATCGGCAGCCTTGCGACTTGATTCGCTCTGGCGGATCAGCGAGATCAACCGTTGCTGGCGTTTGCCGTAATCGCTGAAAGCGTTTTCCGATTCTTCCAGAGCCAGCAGCACTTGCTGCTCGTAGGTCGCCAGTGCGCCTTCGGCATCGGCGTCGGCACCGCGCAAACGGGCCCGCACGCTGCCAAGGTCGAACGCCGCCCAGGTGATGCTCGGGCCCAGTGCCCAGGCGTTGGCCGCCGAGGAACCGATCTGCGAACCACGCCCGGCCGTCCAGCCAAGGAAACCGCTGAGGCTGACCCGTGGGAACAGGTCGGCCTTGGCCACACCGATACGTGCCGTGGCGGAAGCCAGTTTGCGTTCGGCGCTGAGAATGTCCGGGCGACGTTGCAGCAGTTCGCCTGGATTGCCGATCGGCAATGCCTTGGCGATGGCTGGCAAGTCTTTCGGGCTCAGGTCGACGGTCAGCTTGTCCGGACGCTCGCCCAACAGGGTAGCAATGCGGTTTTTCTGGCGAACCTGTTCGGCCTGCAATTGCGGCACGCTGGCTTCGACCGATGCCAGACGCGCATCGGCACGTTCGACATCGAGCTGGTCGCCAACGCCGGCGTCACGCAGGCTGATGGTGATCTTGCGCGACTCCTGTTGGTTCTCCAGGTTGGCCACGGCGATCTTTTCCCGCAGTTGTGCACCGCGCAGTTGACCGTAAGCGTCCACCAGTTCGGCAATCATGGTGACTTGCAGCTGGTACAGATCGGCTTCGGCAGCCTGCTGGTCAGCGTCGCTGGCTTCCAGATTGCGCTGGATGCGGCCAAACAGATCGATTTCCCAGGCCATGTCCAGACCCAGGTCATAGCGTTCGCTGTTGACCCGCTTGGTGGTCTGGCCGGGAATCTGACCCTTGGCCAGATCGCTGCTGGCACGGCTGGTGATGGTCGGCATGGCGTCATTGCTGACGTCGTCGCGGATCGCCCGTGCAGCTTTCCAGCGGGCGAACGCCACGCGCAGTTGGCGGTTCCCTTGCAGCGATTGAGTCACCAACTGGTTGAGGGTCGGATCGTCGAACTGCTGCCACCAGATGCCTTCGAACTTCGAACGGTCAAAGTTCTTCTGGCCGGCGGCGCCGTCGGTGGCGGCCGTGATGTTGGCCGCCTCCGTGGCTGGGGTCTTGTAGTCGGGACCGACTGCACAGGCGCTCAAGGCCAGTACCAGCAGGCTCGGCAGGAAGACTTTCAGACTCATTGGTGCGCCTCCAGTGGCTTTTGAAGATTGTGCGCCTTGGCCGCTTTGCGGGCTTCGCCACGTTCCACGAAGTTGCGGATCAGCACATAGAACACTGGCGTCAGCAGCAGACCGAAGAAGGTCACGCCGAGCATCCCGGAGAACACCGCCACACCCATGGCATGACGCATCTCTGCACCGGCACCGCTGGAGAACACCAGTGGCACCACACCCATGATGAACGCGAACGAGGTCATCAGGATCGGCCGCAGACGCAGACGGCAGGCTTCCAGTACAGCGGCCAGCGGGTCGAGACCTTCTTGCTGTTTGTCCTTGGCGAACTCGACGATCAGAATCGCGTTCTTGCACGCCAGGCCCACCAGTACGATCAGGCCGATCTGGGTGAAGATGTTGTTGTCACCGCCGGAGATGATCACACCGGTAATGGCCGACAGCAGGGTCATCGGTACGATCAGGATCACTGCCAGTGGCAGGCTCCAGCTTTCGTATTGAGCCGCGAGCACCAGGAACGCCAGCAGTACGCAGAGCGGGAACACGAACAGCGCGGTGTTGCCGGACAGAATCTGCTGGTAGGTCAGGTCGGTCCACTCGTAGGTCATGCCGTTCGGAAGTTCATCCTTGAGCAGTTTCTCGATGGCTTTTTCGGCCTGGCCGGAGCTGTAGCCTGGGGCTGCTGCACCGTTGATTTCAGCGGTGATGAAGCCGTTGTAGTGCATCACGCGATCCGGACCCGAGGTGTCGCTGACCTTGATGAAGGTCGCCAACGGGATCATTTCGCCCTTGTTGTTGCGTACTTTCAGCTGGCCGATCTGGTCGGATTCGAGGCGGAACTGCTGTTCAGCCTGAACGTTGACCTGATAGGTGCGACCGAAGCGGTTGAAGTCGTTGGCATACAGCGAACCCAGGTAGATCTGCAGGGTGTCGAAGATGTCGCTGACGGCCACGCCGTGGGTCTTGGCTTTTTCGCGGTCGATGGCAGCATCGACCTGCGGCACGTTCACGGTGTAGCTGGTGAACAGCCCGGCCAGTTCAGGCACGCTGTGGCTCTTGGTGATGATATTCATGGTTTCCTTGTACAGCTCGTCGTAGCCCAGGTTGCCCCGGTCTTCGATTTGCAGGCGGAAACCACCGATGGTGCCCAGACCTTGTACCGGCGGCGGCGGGAAGATCGCCATGTAGGCTTCCTGGATCCCGGCGTACTTGCCGTTCAAGGCACCGGCAATCGCACCGGCGGACATGCTCGGGTCTTTACGCTCGTCGAACGGTTTGAGGGTCACGAACACGATGCCGGCGTTCGGGCTGTTGGTGAAGCCGTTGATCGACAGGCCCGGGAACGCTACGGCGCTTTCCACGCCTGGCTGTTTCAGTGCCAGGTCGGACATGCGCTTGATCACGTCTTCGGTGCGGTCCAGGCTCGCGGCGTCCGGCAATTGCGCGAAGGCCACCAGGTATTGCTTGTCCTGGCCGGGTACGAAACCGGTCGGGGTGCTGGAGAAACCGAAGAAGGTCAGCACCATCAGGCCTGCGTACAGGAAGAGGGCGATGCCGCTGCCACGGATAACCCGGCGCACGGTGCCGACGTAGCCATGGCTGGCGCGGTCGAAGAAGCGGTTGAACGGACGGAACAGCCAGCCACCGAAGATCTTGTCCAGCACTTTGGAGAAGCGGTCTTTCGGTGCGTCGTGGCCTTTGAGCAACACAGCGGCCAGCGCTGGCGACAGGGTCAGCGAGTTGAAGGCCGAGATCACTGTCGAGATCGCGATGGTCAAGGCGAACTGCTTGTAGAACTGACCGGTGAGGCCCGAGATGAATGCAGCGGGTACAAACACCGCACACAGCACCAGCGCCGTGGCAATGATCGGACCGGTCACTTCACCCATGGCCTTTTTGGTCGCATCGAAGGGGTTGAGTCCCAGTTCAATGTTCCGCTCGACGTTCTCCACCACCACGATGGCGTCGTCCACCACGATACCGATCGCCAGTACCAGGCCGAAAAGGGACAGGGCGTTGAGCGAGAAGCCGAACAGGTGCATCACTGCAAACGTACCGATCAACGATACCGGCACCGCCACCAACGGAATGATCGAGGCGCGCCAGGTCTGCAGGAACAGGATCACCACCAGAACCACGAGGATCAGCGCTTCGAAGAGGGTGTGAACCACCGCCTCGATGGAGCCGCGCACGAAGATCGTCGGGTCATAGACGATGCTGTAGTCCATGCCTTGCGGGAAGCTTTTCTTCAGCTCTTCCATCTTGCCGCGAACTTCGTTCGAGATTTCGATGGCGTTGGAGCCCGGGCGCTGGAAGATCGGGATCGCTACGGCAGGCTGGTTGTTCAGCAACGAACGCAGGGCGTATTGGCTGGAACCCAGTTCAACGCGTGCGATGTCCTTCAGGCGCGTGATTTCACCGTTGTCGCCTGCGCGAATGATGATGTTCTCGAACTCTTCCTCGGAGACCAGACGGCCCTGAGTGTTGACCGACAGCTGGAAGCTCTGGGCATTCGGGGCAGGGGGGGCGCCCAGTTGGCCGGCGGCCACCTGACGGTTCTGCTCACGAATCGCGGTAACCACATCAGTCGCGGTCAGATTGCGCGAAGCAGTTTTGTTCGGGTCGAGCCATACACGCAGCGAGTAATCGCCCATACCGAACAGCTGCACATCACCGACACCACCGAGGCGAGCGAGCTCATCCTTGATGTTGAGGATCGCGTAGTTGGACAGGTACAGCATGTCGTAGCGTTTATCCGGCGAGGTCAAGTGCACAACCATGGTCAGGTCGGGCGAGGCCTTGTCGACGGTGATACCGATGCGCGTCACTTCTTCTGGAAGTTTCGGCTCGGTCCGGGTCACGCGGTTCTGCACCTGCACCTGCGCATTGTCCAGGTCAGTGCCCAGGGCGAAGGTGATGGTCAGGGTGATCTTGCCGTCAGCAGTCGACTGCGAGGACATGTACAGCATGTTCTCGACGCCGGTGATGGCCTGCTCCAGCGGAGCCGCCACGGTTTCACCGATGACTTTAGGGTTGGCACCCGGGAAGTTGGCACGCACCACCACGGTGGGTGGCACGACTTCCGGGTATTCGCTGATCGGTAGTTGGAACAGCGAGATCGCACCGGCGATCAGGATCAACAGCGAAAGAACCGCTGCGAAGATCGGCCGTGAAATGAAGAATTGGGAAAAATTCATCGGAGTTGTCGTCCCTTAACCGCGTGGGGTCGCAGCAGCCAGTTTTACAACCGATCCCGACGCGCCTTTGGCAGGTGCGACTTTGGGCAGGTTGCTGGCTTCCAGCGCTTGTCGTTGTTGAGCCAGTGCAGCAATGGTCTGCTCGCTGGCCATCGGGATCACTTCAGGCGTGACCGGAGAGCCAGGACGAACCCGTTGCAGACCCTTGACGATGATCGTGTCGTCCTTGTTCAGGCCGCTGCGCACGATGCGCAGGCCTTCGATCTTCGGACCGAGTTCAACGGCGCGGTAGGCAGTCTTGTTGTCGCCATCCATCACCAGCACAAACTTCTTGCCGAGGTCGGTGCCGACCGCTTCGTCGTTGATCAACATGGCGTTGTAGGTGCCGCTGCCAACCAGTTTCAGACGCGCATACAGGCCCGGGGTGTAGGTGCCGTCGCTGTTGTCGAACACGGCGCGACCACGGATGGTGCCGGTCTTCGGGTTGACCTGGTTGTCGACGAAGTTCATCTGACCCTGGTGCGGGTTGCCGTCTTCATTGGACAGACCCATGTACACCGGCGTGGTCGCACCACGCTGCCCCTGACGGGCGAGTTGGGTGTATTTGAGGAACACACGCTCGTCGGCGTCAAAGTAGGCGTAGACCTTGTCGGTGGAAACCACGCTGGTCAGCGGAGTGGTGTCGGCAGTCACCAGGTTGCCGGCGGTGATTTCGGCACGGCTGACGCGACCGCTGATTGGGGAGGTTACGCGGGTGAAACTCAGGTTCAGTTTGGCCAGATCCAGTTGCGCTTGCAGGGCGCCGACAGCGGCACGTGCTTCTTGTGCAGCGCTGGTGCGCGAGTCAGCCAGTTCGGCGGAGATGGCGTTGCTGGCACGCAGGCGCTCACCACGGCCAGCTTCGTTTTCACTGCGGGTGGCGTTGGCGCGGGATTGGGCGACCAGGGCTTCGAGGCGGCGAACCTCAGCCTGGAACGGACGCGGGTCGATCTGGAACAGCAGGTCGCCTTTCTTGACCAGTGCACCTTCGGTGAAGGCGACTTCGTCGATCTGGCCGGAGACCCGCGGACGGATTTCAACGGTTTCCGGCGCCTCGAGGCGCCCAGTGAATTCGTCCCACTCGTTGACCGGTTGTTCCAGCACCTTGGCCACACTGACCTTGGCAGCAGGCATGGCGGCGGCGGTCTCTGGAGCTTTGCCGCAGGCGCTCATCACCATCACGGCCAACAGAGCCAACGGGAAGCGCAAATGTTTGAGTGATTGTTCCATGGATGCATCCGCCAATGTATTGAAGATGGGCGGATGATGCTCGGCGGGTTGATAGCAAACGAATCGAATGACACGAAGGTAACTATCATTCGGAATGATATAAGACCGAGCGAAGCCCTCTAGCATGCACCTTTCGTTAGGGGGCTATCAAATGAAATGATGACAAAACTGTGTTGCGTGGCAAGTAAAAAAGCAGCAACACCTTTTCAAAGGTGAATTGCAGAAACAAAGAGACGGCCACGTGGGCCGTCTCGATCAGCTAGGTGTCGACGTGTTTCAGTTGACGCCCTTGCGGTTTGGACCAAAACGATTCGGGCCCGGCTGGCTGTCTTGGGCCAGGAACACGATGTTGACGATTGGCAGCAACAACCACCAGCCGCTGCGGTCGGTGTCGTGCATGCGGCGTACGCCTACCGCGAGCGCCGGCAGGAACACTGCCAGACTATAAAGGTTGTACAGGATGCCTTTGGTGTTCAGCATGGCATCGAGAACGCCGATGACAATGGAAACCCCAAGGTTGATCAGAATGAACATCCAGTATTCACGGCGAGTGGCGCGGCCCTGAAACACAACGTAGTTCTTTAATGCTTCGAGGTATGGGTTACCCGTCGTGATGGCGGGGCCACTTGCATAGACTTGTTGTGTTGCTTGAGGCGCCCCGCACTGCGGGCAAGCCACGGCCAGACTGCTAATTTCCTTGGCGCAACCGCGGCAGAAAACCATGCTCATATTTTTTCCCTAAAATTATTCAATCGATAAACAGGACAACACAAACGCGGCAATACCTGACAAAACAATGCCGGCAATCGCGAGGTTTCTTCCTGAGTGTTTTTGGTTGATACAGACGATGCCGCAAAAGAGGCCCGCGAGGCTGAGAGTTCCCACACCGACAATCGCGTCCCTGTCCCATTCGGAGTCATCAAACAGGGTGAGTGCGCTGATAATTCCGAGGATCAACGAAACGATGGCCAGCCAAGGCATTTCGGCTTGCGTTTGCGGCACTGAGGCCTGTTGGGCGGCCCCGCATTGGGGGCAGGTGAGCGCCGTTTCGTGTAGCTCCTTGGCGCATGCACGACAATAGACCATTGCCATCGTTTTCCTTAACTGAGTGCGAGTGCCCGACCTTCCATCGGTCGGGGCGGCGGTAAGTTAAACTTTATTACCGGATTTGTCATTAAGCACTTTGCCATTACTCATGAGCCAGGGTTTCTGGGCTCATCGTCCACACTGACCTTCAAGCGCAACGTCAGACCTTGAAGCTGTCTGTTTTTCAACATGCCCAGTTCCGGCCCCTTGCGTTCGTTGCCATTGGCGTCCAACCCTCGGCACTGGAGACTGGACTTGAGGGAACGATCAGACGATGGATCTTGCCAATGGCAACGCACGGCAAGTATTTGCTCATCGATTCGTGTTGCCGGTTTTTCATTCTCCCCAAGGAATGTTTCAACCTTGAGGCCGACCGAGGACGTGTCGATCGTTTTTTCGTCTGTCGCAGAGTGACCGCCGATATTGAAATCAATGCCACTGAGCACCAAGAAACAATCTCCGACCTTGCGACTCACCGCTATCTCGAACTCGGAAGTGAAAGGCGTGGCGTGGGCATCGGCATAGAACTCTTTTCTATCAGGCTGCGGATCGCCCGCGTAATCGTCGGGCAATATGCATATCCCTCCGAACAGCTCGCTGTAATACGCGGTGGTGTAGACATTGAATTGTGCAGGCATTTCAGTCTTGAGCGTGAATGTGTTCGAGAGCATCGCGCAGCCGCTGCCCAGCAGCATGGAACTGGCGACAAGCAGGGTACGAACGGAGCGAAAAGCACGGTTGGTGAAGTGGTTTTGTTGCGAGGGCATCAGTACTTCCTTGTAACGTCTTGGGGGCATTTCTGGCTTTCAATGGTTTGCCGGAAGATCCACATGGCTGAATGTCAGGTCAATTGCAACACTGCTCGCGAGTAAGAAGTGCGGGAGCTTGATATCCGTATGGCAATTGATTGCGCTACGCAGGCCAATGAAGCGCGCTGCGGTTCAGGGCAGCGGGGGTGTACTCGAAAGTGTGCGCGAGAGTTTCCCACCCGGCGGACAAGTCGCCGTTTCTTTATAGTAAAGTCGCCAGCGAACCACCTGTCGTCTGAGGTTTTTCGGCAATTGGTGTACGTAAAAACGACAGATGGGCACGACTTATAAATGAACAACTCCACGACTACAACCAGCGGCAATTGGTATGCGGTCATTGCACTGGCACTGGCTGCGTTTGTCTTCAACACCACCGAGTTCGTCCCAGTCGGGCTGTTGAGTTCGATCGGCAGCAGCTTCGACATGACGTCGGCTCAGGTCGGTTTGATGTTGACCATCTATGCGTGGGTGGTGTCGCTGACGTCGCTGCCGATCATGCTGCTGACGCGCAACGTCGAGCGGCGCAAGCTGTTGATCGTGCTGTTTGCGATGTTCATCGTCAGTCATATCCTGTCGAGTCTGGCGACCAGCTTCGCTGTCCTGCTGGTGAGCCGGATCGGCGTGGCGTTGTCGCATGCGCTGTTCTGGTCGATCACGGCTTCTCTGGCCGTGCGTCTGGCGCCGCCGGGCAAGCAGGTCCAGGCCTTGGGCTTGCTGGCAACCGGCACTTCCCTGGCGATGGTGCTGGGCATTCCCCTCGGCCGGATATTGGGCGAAGCGATGGGCTGGCGAACCACCTTTATCGCGATCGCGGTGCTGGCGGCTACGTTGGTGTTCTGGCTGGCCAGGGTCTTGCCGTTGCTGCCCAGCCAGAACTCGGGGTCGCTCAAAAGTTTGCCTTTATTGTTGAAGCGACCTGCACTCGTAGCGATCTATATCCTGACCGCGATGGTCGTGACGGCTCACTTCACCGCTTACAGCTACGTGGAACCGTTCGTTCAGGTCGTGGCGGGCATGAGTGGCGAGACGGTAACGCTCATCCTGCTGTTATTCGGCGGTGCGGGGATTTTCGGATCCCTGCTGTTCAGTTGGCTGCACCGGTATAGCCCGCAGCGTTTTCTGATCGTCGCCGTGTCGTTGCTCGCGTTGTGCCTGGCGTTGCTGTTGCCCTTGAGCGGCAAGGTTTCGTACCTGTGCACGCTGAGCCTGTTCTGGGGAATGGCGATCATGGGGTTCGGTCTGGCGTTGCAGTCCAAGGTTCTGGTGCTGGCGCCTGATGCGACCGATGTGGCGATGGCGCTGTTTTCGGGGATCTACAACATCGGCATTGGCGGCGGGGCGCTGATGGGGAGTTGGGTGGGCAGCCAGTTCGGCTTCGCTTATATCGGGGTCGTTGGCGGGATGTTGGCGGCGTTGGCGTTGTTGCTTTATTGCCTGTCGGTCTATCGACTGGCTCGGCCCGGGGCTTCTGCTTGAGTTCTTGAACCGCTTTGCTGCCGATAGCAAAGCGGTTTCGGAAAGGCTTCTCAGAGGCTATCCGGATCCCCAAAAAACATCTGAATCCGCGACCGCAACCAACGCTCCCCAGGATCGTTATCCTGCGACCCACGCCAGGCCATGTGCAGTTCAAACGTACGTGTCGGCAACGGCGGATCTTCCGCGCGCACACCGCCCGCAGACGTCAGCGCATCAGCCGTGTAGTCCGGTACCGTCGCGACAATGTCGGTTCCGGCCAGCAATGTGCTCAAACCGTTGAACTGCGGCACGGCCAGCACCACGTGGCGTTTGCGCCCGAGCTTTTCCAGTTCTTCATCGATAAAGCCACTGAGGTCGCCGGCGAACGAAACCAGCGCATGCGGACGGGCGCAATAGTCATCCAGGCTCAATGGCCCCGGCACCGTATCGGCGCGCAACAGTTTTGGCTGGCTGCGGCGCAAGACTTTGCGCTTGGCGTTGGCCGGCAGGTCGGTGGTGTAGCTGACGCCGATCGAGATTTCACCGGAGGCGAGCAGGCCCGGCATCAAGATGTAGTTGACGCGACGGACCACCAGCACGATCCCGGGCGCCTCGGCCCGCAGGCGCTTGAGCAGCATGGGCAGCAACGCGAATTCGACATCGTCCGACAAGCCGATCCGGAAAACCGAGGTGCTGGTGGCCGGGTCGAATTCGGCCGCGCGGCTGACCGCTGTCGAAATCGAGTCCAGGGCAGGCGAGAGCAGGGCGAAGATTTCCACCGCACGAGCAGACGGTTCCATGCTGCGCCCGGTGCGTACAAATAGCGGATCGTCGAACAGTCCGCGCAGGCGCGAAAGCGCCGCGCTGATCGCTGGCTGGCCGAGAAACAGCTTCTCCGCAGCGCGGGTCACGCTGCGTTCGTGCATCAGCGTTTCGAATACGATCAACAGGTTCAGGTCGACACGACGCAGGTCATTACGATTCATCTGGAGTCCTGGCAGAGTCATCAAGCTTGACGAGAGCGACCATATGAGAACAATGGCCGGCATGAATCTTACGGGGAAAGGCTGGTAGTCTGCACCGGGTAATTCAGCTTTACTGAGAAGGCGGCAGCAGTTTTTTCATGGATTTGCTCAATGCTGGCCATACTGCGGAATCAATGACAGGCATGTCGACTATTAATAGCCACTGATAGTCTTGGCTGGAAAGCCCAGATAGAGTTCAGGGCATTAGAGGTTACTTTGACGAGGTTTGCGATGTCCCGCACGATCCGTTTTCACAAGTTTGGTCCGGCCGAGGTGCTCAAATGCGAAGAGCATGCGGCCGCTCAGCCAGGTCCTGGCGAAGTGCAGGTGCGTGTCGAGGCGATCGGCATCAGCTGGTACGACACGCTCTGGCGTCAGAACCTTGCGTCGTCTCAGGCCCGCCTGCCTTCAGGCCTGGGTCATGAAATGGCTGGTGTGGTCACGGCCATTGGCGACGGTGTCGAAGACCTGATTGTCGGTGACAAGGTGGCGAGTTTTCCGGCCGAGAGTCCCAATGACTATCCGGTCTATGGCGAACTGATCGTTCTTCCGCGTACGGCGCTGACCCGTTATCCGGACGTGCTGAGCCCGATCGAAGCCAGCGTGCATTACACGCCGCTGTTGATCGCCTATTTCGGTTACGTCGATCTGGCACGCGTCAAACCCGGGCAGTTTGCCCTGGTCACTGACGCCAGTCATTGCGCCGGTCCGTCCTTTGTCCAGTTGGGCAAGGCGCTGGGTGTGCGAGTGATTGCCGCCACGAAAACCGCGGAAGAGCGCGAATACCTGCTGTCCCTCGGTGCCGAGAAAGTGATCGTCACCGAAGAAGAAGACCTGTTGATGCGGATCAACAAGATCACCGACAACCGTGGCGTCAATGTCGTGTTCGACGGTCTCGGTGGCCCACAGATGTCGCTGCTTGGAGATGTGTTGGCACCTCGTGGCAGCCTGGTGCTGTATGGCCTGCAGGGTGGCAACCAGACGCCATTCCCGGCCTGCGCAGCGTTCCAGAAGAACATCCAGTTCTTCGTGCACTGCATCGGCAACTTCACCGGGAAGCCGGAACTGGGCATCGTCCAGGATCACGTCGCCTTGCAACGTGCCCTGCGTGACATCAATCAGTTGACGGCCGACCGCGTGCTGCTTCCGCTCAAGACCCGGGTCTTCCCGTTCAACGAGTTTGTCGAAGCACACCGCTACATGGACGAATGCCCTTGCCGTGAGCGGGTCGCCCTGCAAGTCGAACCTGCCTGACCGTTGTGATCAGAGTCCGTGGCCCCACGGACTCTTGTGCGTTCCATCCTTCAGACCATGAGAAACCCTGGGCGCGACGCCTGGGGACGTTCAGCAACTGAACTGGTTTTTACTCTTGATCTGTATCTTCTAATCGCCCTCCAGACCCTGATAATTGAATGACTACTTTCATCTCAAGGAATGAGCTATGGCTGTGCATTCTCTTTTTCCTGCGCAATACAAAATGATTGTCGAGGGTCGATATCTTGATTCTTGTTTAATTGCTGTAGGGCGGTTGCGTAATCCCTTCTTTTTTTCTTGTGCTCATCATGCGCAGGTCATTGTAAGAAATTTCCCAGGAAAACTTCCTTCTCGAGAAAACCCCGTAAAGACGCGGGCTTGCGGCGCGCGAGCCATAAACATGAATTATTGCGAGCCCAACTGTTTCAAATAACTACAAAACCTTAAGTGTTAGCATTTCAGCGTCTATTAATTAATGAAGAATGATTGCGCGTCCGGCGTTCGTGGTTGCGCAATATAAAACCTTTGATATCGGGTGAAGTACTGATGAGCACGATCCATGACCAGGCAATGAACTATGTCTACCAGCAAGTATTGCAACGATTGCTGAGTTTTTTTTCCCGTGCAGAACGCACGGCATTGCAGCTGTTGATTCAGCGACTGGCGGTGGCTGCCGGGGGCATGGATCGAATCGGCGAATTCAAGGTGCTGGTGACGCAATCGGGCACTCGGGATTGCTGTTACAGCCTGGCCCTGATGCGCGCTGCGCAACTGAGCATCGCCGGACGGGCTCCGGGCACTTTTCAGTTGCGGGTGGCAACCCTGCGCGGTTGCGCCACACCGGTCTCGGCATTGCACAACATGCACCGTAGTTTCAGCGCACTGTTTCTGTATGACGACCCAAGGGTCGAACTGCTGATGATCGACAATCGGGAGGTCTTGCCTTTCAATCACCAGGCGCCGCTCACCGATGATGGTCGGGAGGCGAATCGCATCAATCTGCTGATGGTTGGCCACCGCCGGCGCTGGGGAGAGAGCCTGGAGCTTTGGGACGACGCGTACCTGGCCACCGCCGAGTTCTACGGGCAGGTTGCACGCTGGAACAACGGCGTCGATGCCTTGGTCAGCAGCGACTCCGCACGCAGCCAGGAGAATTTTCTTCAGGGACTGGATCGCGCCGCCCAGAAGGCCGGCATCGGCGCGCTGCCGAAGCGCGGTGCCGGATTCGAAGAGCTGTTCAATCTGCTCGACGGCATGGGGGGCGACTGCTATCGCGAGCTCCACGCAGAGTCCGATCTGCTGCCGTGGCGTCCTCTCGGTCAGTTCGAAGCCTGTCGGCGCACCCATTACATCGGCATCGATGACATGGTGGTGGGCAAGATGGAGGAGCGGTGGCCCTTGCTCAGCGACTTTCTCGGGTTTCAGACAGATGATTTGTTGTTCGAGCCAGGCGCCGGCGAGTCGCCAGATCCCTTGGTCGCGGCCTACCTGAGCGGTCTGCAAGCCAACTACATCGGCGGTCACGATTATGAAGTCGGGGTCTCGGAATACCTGCAGCGTTGCCTGGCAGTGATGCGTCGCAAAAACCTGCCGGAGCAGATTTGCGAACGGTTTGTGGCGACGTTCGGCAACCTGTCCGATCTCAGCGAGCATCGATCGTTGGCCTCCTCATCCTTGCAAAAGAGCTTCGGGCTCAATGAAGCGCAACTGGTCTGTCTCTTGTTCGCGCCTTTCATCGAGGGCGGAGCCGGGCTCGAACGTTTTCTGCGCACCTGCCATCCGGGCATGCTGGTGGCCATGCCGGATCTGCATCGTGCGATGCAGGGATTGCACGCGCCGGAGCAGGTTCTGCAATGGATGACCGATGTCAGTGGTTTGCCCGTGCGGCTGATCAGTCGGCTGTATGCCATGGACGCCATTCAAATGGCCGATCAAGCAACGCACGCCCCGGATCCGGCCGACCGTGAGGTTGCCGCAGGCGACCGTACGGCGGAAGGTTGAGCGTGAGCGTAGCGACCGGTCACCAGAGAATGCCTGCGGACGCCGGTTCATGAATGCCTCGCGTGAAAACGATTTTGCCTATCAGGCGGTCTATCGCTATCTCACCCAACTGATCGAAGGGCCAGGCGGCGAAGGGGCGGTTCGACTGCCCTCGTTAAGGCAACTGGCCGAACGGTTGAACGTGTCGATATCGACCATTCAGTACGCCTACGCACTGCTTGAACGAGAAGGCCGGGTCTACTCCGTGGCCAAGTCCGGGTATTTCGCACAGCCGGCATCCACCGTCATGCCGCCCGGGCGAGGCAATGACCTGCTGGAAACCGTCTACGTCAACGCCAGATGTCTCGGCATGCGCGTATTGAGTGCCGACGATCCGGCTTCGATTCAACCCCTGGACAGCCCGTTGCTGATGCTTGAGCGGGAGCTCATGCGCCAATATCCCCGACAGTCGCAGGCACCGGCCCAGCCTTGTGGCGAGCTGGAGTTGCGCACGCTGCTGGCCGCTCGCTATACCTCATCACCCACTCATTGCTGGCATGCCGAGGATGTCTATATAGGCGCCGATGTAAGAGGGGTGCTGGAAATCCTGATCGCGGTCCTTGAGCTGCGTAACACGACCGTGGTGGTCGAGTCCCCCTGCGACTGGGTGATATTGCGCTTGCTTCAGTCTGCCGACGTGCGGGTCATCGAGCTGTCGGTACAGCCCGGCGGAGGGTTCGATCCACAGCATCTGGCCTCGTTACTGGAAACCGAACCGGTACGGCTGATCCTGATGTCGTCGCAATTGAACATGCCCCATGGCAGCCTGGCGCCCGCCGATAATCGCGAAGCCATCGCGCGCCTGCTCAGGCTCCACGGTACCTGGGTGCTGGAAAACGACAGTTACAGTGAATTGGGCGATGACTGCGCAAGTCGACCTCTGCGGGACTTGCTGGACCCCGATCGCCTATTGGTGTTTTCCACGTTCGAAAAGGTCATCGGTGTCGAAGCGCCCTACGGCTATGTGCTCGCTCGCCAATGGCGCAACGACCTGCAACGGCACTTTCTGCTGCGTTCGTTTCGCTTGTCGCCGATTCGCCAGAAAGCCATTGCCCGACTGTATGCCAGCGGTCGTGTCGATCAACATCTGCCGGTGCTCAAGCGTCTGCTCAAGGAGCGTCGTACACAGTTGATCGAGCTGCTGCGCGAAGGACTGGGCGATGCACTGCACATCGCCGAGCCGCAGGGCGGTGCGACGGTCTGGGTGCGTTCATCGCGTCGGGTGGCGATGGGCACGGTGTTTCAACGGCTGCTCAAGCAACATGTGTTGATCGCGCCGGGAGAGCTGTTCAGTACCCAAGGCATGCATGGGCAACACATGCGTCTGAGCGCGATAGGCAGCAGCGGGCTGGAGCTGGCAGGCGTCGTCGGTTTGCTTGGCGATGCCTTGCGACTGGCCCCCGATGATTGAGCTGTTAAAAAACATCGGGGATGCACTGGATAGATCCCATCGCACTACGGTCAAACTGCCAGTAAACTCCGCTGTAATTTCCTGAACCACTCTATTTCAGAGGTTTTGCATGACACTCAGTCCTTTTGCGGGCAAACCGGCACCGGCAGAGTTGTTGGTCGACATCCCGCGACTGGTAACGGCGTATTACACCGGCCAACCCGATGCCTCGATTTCCACCCAGCGTGTGGCGTTTGGTACTTCCGGGCATCGTGGCAGCTCCTTCGACTTGAGTTTCAACGAGTGGCACGTTCTGGCCATCAGCCAGGCGATCTGCCTGTACCGCGAAGCCCAGGGCATCACCGGTCCGCTGTTTGTCGGCATCGATACCCACGCGCTGTCGACGCCGGCCGGGGCCAGCGCCCTGGAAGTGCTGGCAGCCAACGGTGTGACTGTGATGATCGCCGAAGGCGATGAGTACACCCCGACACCGGCAGTGTCCCACGCCATTCTTTGCTACAACCGCGGCCGCACCACCGGCCTCGCTGACGGCATCGTCATCACGCCGTCGCACAACCCGCCACAAAGCGGTGGCTACAAATACAACCCAACCAACGGTGGCCCGGCCGACACCCACATCACCAAGTGGATCGAAGCCAAGGCCAACGAGCTGCTGGCCAACAAACTGGCAGGCGTTAAACGCATCGGTTACGAACAGGCGTTGAAAGCCGCCACCACGCATCGTCACGATTACGTGAATACCTACGTTGCCGACCTGATCAACGTCATTGATTTCGACGCCATCCGCGGTGCCAAACTGCGTCTGGGTGTCGATCCGCTGGGTGGAGCAGGGGTGCGTTACTGGTCGGCCATTGCCGAGCACTATCGTCTGGATCTCGATGTAGTGAACAAGGAAGTCGATTCGACGTTCCGTTTCATGACCGTCGACTGGGATGGCCAGATCCGCATGGACCCATCGTCCAGCCACGCCATGCAAGGCCTGATCGGTCTCAAGGAGCGCTTCGACGTCGCGTTCGCCTGCGATCCGGATCACGACCGTCACGGTATCGTTACCCCGTCCGGCGGCCTGTTGGCACCGAACAACTATCTGGCCGTGTCGATCGACTACTTGTTCCAGAACCGTCCGCAATGGCGCGCCGACGCGGCCGTGGGTAAAACCGTGGTCAGCAGTGGCCTGATCGATCGCGTGGCCAAGCGTCTGGGCCGTCGCCTGTACGAAGTGCCGGTCGGCTTCAAGTGGTTCGCCGACGGTCTGTTCGACGGCTCGCTGGGTTTCGGCGGCGAAGAAAGCGCCGGCGCATCGTTCCTGCGCAAGGACGGCGGCGTCTGGTGCACCGACAAGGACGGCCTGATCCCGGCCCTGTTGGCTGCTGAAATGACTGCCCGTACCGGCCGCGACCCAAGCCAGGCCTACCGCGCACTGACCGATGAACTGGGCGAGCCGTTCTCGGTGCGTGTCGACGCCAAGGCCAACCCTGAGCAGAAAGCGCTGCTGAGCAAGTTGTCGCCGGAGCAAGTCACCTCGACCGAGCTGGCGGGCGAGAAGATCCAGAGCATTCTCAGCAAGGCGCCGGGCAACGATCAGGCCATCGGCGGCCTGAAAGTGATGACCGAGAACGGCTGGTTCGCCGCGCGTCCTTCGGGCACCGAAGACATCTACAAGATCTACGCCGAAAGCTTCATCGGTGACGACCACCTCAAGCAACTGGTGGCCGAAGCGCAAACCCTGGTGGATGGTGCAATTTCCACGAAGTAATCCGCGCTGAATAAAAAAGGGCGACCTCAGAGGTCGCCCTTTTTTTGCCCGCCATTCAGCCGATCAGGCCAGATCCACCAACACGATTTCACTGTCTTCAATGGCTGTGACGGTCAGCACCGGCTCATGACTCACCGCGACACCGTCTCGAGCTTGCGCACGCAAGCCGTTGACTTCAATCACGCCGGTGGCCGGTACGAGGTAGGCGCGACGTCCGGCATCGAGGCGATACTCGGCGGTTTCCCCGGCCTTGATCGTGGCTGCCACCAACCGGGCATCGGCGCGAATGCGCAGGCTTTCATCGTCACCGACCTTGCCGCTGGCGAGGGTCACAAAACCTTCGCGCTCGCCTTTGGGAAACGGTTTGGCACCCCACGAAGGCGGTGCACCGGTTTCGGTCGGCATGATCCAGATCTGAAAGATCTTGGTAGCGGTCGCTTCCAGGTTGTATTCGCTGTGGGCGATCCCGGTGCCGGCGCTCATCACCTGAACGTCGCCGGCTTCAGTGCGGCCCTTGTTGCCCAGGTTGTCCTGGTGGGTGATCGCACCTTCACGCACGTAAGTGATGATTTCCATGTCCCGGTGCGGGTGAGTGGGGAAACCGGTTCCCGGGGCGATGATGTCGTCGTTCCACACCCGCAGATTGCCCCAGCTCATGCGCTGCGGATCGTAGTACTCGGCGAACGAAAAATGGTGATGGGCATCCAACCAGCCGTGATGGGCGCCGCCCAGCGAGCTGAAGGGTCTGAGTTCAAGCATGATCTTCTCCTCAAAAGGTTCGTCATGGGGCGTTTCGGCCGCAGCCACGAAGCGAGACCGGTGATTGATGGCGAGCATCATCTATCAGCCAACAATCGAGAAAAAGCGTAAAAAGTGCTGCATTCCCATCGAATTGATTGATGTTATAAAGCTCGAAACGCTCTCACGCAGCCTTCAGTTCATCGCCTAACTCGATGACCTGTAAGCATTTCGCTAGAACTCAAGGGCAAATGCAGACACCATAGCCCCCAACAGCCTCACCTCCTGGAGTCCGTCAGCGTGGCGCAACACACCCCCGATCTTCCTCCCGAACTTCGTCCCCTGGCCGAGATGCCGTGGTTCAAACGCCTGGCGGCGCGTTTCCTGGGGCACGGCCTGACGCAACTGCGCGCCCAGCATCGGGCTTCGTGGCTGCACGGCCAGGCCGATGGCTTTCGCAGCGGTCACACCGCCGGGGTCGATTACGGTTACAAGGAAGGCAAGGCTGACGGCCTGGAAGAGGGCCGTCAGGTGTTGTTGATCCGCGACAGTCGCAGCACCGAGCATCGCGCGCCGAGCATCGACAACCACCTGTTCGATGACTGGCGTCTGCCACTGACGGCCGAGCTGAAGAAGCGCATGAAGGCTGACGTCGCCCGCTTGCTACCGGCCCACGCCCAGCCAAGCGTTGCACAGTGGAAGATGATTTTCAGTGATACGCCGTCAACGTCGGTGATCGCCGGAGCGGGTGCTGGCAAATCGACCACGCTGGTGCTGCGCATTCTGCTGCTGACGCATTATCTGGGCTTTGAGCTGGATTCGATGACCGTGGTGACCTTCACCCGTGAATCGCGCAAGGACTTCATCAACAAACTGATTGAGCTGTTTGCCCTCTGGGGGCAATCCCTGAGCCACAAAACCGCTCGGGATCTGGTGCGCACCTTCCATTCACGAATTCTGCCGATGGTTCGCAGCCTGCCGGGGTTCGAGCGTTTGCAGGCTTTTGAAAACCTCAGCCACCGGCCGCAGGGCGGGGACGATGACGTCGACAGCAACCCGTTTGATCTGCGGATCAACGACGCCCAGCGTCAGCAGCTCAACGCCTGCTATCACCGTCTCTACACCGAGGACGAGCGTTTCCGGCAATTGATCCAGCCACTGTCCCGGTATGCCTTGCAGCTCAAGGAGCTGGAACGCGATCACCCGGACGTGCAAAAGCGCATGGCGGTGACCGAACTGGCCGCCAAGCGCGACGAAGAACTGTGTGACGTGATCGAAGACTTGTGGTTCCGCGCCGGTGCCTGGCCGATCAAGGGTGTCGAGCCGAACCGCCAGACCTTCGAGATCAACGGTGCGAACTTCCACTGTCATGGCTACATTCCAAGCCTCGATGCCTGGGTCATTTTGGGCTTCGATCCGCGCGAAAATCCGCAAGTCTGCCGCCCAAACGCCAAGCTGACAGTCCGTGCAGAGTGGGCAGTCAAGCGCACCCTGTTTCAAGCTTTCTGCCGTAAGCCATTGATTTTGATAGATAGTTACGAATCGTCAAAGCGCATCCTGGCCACATTGGCAGGTGATGCCAGTGCCGGCCCGGGCTTCGACTACAAGGTCAAAGGCGAGCTCGCATCCGCGCCGTTGCTGGACTGTTTTGTCGCCGCCGCCGGCTTTATCGAAAACCTGGGCCTGGATGTACCGGACGCTGTTGGCCGCATGAGTTTCGCCAAGGATGATCCGGACCGGTTTTTCTTCGAGGCGCTGAGCCTGTTCTGGCGCGCGCTGGAAGATCATTTGCTCGATCAGAAACCACCGGTCATGACCTACAACCGCATGTTCGCGCTGTTCAGCGAGCACTCGCCGGAAAACCTCAAACTGCTCAGCGATGAACTGCTGCGGCCCATGTCGCATCTGATGATCGATGAATTCCAGGACGTGTCGCCGCAGATCGTGTCGTGGATTCGCGCCAGCCTTGCGGAAATCCGCAGCCGTGGCCCGGCCATGCACGTCGGGCGCGGGGCGCAACGTTCTTCCTTGCTGTGCGTGGGGGATGACTGGCAGTCGATCTACGGCTGGCGCGGCAGTTCGCCGAGTTACTTCATGGAGTTCAACAAGGAGTTTTCATCGCCGAGCACCACGCGGGTGATGCTCAGCGACAACTATCGCAGCCATCAGCACATCATCGACGCGGCAGAGCACATCGTCCGTGCGGCGCCGGCGATTCCCGGCAAGAAAGCCAAGGCCAGCGGCGAGGAGAAGCCGCTGCAACCGGTCAACGTACTGGAGCGCGACGATCAAGCACTCGGCCAGCGCCTGGCGGAGCACTACAGAAACGGCGATTCAATCCTGATGCTTTATCGAAAAAGCAGCGATAAGTCATTGATAGAGCAGCATATTCAGTCAGTAGTTAATGTTGATTCGAGCTTGCCATACGAGTCCCGACGCTTGAAGCAGCTGACCTATCACAGCGCCAAAGGCTTGCAGGCCGATGCGGTGTTCTTGCTCGGTGACTGTCAGCATCTGACCAGTTCGCCGTATAAAAATCAGGTCTACCGCATGGCCGGGCTGGGCAAGGCCGGCGACAACGAGCCTTACGACACCGCGCAGAAGGACGAAATCCTGCGCCTGGCTTATGTCGGCATCACCCGGGCGGTGAGTCATTGTTACTGGTACGTCGAACCGCAGGACGCCCAGGCAGTGAACATGCCGCGCGCCTCCGATCGGGTCGCCAAGGGCAAGCCGTTCTTCGTCGATCACCGGCCGGAAAAGAAAACCGCCTGAAGCGAACGCCCACAAAAAAGCCCGCAAACAGCGGGCTTTTTAATTAAGATCAATAACTTAGGCGTAACTCCTGAGAGATTCCGGAGGAACAAACGCTTCCAGCTCATCCTCCACGGCTTCGATTATTCGTTCCACATCCGCCGCATTCATGACCGTGGCACAGGGAATGCCGGCAATGGCGATCAGGGTTTCGCCGCTGGCCCGGTCGAACAGGCGGGCGATCATGCTGCCCGGCGCGTCCATCGTGGCCTCGAAACCCATGGGATGAAAATGCCAGCGCATCAGCTGGCAGGCATTGGGGAACGTAACCTTGCTTGACCCTTTATTCATGTGTTGCCCGCCTTCTTCATCGAGCGCTTCCGTTTGCTCATGGTAGGAGGGAAGAGCCTTCATTGGCTCAACCGGTGACTGCCCTTAAAAGTAGCATCTGGATGTGAAAAACCTGTGAGAATTTTCAGGCCATTTGGCGATTGCAGGGATTTTTTTGATGTAAGTCATGGTCGACGAAAACCTTGCCAAAGTGCCATCACCACCGGCTGGTTGATGCCGCGCCCGAAGTTGGGCAAGCTCGGTTCTTTTTCCAAGAGTCCCCTATGCACGCCGATGATGACGGCCCGCAACAGACCCAGGCCACGGCCGAAACGGTCATGCGCTATCACCTGAGCTGGAAACACCGGGACCTGGATGGCGTCATGGCGCTTTACCATCCGGACATCCAGTACAACGACTTCTTCCAGAACCGCGTGCTCGGCCTCGACGAACTGCGCGAGTACGTTCGCGTCAGCATGCCCCGTGAATTCGACGAAGCGCTGGAGCATTGCGACCGGATCCGCATTGACGGCAACACTGCGTTCATTCAATACGAAGTGACACTGCGCGGCGGCAATGGCCTGGTGTCGTTCCGTTCCAGCGAAGCGATTACCGTCAAGGATGCGAAAATCTGGCGGGTCAATGAATACGCATCACTGGTGCGTGAGCAGGGCTCCAGTGCTGCGGCACCGAGTCAGCGTCCGGCGGCGAGCCGACTGGGCCTGTCGCCACGCCAGTTGAGTTTCATGGCCGAAGACCTGCAGCAGTATTTCCAGCGTCAGCAGCCGTACCTCGATCCCGAACTGGATCTGCAGCGGGTGGCGAAGGAGTGCGGTTACAGCCGCAACCAGATTTCCTATCTGCTGAACCAGGTGCTGGGGCAAAGTTTCTATCGCTACGTCAATCAGGCGCGGCTCCAGCATTTGCTGCAATCGCTGGACAACGCCACGCCGCCACTGCGCATCGATGAGCTGGCGTTTGCCGCCGGGTTCAACTCGCTATCGGCTTTCTATAGCTGTTTTCGCCAGCACACTGGCCAGTCGCCCAAGGCCTACGCCAAGCAAATTTCTTTGCGGACACGCGCGCAAGACAGTCACTGAGGTCAGCCACTAGGATCGACGCCATCGAAACCTGGATTGGCGGAGTCTTGCATGCCGGCGTGGCGCACTATCAGTTTGTGGATGGACCAACTCGACGAGCCGCTCACCGCGCGCCCGGCGCTGGAACAAGACCTTGACGTCGACGTGGCAATCATCGGCGCCGGTTACACCGGGCTTTGGACGGCGTACTACCTGAAGAAACACGCGCCGGGTCTGGACATTGCCATCATCGAGGCACAAACCGCCGGTTTCGGTGCGTCCGGCCGCAATGGCGGCTGGCTGATGGGCAATCTGCTGGGCGAAGATCGCCTGCTGGCAGGCCTGTCACCACAACAACGCCGCGCCTCATTCGATCTGCTGCACAGCATTCCTGATGAAGTGGAAGTCGTGCTCGAGCGCGAAGGCATCGACTGCGATTACCGCAAGGGCGGGGTGCTTTACTGCGCCGCGCGCTATCCGGAACAGGAAGCCAGCCTGCGCGACTATCTGAACAAGCTGCATGCCCAGGGCCTGACCGACGACGATTATCGCTGGCTCAACCCTGAACAACTGGCCCAGCAGATTCGCGTCGCCAAGCCTTACGGCGGGATTTTTGCCCCCCACGTGGCGACCATTCAGCCGGCAAAACTGGTGCGCGGCCTGGCCCGTACCGTTCAGGGCATGGGCGTGAAGATCTACGAGAACAGCCCGGTGACCCATTGGCAGGCGGGCAGCCTGCGCACCGACAAGGCCAGCGTGCGCAGTCGCTGGATCGTTCCAGCCATCGAAGGCTATTCGGTGACATTGCCGCCGCTGGGGCGTTATCAATTACCGGTGCAGAGCCTGATTGTCGCCACCGAACCGTTGTCGGCCGCGACCTGGGACGAAATCGGCCTCAATCGTGGCCAGGCCTTCAGTGAATTCAGCCGTCAGGTCACCTACGGCCAGCGCAGCGCCGACAATCGGCTGATTTTCGGTGCCCGTGGCGGCTATCAGTTCGCTGGCCAGTTACGGCACAACTTTGATCTGACCCGTGACGAAGTGGAGCTGCGGCGCTATCTGTTTGGCGAACTGTTCCCGCAATTGAAAAACACCGCGATCACCCACGCCTGGGGCGGCAACCTCGGCATGTCCCGGCATTTCAAACCGCACATGCTCTGCGACCGGGCCAACAGCATTGCGTTGGCCGGCGGATATGGCGGGGAGGGCGTGGGCGCTTCCAACCTGGGCGGTCGCACCCTGGCTGACCTGATTCTCGAGCGCGATACCGAACTGGTTCACCAGCCCTGGGTGCTGCCGGACGGCGGGATCCATGCGCTGCGGGCGTGGGAGCCGGAACCGTGCCGCTGGCTCGGCTACAACGCGATCATCAAAAGCTTCGTCCACGAAGACCAGACCCTGGCCAACCCGGCGACCGCGCCCTGGCGGCGCAAGCTTGCCAGTCGGGTGGCCGGGTTCATGGAAGGTTTCATGCACTGAAAATCGCCTTACTCCAAGAAAGCCGTTAAGACAGGAAACGCCATGAGCATCACTCAATTCAAGAACACCGCCACGCTGCCACTGGACGAATCCAATCCGGTGGCCGTGCCGCTCGGCACACCAGTGGCCATTGCGTCGACCACCAGTGTGGAGCGCGACGACGGCGTTGAAACCGGCGTCTGGGAATGCACGCCCGGGCGCTGGCGGCGGCAGATCACCGCACAGGAGTTCTGCCACTTCATTTCCGGGCGCTGCACGTTCACCCCGGACGGCGGCGGCGAAATCCTGCACATACAAGGTGGCGACGCACTGATGTTGCCGGCCAACACACTCGGCATCTGGGATATCCAGGAGACCGTGCGCAAGACCTACGTCCTGATTTTCTGACGCTTTGATCCTTTTGATTGCCTGCCAACAACAATAGCCAATACAGGAATCGATCCATGATCCGAAAGACCCTCGCTCTCGCCCCCTTGATGCTCGCCGCTTCCCTTGCTCAGGCAGCGGAAACGGTCAAGGTCTACAACTGGTCCGACTACATCGCGCCGGATACCGCGAAAAACTTCGAAAAGGCCACTGGTCTCGGCATCACCTACGACGTCTACGACAGCAACGAAACCCTCGACGGCAAGTTGATGACCGGCAAATCCGGTTACGACGTGGTGTTTCCGTCCAACCATTTCATGGCCCGGCAGATTCAGGGCGGCGCGCTGATGAAGCTCGACAAGAGCCAGTTGCCGAACTGGAAGAATCTCAACCCGGTATTGCTTAAGGCCTTGCAGACGAACGATCCGGGCAACGAACACGGCTTCCCGTACCTGTGGGGCAGCACCGGCATCGGCTACAACATCGCCAAGGTCAAGGCTGTGCTGGGCGATAACGCGCCGGTGGATTCCTGGGACCTGATCTTCAAGCCCGAAAACATGGAAAAACTGCAGAAGTGCGGCGTGGCGATCCTCGACAACGGCCCGGAATTGCTGCCGGCGGCGCTCAACTACCTGGGTTTGCCGCATCACAGCAAGAATCCCGAAGACTATAAAAAGGCCGAAGCCCTGCTGATGAAAGTGCGGCCGTACGTCAGCTACTTCCACTCTTCGAAGTACACCAGCGACCTGGCCAATGGCGATATCTGCGTGGCGGTCGGCTTCTCCGGGGACATCCTGCAAGCGGAGAACCGCGCCAAGGAAGCCAAGAACGGCGTCGATATCGGTTATGCGATTCCCAAGGAGGGCGCCGCCATCTGGTTCGACATGGTCGCCATGCCCGCCGATGCGCCAGACGCCAAGGCCGGTTACGCCTTCATGAACTACTTGCTGCAGCCCGACGTCATGGCCGGCATCAGCAACTACGTGCACTACGCCAACGGCAACGAACAGGCCGACAGTCTGATCGACCCCGCCATCAAGAACGACACCAAGGTGTATCCGAGCCCGGAAATGATGGGCAAATTGTTCGCGCTGGAAGCCATGCCGCTGAACATTGACCGGATCCGCACTCGCGTCTGGAACAAGATCCGTACCGGCAGCTGAAAAATCTGCCGGAGCGGGTTTTCCTCCGCTCCGGCAGCGGTATATGACGCCTGCAACTTGTGTTTATTTGGTTGATATCACTTCGCTGGCACCGCACTAATAAAGTGCAGGAAAGTGAGACGCGTCTAACAAAAAGTAACTTACCGATATTTAATATTTAAATAAGAAATCGTCAGACAATTAGGCAAACTCACCACACTTACAACATTCTTCCCGCCGCACGCGCTTTGTTTACGGGACTTTCCCGGAATAGTTCAATTTGATCTCAAAAAAACGCTAGACGTTAGATTTCAAATTGTGTCAGGTTTCTAACGCCTTCATTGGGCGAGTGATAGGACAATCTCGCCAGAGGTTGTCGCTATCGGACAAAAACTGTTCCATTGCTAAACAAGGAAGTGTGTTTATGTCGAAAGTAAAAGCTAATGCTATTGATACCGCCGAACAGGCTTTCCAGCTGAACGCGGCACCACTGGCCGCGCCAAGCTCGGCGTTCAACCAGATCAATAGCTTCAGCCATCAGTACGATCGTGGCGGCAACCTCACGGTCAATGGCAAACCCTCCTTCTCGGTGGATCAAGCCGCTACCCAACTGTTGCGAGACGGTGCCTCCTGGCACGACCTCGACGGCAGCGGCAAGATCGAACTGACCTATACCTTTCTGACGTCCAAAACCGCCAACTTCAGCGGCCTGGGAGTCACCGGTTTCAGTCAGTTCAGCGCCCTGCAGAAAACCCAGGCCGTGCTCGCCATGCAATCCTGGGCCGATGTCGCCAACGTGACCTTTACCGAAGCAGCCAGAGGTGGCGACGGCCACATGACCTTCGGTAACTACAGTGGCGGCCAGGAAGGCGCGGCGGCGTTTGCTTTCCTGCCAGGCACCGAGCCAGGCTATGACGGTCAGTCCTGGTACCTGACCGGCAGTGGGTACGACGTCAACAAAACCCCGGGCCTGAACAACTACGGGCGTCAGACCCTGACCCACGAAATTGGCCACACCCTGGGCCTGTCTCACCCTGGCGACTACAACGCCGGGACCGGCAACCCGACCTACAATGACGCGACCTACGGGCAAGACACCCGCGGCTACAGCCTCATGAGTTACTGGAGTGAAAGCAACACCAGCCAGAACTTCAGCAAGGGTGGTGTGGAAGCTTATGCCTCCGGCCCGCTGATGGACGACATTGCCGCGATCCAGAAGCTCTACGGCGCCAACCTGACCACCCGTACCGGTGACACCACCTACGGCTTCAACTCCAACGCCGGTCGCGATTTCCTCAGCGCGTCCTCTTCGTCGGACAAGCTGGTGTTCTCGGTGTGGGATGCGGGCGGCAAGGACACCTTCGACTTCTCGGGTTTCACCCAGAACCAGAAGATCAACCTCAATGAAGCCTCGTTCTCCGACGTTGGCGGCCTGGTGGGCAACGTGTCCATCGCCAAGGGCGTCACCATCGAGAACGCCATCGGTGGCTCGGGCAACGACCTGATCATCGGTAACAGCGCAGCCAACGAACTCAAGGGCGGTGCCGGCAACGACATCATCTGGGGCGGCGGTGGCGCCGACAAGCTGTGGGGCGGCTCGGGTTCGGACACTTTCGTGTTCGCAGCCAGTTCCGACTCCAAGCCGGGTGCGATCGATCAGATCCTCGACTTTGTCAGCGGTCTCGACAAAATCGACCTGACCGGTATCACCAAAGGCGCAGGCCTGCACTTCGTCAGCGCCTTCACCGGTGCGGCGGGCGATGCAGTCCTGACTTCCTCGGGCGGCAACAGCCTGCTCTCGGTGGACTTCTCCGGGCACGGCGTGGCTGATTTCCAGGTCAGCACCGTTGGCCAGGCAGCGCTCAGCGACATCGTGGCGTGATGTGAACCGGGAAAGCGGCGCGTGATGCGCCGCTTTCTTCACTTGCATCGCTTTGGCTGGTAAGCAAGGCTACGCGTCGGAGTGAAATTTCCTATGATCCAATTCGCTTTTACCCGCAAAGCGGCGGCGTACCTGTTGCCGGTGCTGATGATGATTTCTGGAGAAACAACTATGGCAAGCAGCCTGAGACTCGAAGACCCATCGGTATTTGCCGGACAGTGGCAAGCGACCCTGAGCGACCGCAACGACGCTCCCGAAGCCCAGGCTTTGCAGGACAAACCGTCGAACACCTGCCTGATCGACCTTGAAGCCAACCAGACACTGGGCAAAGGCGCCGACTGCCTGAGCGCATGGCTGCAGGACAGCGCCATCGGCTGGTTTCCCGATCCGGACGGTCTTTCGATCACCGGCAAGGAAGGCTCAAGAATCCAGTTTTTCAGCCGACAACGTGATGGGCTTTATCTGAGCACTTTGAAGTCAGGCCTGGTGATTACACTTGAGCGAGCTGCCAAACAGCCCTGATCGCCGGAACCGACTCACAGTTTAAATATAAGGCACCCCGTGACAGTTATAAGGCTCTCTTCAATAACACGGACGCCGGTTTTAATCGCGAAAGTTGTTATCGAAGTGTAAGCGGACACTGTCGGTGTATGTCCCGCCCCGTGTGCGGGCTATTAATTGAAGTCTCGCCAAGCACGGCGGGGAATATCATTTCAGGAATAATCAATGAAGATGGCGAAGGCCCCAGCCACCGCTCCCTTATTCAAGGCATTGGGTGACTATAAAAGCATTCTGATCAGCGTCGGATGCTTTACCGCACTGATTAACGTGCTGATGCTGGTGCCCTCTATTTATATGCTTCAGGTCTATGACCGGGTGCTGTCTTCGCAAAACGAAACCACGCTGGCGATGCTGTCGCTGATGGTCGTGGGATTCTTCGCGTTCATCGGCCTGCTGGAAGTGGTGCGCAGCTTCATCGTGATCCGCATCGGCAGCCAGTTGGAGCGCCGCTTCAATCTGCGGGTCTATCAGGCCGCGTTCGAGCGCAACCTGTTCAAGGGCGAGGGCAATGCCGGCCAGTCCCTGGGCGACCTGACCCACATTCGCCAGTTCGTCACCGGGCCTGCGCTGTTCGCGTTCTTCGATGCGCCGTGGTTTCCGGTCTATCTGTTTGTGATTTATCTGTTCAACGTCTGGCTCGGCGTCCTCGCCACCGCCGGTGCGCTGCTGCTGATCGCCCTGGCGTGCCTCAACGAATACATGACCAAGAAGCCGCTGGGCGAAGCCGCCGGTTACTCGCAAAAATCCAGCCAACTGGCCACCAGCCACCTGCACAACGCCGAAACCATTCAGGCCATGGGCATGCTCGGTTCCTTGCGCAAACGCTGGTTCCAGGTGCATTCGCGCTTCCTCGGCCTGCAAAACCAGGCCAGCGACACTGGCGCGGTGATCAGCTCGCTGAGCAAGACCTTGCGCCTGTGCCTGCAATCGCTGGTGCTGGGCCTGGGTGCCTTGCTGGTGATCAAGGGCGACATGACCGCCGGGATGATGATTGCCGGTTCCATCCTGATGGGCCGCGTGCTCAGCCCGATCGACCAGTTGATTGCCGTATGGAAACAGTGGAGCGGGGCGAAGCTGGCTTACCGCCGACTCGACTCCCTGCTGCAGGCTTATCCGCCGAGCGACGACGCCATGGCGCTGCCGCCGCCAAAAGGCCAGATCACGTTCGAACAAGTCAGCGCCGGCCCACCCGGGCAACGTACCGCGACCTTGCACATGGTCAATTTCAATCTGGCGGCCGGTGAAGTACTGGGCGTACTGGGTGCTTCCGGTTCCGGTAAATCGACACTGGCGCGGGTGCTGGTCGGCGTGTGGCCAACCCTCGGTGGCACGGTTCGCCTGGACGGTGCCGACATTCATCGCTGGAATCGCGATGATCTCGGCCCATACATCGGCTACCTGCCGCAGGACATCGAATTGTTCAGCGGCACCATCGCCGAGAACATCGCCCGTTTCAGCGAGGCCGACCCGCAGAAGGTGGTGGCCGCCGCGCAACAGGCCGGCGTACACGAAATGATCCTGCGTATGCCGCAGGGCTACGACACGCAACTGGGCGAGGACGGCAGCGGCCTGTCCGGCGGCCAGAAACAACGGGTGGCCCTGGCGCGTGCGCTGTACGGCACGCCGAGTCTGGTGGTGCTGGATGAACCGAACTCCAACCTCGACACCGTCGGCGAAGCCGCATTGTCCAGCGCCATCGTGCAACTCAAGGCGCAGGGCACCACGGTGGTGCTGGTGACGCACCGTTCTTCGGTACTGGCCCAGGCCGACAAATTGCTGGTACTCGCCGATGGCCGTCTGCAAGCCTTCGGCCCGAGCCAGGATGTGCTCAAGGCGTTGTCCGGCAACCAGGCGCAACAACAGCCACAATCCACTGAAAAAACCGCGCAGGCACCGGGCGGGCTCAGCTTGAGCCGGCAGTACCAGCCCACGACAAGGAATTCGGGTGTATGAGCAGCGCGAGCATGAACACTGAAAACGAAGCAACGATGGAACACGCGTACATCACCGAACGCCCTGAGCGCGACGCTAAATTCTTCGCCCGCATGGGCTGGATTCTGGCACTGGCCGGCGCTGGCAGTTTCTTTGCCTGGGCCGCACTGGCACCGCTGGATCAAGGGATTCCGGTGCAAGGCACGGTGGTGGTCTCCGGTAAACGCAAGGCCGTGCAGTCGATGAGCAGCGGTGTGGTCAGCCGGATTCTGGTGCGCGAAGGCGAGATCGTGAAACAGGGTCAGCCGTTGTTCCGCCTCGACCAGACCCAGGTCGCCGCCGATGTGCAGTCGCTGCAGGCGCAGTACCGCATGGCCTGGGCCAGCCTTGCGCGCTGGCAGGCCGAGCGCGACAACCTCAAGCAGGTGACGTTTCCGGCAGAGCTGAGCGACAACGCGGACCCGCGCCTGGCCCTGGTGCTGGAAGGTCAGCGCCAACTGTTCAGCAGCCGCCGCGAAGCGTATTCCCGCGAGCAGGCCGCCCTGCGAGCCAGCATCGAAGGCGCCACTTCGCAACTGGCCGGCATGCGCCGCGCCCGTACCGATCTCAACGCCCAGGCCGACTCCCTGCAACAGCAGTTGAGCAATCTGCAACCGCTGGCGGACAACGGCTACATCCCGCGCAACCGCTTGATGGAATATCAGCGTCAACTGTCGCAAGTGCAGCAGCAGCTGGCTGAGAACACCGGCGAAAGCGGCCGGGTAGAGCAGGGCATTCTTGAATCGCGCCTGAAACTGCAACAGCACGGCGAGGAATACCAGAAGGAAGTCCGCACCCAACTGGCCGACGCGCAACTGAAAAGCGTCACCCTGTCCGAACAACTGACCTCCGCCGGTTTCGATCTGCAACACAGCGAGATCGTGGCGACGTCGGACGGCGTGGCCGTCAACCTCGGTGTGCACACCGAAGGCGCCGTGGTCCGTCAGGGCGAAACCCTGCTGGAAATCGTTCCGCAAGGCACGCGCCTGGAGGTGGAAGGGCACCTGCCGATCAACCTGATCGACAAGGTAGGCACGCACCTGCCGGTAGACATCCTCTTCACCGCATTCAACCAGAGCAAGACACCGCGTGTTCCCGGCGAAGTCAGCCTGATTTCCGCCGACCAGATGGTCGATGAGAAAACCGGCGTGCCGTATTACGTGTTGCGCAGCAGCGTCAGCGATCAGGCCATGGAGAAACTCAACGGCCTGGTGATCAAGCCCGGCATGCCGGCGGAAATGTTCGTGCGCACTGGCGAACGTTCACTCCTCAACTACCTGTTCAAACCGCTGCTCGACCGGGCCGGCTCCGCGTTGACTGAAGAATAAGGATGTTCGGCTGTATGAATAAGCTTTCCATGCTGGCGGCAGCGTTCGCGCTGCTCGCGGGCAACAGTGCAGTGGCGGCCATGGGGCCGTTCGAGATCTACGAACAGGCGTTGCGCAATGACCCGGTGTTCCTCGGCGCGATCAAGGAACGTGATGCAGGCCTTGAAAATCGCGCCATCGGTCGCGCCGGGTTGTTGCCGAAAGTCGGTTACAACTACAACAAGGGCCACAACACCTCGAAGGTTACGCAGCTCACCGATCGCGGCAACTTTACGGAAAACCGCAACTACAACAGTTACGGCTCCAACCTGACCCTGCAACAGCCGTTGCTCGACTACGAGGCCTACGCCGCGTATCGCAAAGGTGTGGCGCAGTCGCTGTTTGCCGACGAGAACTTCCGGGGCAAGAGCCAGGAACTGTTGGTGCGGGTGCTCGACAACTACACCAAGGCCTTGTTCGCTCAGGATCAGATCGACATCGCCCAGGCCAAGAAAAAGGCGTACGAGCAGCAGTTCCAGCAGAACGAGCACATGTTCAAGCAGGGCGAAGGCACGCGGACCGACATTCTCGAAGCCGAATCGCGCTATGAACTGGCGACCGCCGAGGAAATCGAGGCCCGCAACGAACAGGATGCCGCGCTGCGTGAGCTGGGTGCGCTGGTTGGTGTGCCGACAGTGGACATCACCGATTTGGCGCCGCTGGATCAGAACTTCCAGACCTTCGCGTTGATGCCGGCCAACTACGACACCTGGCACGAACTGGCGATCAGCAACAACCCGAACCTGGCGTCACAGCGTCAAGCCGTGGAAGTGGCCCGTTATGAAGTGGAGCGCAACCGCGCCGGGCACCTGCCGAAAGTCAGTGCCTACGCCTCGATGCGCCAGAACGAATCGGAAAGCGGCAACACCTATAACCAGCGCTACGACACCAACACCATCGGCATCGAAGTCAACGTGCCGTTGTACGCCGGTGGCGGGGTGTCGGCATCGACTCGTCAGGCCAGCCGCACCATGGAGCAGGCCGAATACGAACTGGACGGCAAGACCCGCGAAACGCTGATCGAACTGCGTCGCCAGTTCAGTGCCTGCCTGTCCGGCGTCAACAAACTGCGCGCCTACCAGAAAGCCCTGACGTCGGCCGAAGCGCTGGTGGTCTCGACCAAGCAAAGCATTCTTGGCGGTGAGCGGACCAACCTGGACGCGCTGAACGCCGAACAACAACTGTTTACCACCCGCCGCGATCTGGCCCAGGCACGCTATGACTACCTCATGGCCTGGACCAAATTGCATTACTACGCGGGCACCTTGAGCGAGCAGGATCTGGCTCGGGTGGACGAAGCATTCGGGCAAGGCCCACGGACGCAATAGCACCGTAGTTTTTACACAAAACAACAAAAACGAGTGGTGAACATGGACGTACGCTTCAAGCCGGCTTCGGTCGGCACCCTGTTGCTTGTGATTTTTATCAACCCGGCCCAGGCGCAATACGTGGATTCGGGCAAACCCGGCGATCCAGCCAGTTGGCGCTCCGCCGAATTCCTGCGGGACTGGGGGCTGGACCGGATGCAGGCCGATCAGGCCTACGCCGCCGGTATCACCGGCAAGGGCGTGAAGATCGGTGCGCTGGACTCCGGTTTCGACGCGGCCCATCCCGAGTTCGCCAGCGACCGCTATCACCCGGTCTCGGCCAGCGGCAGCTATGTCGATGGCTCGCTGTTCACGGTCAACGGCACGCTTAACCCGAACAACGATTCTCACGGCACGCACGTGGTCGGCACCATGGGCGCTTCCCGTGATGGCAGCGGGATGCATGGCGTGGCGTTCAATGCGCAGATCTACGTCGGCAACACCAACAAGAACGACAGTTTTCTGTTCGGCCCCAATCCCGACCCGCGTTACTTCAAAGCGGTGTACGACGCACTGGCCGATGCCGGCGTGCGGGCGATCAACAACAGTTGGGGCAGTCAGCCGCCGGATGTCAGCTATCGAACCCTGGCGGACCTGCATGCGGCTTACGCCCAGCACTGGAACAAAGGCACCTGGCTCGATGCCGCCGCCGATGTTTCACGCCGCGGCGTGATCAACGTGTTCAGCGCCGGCAACAGCGGTTACCCCAACGCCAGCGTGCGTTCGGCGCTGCCGTATTTTCAGCCGGACCTGGAAGGCCATTGGCTGGCCGTGTCGGGGCTGGATCAGAGCAATCAGCAGAAATATAACCAGTGCGGTATCGCCAAATACTGGTGCATCACTACGCCGGGAGCAAAGATCGACAGCACCATTCCCGACGGCGGCTACGCGATCAAGTCCGGCACCTCGATGGCCGCGCCCCATGCCACCGGCGCCCTGGCGCTGGTGATGGAGCGTTACCCATACATGAACAACCAGCAGGCGCTGGAAGTGCTGCTGACTACCGCCACTCAACTCGACGGCAGCGTGACGAGCGCACCGACCGACCGGGTCGGCTGGGGCGTCGCCAACCTGAAGCGGGCGATGGGCGGACCGGGGCAATTGCTCGGCGCGTTCGACGCAAATCTGGCCACCGGGCAACGCGATGTGTGGAGCAACGACATCTCCGACAAGGCACTGATCCAGCGTCAGAGCGAAGACCTCGCCGAGCACAGCGCCTGGCAGCAAACCCTGCAAAGCAAAGGTTGGCACAACGGAATTTCGGCAGGTGCCAGCCAACAGGACCAGACCGATTACGCCGTCGGCATGGCCCGTGATGCAGCGGCGGCCGGCCGGGTGTATCAGGGCAGCCTGATCAAGTCCGGCGCCGGGCAATTGATTCTGACCGGCGACAGCACCTATCGCGGCCCGACCACGGTCAATGGTGGTCTGCTGAGCGTCAACGGTTCGCTGACGTCCGCCGTTACGGTTAATGACGGCGGCACCCTCGGTGGTTCCGGCCGGATCGGCGCACTGATCGCCAACAGCGGCAGTCGCGTGGCACCGGGCAACTCCATCGGCACCTTGAATGTGGCCGGTGACGTGACCTTCGCGCCGGGCTCGACCTACGCGGTGGAGCTGTCACCGACCGCCAGTGACCGCATCGTCGCCGGCGGCACGGCGTCCATCAGCGGCGCCACCGTCAGTCTGTCGCTGGAAAACAGCCCGACCTTGCTCAGCACCGCTGAAGCGAAAAGCCTGCTCGGTCATCAGTACGACATTCTGCAAGCGGCCGGTGGCATCCAGGGCCAGTTCGGCGCCGTGGTGCCGGATTACCTGTTTATCGGCGGCAGCCTCGCGTACAGCGGCAACGGCATCGCGCTGAATGTCGAACGCAACGCGAGGTCTTTTGCCAGCGTCGGCCAGACCCCGAACCAGCGGGCCGTGGCCAGCGCCGTCGAAGGCATGGGCGCCGGTAACTCCGTGTACGAAAGCCTGTTGCTGTCGGCCACCGCCAGCGATGCACAGCAAGCCTTCCAGCAACTGAGCGGGGAAATCTACCCGGCCCTCGGTTCGGTACTGATTAACGACAGTCGTCAGTTGCGCGACGCCATCGGCGAACGCCTGCACGACGCGAACGCCGAGCAAAGCAACGGCTGGATCAAGGCCCTCGGCGCCTGGGGCACCACCGATTCACAACACGACACCGCCGGCTACAGCACATCCATCGGCGGCCTGCTGGCAGGCGTCGACGGCGCGCTGAACGAGCAGACCCGCATCGGTCTGGTCACCGGTTACAGCGACAGCTCGTTGAGCATGGGTTCTGGCACGCATTCCTCGGCCAAGGTCGACAGTTACCACCTCGGTGCCTACGCCGGCCATGAGATCGGCGCCTGGCGCCTGAGCACCGGCGCGGCCTACAGCTGGCATCGCGCCGATGTGAAACGTGATCTGCAATACGGCGACGTCAGCGCCAAACAGAAAGCCAAGGTCGATGCCGCCACCACACAGGTATTTGGTGAAGCGGCCTATCGACTGAATCTGCAACCACTGGCCCTGGAGCCGTTCGCCAATCTGGCCTACGTGCATCTGGACAGCGACGGTTTCACCGAAAAGGGCGACGCTGCGGCATTGAAAAGCAGCGGCGACCAGCGTGACGCGGTGCTCAGCACCCTCGGCGTCAGGGCGATCAAGACAATCAACCTGTCGGGCACGCAAAAACTCGATGTCAGCGGCCATCTCGGCTGGCAGCACAGCCTCACCGACATCGAGGCCGAGCAGCATTTGCGTTTCGCCAGCGGCAGCGCGCCGTACAGCGTCGAAAGCTCGCCACTGGTGCGCGACGCCGCGCTGGTCGGCGTGCAGGCCAGCCTCGCGCTGAGCCGCGACGTGCGGGTGAACCTTGATTACAACGGACAACTGGCCAACCGCGAGAAGACTCACGGCGTTGGCCTGAGCCTGAACTGGAAGTTCTGACTGATCGTTCCCACGCTCTGCGCGGGAACGCCTCACGGGTTGCATTCCCACGCGGGAGCGTAGGAGCGATCAGGTTCTGAACAAACGGATTTTGTGCAACATCACTAAGGAAGGTCGCTGGATGAAAAATAACAACACCCCCGCGCAATCGGGTGGATGCTTTCGCCTGAAAACTCTCAATCGCGCCTTGCTTTGCGCCTTGGCCACCTGGGGTAGCGCACACGCTGCGCCCTACGTGGAAAACGGCCGGGCAGGGGATGCCGCCAGTTGGCGCAGCGCCGAATTCCAGGCGGATTGGGGCCTGGGCGCGATTGGCGCGGATTACGCCTACGCCGCCGGTTACACCGGCAAAGGCGTGAAGCTGGGGATCTTTGACCAGCCGGTGTACGCCGCGCACCCGGAGTTTTCCGGGCCGAACAAAGTGGTGACCCTGGTCACCAGCGGCATTCGTGAATACACCGACCCGTACATCCCGGTCAAAGCCGGGGACGCGTTCCGTTATGACGGTTCGCCCTCGGTCGGTTCCGACGGCAAGCTCGGCGCCCACGGCACCCACGTTGGCGGCATTGCCGCCGGCAGCCGTGACGGTGGGCCGATGCACGGCGTGGCGTTCGGTGCGCAGATCATCAGCGCCGACAACGGCGACCCGGGTCCGGAAGACGGTATCGTGCGCGGCAACGACGGCGCGGTGTACAAGGCCGGCTGGGATGCGCTGATCGCCAGTGGCGCGCGGATCATCAACAACAGCTGGGGGATCGGTATCACCGACCGCTTCGATCTCGGCGGCCGTGACCCGGCGTACCCGCATTTCACCGTCAACGACGCGCAATTGCAGTTCAACGAGATCCGCACACTACTGGGCACCAAACCCGGCGGCGCCTACGACGGTGCAATCGCCGCCGCGCGCAGCGGTATCGTGACGATTTTCGCGGCGGGCAACGACTACAACCTGAACAACCCGGACGCCATCGCCGGCCTCGGTTACTTCGTGCCGGACATCGCGCCGAACTGGATCACCGTCGCCGCACTGCAAAAGAACCCGGATCTGGCCAGTGCCAATCCCTACATCATGAGTACGTTCTCTTCGCGCTGCGGCTACACCGCGAGTTTCTGCGTCTCGGCACCGGGTACGAAAATCTACAGCTCGATCATTGAAGGCACCAACGCCGACAACCTCACCACCGGCTACAAAAACTACAACGGCACCTCGATGGCCGCACCACACGTGGCCGGTTCCATGGCGGTGTTGATGGAGCGCTTCCCGTACATGTCCGGTGATCAGGTTGCCAGCGTGTTGCGCACCACGGCCACTGACCTTGGCGCACCGGGCATCGACGCCCTGTACGGCTGGGGCATGATCAACCTGCGCAAGGCCATCGACGGCCCGGCGATGTTCGTCACCGAGCAAGACATTCCCGAAGAATTCCGCATCCAGGGTGCCTATGGCTCCGGCCAGTTCGTGGCCGACCTGCCAGGCATCGGCGCGATCATCGACGCCGGCAAACCCACCGAGCGCGTGTGCACCGACATCACCTGCGGTCTCGACACCTGGCGCAACGACATTTCCGGCCACGGCGGTTTGACCAAGCAAGGGATCGGCACCCTGGTCATGACCGGCGCCAACACCTACACCGGTCCGACCCTGGTCAATCAGGGGCGACTGGCGATCAATGGCTCGCTGCAATCGGCGGTCACGGTCAACGATGGTGGCATCCTCGGCGGTAACGGGCACATCGCGGCACTGACCGCGAAGAGCGGCGGTATCGTCGCGCCAGGCAACTCCATCGGCACCTTGAACGTGGCCGGTGACGTGACCTTCGAACCGGGTTCGACCTATTCCGTCGAAGTCTCGCCGACCAGCAGCGACCGCGTTGTCGCTGGCGGCACTGCAACCATTGAAGGCGCAACCGTTGCGCTGACGCTGGAAAACAGCCCGACACTGTTGACCACGACTGAAGTGAAATCGCTGCTTGGCAGCCAGTTCAACATTCTGCAGGCGGCGGGTGGCATTCAAGGGCGCTTCGGTCAGGTCTTGCCGAGTTATGCGTTTCTCGGCGGCACCCTCGATTACTCCTCGGGCGGTGTTCAACTGAACGTCGGGCGTAACGGCGCGTCGTTCGCCAGTGTCGGCCTGACCCCGAACCAGCGTGCCGTCGGTGCAGCCGCCGAACGTCTGGGCGCGGGCAATGCGTTGTTTGAAACCCTGTTGCTGTCGCCGACTGCCGCTGTCGCGCAGGATGCTTTCCAGCAACTGTCCGGCGAGATTCACCCGGCCATCGGCACCATGCTGATCAACGACAGCCATTACCTGCGCGATGCCGTGGGCGAACGTCTGCGCGAGCATGACCTGTTCGACGCCGGCGCACCGACCGATGACCGCAGCAACGCCTGGCTCAAAGTGCTGGGCGCCTGGGGCAAGAGCGATGGCGGCTATAAAAATGCCGACTCCAACAGCTCCATCGGCGGCTTGCTGGCGGGTGTCGATGGTTTGATCGCTGAAGATACGCGTCTGGGTTTCGTTACCGGTTATAGCGACAGCTCTTTGAACATGGGCAGCGGCACGCACTCGTCGGCTTCGGTCGACAGTTATCACCTGGGTGCGTACCTGGGGCATCAGATCGATGCCCTGCGCCTGACCGCCGGCGCGGCTTACAGCTGGCATCGCATCGACGTCAAACGTGATCTGCAATTTGCCGGTGTCAGCGGCAAGCAGAAAACCAAACGCGATGCGACCACCGCGCAACTGTTCACAGAAGCAGCCTACGATCTCGGTCTGCAACCGATGAATCTGGAGCCGTTCGCCAACCTGGCTTACGTGCACCTGAACAGCGACAGCTTCACCGAGAAGGGTGATGCCGCCGCACTGAAGGGCGGTGAAGATAACCGCGACGCCGTGCTGTCGACCCTCGGCGTCCGCGCCAAGCGTACGTTTGCCCTGTCGGACAAACATCAACTTGAACTGGGTGCGACACTGGGCTGGCAGCACAACCTGAGCAGCGTGGATTCCGACAGCCACTTGGCCTTCGTCAATGGCAACAGTGCATTCACGGTGCAAAGTGCGTCGATGGATCGCGATGCGGCAGTGGTCGGCGTTCGTGCCGGCCTGGCGCTCAATCGCGATGTCCGGGTCAACCTGGACTACAACGGACTGATCGGTTCGAACGAGAAGGACCACGGTGTGGGCCTGACGCTGGACTGGCAGTTCTAAGGTGTAGCGGCAGTTCGGCAAAGAACTGCCGTTTTTGAAAGGAAGAGAGAGCACGACATGGGACTGTTTGACTACAAAAATGCCGACGGCAAAGCGTTGTACAGCGATGCCATCGCACTGACGCTGTATTCCTACACGCCGACCGGGCAGGCTTTGCCCGGCACCGGTTGGGCGCCACTGGGCGCCACGGCACTGGGTTATCAAGGAAAGACCGACGCGAAAGGGACGTTCTTCGGCGAGAAGGACGGCTTCACCAGCGCCGAGGCGGAAGTGCTCGGCAAATACGACGCGGCGGGCAAGCTGATCGGTATCGGCGTGGCCTTTCGCGGCACGGGCGGGCTGGATTACAGCGACACCTTCGGTGACATGAAAAACAACCTGCTGGCAGCCATCGGGCCAGTGGATTACGCCACCAACTACGCGAAAAACGCTTTCGACAACCTGCTCAAGGCCGTGGCTGCCTTTGCCACGGCCCATGGCATCGCCGCCAAGGACGTGCTGATCAGCGGCCACAGCCTCGGCGGTCTCGGGGTCAACAGCGTGGCGGATCTGAGCGCGAGCAACTGGGGCGGGTTCTTCAAGGACGCCAACTACATTTCGTTCGCCTCGCCGACCCAGAGCAGCACCGGCACCAACGTGCTGAACATCGGCTACGAGAACGATCCGGTGTTCCGTGTGCTCGACGGCACCACGTTCAGCACGGCGTCGATGGGCAAACACGACAAGCCGCACGACTCGACCACCGACAACATCGTCAACTTCAACGATAACTACGTGTCCACCGCGCAGAACCTGGTGCCGTTCAGCATCGTCAATCCGCTGAACTGGTCGGCTCACAGCTCGCTGGGGTATGCCGATGGCCTGAACCGGGTGATCGACTCGAAGTTCTACAACCTCACCAGCCAGGACTCGACCATCATCGTGTCCAACCTGGAAGCATCTTCCCGGGGCAAGACCTGGGTCGAAGATCTGGGCCGCAGCGGTGAGCCGCACACCGGCAGCACCTTCATCATCGGCACCGACAGCAACGACTGGCTCAAGGGCGGGGCGGGCAACGACTTCCTCGAAGGGCGCGCCGGTGATGATCTGTTCCGCGATGACGGTGGCTTCAACATCCTGCTCGGCGGCCAGGGCCACAACACCTTCGATCTGCAGAAACCGTTGCAGAACTTCAGTTTTGCCAACGACGGTGACGGCACGCTGTACGTGCGCGACGCCTACGGCGGCATCAGCATGACTCGCGACATCGGCGCACTGGTGAGCAAGGAGTCGGGGTCGTGGTGGAGCAGCAAGGAAATCACCTGGACCGTCACCGGCAAAGGCCTGGCCAATGGCAGTGAACTGACCCAGTACAACCATTCGCTCAATGGCGGTGCTCTCGGCGACACGCTGAAGGCCACCGCTGACGGCGACTGGCTGTTCGGTCTGGGCGGCGACGATCACCTGTTCAGCGACAAAGCCCATGTGACCTTCGTCGGCGGCGCCGGCAACGACGTGATGAGTGCGGTGGGTGGCAACAACACCTTCCTGTTCAGCGGCGCCTTCGGCTTCGATGCGATCAATGGCTACCAGGGCAGCGACAAACTGGTGTTCATGGGCGTTCAGGGCGCAGGGCAGGGCTACGACTACAAGCAACACGCTTCGCAGTCCGGCGCCGATACCGTGCTGAAGATTGGCGACTATGCCGTGACCCTGATCGGGGTGGGTGTGGCTAACCTGTCCGACTCGAGTTTCGTGTTCGCCTGATTCCGTGTGGGAACCACCGCGGCTTGCGGTGGTTCCCATTGGGGTTGCATGACACAAATGTTGTAACTGAAATGCTCCGGAACGCCTCGGGAGGGGCGCTCTGGTTGTGAGCTATCTCTGAATAATTCCAACAAAGAGAGAGGCAACAGCAATGGGTGTGTACGACTACAAGAACTTCAGCTCAGCGGATTCCAAGGCGTTGTTCACTGATGCCATGGCGATCACGCTGTACTCCTATCACAACCTCGACAACGGTTTCGCTGTCGGGTATCAGCACAACGGCTTCGGCCTCGGCCTGCCGGCCACGCTGGTTTCGGCGCTGATCGGCGGCACGGATTCGCAAGGTGTGATTCCCGGACTCCCGTGGAACCCCGACTCGGAAAAACTCGCTCTGGACGCCGTGAAAAAGGCTGGCTGGACGCCCATCACCGCCTCGCAACTGGGCTATGACGGCAAGACCGACGCTCGCGGAACCTTCTTCGGCGAAAAGGCCGGCTACACCAGCGCGCAAGTGGAAATCCTCGGCAAGTACGACGCCCAGGGTCATCTCACGGAAATCGGCATCGCCTTTCGCGGCACCAGCGGCCCGCGGGAAATCCTGATCGGCGACTCCATCGCCGACGCCATCAATGACCTGCTCGCCGCGTTCGGCCCCAAGGATTACGCCAAGAACTACGTTGGTGAAGCCTTCGGCAACCTGCTGAACGATGTGGTGGCCTTCGCCAAGGCCAACGGTCTCACCGGCAAGGACGTGCTGGTCAGTGGTCACAGCCTCGGCGGCCTGGCGGTCAACAGCATGGCGGACTTGAGCGGCGGCAAATGGGGCGGGTTCTTCCAGGACTCCAACTACATCGCCTACGCCTCACCGACCCAAAGCAGCACCGACAAAGTGCTCAACGTCGGCTACGAGAACGACCCGGTCTTCCGCGCGCTCGACGGCTCGACCTTCACCGGCGCCTCGCTTGGCGTACACGACGCGTCGAAAGTGTCGGCGACCGACAACATCGTCAGCTTCAACGACCACTACGCGTCGAACGTGTGGAACGTGCTGCCATTCTCGATCGTCAACGTCCCGACCTGGATCTCGCACCTGCCGACAGCCTACGGCGACGGCATGAACCGGGTGATCGAGTCGAAGTTCTACGATCTCACCAGCCGTGACTCGACGATCATCGTCGCCAACCTGTCGGACCCGGCGCGGGCCAACACCTGGGTGCAGGACCTCAACCGCAACGCCGAAACCCACAAGGGCAGCACCTTCATCATCGGCAGCGACGGCAACGACCTGATCCAGGGCGGCAGCGGCAATGACTACCTTGAAGGACGGGCCGGCAACGACACGTTCCGTGACAGCGGCGGCTACAACGTCATTCTTGGCGGTGCCGGCAACAACACCCTCGACTTGCAGCAGTCGGTGAACAAGTTCGACTTCGCCAACGACGGCGCCGGCAACCTGTACATCCGCGATGCCAACGGCGGGATCAGCATCACCCGCGACATCGGCAGCATCGTCACCAAGGAGCCGGGTTTCCTCTGGGGCCTGTTCAAGGACGACGTGACCCACAGCGTCACGGCGGATGGCCTGAAGGTCGGCAACAACGTCACCCAGTACGAGTCGAGCGTGAAGGGCACCAGTGGCGTCGACACCCTCAAGGCCCACGCCAGCGGTGACTGGCTGTTCGGCCTGGACGGCAACGATCACCTGATCGGTGGCGTGGGCAACGACGTGTTTGTCGGCGGCGCCGGCAATGACCTGATGGAGTCGGGTGGCGGGGCGGATACGTTCCTGTTCAACGGCGCGTTCGGCCAGGATCGGGTGGTGGGATTCACCGGCAACGACAAACTGGTGTTTCTCGGCGTGCAGGGCGTGTTGCCGGGCGATGACTTCCGCGCCCATGCCACCTCGGTGGGGCAGGATACGGTGCTGAAGTTCGGCGGTGATTCCGTGACGCTGGTCGGGGTTTCGCTGAGCAGTCTCAGTGCCGATGGCATCGTTATCGCCTGAGGGTGACGGTGGAGAGGGAATTCTTTCCCTCTCCACATCAAAAGTGACTCATTGGCCACTACCTGACTCAAACCCCTGCACCAACAGGAAATGCGGACTAAAGCCAATGACGCTGTAACCGTCATGTATAGGCAAGCCGCCATTGAGTACAGGAGATTCAAACGTGAAAGGTTTCAAGGGGTATATCGGTATCGTCGGGTTGGCGCTGCTTTCGGCCAACGCCTGGGCCGATCTGCCTCACAGCTCGATTCTGAGCCGCTATGGCGTCAGTACCGATGAATTGCCAAAGCCGGTCGAAAGCGATGAAGTCAAACCCGTTGAAGAGAAAAGCCGCTTTCATATCCAGCCCGAACAACCGTTCGTGACCGTGCGTATCGGCGAAAACAATGAGCCCGAAATGACCGGCAACCTGAGCATCGACCGCATGGCGCAACAGGAGCGTCAACGTTGCCAGCGCTTGCAGGAAGAAATGGTCCGGCGCGGTGAACGCGCGTTGAACTGCGACGGCACCCTTCCGGGCATGGCATTACCCCGCTGAAGAATGCAAAAAAGGCTGCGCTCCAACAGGATTGCAGCCTTTTTTGATGGGGTAACCGTCAATCTTCCTTGCGCACCGTGGCCACTTCGTCGGACTTCACGCGGATCTTCGCGCCGGAAATGTCCCGAAACTCATAAAAACCATCGTCGGACTTGGTCTTCGGCATGTCCTGGGTCAAATACTGCGTGCCGTTCTGCAACGTCACCACCGTCGGGGTCGAGCAACCGGCCAATGCCAGCAAAGCCACAGCTGCCATCGGCATAGCCATTTTTCTGAAATTCATACCCAGCGTTCCTCATTCAATTCGACCGATGCCGGTCTTCTAACGCGGTTGGTGCCGAATAGCCCGCAAAAGTTCGATGGACTGGCGAAAAAACCCGAATCGCGGATGCCACTGATCCTTTTCCGTTTGCACCCGGCGGGGCGGAACTGGTATCTGTACGCATAACCAGTACTCGTTCGCCATGGCCCCTTATCACCGTGACTTCCAGCCCCCTCGACGATCCGTTCTATTACCTCAACAACTTCCGGCAAGTGCTTGACTGGCTTGAGCTTCGTTATGCCGATGTGATGAGCGAAACGGAACATGCTTTCATCCGCGACTTCAAGGCACTGCCTCGCGGGTCCCAGGGTTTGCTGGTGCGGATGGTGATGCGCAAGGGCGTGCATTTTCGGGCGGGCAAGCTCAGTTATGCGGAAATTGGCGACATCGCGTTGGCCGCGCAGCCGTTGCTCGACCACGGGTGGCTGGACGAGCAGGCGCTACTGTCGATGCCGGAGCTGTTCGATCTGTTGCTGAAGGTCGAAGTCCTGCAAGCGTTCGGCCCGGCGATCGACACGCCCAAGGGCCGCAAAGTCGACTGGCTGCCGGTCCTGCATGAGCAGTTTCCCGAATCACGCCGCTGGCACGACTGGTGCCCGCAAATCGCGGATCGGTTGTTCAGCCTGACGCTGATGGATTTGTGCGACCGGTTTCGCCTGATGTTCTTCGGCAACCTGTATCAGGACTGGTCGGAGTTTGTCCTCGCCGATCTCGGGATCTTCACCTACGAAAAAGTCGAATTCAGCGCCGATTCCCGGGGCCTGCGCAGCCGGGCCGACGTCGATGCCTGCCTGTTCCTGCACGATTGTCAGCAACGTTTCGAAGCGGGCGAGGCGCTTGAGCCGATTGCCGAAGAGCTGAGCGCTTTGCAGTTCGACAACCCGTGGCTGCAACGTCGGCTCGGCAAGTTGCTGTTCCAGATCGGCCAGCACTGCGAACGCATCGGAGAGTTTGCCCTGGCCCTGAGCCTGTATCGCGACTGCGCCTACCCCGGCGCGCGGTTGCGGATGGTTCGGGTGCTGGAGCGCTGTGGCGAATATGCGCTGGCGCTGGAGTTGGGCACGCTGGCCGAACAGGCGCCGGAAAGCGCCGCCGAACAACAGGGCCTGCAACGGGCGCTGCCACGTCTGCGGCGCAAACTCGGCGGGCCGGCGCTCAAACGCGTTGCGCCAAGACCGGTGGAACGGCTGGATCTGCACTTGGAACGGCTCGATCCGTCGCTGTCGGTGGAATATCACGTGCAGGCGCACCTGCATGAAGACGCAGGCCCGGTGCATTACGTGGAAAACAGCCTGATCAATTCACTGTTCGGCCTGTTGTGCTGGCCGGCGATTTTCGCGCCGCTGCCGGGCGCGTTTTTCAATCCGTTCCAGCGTGGGCCGGCAGATTTGCTTCATGAGGATTTCCAGGGGCGTCGGGCAGAACTGTTCGAGGCCTGCCTGGCGGAACTCGACGACGGCCGTTATGCCGACACCATCCGCAGCCGATTTGCCACCAAGTGGGGCATTCAGTCGCCTTTCGTGTTCTGGGGGGCGCTCAATGAAGAACTGCTGGAACAAGCGCTGACCTGCCTGCCGGCCGAACACCTCAAGCACTGGTTTAATCGCCTTTTGCTGGATATCAAGGCCAACCGCGCCGGCATGCCGGACCTGATCCAGTTCTGGCCGCAGCACAAGACCTACCGGATGATCGAGGTCAAAGGCCCCGGTGACCGCCTGCAGGACAACCAGTTGCGTTGGCTGGAGTTCTGCCATACGCATCAGATGCCAGTGGCCGTGTGTTACGTGCAATGGGCGGAGCAGGGCGCTTGAGCTACAGCATTGCGGTGCGGGCGTTGTGCGAGTTCACCGCCAAGTGCGGCGATCTGGACTTGCGCTTCACACCGTCGCCCACCGCGCTGGAAGGTATCGCCGGTCACCGCACCGTCGCCTCGCGGCGCAATGACGCCTATCAGAGCGAAGTCGCGCTGGAAGGTGAATTTTGCACTTTGAAGGTCAAGGGCAGGGCGGACGGCTACGATCCGACGCAGAACTGTCTGGAGGAAGTCAAAACCTACCGTGGCGACCTGAGCAAACAACCGGCCAACCACCGCGCGCTGCACTGGGCGCAGGCGAAGATCTACGGTTGGCTGATGTGTTGCCGGTTGCAGCTGGAGCAGATCAATCTGGCGCTGGTGTACTTCGATATCGTCAGCGAAAAGGAAACCTGTCTGGTCGAAGCCTTCAGCGCCGAAACCTTACGTGGATTCTTCGAACAACAGTGTGGCTTGTTCCTGGCATGGGCCGAACAGGAAATGGCCCACCGTGAGGCCCGCAATCACGCGGCGCAGCAACTGAGCTTTCCCCACGCCGATTTCCGCCCCGGCCAGCGTCATCTCGCCGAATCGGTATTCAAAGCCGTCAGCACCGGCCGCTGCCTGATGGCCCAGGCGCCCACCGGCATCGGCAAGACCCTCGGCACGCTGTTCCCGATGCTCAAGGCGCTGGCGCCGCAGCAACTGGACAAGGTGTATTTCCTCACCGCCAAGACCCCGGGGCGCAAACTCGCGCTGGACGCCGCTCAAGTATTGTTCGATCGCAGCGAAACCTTGCCATTGCGGGTGCTGGAAATGGTCGCCCGAGACAAAGCCTGCGAGCATCCCGACAAGGCCTGTCATGGCGAGTCCTGCCCGTTGGCCCAGGGCTTTTACGACCGACTGCCGGCCGCACGTGAAGCCGCCAGCCGATTACAGTTGATGGATCAGGCAGCGCTCCGCGATGTTGCCGCGCAACACTCGGTGTGCCCGTATTACCTGAGCCAGGAAATGGCGCGCTGGGCCGATGTGGTGGTCGCGGACTATAACTATTACTTCGATTTCAGCGCGCTGCTGTTCGGTCTGGCCCAGCTCAATCAATGGAAGGTCGCGGTGCTGGTGGACGAGGCGCACAACCTGGTCGAGCGCGGGCGGCAGATGTACAGCGCCACCCTCGATCAGGCGATCTTCAATGGCGTACGCAAAACCGCGCCCGAGGCTTTGAAAAAGCCTTTGCAGCGGGTCAACCGTGAATGGAATGCCCTGCACAACGCGCAACTGGCGCCGTATCAGGCTTACGACAAGGCGCCGGAAAAACTGCTGCAAGCGATCATGTCGTGCAGCGCGAGCATCGGCGATTACCTCAACGACCACCCGCAAGGACTCGACAGTGGCTTGCAGAATGTCTACTTCGAAATGCTGCAATTCGGTCGCGTAGCGGAGTTGTTCGATGCGCATTACCTGTTCGACATCAGCAAGCGCGACCTCGACCGCAAACGCCCGTTATCGCAACTGTGCCTGCGCAACGTGGTGCCGGCCGCGCTGCTCGGCCCGCGCCTGAAAGCGGCCCGCAGCAGCGTGCTGTTCTCCGCGACCCTCAGCCCGCGCCACTATTACGCCGACTTGCTCGGCACCCCGGCCGACACGGTGTGGATCGACGTTGAATCGCCGTTCAGCGCCGAACAGCTGCAAGTGCGGATCATCAGCCAGATCTCAACCCGGTTCACCCATCGCCAGGCATCGCTGGAGCCGATTGTCGAACTGATCGCCCGCCAGTTTGGCGAGCGCCCGGGCAACTATCTGGCGTTCTTCAGCAGCTTCGATTACCTGCAACAGGTCGCGCAACTGCTCGCCGAACGGCATCCGCACATCACGCTCTGGCAGCAATCGCGGGGCATGGCCGAAGGGCAGCGGCAGGCGTTTCTCGATCAGTTCACGACGCACAGCCAGGGCATCGGTTTTGCGGTACTCGGCGGCGCGTTCGGCGAAGGTATCGACCTGCCCGGTGCCCGGCTGATCGGTGCCTTCGTCGCCACACTGGGTCTGGCGCAGCTCAACCCGGTCAATGAACAGATGAAACGGCGCATGGCGGCGATCTTCGGTGCCGGTTATGACTACACCTACCTGTTCCCCGGCGTGCAGAAAGTGGTGCAGGCCGCCGGGCGGGTGATCCGCACCCAGCAGGATCGCGGTGTGGTCATGCTGATCGACGACCGTTTCGCCGAGAGCCGGATCAAACAGTTGTTGCCGCGCTGGTGGCAGCTCGACCATGCAGATGCGCCTTTCCAATCCGCCGGTTTGACGCATACTCCTGTTATTGAAAATCTGCTTTGAGCCAAGCCTGATGAGCGAGAACAAGAAGTCCGCTGCGATCGAAGAAATGCGCTTTCGCCTGTTGATCGATGCCGTGGTCGATTACGCGATCTACATGATCGACCCCAGCGGCATCATCACCAGTTGGAACTCCGGGGCCAAACGCTTCAAGGGTTATGAAGAAGCCGAGATTCTCGGCGAGCACTTTTCGCGCTTCTACACCGATGAAGATCGCGCCGTCGGCATGCCGCAGCGCGCACTGGATACGGCGATCCGCGAAGGTCGGTTCGAAGGCGAAGGCTGGCGGGTGCGCAAGGACGGCACGCACTTCTGGTGCCATGTGGTGATCGACCCGATTTTCAGCCCGAGCGGGCAATTGCTCGGGTTTGCCAAGATCACCCGCGACCTTACCGACCGCAAGATGGCCGAGGAAACCCTCAAGCAAAGCGAACAGCAGTTCCGGCTGCTGGTGCAGGGCGTTACCGATTACGCGATCTACATGCTCAGCCCGGAAGGTCGCGTAACCAACTGGAACCCCGGCGCGCAGCGGATCAAGGGTTATGCGCCGGACGAAGTCATCGGCAAGCATTTCTCGATGTTCTACACCCCGGAAGACCGTGAAATAGGGGAGCCGCAACGCGCCCTGGAAACCGCCGTGCGCGTAGGGCGCTTCGAGAACAAGAGCTGGCGCCTGCGCAAGGACGGCACGCGGTTTCTGGCGCATGTGGTGGTCGATGCGATTCGCGGCGAGACCGGCACGCTGCTCGGCTTTGCCAAGATCACCCGGGACGTGACCGAAGCCCACCAGGCGCAACTGGCACTGGAGCAAACCCGCGAGGCGCTGTTCCAGGCGCAGAAGATGCAGGCCATCGGCCAACTCAGCGGCGGTATCGCCCATGACTTCAACAATCTGCTGACGGTGATCCTCGGTAACCTGGAGATCGTGCGCAAACGTGTCGGCGACGATCCGAAGGTCAGTCGTCTGCTGGAAAACGCCACCCAGGGCGCATTGCGTGGCGTGTCACTGACCCAGCGCATGCTGGCCTTCGCCCGGCGCCAGGAACTCAAGACCGAAGCCGTGGACATTCCGAAACTGGTGCAAGGCATCACCGGCCTGTTGCGCAGTTCACTGGGGCCGGGGATTCGCATCGAAACGCAGTTTCCGGAAAATCTCGAAACGGTGCTGGCCGATACCAACCAGCTCGAACTGGCGGTGCTCAACCTGGCCACCAACGCGCGGGATGCGATGCCCGAGGGCGGCACCGTGGTCATCGGCGCGCAGCCGCAAGTGGTTCTGGAGCAGAGCCAGTCGAGCCTGGCAGCGGGGCGTTATGTCTGCCTGAGCGTGACCGACACCGGCGAAGGCATGGACGACGAGACACTGGCCTCGGCGACCGATCCGTTCTTCACCACCAAAGGCCTGGGCAAGGGCACGGGGCTGGGGTTGTCGATGGTGCACGGCTTCATCGAACAGCTGGGCGGGCGTTTCATTCTTAAAAGCGTGAAGGGGCAGGGGACTTGTGCGGAGCTCTGGCTGCCGGTCGCCGTCGACGGGGTGGCGGCCAAACCTCTGAGCCCGAGGCCATCCACGGCGTCAGTGCCGCGACTCAGTGTTCTGGTGGTGGACGATGACAGCCTGGTGCGCACCAGTACCAGCCTGTTGCTGGAGGATCTCGGGCACCGGGTCATCGGCGCAGCATCCGGTGCGCAAGCTCTGGAATTGTTCGACCAAGGGGAAGTCATCGACCTGATGATCACCGACATGGCCATGCCGAAGATGAGCGGTGCGCAACTGGCCCACGCGGTGCGCCTGCTCAAGCCGGACCTGCCGATCATCCTGGCCACCGGTTATGCCGAGCGCCTCGAAGGCTTTGCGGCGGAGTTGCCGCGGCTGTCGAAACCGTTCAATCAGATGAATCTGGTGGAGATCATCGCCCAGTCGATGAAATGACAAAAAGAAGCCCGGCCATGAAGGCCGGGCTTCTTTTTTTGCGTCGGTGTCAGGCCTTGCGTTGGGCCAGACTGCGCGCCATCCGCGCAATGCCTTCTTCCAGCAGCGAACGCGGGCAACCGAAGTTCAGGCGCACGAATTGCTGGCTGTGATCACCGAAATCCAGTCCCGGGCTGAGCCCGACGCGGGCCTGTTCGAGGAAGAATTGCTGCGGATTGTCCAGCCCAAGCGCCGAGCAATCGAGCCACGCCAGATAAGTGCCCTGTGGCACATTGATCGTCACGCCCGGCAGACGGCTGCGAACCGCCTCAACCAGAAAATCACGGTTGGCTTGCAGGTATTGTTTGAGCTCCTTCAGCCACGGGCCGGCCTCGCTGTAGGCCACGCGAGTGGCTTCCATACCCAGCGGATTGACGCTGTCGACCATGCCGCAGCGGGCGTGGTTGACCCGTTCGCGCAGGGCACTGTCCTGAATGATCATGAACGAGGTCTTGAGGCCGGCAATGTTGTAGGCCTTGCTCGCCGACATCAGGGTGATGGTGCGACGGGCGATCTCCGGGCTCAGGGACGCGGTCGGAATGTGCACGCGACCGTCGTAGCACAACTCGGCATGGATCTCGTCAGAGATGATCCAGGCGTCCTGCGCCACGCAGATGTCCGCGACCGCTTGCAGTTCTTCACGGCCAAAGACCTTGCCGATCGGGTTGTGCGGGTTGCTCAGCAACAGGGCACCGCCACCGGTCAGGGATTCACGCAAGGCGTCCAGCGGCGTGGCGTAGGTGCCGTCGGCCTGGGCGGTGAATTTCAGCTCGACCCGGTTCAGGCCCCAATGGCCCGGCGCGTGGCGCAGCGGCGGGTAGTTCGGAGTTTGCACCACGACGTTCTGCTGCGGCTGTACCAACGCTTTGAGCGCCATGTTGAAACCCGACTCGACACCCGGCAGGAACACCAGCTCCTGTGGTTTCACGCGCCAGGCGAATTTGTCCCACAGGTCGGCGACGATGGCTTCGCGCAGGTTGTCCTGGGCCACGCTGTAACCCACCAACGGGTGCAGCAGACGCTGTTGCAGCGCCTCGATGACTACCGGGGGGGCCGCGAAATCCATGTCAGCGACCCACATCGGCAACACGTCGGCCGCATAGCGGCTCCATTTGGTGCTGCCGGTGTTGTGGCGGTCGAATACCTGATCAAAATCGAAAGTCATGCGCGGTCTCTGAAGGCGGAGATGGGTCGTGCCCGGGATGATAAACCTCCATCCCCTGTAGGCGCGAACTTGTGACCGATGAATGGCCGACGGTCGGTTTTCACACTGGGCAAGCGCACGTTGTCTAGAGTGAAAGGATCGGCATTTGTCTGCCGCAACCGTGTTTGTCCAGAAAAACCCGGCTCAAGTACCGGGTTCCACCTGATCAGGAGTGCACGATGGATCTCAGCCGTCGTCAGTTCTTCAAGGTCGCCGGTATCGGCCTTGCAGGCTCTAGCCTGGGCGCGTTGGGCATGGCCCCGACGCTGGCCTTCGCCGAGCAGGTGCGCCACTTCAAGCTTGCCCACACCCATGAAACCCGCAACACCTGCCCGTATTGCTCGGTCGGTTGCGGCTTGATCATGTACAGCCAGGGCGATACGGCGAAGAACGTTGCGCAAAACATCATCCATATCGAGGGCGACGCCGACCACCCGGTCAACCGCGGCACGCTGTGCCCGAAAGGCGCGGGTCTTCTGGACTTCATTCACAGCCCCGGCCGCTTGCAGTACCCGCAGGTGCGCAAGCCCGGCAGCAGCGAATGGACCCGGATCACCTGGGACGAAGCGCTCGACCGCGTCGCCGACCTGATGAAGGCCGACCGCGACGCCAATTTCGTCGAGAAGAACGCCCAGGGGCAAACGGTGAACCGCTGGCTGACCACCGGGTTCCTCGCGGCCTCGGCGGCGTCCAACGAAGCGGGCTACATCACCCACAAGGTGGTTCGCAGTCTCGGCATGCTGGGGTTCGATAACCAGGCGCGTGTCTGACACGGCCCGACGGTGGCAAGTCTTGCCCCGACGTACGGCCGTGGAGCCATGACCAACACCTGGACCGATATCGCCAACGCGAATCTGATCCTGGTGATGGGCGGCAACTCCGCTGAAGCGCATCCGTGCGGCTTCAAATGGGTGACCGAAGCCAAGGCGCACAACGCCGCGCGGCTGATTGTGGTCGACCCCAGGTTTACCCGAACCGCCTCCGTGGCCGATTACTACGCGCCGATTCGCACCGGCAGCGACATCGCGTTCATGGGCGGGCTGATCAATTACCTGCTGACCGAGGACAAAATCCAGCACGAATACGTGCGCAATTACACCGACGTGTCGTTCATCGTCAAAGCCGGGTTCGGTTTCGAGGACGGACTGTTCACCGGTTACGACGCAGCCAAACGCACCTACACCGACAAATCCTCCTGGGGCTACGAACTGGGCGAGGACGGCTTTGCCAAAGTCGACCCGACCCTGCAGGACCCGCGTTGCGTCTATCAGTTGATGAAGCAGCATTACAGCCGCTACAACATCGACCTGGCGAGCCAGATCTGCGGCATGCCGGTCGATGCGATGCAGAAAATCTGGGAGGAAATCGCCACTTGCTCGACGCCGGGCAAGACCATGACCATTCTCTACGCGCTGGGCTGGACCCAGCACTCGATCGGCTCGCAGATCATCCGCAGTGCGGCGATGGTGCAACTGTTGCTGGGCAACGTCGGCATGCCGGGTGGCGGGGTCAACGCCTTGCGCGGGCACTCGAACATTCAGGGTCTGACGGACCTCGGGTTGCTTTCCAACTCGTTGCCGGGTTACCTGACGCTGCCGACCGACGCCGAACAGGACTACACCGCCTACATCAAAAAACGCACGCAATTGCCGTTGCGGCCGGGGCAGTTGTCCTACTGGCAGAACTACAGCAAGTTCCACGTCAGCCTGATGAAAGCCTGGTACGGCGCCAATGCCACGGCCGAAAACCAGTGGGCCTACGACTACCTGCCGAAACTCGACATTCCCAACTACGACATCCTCAAGGTGTTCGACCTGATGGGGCAGGGCAAGGTCAACGGCTACATGTGCCAGGGCTTCAACCCGATTGCCGCACTGCCGGACAAGAACCGGGTGATGGCGGCGCTGGCCAAACTGAAATGGTTGGTGGTGATGGATCCGCTGGCCACCGAAACCTCGCAATTCTGGGAAAACGTCGGGCCGTACAACGATGTGAAGAGCGCCGATATCCAGACCGAAGTCATTCGCCTGCCGACCACCTGCTTTGCCGAAGAGGACGGCTCGCTGGTCAACAGCAGCCGCTGGTTGCAATGGCACTGGAAAGGCGCCGACGGCCCGGGCGAGGCGCGTACCGACGTGCGGATCATGACAGAGCTGTTCATGCGCCTGCGTCAGCGTTATCAGACCGAGGGCGGGGCCTATCCCGATCCGATCCTCAAACTGTCCTGGCCGTACAAGATTCCGGAAGAACCGTCGCCGGAAGAAATCGCCAAGGAGGTCAACGGCTACGCCACCACCGATTTCACCGACGCCACGGGCGCGGTGATCAAGGGCAACTCGCAACTGGCGGCGTTCGCCCAGCTCAAGGATGACGGCAGCACGGCGTCCGGTTGCTGGATCTTCTGCGGCAGCTGGACCGAGGCCGGTAACCAGATGGCCCGGCGCGACAATTCCGACCCTTACGGCATGCATCAGCACCAGGGCTGGGCGTGGGCCTGGCCGGCGAACCGGCGGATTCTCTACAACCGCGCCTCGGCGGATGTCTCGGGCAAACCGTGGGATCCGAAAAAACGTCTCGTGTGGTGGAACGGCAAGGCCTGGGGCGGCACCGACGTGCCGGACTACAAGGCCGACGTGCCGCCGGAAGCCGGGATGAACCCGTTCATCATGAACCCCGAAGGCGTGGCGCGGTTCTTCGCCGTCGACAAGATGAACGAAGGGCCATTCCCCGAGCACTACGAGCCGTTCGAAACGCCGATCGGCATCAACCCGCTGCACCCCGAAAACAAGAAAGCCACCAGCAACCCGGCGGCGCGGATCTTCGATTCGGTGTGGGACAGCCTCGGCGTGGCCAAGGATTACCCGTACGCCGCCACCAGTTATCGACTGACCGAGCATTTCCACTTCTGGAGCAAACACTGTCGGCTCAATGCGATCGCCCAACCGGAGCAGTTCGTGGAAATCGGCGAAGTGCTGGCGAAAGAGAAGGGCATCGCTGCCGGTGATCGGGTGCGGGTCAGCTGCAAGCGCGGGTTCATCGAAGCGGTGGCAGTGGTGACCAAAAGGATTCGGCCGTTGCAGGTCAACGGCCAGGTCGTGCATCAGATCGGCATTCCGCTGCACTGGGGTTTCACCGGCCTGACGCGTCACGGTTACCTGACCAACACCCTGGTGCCGTTCCTCGGCGATGGCAATACCCAGACCCCGGAATCCAAGTCATTCCTGGTCAACGTGGAGAAACTATAAATGGCCAGCCAAGACATCATTGCCCGCTCGGCCACCACGACCCCGGCACCCTCGGTGCGCAATCAGGAGGAAGTCGCCAAGCTGATCGACACCACCAAATGCATCGGCTGCAAGGCCTGTCAGGTCGCGTGCTCGGAATGGAACGAGCTGCGCGACGAGGTCGGCCACAACCACGGCACCTACGACAACCCGCAGGATCTGAGCGCCGAATCGTGGACGCTGATGCGTTTTACCGAGCACGAAACCGACGCTGGCAACCTCGAATGGCTGATCCGCAAGGACGGCTGCATGCACTGCGCCGAGCCTGGTTGTCTGGCGGCATGCCCGAGCCCGGGGGCGATCATCAAGCACGCCAACGGCATCGTCGACTTCGATCAGGATCACTGCATCGGTTGCGGTTATTGCATCACCGGTTGCCCGTTCAACATTCCGCGTATTTCTCAGAAAGATCACAAGGCCTACAAATGCACGCTGTGTTCGGACCGCGTGGCCGTTGGGCTGGAGCCGGCCTGCGTGAAAACCTGCCCGACCGGGGCGATTGTCTTCGGCTCCAAAGAGGACATGAAGACCCACGCCGCCGAACGCATCGTCGACCTCAAGAGCCGTGGTTTCGACAATGCGGGCCTGTATGACCCGGCAGGCGTCGGCGGCACGCATGTCATGTACGTGCTTCATCATGCCGACACGCCGAAGATCTACGCCGGGCTGCCGGAGAATCCGGCGATCAGTCCTTTGGTAGGGTTGTGGAAAGGCATCAGCAAACCCCTGGGCCTGCTGGCCATGGGTGCGGCGGTGCTGGCCGGGTTCTTCCATTACGTGCGGATCGGCCCGAACCGCACCGAAGAGGATGATCACCCGGAACCGCCCGACACCTCGGTACACGTGGTCGACCCGGCGGTGCACACCTTCGATCCACGCGGGGAGGACCGGCCATGAGCAACAAGACGATCCTGCGCTACACCGCCAACCAGCGCACCAACCACTGGCTGGTGGCGATTCTGTTCTTCATGGCCGGGCTTTCGGGGCTGGCGCTGTTTCATCCGTCGATGTTCTGGTTGACCAACCTGTTCGGCGGCGGGCCGTGGACGCGGGTTCTGCACCCGTTCATGGGTGTGCTGATGTTCGTGCTGTTCCTTGGCCTGGTGTTTCGCTTCTGGCGTTCGAACTTCTTCATCGACAACGACTGGAAGTGGCTGCGGCGCATCGACCGGGTGCTGATCAATGACGAAGAGACTGTGCCGCCGGTGGGCAAATACAACGCCGGGCAGAAGATGCTGTTCTGGACTTTACTGCTGTGCATGCTCGGGCTGTTGTTCACGGGGCTGGTGATCTGGCGCGCGTACTTCAGTCATTACTTCGGCATCACCACGATTCGCTGGGCGATGTTGCTGCATGCACTGGCGGGGTTTGTGCTGATCCTGAGCATCATCGTGCACATCTATGCCGGCATCTGGATCAAAGGCTCGGTGGACGCGATGCTGCATGGTTGGGTCAGTCGCGCCTGGGCCAAGAAACATCACGCACTCTGGTATCGCGACGTGGTTTCCAAGGAAACACCGGAGCGACCGGTCACCAAAAAGGGCTGACATTTGCCAACCATTCTTGAACCCGGGGAAATCGAAGCGGCGGCCAGTGCGCCGCCGTTTCTGTATTTGCCGCCGCACAATCTTTTCCTGCTGCGCGCCGAACGTCTGGAACGCTTGGCGGACGGCCATCCGCTGGCCGACTACCTGCGCCTGATCGCCGGATTGTGTCGCGTGCAGCAGCAGATCCTCGACGATCCGCCCTCGACCGGGCCGATCGATGAGCAACGGATCGAAGTCTGCCGGCAACACGGCATGCCGCCGTTCGCCGCCGACACCTTGATCCGCGAGGACGCGTGGCAGGCGTACCTCGACGCCTTGCTGCAACGCTACAACGCGCCGGAGCAAACCGCCGTGACCGAAGCGCTGACGACACTGCGGGTTGCCAGCGCCGGTCAGTTGCGGGCCTGGGCCGTGGCGCTGGTCAGCGGTCAGTATTCGCTGGTGCCGGCGGCGCTGGTGCCATTTCTCGGCGCGGCGTTGCAAACGGCCTGGAGCCATTGGCTGCTGAGTGCGCCGAATCTGCAACTGGCGCCTGGCAACAGCCTCAGCCAATGCCCGGCCTGTGGTTCGCCGGCCATGGCCGGGGTGATCCGCCATCGCGGCAAACACAATGGCTTGCGCTATCTGGTGTGTTCGCTGTGCGCCTGTGAATGGCATGTAGTGCGGGTCAAATGCGTGTATTGCGAACAGAGCAAAGGGCTTGAGTACCTGAGCCTTGAGGATGATCGTCACGCTGCCAATCAGGCGCCGTTGCGGGCGGAGGTCTGCCCGAGTTGCAACAGCTACCTGAAATTGCTGTACCTGGAAAACGATGCGGACGCTGAAGCGCTGTCGGCGGATTTGAGCAGTCTGTTGCTGGACATGCGTCTGGCCCAGGACGGTTATCAGCGATTGGCGCCGAATCTGTTGCTGGCGCCCGGAGACGAATGAACCGAGCGTCTACACTCTGGCGCAACGGCTTTTTATCCGGAGCGCCTGATGCCTGCCAGTGTTGCCCAGCGTTTGCCATCCATCGACAGTCTGTTGCGTCATATCGCCTTGCAGCCATTGGCCGAACGCCACGGGCGTGAGGCGCTGCTGGCGGCTTTACGCCGGTTGCTGGACGATTTGCGCGAAACGGTGGTGGCGGGGCAGTTGTCCGCCGTTGAAATCAGCCCCGAAGCGCTGGCCGGCAGGGTCGCTGAACGCCTGTCGATACAGCAGCGCAGTCAGGTGCGGCGGGTGTTCAACCTGACCGGTACGGTTTTGCACACCAACCTTGGCCGCGCGCTGCTGCCGGAAGAAGCCATCGAAGCCGTGCAACTGGCGGCGCGTTATCCGTTGAACCTGGAGTTCGACCTGACCAGCGGCAAGCGTGGCGACCGCGACGATCTGATCGAAGGCCTGATCCGCGAATTGACCGGCGCTGAAGCCGTCACCGTGGTCAACAACAATGCTGCGGCGGTGCTGCTGACGCTCAATAGCCTCGGCGCACGCAAGGAAGGCATCATCTCTCGCGGTGAGCTGATCGAAATCGGCGGCGCCTTTCGTATCCCCGACATCATGGCCCGCGCCGGTGTGCGCCTGCATGAGGTCGGCACCACCAATCGCACCCACGCCCGGGATTACGAAGCGGCGATCAGCCCGCGCAGCGGCTTGATCATGCGCGTGCATGCGAGCAACTACAGCATCGAGGGTTTTACCGCCCGCGTCCCCACATCCGAACTGGCCGAACTGGCCCATCGTCATGGCTTGCCACTGCTTGAAGACCTCGGCAGCGGTAGTCTGCTGGACTTGACCCGCTGGGGGTTGCCGGCGGAACCGACGGTGCGTCAGGCGCTGCTCGATGGCGCGGATATCGTCACCTTCAGTGGCGACAAACTGCTCGGCGGGCCGCAGGCGGGCGTGATTGTCGGGCGCAAGGAACTGATCGCGAAAATCAAGAAGAACCCGCTGAAACGCGCCTTGCGGGTCGACAAGATGACACTGGCGGCGCTGGAAGCGGTGCTCGGGCTCTATCGTGATCCGGATCGCCTGGCTGAGCGTTTGCCGACCTTGCGCCTGCTGACCCGCCCGCAAGATGAAATCCTGGCTCAGGCCGAACGCCTGCAACCGGTATTGACCGGCATTCTCGGTGAAGGCTGGACCGTCACTGCCGTGGCGGCGCTGGGCATGATCGGCAGCGGCAGCCAACCGGTGGCGCGTTTGCCGAGTGCCGCGTTGTGTGTGCGGCCGCAGGTTTCGAAACGCCTGCGTGGGCGCTCTCTGTTGAATCTGCAGACCGCGTTGCGCGAGTTGCCGATACCGGTGCTGGGTCGGATCGACGATGACGCGCTGTGGCTGGATCTGCGGCAACTCGACGACGAGCCGGCGTGGCTGGCGCAGCTCGGGCCGTTGCAGACATGATCGTCGGCACCGCCGGGCACATCGACCACGGCAAGACCTCGCTGCTTCAGGCGCTGACCGGTCAATCCGGCGACCGCCGCCCGCAGGAGCGCGAGCGGGGCATGACCATCGACCTGGGTTATCTCTACGCCGAGCTGGCGCCCGGAGCGGGGCTGACCGGGTTCATCGATGTGCCGGGGCACGAGAAATTCACTCACAACATGCTCGCCGGCGCCCAAGGCATTGATCTGGTGTTGCTGGTGGTGGCGGCGGATGACGGCGTGATGCCGCAGACCCGCGAGCATCTGGCGATTGTCGAGTTGCTGGGGATTCCCCGGGCGCTGGTGGCGATCACCAAGGTTGATCGGGTCGAGGCGGGCAGGGTGGTGGAGGTTCGCCAACAAATCGAAGCCCTGTTGGCGCCCGGTCCGTTTGCCGGGGCGCCGATGCTGGCGGTTTCAAGTGTGACGGAAGAGGGTGTCGATGCCCTGCGGCAGGCTTTGTTGCAGGTGCAAAGTGAAGTGTTGAAACGTAGTCGCGAGGGTGGATTTCGTCTGGCCATCGACCGGGCATTCAGCGTGGCCGGTGCCGGGATTGTCGTGACGGGCACGGCGCTGTCGGGAATGGTTGCCGTGGGCGACAAACTGATCCTCGGGCCGCAGGGCAAAACGGTACGGGTGAGGGGGCTGCATGCCCAGAATCAACCCGCAGAACTGGCGTTTGCCGGCCAACGTGTGGCCCTGAACATCAGCGGTGATCGCCTGGAGCTCGGGCACATCCATCGCGGGCAATGGCTGCTCGCCGAAGCACTGTTCGCACCGACTCAACGCCTGGATATCGACTTCCAGTTGCTGCCCGATGAGACGCGCACCTTCGAACACTTCCAGCCCGTGCACCTGCACCTCGGCACGCAAGACGTGATTGCCCGTGTGGCGCTCTTGGAAGGCCCACGACTGCTTCCGGGCGAGCGCATGTTTGCGCAATTGCTGACCAATACCCCGGTGCATGGCGTGAAAGGCGATCGACTGATCCTGCGCGACCCGAGTGCCCAGCGCACGCTTGGCGGCGGTCAGTTGCTCGACCCGTTCGCCCCGGCCCGGCAACGGCGCAGCCCCGGGCGTCTGGCGCAATTGCGGGCGCTGGCGATCAGCAGTGATCTTGAACAAGCGTTGCCGACGTTGCTGGAATACAGCGAAAGCGGCATTGATCCGCAGCGTCTGGAGCGTCAGTTCAACCGTCCGCGTGAAGGCTGGGCGCTGCCGGACAACGTCCGCCTGATCGAAACCCGTCAGGGGCAGAGGCTGTTCAATGCCCAGCGCTGGGGCATTCTGAAGTTCACGCTACTGGAGCAACTGGCGCGTTTCCATGAACTGGAACCCGACCAGATGGGCCCCGACCGTGATCGTTTGCGGCGCTTCAGCGGACTGAACATCGAACATTCGACCTTCATCAGCCTGCTGGAGGAACTGCGCAGCGCCGGCTCGCTTACCGCCAGCGGCCCGTGGTTGCACTTGCCGGATCATCAGGTGCGCCTGAATGCCGACGACGAAACCCTGTGGCAGGCCTTGCAGCCGTTGTTCGAACAGGCCGGCTTCGACCCGCCATGGATACGCGACGTGGCCAAAGCCGTGGGCCAGGACGACGCCACCGTCCGGCTGTTGCTGCGCAAACTGGCGCGGCTGGGCGTGATGCATCAGGTGGTGCGGGACCTGTTCTTCACCGACATCACCCTGCGGCAAATGGCGGCCGTGCTGTTGCGCCTGGGCGAAGAAAATCCGCCGATTCAAGTCACGGCGTTCCGCGATGCGCTAGGCTTGGGACGCAAACGCAGTATCCAGATCCTCGAATACTTCGACCGCCTCGGCCTGACCCGGCGTCTCGGCGAGGGCCGGCAGATCCGCTTCGACAATGCGCTGGCCAACCCCGGCGCCGACTGAGTTCAAGGAAGGCAATCGCGCCCGGTGGCGCGGCCGGGCTTCAAACCCGGTTGGGGACGGCATCCGTTCCCGGGCAGGTTCGACTCCGGCTGCCTTCCGCCACTTTTCTGTCTTCAGAACCCCAACGGGTACTGAATCACCACGTAGATCCGGTCAATATCATCCCCCGCCTGAGCGCTGTTGGCCCGGTGCGAGACGTGGGACAGCTGCACGGAAAGATCCTTGGCAGCGCCGGACTGGACGATGTAGCGCAGGTCGATGTCACGCTCCCAGTGCTTGCCGCCGTCGCCTTGTTGCGGCTGGAACTGTCCGCTGTCTGCGTCGAACGGGTTGTAGGCGCCGCCCTTGGGCGCGTGAGTGCCGTCGATGTGGCTGCCGGAGACGTAGCGGGTCATGAAGTTCAGGCCGGGAATGCCGAATGCACCGAGATCGAGGTCGTAGCGGGCTTGCCATGAGCGCTCGTGGGCGCCGTTGAAGTCGGCGTATTTGATCGAGTTGGCCAGGTAGATCGAGTCCCCACCGACGAAATCGAATGGTGTGTCACCGTTGATGCGTTGCCAGCCGAGCATCACCGCGTGGGCGCCAAAGGTGTATTTGCCCGAGAGGCTGAACGCGGTGTTGTCGATTTCGCCGGCCAGGGCCTGCCCGGTATCGCGGGTGTGGTAGACGTTGGCGTCGATCAATACGCCGGACTGTTTGAAATGCAGGTTGGCGTAGTACTGGTGCCAGGTTTCGCTGAGGTCAGACGCGTACAGAGCGCCGCCTACCGGGCTTTCACTGAACAGGTCTGCGCCGATGAAGCTGATCCCGCCGGCCTTCGTATTGGCGCCATAACCCTGGAAATCGCCTTGGCCCGATGAACTGTCCTGATTCTTGAACGCCGTGAAATGCCCGGCCACCAGATTCACATTGTCGATTTCGCGGCTGTTGAGTAGAAAACCGGTGGCGTATTCCGGTTGCAGACGTTTGTCCGAGGTGTCGAACACGGGCGTCTCTACCGTCATTTCGCCGAAGGCGAGGGTGGTTTTCGAGGCTTTCAACTTGAGGGCGCCGCCAGCGCTGGAGTAGTCGCTCTCGCTACGACCGTCGCTGTCCACGGGTAACAGCCCGGTGCCGGAATGTCCTCGGCCGCCATCCAGTTTCAGCCCATAAAAGGCATGGGCATCGAGACCGAACCCGATCGTTCCGTCGGTGAAACCGGATGCGAAAGTGCCGATAAACCCCTGAGCCCATTCCTGTTTGTAGTTCTTCCCGGTGGGAGAGGGCGAACGGTAGTCGTTGCTCAGGAAGAAGTTGCGGCTGAGCACTTCACCTTTGGCGTCATCCAGAAAACCACTGGCGCAGGCTGAGTTGGCCAGACCGCCAAACAGCAGGGCCAGCGTGATACGCGATGGCGGAAAACCTTTCATGTGTCAGTGACCGGCGTTGATGAAATGTCGCCGGATAATCGTGCGGTCTGCTTCCGGAAGATTGAGCGGGTGTGCTGAGTTGCCTATCTGACAACCCTTGATCGCTGAACTACGCTGCGTTCTGTATTCCCGCACTCATAACTGTGGCGTAAGGAACTGACACATGCGGAGCCGGTTGCCTGCGTTGTTGATGGTTGTTTTCAGCGTGTTCTGCTCGACACTTCTGTGGGCTGAAGACAGCGCAAAACCTGCCGACGAGCCCGTCGAGTTGAAGGTAGCCAACCGCAGCATCATGGTGTTTCGCGCCACGCTGCTCGGGGAGGCGCCGGCATCTCGGGTCAAACGGGCCAAAGCGGTCATCGCCGAAGCCCTGGATGAGTCGGATGACCGTACCGTCACTGTTGACCCGATGCAGGACAACTACCTGGTGCTGCTGGGCAACAAACGGGCCTTTATCGTCTCGCCCAAGGATGTCGACAGCCTCGACTATCCCTCCGTGCAGATGGCGGCGCAGGGTGCGGCGGAAAAGTTGCGTCAGGTCGTAGCGGAAACGCAGGAAGCCAGGAGCCTGCATCGGATGCTACGTGCGCTCGGCGCTGCGGCGCTCGCCACCGGCATTTATTTCGTGCTGCTGTGGGGCATTGCCTGGTTGCAGCGTCGATGGCTGAAGAGATTGCCCGAGCTGATGCGTCGGCATACCCAGGCGCTGAAGGTCGGACGAATTCCGGTAGTGGATGCCAATTACCTGTATCCACTGGTCATTCGCGTGTTCTGGCTGCTGCGCTGGTTCGTCATTCTGCTGTTGACGTATGAATGGCTGGGTTTTGTCCTGTCGCGGTTTCCGTACACCCGCCCTTGGGGTGAGAGCCTCAACAACTACCTGATCGAGGTTGCCAGCTATCTCTTGCAGGCCATCGTGGGCGCCATCCCCGGGCTGGGCGTGGCGCTGGCGATTTTCTTCATTGCCCGAGGCGCCACGGCGTTCAGCCGTCGGGTGCTGCGGCGCATGGCAACCCCGGGAACGTTCAACTGGCTGAACGAGGAAACCCTGCAACCCACCCAGCGCCTGACGTCTCTGGCGATCTGGCTGTTTGCGCTGGCGATGGCCTATCCGTATTTGCCCGGTGCCGGCACTGACGCCTTCAAGGGGTTGTCGGTGCTGATCGGCCTGATGATTTCGCTGGGTGCCACCAGTGTGGTCGGGCAGGCGGCGGCCGGGCTGATCCTGACGTACACCCGAACCTTGCGCCCAGGTGAATTCGTGAAAATCGGTGAACATGAAGGCACGGTGACGGAGCTCGGCATGTTCACCACCAGCATCCGCACCGGGTTGGGAGAGGTGCTGACGCTGCCCAATTCGATGATCACCGGCACGGTCACCAAGAACTACTCACGCACGGTGCAAGGCCCCGGCTATGTGGTCGACACGGTGGTGACCATCGGCTACGACACACCGTGGCGCCAGGTGGAAGCGATGTTGCTGGAGGCGGCCCGACGAACGCCCGGCGTGCTGGAGATTCCGCCAGCGCAAGTGTTCCAGACTGCGTTGTCCGATTTCTATCCCGAGTACCGTCTGGTGGCGCAGGCCATTCCCAGTCAGCCTCGGCCCCGTGCCGTGTTGCTGAGCATGCTGCACGCCAATATTCAGGATGTGTTCAACGAATACGGCGTGCAGATCATGTCTCCGCACTATCTGGGTGACCCCGAAGAAGAAAAACGCGTGCCGAAGGAAAAATGGTTTCCGGCCCCGGCACAAGCGCCAACGGATACGTGACAGCCTCAATCGACAACAGGCAATTCAACCCTCGCCACCAGTCCCGAGCCTCGGCGATTGCTCAAGGTCAGTTCTCCGCCCTGTTCACGAACAATCGCCCGGGCCGCCGAGAGGCCGAGCCCGACACCGCCGGTTTCACGGTTGCGCGAGGTTTCGAGGCGAAAGAATGGATCGAACACCCGTTGCAGCGACTCTTCGGGAATGCCCGGCCCTTCATCGCAGACTTCGATGCAGATCGAGCGAGCATTGCGACTCAGTGCTATACGGGGACGTTCGCCGTATTTAACGGCGTTTTCCAACAGGTTGACGATCACCCGTTTGATGCCCAGTGGCCGACCGTCATAGACCAAGTGGGCCGGGCCACTGAAGTCGATTTGCAGGTTCTGGTCGCGGTAATCGTCAAGGACGGTTTGCAGCAGCTCCGACAGATCGAACGCAGTAGGTTGTTCCAGCTGTGTGCCTTCGCGGAAAAACGCCAGGGCGGCGTTGATCATCGATTGCATTTCTTCAATGTCGCGAATCAGTTTCTGCTGATGATCGAGGTCTTCCATGAACTCGCTGCGCAGACGCATCCGGGTCAACGGTGCGCGCAAGTCATGGGAGATGGAGGCGAGCATGTGGGTGCGTTCGCCAATGAAATGCTGGATCTGCGCCTGCATGGTGTTGAAGGCGATGATGGCCTGGCGGATTTCGTGGGGCCCTTCGATCTCGATGGGCGGTGCGTTCAAATCACCGCCAAAACGCCTTGCGGCGCCGGCAAAACGTTGCAGCGGATTGGCCAGTTGGCGGGTGGCAATCCAGGCCACCAGCAACGTCGCGACGAGTCCCAGAGCAATGATCACCGCGATCCGGGCATCCAGGCTCAGTCCCCAGCTTCGTTCCGGTGGCGTGAATGTCAGCCAGCTGCCATCGGCCAAAGGTACGAGGGCGACGTAATGCGCCTGCGCACTGCCTGGCGGCCAGTCGTCGGGGTTGAATACTTCGATTTCCCGGTCATCACCGAGCAATTGTCGCAGCGCAGGAACCTTGCCGGTCTCGACCGGTTCGCCGTCCCCGGGCAGATTGAACTGGCTGCGTTGCGCATTCCATAACACTTCGAGCGTCGAACTGCTGGCCGCGCTCGCCAGTTGCGGGCGCAATTGGGCGGGTGCCGCCTCGATCACGCGGGTGCTCGCGGCAATCCGCTCCAGCAATCCGGTTCGTTCGATGGGAGGACGAGCCCAGATACCCGCGACCTGAACAAACAGCGCATTGAGAATCAGCGAGGCGATCATCGCCGCAACGATGGTCAGGGCAATCCGGCGACTGAGGGTGTCGCGCCGCAAGAGTCGGCCGATCATGAACGGCTGACCTTGGCCGTGAACATATAGCCGCCATTGCGCACAGTGCGGATCAGGTCCGGGCGTTTGCTGTCCGGTTCGATCTTGCGCCGCAGTCGGCTGACCTGCACATCGATGCTGCGGTCAAAGGCTTCGTGTCCCTGGCCATGGGTCAGGTCGATCAGTTGCTCGCGGGTCAGGATGCGCTGGGGATGCTCGAGAAAGACCAGCAGCAGATCAAACTCACCGCCGGACATCGGGATCATCACCCCCTCGGGTGAGCGCAGTTCACGGCAGGTGATGTCCAGGTGCCAACCGGCGAAGGTCATGACCGGTCGCGCCGGTTCGCTGGTGCGCTGGCCTTGTTCGCCGGCGCGCCGTTGCAATGCGCGCACCCGGGCCAGCAACTCCTGGGGCGCGAAGGGCTTGGTCAGGTAATCGTCGGCACCCAGCTCCAGGCCGACGATCCGGTCGCTCAGTTCGGCCATGGCCGTGAGCATGATGATCGGGATCCCCATCTGCGCGCGGATTTTCTGGCACAGGCTCAAGCCACCTTCACCCGGCAGCATCAGGTCAAGAATGATCGTGTCCGGCCGCGCCTGTTCGATGGCGGCCCACATGGCCTGGCCATCGGGTGCCACGTCGACGTCGTAGGCGTGCTGAACGAAGAACTTCTTCAGCAGGGACAGAATTTCCACGTCGTCATCGACGATCAGCAGTCTGCTCACGTTTGCAGGATCCATGAATCAAAAGAGGGCATCTAAAACCATTTCGAAGGCGGGGTCATATATTTCAATCGAGCAACATTCCTTCGGTGCGGACATCAGCCAGACATCCTCGGGCAAAAAACCTCGGGCACTCTGCCGGCATTCCATCCAAGGGGGCTCATATGAAGGATATGAAAAGCGCTTATTCCACTCAGGGGCATGGCGCGGTGCGTCCACTGATCCTGACCCAGCGCACCAATACCGGCGCTCTCAATGCGCCGATCTTTTTCCAGGAAACCTGTCTGGGGATCGCCCAGGACCAGAGCCAGCTCGTCATGCGCCGCTACTTCGAGCGCTTCAGCCCGGCCGACAGCCATTGGGTGGAATACATCCACTCCATTCCCACCGCCGAATTCATTCACTGGATCATGACCCACGGCCAGTTGCGCATCGAGTGTTCTGAAAATACCCCGTTCAGCCAGATTCAGGCCGCAGGGGAAACGCATTGATGAGAAACCATCACTCACTGGCGCTGTTGCTCGCAGCCAGCCTGAGCCTCTCGGCCTGCAGCAATAAAAAGGTCGCGCCTGACATGTATTCCGGGTTTCTGAACGACTACAGCACGCTGAAGGAGCAGCAGACACCCTCGGGGCAGACGATATTGAGTTGGGTCAGCCCGGCGTTGGCGAGTGGTCGCTACACACGGGTCTATCTGGCGCCAAGCCAGTTTTATCCGAAGGTTGAGCCGACTGGCCGGATTCCGCAAAGCACCCTGTCGGGTGTGACCGGCTACTACGACGCGGCCCTGAGGCAAGAACTGGGAAAAGTGCTGCCATTGGCTTCGAAGCCCGGCCCGAATACGTTGGTTGTGAGGCCAGCTATCACGCAGGTCGCCACCAGTACCCAAGGCCTGCGGTTTTATGAATGGCTGCCCGTCACCCTGGTCGCGGCCGGCGTCAGTACGGCTGCCGGCATTCGTGATCAGGACAGTGAAATCGCCACTGAAGTGTCCCTCGAGGATGGTTCGACCGGCGAGGTCGTGGCGAAGGTCGTTCGCAAGGGCACAGGCGTTCCACTGGAAAACGACAAGCAGGTGATGACGGCCGATAACGTCAAGGGTGTGCTCGATGGTTGGGCCACGGACTTGAGTCAGTCTTATGTCGTGGCCCGCAAAGCATCATTACGCTGACAGCGCTGAGGTCAGAGACTTGCTTTCACCTGCAGTCCGAACACCAGTGCATTGTCGATGTCCTGCCCGGAAAACGCGCCCGGCTCGATGATGTACTGCACGTTCGGTCGCAGGGTCAGCCATGGGGTGGCCTGGTAGCCGTAACCGAGTTCGATCAGTTGCTCGGCGCTGTCCAGGTTGGACAGCGGCGTGCCGTTGGCCAGCGCGGCGTCTTGTTGCACGTCGCGGCTGCGCGGGTTCTGCACGGCGCGACCGTAACCCAGGGCGACAGTGTCACGCGGGCGGCCTTCGAACGGCTTGTACAGAACCACACCAGTGCCGTACCACTTGCTGAACGGTGAGGCTGCTTCACTGGCGGCCGAGTATTGACCGAAGGCGTGGAGGCTGCGGCCCTCGGACGATTGCGAACTCCACACCGCCTGATCGATCAGCAGGTAATGACCGCCGCGACCGGACACTTCCTTGTCGCTGCCGATGCGTTTCACGTCGGAGCTGTCGTAGTAGTAGCCGAGTTTGTATTCACCAGGCAGGGTGCCTGCGTGTTTGTAGACCAGTTCGACAGGTACCACAGTACCGGTGGTGTGTTTCGGCCCCAGGTGCCAGGCGCGGCTGGAGTTGCCGTTGCTTTCGGGGTCGACGTTGAACGCGGCGACGCGCAGTTGCCATTCCGGCGACAGGTCGTATTTGACCCGCACACCGAGGTGGGCGTTGGGGTAGTTGGTCCAGCCGCTGCCACCGGACATGTTCAGCGGGTGCCCGCAGAAACCGGCGTTCATGAAGTTGCAGAGGATGCCGCTGTCGAGGCCGCCGAGGTCGTTGCCCATGGCCATGTAGCCGAGTTTGACGTTCAGTGCCGGGGTGAACAGCGTGCGCTCGTAACTCAGTTCGGTCAGACGCGTGTAGAGGCCGCCGTAGTTTTCCTGGATGGGCAGACGGTTGCCGACCAGATCCTCCGAGGCGCTGTTGCCGCGACGGTCGTTGATGGTCAACTGGACCTTGCCCGCGTTGTCCACACCATAGATTTTGCTCAGGTCGAACTGTGCGCCGAGCTTGATGTTCTGCGAGTAACGGGCGGAACGGTGCAGGCCGCCGTCGGCGTTGTAGGCGGTTTCGCCAGTGTAATCACCGGTGAACTTGATGCCGTCTTCGTCGAGCTGGTGGCGCAGACCGCCCCAGTCGCCGGTCAGGGTATTGCGGGTGAACACGTTTGAATCGGTGTCGGCGAAGGCGGGCAGGGCGGTGCTGCAGGCAAGAGCGAGCAGTACGCCAGTGTGGGAAAAGCGAACAACGAATGACATTGCTGAAATCCAGAGCCAAGGACATGAAACGACGCGACACCCGAAGGTGTCGCGCACAAGTGAAGTGAAGGAGGGCACAGCGGTTTACGGCAGGGCGTAAGCCATTACGTAGTCACCGCGATCGGTCGATTGACGAGCGCCACCAGCGGTGATGACCACGTATTGCTTGCCGGTTTTCGGCGACACATACGTCATCGGGCCGCCCTGACTGCCGACCGGCAGACGTGCTTTCCAGATTTCTTCACCGTTGCCGCTGTTGAAGGCGCGCAGGTAGAAATCCTGGGTGCCAGCGATGAAGATCAGGCCACCTTGAGTCGACAGGGTGCCGCCCAGGGTTGGCAGACCGATCTTGATCGGCATATGCATGCGGATGCCCAGGGGACCGGTGTCTTCAACGGTGCCGACCGGAACCTGCCAGGCGACTTTTTGGGTCTTCATGTCGATCGCAGTCAGCGTGCCGAACGGCGGCGCCTGGCACGGAATACCAGCCACCGACAGGAAGCGGTTCTTGTTCACCGCGTAAGGCGTGCCTTTCAGTGGAACGGCGCCCATGCCGGTGTTCAGCGCTTCGCCACCGGAGGTTGCCTTGCCTGTGTTCTGCGAAGGGATCATCTGAATCCACAGACCCAGACGCATGTCGTTGACGAAGATGAAACCGTGCACCGGGTCAGTGGAAATGCTGCCCCAGTTCATGCCGCCCAGCGAACCCGGGAAGCTCAGGGACTTGTCAGTGCCCGGCGCGGTGTACAGACCGTCGTAACGCATCGACTTGAAGTCGATCCGGCACAGCAACTGGTCGTATGGCGTGGCGCCCCACATGTCCGATTCGGTCAGGTGCTGGGCACCGATCTGCGGCATGCCCACCGATTTTGGCTGGGTTGGCGAGTAAGGTTCGTTCGGAATGTTCGAAGCCTTGACTGGTACTTCTTTTACTTCGGTCAGTGGTTTGCCGGTGGCGCGATCCAGCACGTAGATCTGCCCGGCCTTGGTGCCGATCACCAGCGCCGGCACGGTTTTGCCGTCCTTGGTGAAGTCGATCAGGCTTGGTTGCATCGGCAGGTCGAAGTCCCACAGATCGTTGTGCACGGTCTGGTAGACCCACTTTTCTTCGCCGCTGTTGGCGTCCAGCGCCAGGATCGATGCGCCGTAGGTGTGGTCGAGTTTGCTGCGTTCCACGCCGTAGATGTCGGTGGAAGAGCTGCCCATCGGCAGGAAGACAGTGTTGGTTGCCGGGTCATAGGACATTGGCGCCCAGCTGTTCGGCGTGCTGCGAACATAGGTTTTGCCATCGGCCGGCGCCTTTTTATCCTGCGGGTTACCCGGGTCGAACGCCCAGCGCATGGCGCCGGTGATCACATCGAAACCACGGATCACGCCGCCTGGCATGTCGGTCTGCACATTGTCGGCCACGCGACCGCCAACGACGACGGTGGTGCCGGCCATCAGTGGCGCGGAGGAGAGTTGATAGTAGCTGTCCGGAACATCACCCAGACCGGCCTTCAGATCAACCTGGCCGTTGTTGCCGAAACCCTGGCAGAACTCGCCGGTGTCGGCATCGACAGCGATCAGACGTGCGTCGATGGTGTTGGTCAGCAGACGGCGTGTGCAGTTGGCGGCGGGAGCGGCCGGGGTATCGGTCACAGGCGAGCTGGCTGGTTTGGCGACAGCGGCGCTCGCATCGAAATACGCCATGCCACGGCAGCGCTGCCAGACTTTCGACTGGGCGTTGATGGCGTTTTTCCAGAGTTCCTTACCGGTGTCGGCATCCAGTGCGATCAGGCTGTTGTGCGGGGTGCAGATGAACACCTTGTTGCCGATCTGCAGCGGGGTGAGCTGGTCTTCAGCGCCATTGCCGTCACTCTCGGCGATGTCGCCGGTGTGGTAGGTCCAGGCGACTTTCAACTTGTCGACGTTGGTGCGGTTGATCTGGTCCAGCGCAGCGAAGCGGCTACCACCTTCGGTATTACCGTAGTGCGCCCAGTCTTTCTGCGCCTTTTCCGGTTCGACCGGAGTGAGGCCCGGGCCGGTGCCGGTAGGGGCGACCGTCGGGTGCGCCACGAACATGTTGCCGGCCGCTACGGCCAGGCCGACCGCCAGAACAGCGGCAACGCCGTACGCGCCACGTCCCGGAACGCCACCATTGGCGCGTTTGAGCATCGGGTAGACCAGCGCGACCGCCAGGCCCACGGCGCTGAACATGAACAGACGAGAGAACACCGGCCAGAACACCAGGCCTGCGTCGCTCACGGCCCAGATTGCCGTTCCCAGCAGAAACGCGGCGAAAAGCCACGCACCGGCAGGCTTGCGACGTGCGATCAGCAGGCCGGAAATGGCCATGACCAAACCACCCACCAGGAAGTACCAGGAGCCTCCCAGGCTGACCAATTTCACACCGCCAGCGGCCAGTGCCAGGCCGAGCAGGGCGATGATCACGCCCAACCCCACCAGAATGAATGTTGATATGCCCGAGAGGCGTTGACTCTGCTTCACGTTGAATGTCCCGTTGAAATGAGACGTGCAGTATATAGATAGGTAACTACCTAGTTAAATCACTAATTCAGAATGAAGAGTGATTTGGCGCTCAATGGCGTTTCGGAAAGACGCCGGGCGCGTCCACGCGGATCTTCAGTGGTTATTGGAACGCCAGGAAAGTCGGATTTTTGCCAGCGGATATGGAATTTTTGACAGGTTGATCACGGCTTGGTGGTTCCCGCCGAACAGAATCGGCGGGAACAGTATTTGCTGCGGGCGAGATAAGGGCTTAGCTAACCATCACCTCATCCAGTGCCTGCTCGAGGGTGCTGACCGTCCGCTCGATGTTGTGCAGTTTTTCGAGTCCGAACAGACCGATACGGAAGGTCTGGAAGTCGGCCGGTTCGTCGCATTGCAACGGCACCCCGGCGGCGATCTGCAGGCCGTGGTTGGCAAATTTCTTACCGTTTTTGATATCGGGATCATCGGTGTAGCTCACCACGACGCCTGGGGCCTGAAAGCCGACTGCGGCCACGCTTTTGAAGCCTTTGCCGGTCAACATTGCGCGCACCCGATCGCCCAGAACCTGCTGGTCGTCGCGGACCCTTTCGAAACCGTAGGCTTGCGTCTCTTTCATTACGTCGTTGAACCGCGCGAGAGAATCGCTGGGCATGGTCGCGTGGTAGGCATGTCCGCCCTGTTCGTAGGCCTGCATAATTTGCAGCCACTTTTTCAGGTCGCAGGCGAAGCTGCTGCTTTGCGTTTGCTCGATGCGCTCGAGGGCCAAAGAACTGAACATCACCAGAGCGCAGCAAGGGGAGGCGCTCCAGCCTTTTTGCGGTGCGCTGATCAGCAGGTCGACGGCGCATTTGTGCATATCAACCCAAAGCGTGCCGGAAGCGATGCAGTCCAGGACGAACAGGCCACCCACTGCATGCACGGCGTCGCCGACGGCCCGCAGGTACTCGTCGGGCAGGATAATCCCTGATGAAGTTTCAACGTGGGGGGCGAAGACAATCTGCGGCTTCTGCGCCGCAATGGCTGCCAGCACTTCGTCCAGAGGGGGCGGGGCGTAGGCCGCCTGGCGACCCGTTTCGACCGGTCGGGCTTTCAGTACCGTAGTGGCCGCCGGGATGTTGCCCGTCTCAAGGATCTGGCTCCAGCGATAACTGAACCAGCCGTTGCGTATCACCAGACATTGCTGGCCGGTGGCGAACTGTCGCGCCACCGCTTCCATGCCGAATGTGCCGCTGCCCGGAACCACCGCAACCGCCTCGGCGTTGTAGACCTGTTTCAGGGTCTGGGAAATGTTCCTCATCACTGCTTGAAAGGACTGTGACATGTGGTTGAGCGAGCGGTCGGTGTAGACCACCGAGTACTCGACAAGCCCTTCAGGATCGATTCCGGGGTATAGCTGTGACATGGGGTGACTCCTTAAGTGATTCCCTGGCAGTCAAAAGGTCTGGCGAACATCATCGGGAAGCAAGTTTAGGCAAAGGGCAGGGATGAGCTGATTGAATTGCAGAAATGAGGATAGAGTGGTCATCAATGCCTCAATCGTTGTGTGAAAAATGAATCGTCCGCTGTTTATTTCTCTGGATGGGCCAAAAGGAACCGGCAAAACCACATTACTGGAAGCCGTTACGGCAGTACTGAGGGCCGACAACAAGAAAGTCATCCGACTTTGCGAGAGAAAAAGCGATCCCTACCGGGGTGCCACCATGGCCCTCGTTAACGAACTTGCCAGAAATCATTCCTGGGATCTGGAGTGGGCTGTGTGTCAGCGCTTTGCGGATAGCCGTAGCTGGATCTCCCGGCACGTGCTGACTGAACAGCCGGTGGGCAGCATTATCTTGATCGATCGCTGGTATCCGTCTGACGCCGCGTTTCGCCAAACCGTCCCGTTTGCAGAGATTCTCCAGTTGAACATCGAACGAAACGTGCAGGTGCCTGACCTGCATGTCGGCGTCGTCACCGCGCCGGATATTTCATGGGCCAGGGCAAAGGCACGATCCAGAGGACTGGGCGGAACTGTGATCCAGAAGCACGCTGAGCATGTCGCGTGTACAGAGACGTTCGAGCAAGCGGCTGCCGATCATGGCTGGGCTTTGTGCCGTAATGAAGGAACGATCGAAGACGCTACGATGCAGGTGGTTTCCGAGATTTATAAATTGATTAGCTGATCAAGAAAGGCGCAGGTAGACGAGCAGCCAACACCCCATTCAGAAACATCCGCTCAAGCGTCCGCGCCGAATCCGCATGAGCCGCGCGCCCGCGCAGTTCGGCATCCACCAGCCCGTAAACCAGCGATATGAACAGCTCGGTAAAGATCGCTGCGGTGATATCGATGCGAAACAACCCTGCCTGCTGGCCTCGCAAAAAGAACCCGTCCAGCGCCTCCAGATAAAACAGCCAGCGTCTGCCCCCCTGTTCCAGGTCGAGGAAGTCGGGGCGATATTGCGCCATCAGAAAGGCCAGCAACTCGCGGTGGGCGAGGTGTTCACGAATCAATCGGCGCAGCGCCTCCAGCGGTTCCAGGTGCCGCAGGCCGGCGTTGTCGATGATCAGCTTTAACGTGCCCTCGGCGTGCTCCTCCAGTTTGGCGGTCAGGTTTTCCCGTGTTCCGCAGTAGCGGTGCAGGGTGGCCTTGCTCACGCCAGCCAGTTGCGCCAGTTCCTTCATCGTCGCCCGCGGCCGGTTGGCCACGGCCAGGGTCAGCGACTTGAGCATCTGCTCATCATGGGAAATCGAGTTCATCAGAGGCCTTGAGCGGTGTTCATATAAGATTCACAAAATACTCACATGAGACATTATTGACTCATTAAGATTTGAAACGCAGCATTCGCGCCAAATTCGATCAAGCCTTGGGTGAGTTATGGGCAATTTGCGTGCGGTAGGGATGGCGGGATCGCTGGCAGTCGCCATTGCGTTGGCCGGGTGTGGACCGGCGAGTGAACAAGCCGCGGTGGTGGAAGTGGCGCGCCCGGTAGAAGTGGTGGCCGTGAAGACCGAGCCTTTGGCGCTGACGTCGGAGCTGCCGGGCAGGGTGGAGCCGATGCGCGTTGCGGAAGTGCGCGCTCGGGTGCCGGGCATCGTGATGCAGAAGCGTTTTGAAGAGGGCGCTGATGTCAAAGCCGGGGATCTGTTGTTCCAGATCGATCCGGCACCGCTCAAAGCAGCGCTGTCCCGGGCCGAAGGTGAGCTGGCTCGCGCTCAGTCTGTTGCGCTTGAGGCGCAGGCGCGGGTCAAGCGCTATGAACCGTTGGTGAAGATCGAGGCGGTCAGCCAACAGGATTTTGACAGCGCCATGGCTGACCTGCGCAGCGCTCAGGCAGCCACCCGTTCGGCCCAGGCCGATCTGCAAAGCGCCCGGTTGAACCTCGGTTATGCCTCGGTGACTGCGCCGATTTCCGGTCGTGTCGGCCGTGCACTGGTCACGGAAGGGGCCTTGGTCGGGCAGGGGGACGCGACGTTGATGGCGCGGATTCAGCAACTGGATCCGGTGTATGTCGACTTTACTCAGTCGGCCGCCGATGCACTGCGTCTGCGCGAGTCGCTCAAGGACGGAAAACTCTCCGCCGACGACAACAAGGCACTGTCGATTCGCGTCGATGGCACCCAATACGAGCGTCAGGGTGCGCTGATGTTTACCGATGTCGCCGTGGATCGCGGCACGGGGCAGGTGTCGTTGCGCGGCAAGTTCGCCAATACCGACGGCGTGCTGTTGCCGGGCATGTATGTCCGTGTGCGTACGCCACAGGGCACTGACAGCCAGGCCATTCTCGTACCGCAACGCTCTGTGCAACGGGGCAGCGATGGTTCTGCTCAGGTGATGGTAGTCGGCGCAGACGAGCGGGTCGAAGCGCGCAGTGTGGTCACCGGTGCCATGCAGGGATCGCGCTGGCAGATCAGTGAAGGCTTGAAGGCCGGCGATCAAGTGATCGTTGGTGGCCTTGCCGGTCTGCAACCGGGGGCCAAGGTCGTACCGGGTCAGTCTCAGGCCGTGGCTCAGTCGTCTGAGTCGAAACAGTAAGGGCGCCGTCGCCGCGAGGATTTCCTGATGTCCAAGTTTTTCATCAAACGCCCGAACTTTGCCTGGGTGGTGGCGTTGTTCATCTCTCTGGCCGGCCTGCTGGTCATTCCGATGCTGCCGGTGGCGCAGTATCCCGACGTTGCGCCGCCGCAGATCAAGGTGACGGCGACCTATCCCGGCGCCTCGGCGAAAGTGCTGGTGGACTCGGTCACCAGCGTGATTGAAGAGTCGCTCAACGGTGCCAAGAACCTGCTGTATTTCGAGTCGACCAACAACTCCAACGGCATCGCCGAAATTGCGGTGACGTTCCAGCCAGGTACTGACCCGCAGCTTGCCCAGGTCGACGTGCAGAACCGCCTGAAAAAGGCTGAGTCGCGCATGCCGCAAGCGGTACTCACCCAAGGCCTGGAGGTGGAGCAGGCCAGTGCCGGTTTCCTGCTGATCTATGCGCTCAACTATAAGGAAGGTTCCCAGCACACCGAGACGACTGCGCTGGGCGACTACGCCGCGCGCAACATCAACAACGAACTACGTCGGGTGCCAGGCGTCGGCAAGCTGCAATTCTTCTCCTCTGAAGCCGCGATGCGCATCTGGCTCGACCCGCAGAAACTGGTGGGTTATGGGCTGTCCATCGACGACGTGAGCACCGCGATTCGCGGGCAAAACGTGCAGGTGCCGGCCGGCAGTTTCGGCAGCACGCCAACCAGCAGCCAACAGGAACTGACCGCCACGCTGGCAGTGAAAGGCACTCTGGACAATCCGCAAGAATTCGCACGCATCGTTCTGCGCGCCAACGAGGACGGCTCGACGGTCAAACTGGGCGACGTCGCCCGAGTGGAGATCGGTCAGGAGAGTTACAACTTCAACTCGCGTCTGAACGGCAAACCCGCCGTGGCAGCGGCGATCCAGTTGTCGCCCGGCGCCAACGCAATCCAGACCGCAACGGCCGTAAAAGAACGCCTGGCCGAACTGTCGACGTACTTCCCGGACGACGTGGAATATTCCGTTCCCTACGACACGTCGCGTTTCGTAGATGTCGCCATCGAGAAGGTGATTCACACCCTGATCGAGGCGATGGTGCTGGTATTCCTGGTGATGTTCCTGTTCCTGCAGAACATCCGCTACACCTTGATTCCGTCGATTGTGGTGCCGGTGTGTCTGCTCGGCACACTGGTGATGATGTACCTGCTGGGCTTCTCGGTGAACATGATGACCATGTTCGGCATGGTGCTTGCCATCGGCATTCTGGTGGACGACGCCATCGTGGTGGTGGAGAACGTCGAGCGGATCATGGCGGAAGAAGGGTTGTCGCCGGTCGACGCCACGATCAAGGCCATGGGGCAGGTATCGGGTGCGATCATCGGTATCACCCTGGTGCTGTCGGCGGTGTTCATGCCGCTGGCGTTCATGTCCGGTTCGGTGGGGGTGATCTATCAGCAATTCTCGGTCTCGCTGGCGGTGTCGATCCTGTTCTCGGGTTTCCTCGCGCTGACGTTCACACCAGCACTGTGCGCCACTTTGCTCAAGCCGATTCCGCAAGGACACCATGAAAAGCGCGGTTTTTTTGGCGCCTTCAACCGTGGCTTTGCCCGACTCACTGAGCGTTACTCGATCCTGAACAGCGGGCTGGTCGCGCGTGCCGGTCGCATGATGTTGGTGTACGTCGGCATTATCGCGATGCTCGGCTACTTCTACCTGCGCTTGCCGGAATCGTTTGTGCCCGTGGAAGACCAGGGCTACATGATCGTCGACGTTCAGTTGCCGCCGGGCGCGACCCGGACTCGCACCGAAGCGACCGGCGAACAACTGGAACGCTATCTCGCGTCTCGTGATGCGGTGCAGTCGATGTTCCTGGTCTCGGGTTTCAGCTTCTCCGGGATGGGTGATAACGCGGCACTGGCGTTCCCGGTGTTCAAGGACTGGTCGCAGCGTGGCGAAGATCAATCGGCGATGGCCGAGGTCATGGCGCTGAACGAGCAGTTTGCCGTGACCAACGACGGCGCCGTGATGGCGGTGCCGCCGCCACCGATTGACGGTTTGGGCAACTCCGGTGGTTTTGCGCTGCGCCTGCAGGATCGTGCCGGCCTGGGTCGTGAAGCCTTGCTCGCCGCCCGTGATCAGGTGCTCGGTCAGGCCAATGGCAACCCGAAAATCCTCTACGCCATGATGGAAGGCCTGGCCGAGTCGCCGCAATTGCGGGTGGTGATCGACCGTGACAAGGCCCGCACGCTGGGCGTGAGTTTCGAGTCGATCAGCAGTGCGTTGTCCGCCGCGTTCGGTTCCGAAGTGATCAACGACTTCACCAACGCTGGCCGTCAGCAGCGTGTGGTGGTGCAGGCCGAGCAGGGCGATCGGATGACCCCGGAAAGCGTACTCAAGCTGTACGTGCACAACAGCGCGGGCGATCTGGTGCCGCTCAGCGCCTTCGTCACCACTCACTGGGAGGAAGGTCCGGTGCAAGTGGTGCGTTACAACGGTTACCCATCGATCCGCATCGTCGGTGACGCCGGACCGGGCTATAGCACCGGTGAAGCCATGGCGGAAATGGAACGAATCGCTGCGCAATTGCCGGCAGGTTTCAGCTACGAATGGACGGGGCTGTCGTATCAGGAAAAGGTCTCCAGCGGTCAGGCGACGCAATTGTTCGCGCTGGCGATCCTGGTGGTGTTCCTGTTGCTGGTGGCGCTCTACGAGAGCTGGGCGATTCCGTTGACGGTCATGCTGATCGTGCCGATCGGCGCCATCGGTGCGGTACTGGCGGTGATGGTCGCCGGCATGCCTAACGACGTGTATTTCAAGGTGGGCCTGATCACCATCATCGGTCTGGCGGCGAAGAACGCGATCCTCATCGTCGAGTTTGCCAAGGAGCTGTGGGAGAAGGGCTACAGCCTGCGAGACGCCGCCATCGAAGCCGCGCGCCTGCGTTTCCGGCCGATTGTCATGACTTCCATGGCGTTCATCCTCGGTGTGGTGCCGCTGGCATTGGCCACCGGGGCAGGGGCGGCGAGTCAGCGTGCAATCGGTACCGGTGTGATCGGCGGGATGCTCAGCGCGACGTTGCTGGGTGTGCTGTTCGTACCGATCTGTTTTGTCTGGGTGCTGTCGCGGTTGCGCAGTAAACCCGCACCTATCGAACAACCCGCTTTGGCTCAGGAGTGATTCCATGCGTATTTCAGCATTCTCTACGCTGGTGATCGCCATGCTGCTGGGCGGTTGCTCGCTGGCACCGACTTATGAGCGTCCTGTTGCGCCGGTTGCGGAGCACTGGGCGGGGGAGTCGACCAAGCAGGGCAGTCCGATTAACCAACTAGCTTGGCAGACGTTTATCGTCGATCCCGAACTGCGTCGCCTGGTGGTGATCGCGCTGGACAACAACCGCTCTTTACGCCAGACACTTCTGGATATCGAACAAGCGCGGGCGCAATACCGTATCCAGCGGGCGGACCGGGTGCCGGGCCTGAATGCCGGTGCATCCGGCAATCGTCAGCGCCTGCCGGCGGATCTGGCCAGCAATGGCCAGGCGGGGGTCGTCAGCAGCTATCAGGTCGGCGTGTCGCTGCCGGAATACGAGCTGGATCTGTTCGGCCGGGTGAAGAGCCTCACTGACTCTGCATTGCAAGAGTATCTGGCGACTGAAGAGACGGCCCGCGCCGCGCAGATCGCCCTGATTGCCGAAGTCAGTCAGGCTTATCTGATTCACGATGGCGCCCAGCGTCGCCTGGATCTGACTCAGCAAACGCTGATCAGCCGCGAGTACTCGTTCGCGCTGATCAGCCAGCGCCGATCAAACGGTACGGCGACTGCGCTGGACTATCAGGAAGCATTGGGGCTGGTGGAACAATCGCGCGCCGAACAGGAAAGCAATCTGCGGCAGAAACAGCAGGCTTTTAACGCGCTGGTGTTGTTGCTCGGCACCAAGGATGCAGCGAAAGCAATTCCTGAACGGCTGTCGACGGAGCCGATGCTGGTTCAGGACATTGCGCCTGACACCACCTCGACGTTGATCGAGCGCCGACCGGACATTCTCGCCGCCGAGCATCGATTGCAGGCGCGCAATGCCGACATCGGCGCTGCACGGGCGGCGTTCTTTCCGCGCATCAGCCTGACCGGCAGCTTCGGCACATCCAGTGCGCAAATGTCCGGTTTGTTTGACGGTGGTTCGCGGTCCTGGAGTTTTGTGCCGAACCTGTCGCTGCCGTTGTTCGATGCCGGGCGCAACAGTGCTGGCCTGAGCCTGGCCGAAGCCCGTAAGGACTCGGCGGTGGCGGCTTATGAGGGCACGATTCAGACGGCGTTTCGCGAGGTCGCCGATGCACTGGCCGCCACCGACACCTTGCGCCGGGAAGAGGCGGCCCGACGCGCGCTGGCCGACACCAGCAGCGAAACGCTGAAACTGGCCAAGGCGCGTTATGAAGGCGGCATCGACAGTCACCTGCGTTACCTCGATGCCCAGCGCACCCGCTTCGTCAACGAAACGGCATTTATCGAGGTCAGCACCCAGCGGCAGATTGCCCTGGTCGATCTGTTCCGCTCGCTGGGCGGAGGCTGGTCGCCAGAAAAGTCCTGACAACAGCTCCTTTGGGTTGGCACGTCCAGCCATTCAGCCCCGTGAACCGAGAGGTCACGGGGCTTTTTTTTGCTTGGTGGAACGTTACTGAGGACGGGCGGGATTGGCAGCGCCATGCAGGAACATCTGTTCCACGACGTTGGCTGAGTTGGCACTGGCGGCACGCCCACGGCGTTCGGCATCGACCATGGCGAAAATCATGGTCAGGAACAGCTCGGTGAAGACCGCGGCAGTGATATCGATACGGAACGCACCCAATTGCTGGCCGCGCAGAAAGAATGCATCGAGGGCATCGAGATAGAACTGCCAGCGTTTGCCTTCATCGGTGTTCGCGAAGGTGTCGGGGCGATACTGAAAGAGCAGGAAAACCAGCATTTCACGATGTGCCAGATGCTCATTGACCAAACCGCGCAGGGCTTGCACCGGATCGCCATTCAACAGGTCGGTCGAGGTGGTGATCTGGTTGAGAACCGTCTCACCATGGCTTTCCATCATCAGCACCAGATTGTCACGGGTGCCGCAAAAGCGGTGCAGCGTCGCCTTGCTTACGCCAGCGGCTTCAGCCAGCTCCTTGAGCGTCGCGCGGGGGCGATCAACGATGGCCAAAGCCAGCGCCTTGATGAGTCGTTCGTCTTGGGGAGTCAGGGACATCAGTCAATCTCGGATCGAATTTCAATGTCGGGAATTGTGCAGGAAAAGCTCTTTACTGCAACGAAAACCAAAAAAATCGAGAAATTTACTTCATCTGAGACAATTTTCACTCAACGCCCACGGCCCGCCGCGCAACGCTCTTGCCTCCCGCCAATCCCAAGCCTGAAACGGGCGACGGGCGATTCTGTCGACCAAAAACGCCTCGTCACGGTTACTGATTTGTATGTTTGGGCATTTCACAGAACCAGTAATAAGCATATGAATTTATAGTTGGTCGCTTGTTCACGAATTACTGATAGTTTAATAAGCGAAAGACGTCATTGTTCCTGCTGGCCAACAGAGCGGGTCATGTTTCAACGGATGAAAGTTGTACACGGACTTCACGGATGATAGACCTCTCAGCATTCGCTACATGGCCACTGGGAAATCGCTATGCCTGTTGGAAGTCCATTCAATTGGATTGATAAACGGTACCTGACATGACGGCTACGCTGAACTACTCACTTCCCCACCTTGCACCTGCCACGCCACAGTCCCTGGATATATTTGAGCTTAAAGAGTCTAACGTTCGTTCTTACTGTCGTGACTTCACTGCCACCTTTCACACCGCTGAAGGGTCGACCTTGACCAGTGAACAAGGTCAGGTGTTCATTGACTTTTTCAGCGGCGCGGGGGCTCTGAACTACGGGCATAACAACCCGGTTTTGAAAGCTGCGCTGCTCGACTATATCGAGAGCAATGGCATTACCCACGGCCTGGATTTCAAAACCACGGCCAAGAAGAACTTCCTGACGGCGTTCGATGAGCAGATCCTGGCCCGTCGCAACTTGCGCTACAAAGTACAGTTTCCCGGCCCTACCGGTACCAATGCGGTGGAGGCCGCCATCAAACTGGCCCGCAAGTACACCGGCCGCCAGAATATCGTGGCATTCACCAATGCGTTCCACGGCATGTCCCTGGGCAGCCTCGCCTTGACCAGTAACCCGCGTAAGCGAGCAGGGGCCGGGGTCACCTTGAACAACGTGACGTTCATGCCGTATGACCAGTATTTTGGCGACGACCTGGACACCTCGTTGTACCTGTCCAAGATGTTGCGCAGCGGTAGCGGCATCGATAAGCCAGCGGCCATCGTACTCGAGACAGTGCAGGGTGAGGGCGGTGTGAACAGCGCTTCGGCCGCCTGGGTACAAGCGGTGCAACGTATCGCCCATGACAATGACATTCTGTTGATCATCGACGATATACAGGCAGGCTGCGGCCGCACAGGGGACTTCTTCAGCTTTGAGGCCCTGGGTGTCACCCCGGATATCGTGACCTTGTCCAAATCCATCAGCGGCTATGGCTTGCCCATGTCCCTTGTTTTATTGGCGCCCCATCTGGATGTATGGGAGCCGGGGGAACACAACGGCACGTTTCGCGGCAACAACCTGGCATTTGTCACGGGCAAGGCGGTTATCGATCACTATTGGAGCGATAACCGCTTTACCCAGGAGCTCAGCGCCAAGGCAGACCTCCTGCATCAAGGGTTGCTGGCGTTATCCCGGGACTTTGCGAGCAAGGCGCCTAATCGCCTCAAAGGGCGCGGGTTCTTCCGGGGCATTGAGTTCAAGGACAAGTCCCTGGCGCAGAGAGTTGCGGCACAGGCTTACGCGGGCGGGCTGATCATTGAAACTTCAGGCATCGACAACCAGGTGCTCAAGTTCCTGCCGGCACTGACAATATCCCCCGCGCAGATCACTCAGGGTTTGCACATACTGGAGCAAGCCTTTGCCGAGGTGACCGCATCATGAGTGATCAAATCATTACTCGGCATGCGTCCCTCGACGACGCTGCGGCGATTGCGCCATTGCTGGACAAATACCGCCAGTTCTATGGTGAAGTCTCCGATCTGGTCCGCTCACTGGAGTTTATTAAACAGCGCTTTTTTCTGGGCGAAACAATTTTTGTTGTTGCTGAGGTCAATAACGAAGTCATTGGATTCACCCAACTATTCCCCAGTTTCTCAAGTGTCACACTGGAGCGCCTCTGGATACTCAATGACTTATATGTCGAATCGTCAAAGCGCAAGAAGGGAGTAGGGCTGGCGTTATTGAATGCAGCAAAAACATTTGCGCAGACAACAGGCGCCAAACAACTATTTATCGAAGGCGCAGACGATAATCCACGAGCACGAAACCTATACACTCGATTTGGCTTTATCGAAAACACCGCATATCACTATTACCATCTTCCATTAAAGCAAATCCAGGGATAGGAGCTTTTCCATGTCAAATACTGTCTTCGATATTGTGGGAATTGGCTTCGGCCCCTCCAACCTTGCGTTGGCAATCGGCCTCGAAGAGTCAGCATCAGCGCTGACTTATCGCTTCCTGGATGCCAAGCAGACGCCAGACTGGCAGGATGAAATGCTGCTCAGCGGATCGGATATCCAGAACAACCCTTTACGGGATCTGGTTACGCCACGCAATCCACGCAGCCGCTATGGTTTCGTCAATTACCTGAAAGAAACCGGTCGCCTGTTCGACTACCTCAACTTGCCGCTGACGTATCCGTTACGCCGGGAATATGCCGAGTACATCAAATGGGTAGCCAGCCATTTTCTCGGCGATGTCGAATCTTCGGCGTTCGTCCAGCAGGTTGAACCGCTTCTGTTCAAGGGAGAGCAGGTGTGGAAGGTCACCTATAACGATCAACGAGTCGTTTATGGGCGCAGCCTGGTGCTGGGCACCGGGCGTACGGCGAATATCCCGGCAGTATTCGAAGGTCTGACCGGGCCCCGTGTGTTCCACCTCAATCACTATCTGGAGCACATCAACAAGCTGCCACCGAGTGTGCAGCGTATCGGCGTGGTGGGTTCCAGCCAGAGCGCGGTGGAGATCGTCCTCGATCTGACTGCCAGGTTCCCGGACAAAGAGGTTTATTCGTTACATCGAAGCTTCAGCTTTCGACTCAAGGACACCAGCCCATTCAGTGACAAGGTGTACTTCCCGGAATTCATCGACTACTACTTTGACCTTCCGCCAGAGGCCAAATCGCGGCTGGACAAGCAATTGCGGGGCACCAATTACAGCTCTGCCGATGAAGATGTCATCAACGCGCTGTACGTACGCATCCATGAAGAAAAACTGCAGGGCAAGCAGCGCATCAAGATCCTCAATAACATCGCCATCGAGCAGGCGCACATCGATACATCGGGCCAGGTACAACTGGCACTCAGGGAGGTCAATCAGCTGACGCATTCAACCCTCGCTCTGGATGCGTTGGTGCTCGCCACGGGCTTCAAGGATATTGCGGCCAAGGAAAACGGTGAGCTGTACCCCCCGTTGCTCGCGCCTCATCATCGCCAGTTTCGCGCCGATGCCCACGGGGCCCTGGTGGTCAATCGCGATTACAGCCTGACGCCTCTGGATGACTTGCCCGCGGTGTTTCTCAATGGGTTATGCGAAAGCTCCCACGGCTTGGGCGATGCGGGCTCGTTCAGCCTGATTTCCTTGCGGGTGGAACACATTCTTTCCGCCCTGGAGAATAAATTGGCTCAGATCGAGGCCCCGGTACAAGCATTGGCTTGATGCCAACCGGCAGCAGTCTGGAAAGACTGCTGCTCAAACAAGGAGGTTTTATGTTCACAGCGGCGTTGATTTACATACTGGCGGTAATAAGCCCCGGGCCGAACTTCATCATTGTCAGTCGATTCTCTTCACTGGGCTCGGTTTCCACTGGACTTGGCGCGACCTTGGGCATCTGCACTGTAGGGGTGTTCTTCTCGACCATTTCCCTCTTGGGACTGGCAGCATTGCTGCATGAGTACCCGGCCTTTTCCAAAGTGGCCACCTTGTGTGGTTCGACGTACCTGCTCTACATCGCCTACAGCATCATCAAAAGTGTGCTGGCAAAAAATACTGGCACCACCGAAAGCGCCGCTGTTGGCGTCACCAGCTTCAGTAAGGCTTATCGGGTAGGAGTCATCACCAACATCAGCAACATGAAGACGATCGCCTTCATGATCAGCATCTACGCCGGCTTCCTGTCCTCGCCACGCACCGACATCGAAAAGGTGCTGGTGGTCGTGTTGTGCTCAACCCTCGAAGTCATCTGGTATTCCCTGGTGTCGTTGCTCTTCGGCCAGGGCCCGATAAAGGCGCTGTTTCTCAAATACACCCGGCAGATTGACATAGGCCTGGCCGTGTTTCTGGTGGCGTTCTCTCTCAATAACGCAATTCCAGTATTGATTGCCAGTCGATGAGGTCGGGTCATGGAGTGGAACGATATGCTCAAGGATGTAAGCGTGCGCTTCAAATATCGCAGTTGGTTGCTGATCGATTTGCCGTGTGATGGCTTGCCACTGAACCGTCGGATGCGAAACCTGACAAGTGATTATGTCCCGGTCACTTTGATCCTCGACTGCGACCTTGAGGACGTCTTTTCCATCGTGGATGCCTTGGGCCCCGGGATCAGCTATGCAGCCTCGTTACAAACGGCCAGGCGATATGTTCAAGCTGTTGTGGCTGAATTACCGGCGGCAGGAGCTTTTCAGGACTTCAAATGGGCGTGTTGATGTGCCACCTACAAAAAGGTCTCGGGCAATACGCGAGGAGGAGGGGGCCAACAACCAAAGGTCTGCTCTTTAGCTTTAGTGTGAACGCAGGCAAAAAGTACGAGCCTCTAAAGCTGATCTATAGTCTTGGAACGCAGTGAGCTGGAAGAACCGCGGTCCGGTAAAAACACTCGATGACAGGGAGGTCCGATCAGTGACTTTTATACGACGCAATGTCTGGAGCCTGCAACAACCGTGGGCTCCAGAACTACTGTGGTATGCCCGCGGAGTCAAAGTGCTGAAGTCGCGCCCGTTTGATGACATCACCAGTTGGAAATACCTGGCGGCGATTCATGGCATTGAAGAGGTGGTCTGGCGCCAGTTCGGGTGGTTGGCACCGGATGAGCATGAACCGGACACGTCGGAATACCTCGATCAGGATCGGAATCAGTGCCAGCACCATAATTGGTATTTCTTTCCGTGGCACCGGGGTTATCTGTCGGCTTACGAATCGATTGTGCGAGCCGCGATACACACGTTGCCGGATGCACCGGACGACTGGGCATTGCCCTATTGGAATTACAACGACACGGCGGTCGCCAATCCGCGACTGCTGCCGCAAGCCTTCGCGACGAATTCCTGGCCCGATGGTGGCGACAACCCACTGTTTGAGCCTCGGCGTTTTGGCCGTGGGGATGGCGTGGTGGTCATCCGAAAGGAGGATGTCGATCTGAAGGCAGCCTTGAGCGATCCCGATTTCGAAGGAGTTCGAAATGGCTCTCCCGGGTTCGGCGGTGTGCGTACACCGTTCCAGCACAACGCAGAGCGCCCGAATGAAGGCTTGCTTGAACAGGGGCCACATGATCCGGTGCATGGTCTTGTTGGCGGTTACCTCACCGGAACGGACCCCCGGGACTGGCATAACCTGGGCTTGATGTCCATGCCGATAACAGCCGGGCTCGATCCGATTTTCTGGCTGCATCACGCCAACATTGATCGGCTATGGGAGGTGTGGCTCAACCGAAATTCGAACTTCAGGAACCCGGTGCTCAAGTCATGGCTCGATGGGCCGAGCGGCAAGCGGCGCTTTGTGATGCCACAAGCGGATGGCAGTCGAAAGGAATTTGCCCCAAAAGATATGCTGGACACGAAGGCGCCCGGGCTCAACTATTTGTATGAGGACATTTCCGATCCGCTGAGTGGTCAGCAGCGCCTGAACCTTCGGTTGGTATTGTTGAAAACGCTCATGGACGTCCCCGGCATCACTGACGGTCTGGAGGTCGAAACCATGCCCAAAAAGCCCACGGTTGAACTGCTCGGTGCAAACAGCAAGGCGATTACCCTGGGGAGCGATCCCTCGGCCACCGTTGTGAGGACCGATAAACCCACCGTCCGCAAGCTCACCGACAGCTTCAAACTGTCCACGTTCGCGCTGCGCGCGAGCCCGGAACCTGATCGCGTATTTCTCAATCTGGAGAACATCACGGGGGAAAACGACGCGGCCATTTTCGATGTATATGTCGGTTTGGCCGAAGGCGCCGTTGCCGCTGATCACCCGGAGAACCGAGCAGGCGTTGTGTCGTTGTTCGGTATCAGCGAGTCGACCAACATTGCCAAGCCCCATGGCGGATCGGGCCTGAGCAAGGTGATCGAGATCACCGATACGATTGACCGGCTTCATCTGACAGGCGAGGCCAATCTGAATGCCTTGCCGGTATTGATCGTGCCGGTCAATGACGCGCGCGGGATATCGATCAAACGGGTCAGCATCTATCGTCAGTCGACCTGACGATGTCCGTGTCGGCACGGCTTCGAGAAGCAGGCCTTGACCCGCTTGCTTGCACGTTATGGAGTATCAGCCTCGTCGCATTCAGCGTCATTGCCCTCAGTGACAACGTCCACGCCGAACTGATGCTTCTGTGCCGTTCCAATCCCGGCCCGGTGTTCGCCGAGAGCCTGAGCTATCTGCATTTTTATTACTCAACCCTGGACCTCGCCGCGTTTGCGGCTGGCGTGACCTTGATGTTGGTGGCGATGATGACGCCCGCCTTGGCGGGGCCTGCGCTGCACCTGTGGTTTCGCTCGCTGTCGCGCCATCGCTGGCGAGCCATCGTGCTGTTCCTGCTGGGCTATTTGTGTGTGTGGCTGGCGGCCTGTGCGTTGCTTTTTGTCATCGCACTGCTGCTGGTTTCGCTCACGGATTCAGAGCTTGCGGCCGGGGTCATGGCGGTGGTTGGGTGGCTTATCTGGCAATTGAGTGTCATGCGTTCACGCTGTCTTGCGCGTTGCCATCAACAGCCCAGGCTCTCCGTTTTTGGCATGGCTGCGCTGGTCGATCCGTTGTGCTTTGGCGTAACACACGGGTTCTGGTGCGTCACGACGTGCTGGGCGCTGATGTTGATTCCGCTTTGCCTGCCTTACGCCCATTTGCCGGTCATGCTGGGCGGTGCCGTTCTGATCGCCTATGAGCGCGCAAGTGCTAACGGTCCAGCGTTTTCTCAGGTGACGGGCGCAATCCGTCGCGGTCTTGCGCCTCGTTGGAAGACCATCAGGCAGCGGCTGGCGGCTGCACCTGCAAATTCCCGTCCACATCCTTGACCAGTCCGCTGGCCAAAAACAGCGGCACCAGGCGCTTGTGCAGTTCGGGGGTGACAAACTCCTTGACGGTCGCCAGCGCCAGAGTCCCGTAAACCTCCAGTTCCGCTTTGGTATACGACAGCCAGGCCTTCTGATGTTGGCGTGGTCTTCTCGGCCGTGGCCGGTCGTGATCAGGTTCTGCGCGAAGACGCGCAATGGTATGTGAGAGATGATCGGGCAGGGCAGCAATACCGGGCTCGGGTAGTGGTGGATGCCACCGGTCGCAGGGCGATTCGGTACTCGCTTTCGATCCGCTTTCGTCGCAGGGGTTATTCCATGAGTTGGCCTCAGCAGAAAGAGCGGCCACAGCGATTGCCCATGAGCTTGAAGGCGATCTGAATGTCTCACGCTGAAGTTTCGTGAACGCATCACTTTTTTTGTCAGGAGCCACATAAGGCGGGCCTGGTAAAGTTCCTCCCAGACATATCATTTAACATAATATACATTACACGTAACAAGATGTTACGAGATCGGCCCGGTTGCACACCCGATTTCAATCTCCTGTGAGCACCATCAAAAAACCGGATTTTCCACGACTAAAAAATGGAACCCCTGAAAAACAACACTTTAGCCCCTCTTTTCACAGTGACATCGCATTTTCTATCTTTTTTCCCTTTTGACATTTCAAAACCGAATATTGGTGGGCATTTTTCGCAACGGCTCTGGCACGGGACTTATCACAGAAAACATTTGAAAGCCGGAATCAAAAACGTTTGATATTTGAAAACTGGAATTGTGAGCGGAACATTTAAAAAACGGAATGTTTGTACGCACGTTGCAATGGAAGCGTCATCGCTGTCCATGTGAAAACACACGGAGCTAATTTACAGACTGCAAAAATTCTTCTCCGAGTTCAAATTTTACTTCCAGCCCTCGCTGCGCATAAATTTCTGCCATTCGCGAGCCTGACGATGCGAACCCGCTGCAGTCATACGGTCAGGTCAGTAGCATACTGTGCGTCACAGATGCGCCTGCAAACACGGCGCTGTGCGAAATCTGCAGTGTTCAGTTTGAAACTGGTGCCCCGATTTCAAGGTTTGCCACACGTGGAACTACCGACGCCCGCTGATCATGTTGTGTTCACAGAATGCTTTGCTGTGTGAAATCTACCGCGCTCAACTTGGGCTCGGACACCTATTTCTCTAGAGCCTGCTCGATAACGAAAGCCCACGCTGAATATTACGCTTTGGGCGTAAGGACTATTGCTCTATCTAGCACCTCGATAGTCAGTTCGTCCCCCCAAGCTTAAGCCTAATGTAACAAGCAGTTCCGGTGGTAAATCGACGATGACGTCGCCAGTTCCATCTGCGGTATCTTGGCATCTGACAGTCCAATGCTTGGGCTCGCTCATAGTCGGTTGACTCCTATCCAACATTAGAGAGTTCACTATGCTCATGCGTTGTGCTGGGTGGACGGATATTTTGAAAGCACCGCTGGAGTAAGGCCTGCCAACGATTATTCATGCATAGATCACTCTGCGACTAATACCAGTCATGACATTGCGATTTATTTTGTAATTAATACATGCATTCTAAATAGCAAAAAATTATAGCTCAACTAAACATCTATTTAGTTGAGTTAACAGTCGGCCTGTTTTGACGCCCTCCTTCCAAATCCTATTTTGCAATATCCGATAACTGTCAGACCCGGATATTGTACCTCCGTGTATCTGATTTGATTGGCCGCGACAATTGGCGGCCAACCATGGGGGATTTGCGGCGGGATACAACGGGCAACTGGTGGTTCCACGTCGTCGGTAAAGGCAACAAAGCTGCCAAGATCAGCGTGAGAGACGAGTACGTCGAGCGCTATCTCGTGAGGTATCGCCATTTCCTACAGATCTCCCCCCTGCCCTCACCGCAGGAAAAAACGCCGCTGATTGCCACACACAAAGGTCGTGGTGGGCTGTCGGATCGGCATGTGGGGCTAGGAATGCCAAAGGTAGAACTCCTTGGCGATGTTCATTTCGTCGCTAGATTCAAACTCTACTATCAGGGCGACCAGGCTCCTCCCTCTCGGGGAGTTAGAAATAAAAAGTCTGCTGAACAGCAAGGCCGGGAACAAATCAGATAGATCAGAAGAAAATTGAGATCACTCCTAGATCTTTGGCGTTGAACGTATGTGGAGAATTAGCTCTCACACTCAAACCAGCTCCCCAAGCCAAGGAGAGACACCATGCTGAAGTTCACCCAGAAAGCCGGTAAAACCATACGCATTGACGACGAAATTAAAATCACGGTGCTTGAGGCTATTGGCAAACAGGTGACTCTAGGGATCGAGGCTCCGAATCACGTCAAAATCTATCGAGCGGAGCTCTATCTGCAAAATGCGGACAAGCAAGGCAATAACCCCAAGTGAGCGAAATAACCGTTACTAACGTCGGTCCTGACCGCGACAAACTTAGCTCAATGGTAATGCAGATCCGCGAAGTGATAAGGGGACCACCGCACTGAGGTGGTCCAGCAGCAAATCGACGTATTCCAGAAGGCCCAAACCCGCCAAGCTCGTGTGATCGCAGCTCTCTCATGGATGCGTAAATGTAAACGCTACATCACCTCAAGAAAAAACTGCATGCAGCTGTAATCTTATCAGTGCACTCGAGGATCGCGGGCGATGAAAAACCCCGGGATTCTCTCCATGACAATGACCGTCCAACCCACATGACCTGCTTGTAATTTTCACCTAGATCAAGTCGCATATTCAGATATCTACCACCCGATGTAGCGTAGATGCAACTGCTTAAAAAGCCACTGCTATCGACGCCTTCGTGAGTCAACACAAATAATCCCTTCTTGAAATTCGTAACGCTTTCCATCGCGCCGTCAACTAATACACCCACCCACTCAGCGCCGTCACTTTTAGCGGGTGACGTGAAAATCCCCACCCTGTTCTTGATGTCTCGTGGTGAAGGGCATGACTCTTGGCTTCCCGGCCAGGCTGGAATATCGAAATATTTACTATCAGGTGCAGCAGCATGCGCAAATACAAATAATTGTGAACACAGTAAACCCCAACGTATCAATCTAATCACCTCTACTTTCCTCATAAATGTTAGAAGCGGGTTATATATCAGCTGGAATGAACTCAGTATCCGAGATAACTCTTAAGTTGCTCGATATTTATCCTAAAATTAACGCGCCAATTCCTACGAAGATAAGCCGTCTAAAGGTGACTGCCCTGATGTATCTCTGGCATGCCTGGATACTCGTAAACCAAGGAGCCGCTGAGCCTTGCTAGCGGCTTCCACAACACATGATGCGTTGGCTCGTTCAGACTGCAAGACTGTTCATCACATCGGAAACTTACTTAGCAGGAAGACTGACCAGGAATTGAAATCGACTTTCCTTTCAACAGCTTCGGCTCCCCTGGGTAAACATTGAAGGGATCCACTGTAGAGCCATCCACCTTGACTCCCTTTACGGCGTACCGCACATTTCCGCTGGCAGTCAGGCGAGCTCCTGAGCCTTCGCAAGTTACAGCCAATTGGGATTTTTCGGCGCCCGGTAGTTGGCGGACCAGCCCGCTGAAGCTGAGGTTGATCAACACGTTGCCGGACGTCGCCCGATGCTCCGTTTCCTTCAGGCTGATGACGGGCGTAACGTCCAGACGGTAGACCTGCTCCCGCTCAACTTTTTCGAGCGGCTTCAGGGTAATGGTCTTGCTTTGTCCGGGAGCCAACGTGATACGGAAAGGAAAAGCGTAAAGAGCTGGTTTGCTCACCAGCGTAATAGGCTCCAGCTTTTCACTAGCCACCTCCACCCCGGGGTTGAGCAGGCGCGACAGGTTGATGGAGACGTACTCTGGACGCTCCCCTTTATTAATGATTCGGACAGTAGTCGGTTTATCGTGGACGACGATTTCCTTTGGTGAAATGTCGATCAGCGCAAAAGCCGGCGCAGGAATGGCCACGCAGGCCAGTAGAAGCAAAGCGGAATAAGCGGATAGGCGCATGTTCATTCCTCCTGAAAGGGTATTTGAATGGGCATCACTCAGGGCATTTTCACCACCGGTTCGAAGGTCAGCGACAGGACGCCGCTGTAGATTCCCGTGGTGTCCTTGAAGTTGCCTTCGGGAGGATAGGCCGATATCGCCAGCCCGTAGTAACCCACAGAGTCATCTCCTTCCGAGGGCGGTGCCGGATTTTTAAACTCAGTGCCCTGACCGACTAAAAGAGGCTTCAGGTCCCCACCCTCCACCCCGAGTCGGACTGTCGGCGTGCGGAACACCAGTGTCGGGTTTGCCTGGTTGCGTATCTGCAAGGGTTCGTCCAGCCGCACCTGGAACAGACCACTGCTCGATACCACCCGCAGCCGTGCGCCCACCTCGTAAGGGGTATCCCAACCGCCGAGCTGCTGCATTTCCAGCCCCTGTTCGAACCAGCCACCTTTATCGTCGGTCACAAACAGGTTGTTGGGGCGAATGACATGAGCCGTCACCTTGCTGCTGGTCTTGCCTTTGAGTATCACTGTAGCCGGCGCCAACGACGGTAATATTCCCAGTGCCAGGAACAGGTACATGAAGGTGAGTCTTTTCATTTAGCCGAGCCTCCTAAGACTTCGTAATGACAGTGAAAGTCAGCACGTCGCTGTAGTCGCCTGCTTTCACTGTCTTGCCCACTTCGGTCGTGAAGGTGGGCACAAAACAGGTACGGCCACTCGTATCCAAGGTCATTGCGTTACTGTTACCGGGTAGCTGAATACGCGTACTACCGCTGTCCAGCATCAGGCTGTAGGGCACCACCTGGGAGCTCTCCGATAGGTGCTGGAGTCTATAGCGGTTATTCACCACTCCATTGGCACTGCTGGCGCCGATGATAAATTTTTGCCCTTGCCCCACTGCTGGATTGTAGCTAAAGCAAAGCGTCTGATCCGTACGGCTCAACTGGGTATCAGATACACCTCGCTGTAAATCACCTAAATTCCAATCTGGTGCAGACACGCTGATACTGATATCGGGTGGCGGAGGCATTCCAGGTTCGACAACTACTTGGCAAGTACCATCATTAGCTCCATACCTGGATATATAGGCAACACCTTTGATTTCTGCAACATCAGGGCCATTGGTAAAGTTTCCTGCTCGGATAGCGACCGCAGGCCAATCAGAAATCAAGTCATTGCGAACAGTGGCTGTGACCGACGCAGAAAATGCGTTGCTACTGATCCAGTCTGCAGAAGAACGCCCAAAAAAAATAAAATAATCATTACCTACAAATGTATCTGTATGCCTAACCCCATTAATGCTAACGTTGGTTGCTGGCGTTGAAGTACTTCTCAGCTTACCATTCTTGTCATAGGAATAAACCAATATCCCCCTGGAGCGGAACGTTAAACCTCCCGTATGCCCATAAGAAGGCTTATAATCAATCACTGTAAATACACTACTGGTTCCATTTCCATTGTCACGATAATAACAACCTGAGTAGGAGTTGCTGAGATTGCTCAGCACTAAGTCATATGAATTTGCATTTCCTTGGCCCGGGAGCATGAAAACAACCACACCCGCCAGCAGCTTAACCCCCGAAAAAGCTCTTATTAAAAACTCAAAAAATCTAACAACCCCACAAAATAAAAACATATAACCTCACATTTCTTTCGTGTCCTTTATCTCATACCCTAAAAGCGAGACATATTTAACAAAAAAAATTAAACAGCACGTAGCAGCAGGGAGTGGGGTGGGGACATTTAGTTATGAAACTCAACCTCTGAATCACCATGGCTGACCTGATAAATCACCACACCATAACCAACGCTGACGATCAGGGGCGCGGATAGAGCCTCTGTCTCGATATGCAAACGCTCCCTTGGACGAAAAGTCACCCGCCATACCAGGGTTCGACCAGGCACCTCTATTTCTTTGAGCACCATGCGCTGTTTCTGCCCTGGTGCCAGCACCAACCGATCAGGTGTTACCAACAAACCCGGTCGCTCTACCTCCCGGATTGGCACCAGTCGTTCGGGAGTCTGCGCCGGGTTGAGCAGGAGCTCCTGTTCAACCTTCAGATACAGTGGCGTATCTCCGGTATTTTCGACATACAGAGAGTGTGCCGGCTTACCGGGCTCCAGCTTCAGTTCAGTACGCGAGAGCTTGAGTACACCCGCCGCCATGCCCTGCGTGGCGAAAAAGGCCAGCAATAGCCCCAACAAAGATCCGGTCGTGCGTTTCATCAGGGGCAATCCAGGGTCCGGGCCTGGTCCTTGTCGCGCAGGCTCAAAGTCTTTCCGGCGAAGTGCTGAGAGATACCGGGGAACAAGGCCACGGTCTCTCCGGTTTTCCCGACGTCCGACAGCACATGGCGCACGTTACCGGTGTTGGTCAAGGTGATTCCACCAGCGTTACAGCCATGGCTCCAGCCGCTGCGCTGCTTGTCCGGGGCCGGCATATGTCGGACCAACACGCCGTAGCCGATAGCCACCGACATCGGTGCGGTGATCTTGTCCTTGGGTGCATCGTTCACCTTCAGCGACCTGACCGGCACGATATACAGGCGGTACAGCTCTTCAGCCTCCGGTTCGAACAGCGACTTGAGGCCGACCTTACGGCTCTGACCCGGCCCCAGTGTCAGTCTTTCCGGGCTGGCCAGCATGCCGGGGCGTTCTAGTTGACCCAAAGCTACCTTCGTTTCCGGTGTCAAGCCCGGATTCATAACCTTCTGCAGGGATATGGAGAGATACAGCGGTGCGTCTCCCATGTTTTTCACGGTGACGTTCTGCTCATGGTTGTTGAAAACCCGTGTGGTAGCAGGCATCACCATCAGCTCGCCCTCGGCCTGTGCCGGCCCGCAGGCCAGGAGCAGCAAGCCGAGCAGCATTGGCAGGGAAGTTCGCAATTTCATGGTTCGTTCCTATTCGGATGATCGATTACAGGCAGTGGTAATAGCTGCCGGTGGCGCTTCTCAGGTCACAGCTGTAGCGGCGCCCCATTTGATCAACGGTGATCTGAGCAAGCACTGCCTTGCTGAATATCGAGAACAGACCGTTGGGATGGGCGATGTCGCCGGTTTCCAGAATCGTTCCACCAATCGGACGGCCACTGGCATCCACCAAAAAGCCGCTGTAAATCATGTTGATGTCGACCTTGGCCTCTGCTGCATACACTTGGCCAGGATGAGCGCGGACGATGTTCGCCGGCACCTCGATATTCATGTCCATGTCTTCACTGCTGCTCAGTACCCTTGCAAAGCTAACGTCGCTGTAGCTGTTGAGCGGGACCGCGTAGGTACTGTTACCCGCCACTGGATTTCCCTCGACGTTGAAGCCGTATTTGGTCCCCGGAATATCCGGTGTTTTGAGCAGCATGGCGCTGCCGCTATTACTGTAACGACCCAGAGCGATCCCGTCGGAGCTGGCAGCCAGCATGCCGCGGTAGTTCATGTCGAGGTTACTGGCGGTGTCGCTATGACCCAGATTGAGGGACGTGTCTCCTCGCGTGCCGGAGCGGCTGCCGTAGAGGTTGACGTTGTTACGCTGGTCGATACGGCTGACCGTCACCCCGCTTGTCGTGGTACCGAAACTGTCCTGGAAATCCTTGCGGTAATCGCCGCTCAATTGGGATTGCCCACGGTTGTGCGCTGCGCTGAAGCTTGCCTGAGCATTATCCAGCATCCAGCTCATGTTGAAATACACGCCGTAGTCACCCTTGGCCTGTGTATAGCCGTCTTTCTGAATACCGACCGAGAACGTCGACCACAATCCGTTGGGGCGATAGTTCCAGCGTACTTCGGCTTGTTGCGATTCTCCTCGGTTGTACTTCTGGTAGTTGTAAGCCAGGGTGGTACCTGCCACGTTCCGGCTATAGGAAACACTGCTACTAGGAGTCCCCCAATAGAAGCGGGACACGTTGTTGTTCTGGTAGCGACTCAGCATGAGGCTACCCAGCTTGTCGTCGGACATTGACAGGTTTAGGTAACCGCCAGTCGTGCGTTCGCCGCTCAACAGACCCAGCGTCGGGGTGACATCGATGCTCCCGAGTTTGCTCGGACGCGTGACGTTAACCTCGCTCGCCCAACTGCCCTGACCACCACTGACAGCCGATGCATTCAAATAGAATTGACGCATATTGCGGCTCATCGAGCCCTGGAGCAGTTGGCCTCCTCCTTCTTCCATCTCTTTACCGGCAGTCACACTCCATGCATTGCCGCTACCGGAACCGAAGTTAACGTTGTTGATTTCACGGTTCTCCTGGTTCACCAGGTTACCGTTGCGGTCGACGAGACGGACCTCGACCGGGTAATAGCCGCCGGGCAGGTCAACGAAACTGATCTCGTTGCGGCCCAGGGACGCCGGGCGCTTGAGGATCAGACGACCGTTGCGATAGAACTCATAATTGCCTTCGGACGTGGAATACAGAATAAGAGAACCCGCATTGCGGCTCGCATTCAGATGGGCCTGGCTGCCGAGGGTGACAAATTGGTCGAAACTGGGTGAAAGCAGTGTGCTGACCGAGCCTGAGGCGTAGTCGATACTGTTCTGCTTGCCCGTCCGCAAATAGGTACTCGCGAAGTTTTTCTGAAGGTAATAGGACGACACCCCCTGACTGCGACTAGTGTTATCGCGCGTTTGGGTACGGCTGGCATGCCAGTTCATGTAACCAAAACTACGCGAAGGCATACCCAGCCAGGTATTACCGGCCAGGTTCATGGCGCGGTAGCTTTCGGAAGAAGCGCGCAGGTCCACTGTCTGATTGTTGACCAGCCCCCACGTGGTGGTGGGCTCCAGATAGTCATTATTCGAGTCGCGGATAACGAGCGAGCGTCGTAACTTATCAATAGTAACGTAGTACTCCCCCAGCTTCAGATCACATCCATTGTGGCAGCGCTTGTAGTCAACTTTTGAAAATAGGTCACGGATAATATCTATATCCTGCCGGGACACTCCGTTCTCTTCATATCCGACGGCATCAAATACCAGCGTACCGTCCTCTGGAGAGTAGCTGGTAAAACCGGGCAGCGTCCTTCCATTAAAGGTAGCCATGTATTTTGCACTATTATCCATTTCGGCTGCGCTAAAGCCTTCTGGCACACCGTAAGATACTTTGACTTTCGCTTCCGCCTGAAATGAAACAGTAAGAAAAGCAACTAACCAAAGCTTATTTAGTCGAAACGGGGGCCGATAAGCGAACATGCTATTTTTCTTTCAGAGAGAAAACCTTTGAGAGGAAGCCTCGAACGAGTCGAGGCTCCACCGTACAGAGTTGATTACAAAATTACGGTTTCGCAGCCGCGACGGGCTCGAACAGCATCACCAGATCACCGCTGTAACTACCGTTGGTGCTCAGAGCGCCGACCATGGTTGGAGCATCGACGCTGATTTTCAGATCATGAACTTCGTCGTAGCCATCGCCGGTGCTGACTACCTGAGTAATCTTCTGAGCAGTATCGAAAGAGAGTGCCTTTTCACCTTGGGCGCTACCCAGGGATACCTTGGCATTGACCATCTCGTAGCTGCCATTAGACATTTTCAGTGGCTGAGCCAGAGAGGCGTTGAAATCCGCGTTCTTGGTCCAGATACGAACCGGCAAGGTCTTGGTGAATTGCTTCTGCTTGTAGTCATCCGCGTCCAGTTCCTCGGTGCCGTACCAGGTCGAGCCATCCGGCTTGGAAATGAAGATGGCATCGTTGATCTGGGCCGTCAGGGTGATCTTCTTGGAAACAGTATCGGCAGGCAATGGTGCGGCAACGACCGTACCGGCAAGTACACTACCCATTCCCAGGGCTAGAATCAGTTGGCTGATTTTCATTTATTTAACTCTATCTATCTGTGTGTTGCTGCTTCCCATAAAGAAGCAGGATGTTTTAGCGTGGGCTCTTGTTTTCCACGGAAGAGATTAAAACCCATATCTCCAGTACGAAAAATCAGCCCTATCTCATCAACACATCAGATAAATCCTACAAATAATAGGTATGAATCCTACAGCCAATTGATCTGGCCTCGTTACCCCCCTTTCATCTTTGTAGCTTTATAAATCCATGTAAGGAATGAGGCTACTTGATCTACCGTTTGTTTGAGTACTGCGGCAGTTAGCCATTTTTATTCGATAGCATCGGACCGTTTTATTGATCAGGATCAACTTTGGCCGCCGCCCCTCAACAGCATGTCAGGGGAAGCGCCCGCAGCACCATTGATCGGTCGTGACTTCCGTAATTAACTTTCGCTACACATCCCAATAGGACAAATGGCCTGTCATGCGAATGCGTGACAGGCCATTTTCGGTTGTATCCAGAAAGTCCATCTACTCGAGTCGAGTATCAGAGTGTTCTACTCCGGTCGCCGGAGGGGCTCCCCGACGTGTGCGACAGGTTGATTTGTATCCGTAAGTCGGTCCGTGATTTTTTGGAGACGCTCTATCAGATATTCCACATCAGGAGTTGATGAGACGCTCGCCCCCTCCTCTTTCAAAGCAGTTTCTATCTCGCGACTGGCTGCTACTAGGCTGGGCACTCTGGCAACAGATAATGCCCCGCGAATACGATGCAGCAGACGTATGATTTCCTCACTATCCTTACGGCCCATGGCCACGCGCATGGCATCGAGATCTTCTTCCATTGCGCTGACAAACAGAGTGCGAATGCGCTCCGGTAACAAGAGAAGGTTTTCTGCGTCGGGATGTGAACTGGCTGGACTCCTTGATTCGCCCCTGACCGTTTTTCCTTCGGTTACCTTCCTCAAACAGGTAAACAGGGCATGCAGACTGATGGGCTTCGTCAGCCAGGCATTCATTCCCGCTGCGATACAGCGATCACCCTCTTCCCGTAACGCATTGGCGGACACAGCGACAATCGGCACCGTACGGTTGTTCAGTCTCAACCGCTCGGCAAATTCGTAGCCGTCCATTACCGGCATGTTGACGTCCGTCAGCACCACATCGAACTCGGCATCTTCCAGGTATTCCAGAGCTTGCTGCCCGTTGCCGACCACTGTAACCGAACAGCCGAGCTGTTCCAGTTGCTCGGTGAGCAATGCCTGATTGACCGGATGATCTTCCGCCAGCAAGACCTTCAAGCCGAGTGTTCCCTCCGGGCGGTCCGAATCCGAAGCGATGGCCAATGTCACCGGCCAACCCAGCGCCAGCATCACGGCATGGGTCACACCCAGACGGCTATGCACATTGACCCGCCAACTGTGCTCACTCAGCAGCGGTTGAACACTGGCATCATGCCCGGCCACGATCCGGGGGCCCTGCCAATCCACCGGGGGCAGCGACTCTGGCAATAACTCCAGCAGCAATGCGGTCCGGTCCGGCGGCTCTTGTGTCTGTTCGTCCCAAGCTACGACGTTGCCCACCGACATCTCGAGCCACTGGCAAATATCGCTGGTGAACTCGGGCGCCGGAGAACGGACATGGATTTTTGCATTCCCGGCCTGGACGACCTCTGGAAGCTGGACATTGCTTTGTACTTCCTGCAGTTCCACTTCAAAACTGAAACTGCTGCCCAAACCCGGCGCACTGACCACTTCCAGAGTTCCCTGCATCATCTGGCTGAGTTGGAAACAAATGGACAAGCCCAACCCGGCACCGCTCGAAGCATGCGGTTGGTTACTGGCTTGAAAGAACGGCTCGAACAGATTGACTTGCTGCTCTTTGGAAATCCCCACGCCCGTATCGATGATCTGCCATTGAAGGCGTACGCGCCCTTCCTCGCGCCCGAGCACGTTCAAGTGAAGCGTTACCCTGCCAGTCTGGGTGAACTTGATGGCGTTGCTCAGCAGGTTGTTGATGATCTGACGAACCCGCATGCCGTCGCCCAGAACAACCCCGGGCAGATCCGTGTCAACGCAACTGTACAAGATCAGTCCCTTGCCATCGGCGATAGCCGAATAGTTGCGCAGCGCCTCCTCCACCACCTCCAGCGGCGCAAAGTGCCCAGGGTCCAGCGACATTTCTCCGGCTTCGATCTTCGAGAGATCAAGGATGTCGCTGATCAGTTGCAGCAGAATGCTGGACGAGCCCTTGATCGTTCGCAGGTAGCCTTCCTGTTGCTGACTAAGGTGCGTCAGCCCCAGCAACTCCAGAGTTCCGACGACTCCATACAACGGGGTTCTGATTTCATGGCTCATGGTGGCCAGAAAGCGGCTTTTTTCCGCGTTGGCGGCGTGTGCTTTATTTCGGGAAACCACCAGCTCGGACTCGGCCTCTTTATGGGCCGTTATATCAATGAACGCACACAGCAACGCGGGCTCACCTTGATAGGTCGTTGGTGCAAACCGCGCATGTAAACAGAGCGAACCGATCATGGCGCAAGCTTCACCATAGACCGGGCTGCCGTCCTCGAACATGTGCCAGTCACGCGTCAGCTGCACCAGATCGTCCTGCTCGCCAAGCCACTGCAAAGCCAAAGAGTTTTGCATGACCACTTGCCGGCCGCTTTCCTTGATCACGCACAGTGCCACAGGTGTTGCCTGGATGATGCCCTGGCTGAACTCATTACGACTGACCAGAGAACCGTAATACTGATCGGCAGGCTTGACGATGTTTTGCCGTTGCCAGCGCAGCAGCAACCAGCCCAATCCCACGCAGGTGATGAGCAGTAGCGCCACGTTGAGCAACTGCCATTTGGCGTCCTGGAAAAGTTGCTGATAGCCCACGTGGTACAGGGCGTGCCAGCTGTTCTCGGAACCGGAACTTCGCTTGATCAACAGCCCCTTCCAAGTGAGATAGATGCCGTCTTCATAGTCAGACTTCGAGCTGCCGGAGCCGAGCAAAACCACCCCGTCTGGAGAGATCAGATCCAGTGAATCAAAAATCGGGGTTTGCAGCAGTGGGCTGTAATCATAGACGCTGTTGAACTCGAAAAGCGTGGCAGCAACTACCCGGGGAGACGCGCCATTCATAACCCAGGAATCATCGGGCACCCTATCCGAGACGTAGGCAAGCATTTCCTGATTATGCCTTCCCAGAAACGCTTCACCCGGACGCCAATACACTCGATGGGCGTCGGGGTCCGGTGGATTGTCCTGCACGGCATGACTGACCCTTTCAACAACACGTAGAAGGCCGTTACGGGCCGTTTCGCCGCGTCCAGCCCGACGCTCGATGGCAGGGATAGCCATTCCAAGCTTACTGTTGAGGTCCAGCAAGAACATCTGTGGCGCTGAATAAGGTGAGTCGTTCCAGAATCCATTGTGAAAGTTCGACAGCATCATGCCCAATGCCAACTTCCGGGATGTGACCAAGTGATGGGCATCTTCTGATACAGAATCGGGCAGCACCAAAGAAAACGCTGGCACGCGGCGCGCTCCTCCGGCCACTTCATAAAGCGCCAGATGACTTGACTCCACTTTGGTGATGGTTGACGTCATCGCCTCCACAACCGGCGGGTAGGACGCGGAGGTCGACCGGATGACTTGCAGTAGGAAAAGCTCGTGCTCGTGGATCGCCTCGATCATTCTGAAATAATGGTAATAAACCTTTATCCGTTGTGTTTCCAGCACTTTGTAGATGGCCCAATAACTGGCACCAAAAAAGAAAATCGTCAGAAGAAATGAAGACAACAAAATAAAGTTAAAGCGCAGCGAAGACCTGGACAATTTGCGCAGATTGGAACGAATGGATTTCATGGACAGCCCAATTCAAATTATCAGTTTCACCCTGTCGACGATTAAGCAACCGGGCTCGCCACGCGGCTGTCTGCCGCCAGGCGCATGCTGTGTTTCTCCCCGTCAACCCGGCTGTCGCCATATAGCCTGAAACAAACCCAGTGTAAGCAGATTAACGGGTTTTGCGATAAATCCTAAGTATCGACAGGATAAATCCTAGAGTTCACATGGAAAGCGCTGATCGTCACCCAGGCGATTTTCCTTCAAGGTAGGTCCATCGCTTACTTCCGGTTGACCCGTTATGCAGCCCATCAGCTTTCTTGTACTCGACGCACAGCACTGTGAACGGCAGCGTATCGTCGCGCTTTTACAACCGCTCGAACCGGGGCCAGTACATCAAGCCTCGACCGGCCAGGAAGCGCTCGAAGGATTGCATCGCTGCGGCGGAGTCGATATCGCGATTTGTAATCTGCGCACGGCCGGCAGGGATGGCTTGACCTTCCTGCGCGAGGTCAGCAAAGCCCGCTTGGCCCGAGCCATTCTGATCACAGGTCAAATGGACGCCTCACTGCGCAGCGCGGCCCACTCCATGATCACTTGCCTTGGCATGCAAGTGCTCGGGAATCTGGGGCAAACCAACGATGTCGAGCAGATACAGATAGTCCTTGATGCTTATCGTGCTGGCAGCGACAAGCCCCTGACACCTGAGTTGAATGCTCCGCCTTCCATTGCGGAAATTCAACGGGCGTTCGATGACGATGAATTCGAGCCCTACTATCAACCCAAAATTACGCTGAACGGCGGCGAGCTCAAAGGCGCGGAAGTCCTTGCACGCTGGAACCATCCGCGGCTGGGAATTCTGTCACCCGCCTACTTTCTGTCGACCCTCGAAGCCCATCACCTCATTGACAAACTGTTCGCCCGGCTGCTGGAAAAAGGACTGATGCTACAAAAAACCTTGTCGCCATTCCTCCCGCCCGTTGAGTTAGCGTTCAATGTGCACGCCACGCAGCTGGGTTCCACAACCTTTGTCGATCAGGTTGAAAAAGCCTTGAGTGAACTTGGGTTACCCGCCCACGGATTACTCTTCGAGATCACCGAAACAGGTTTGGTCAATGCTACGGCCAATAGCCTGGAAAACCTGATACGCCTGCGATTGATGGGATGCGGCTTGGCAATGGACGACTTCGGCAGTGGTTATTCATCACTGCAACGACTGTGCGACCTTCCGTTCAGTCAACTCAAACTGGACGGTTCCTTTGTGCGCGAGCTTGAGTCGCGCCCTGATCACCGCGCCGTCATCAAAAGCGCGGTCAGGCTGGCCGATGCCCTGGGTCTGTCACTCGTGGTCGAAGGCGTGGAGACGTCGAAACAACAGGATCAATTGCGCCGGATGGGCTGTTCCATTGGTCAAGGTTATGGATTGGCACGACCGATGCCCGGAGCGCATTTTTACCAATATTGCCTGGACGCTGAACGCAGCATGCGTGATTACCTGTTTACGACCTGACCGCCACTCCCTCAAATCACCTGCCACGTATCTCATCTGAAGCCCTTCAGGTCAGGCTCGTTCGACTTTTAATCAGCTATTTGCAACCTGTGTGCTCGTTACCTTAAGGCCACGTTGTTTATCCATAGACGGCGTCGTGCCAACACGCTGTGAACATTCTCGTGACAGCAAGCCCTCAAGGAGGGTGACGGGCTCCTGACCTCACTCTGGTAACTCCCATGTTCAAACCCGGCTCATTGCTCCGCCCTTCCTTCGTGCTACGCGCCCTGCTCCTGTTGCTGCCCACTATTTCTGCCTGGGGCGCGACCAAGACACCTGAGCACCTCCGTTTGCTGAGCCAGCTCTCTTCAGAGCATCAGGACATACAACTTTCCGAAGAGGACTGGGCCTGGCTGAGGCACAAGCGCAAGCTGACGCTTGGGGTCGCTCTACCAAGTTTCCCGCCACTGGATATCGTGTATCGCGACGGTGATTATGAGGGCATCAGCGCTGACGTGGCTGTTTTGCTCAGCCAACAACTGGGCATCGAAATCAGCGTTCTCAATCTGACGAATCGGGCCGAGGCGCTCGAAGCGCTGCGACTCGGAAAAATCGATCTGCTCAGCGGCGCCAACAACTTTGAACTTGACGCCTACTCCGTGGTGTTGAGTCGCCCGTATGCGGAAGACTCTCCTGCCATTTTCCGTCGCCAGGGCGACAGTCGCTTGCTTCCCAAAAATCTGAGCGGAACGACGATCGCCATGGCCGAAGATTATCGGTCCCTCAAGGAGGTGCGGAACCTGTTTCCGCAAGCTCGACTGCTGCGATTCAAGTCACAGACCGAAGCCATGGCGGCGCTGGCCTTTGAGCAGGTCGACGTTTATCTGGGTGACTCGCTCTCGGCCTACTACATGATTAACCAGAGCTTTTTCAATTATGTGAAGTTCGATCGACCAGTGGATATGAACTCCAATGGTTTCAGCTTCGCCGTGAAGCAGGACAATACGCGTCTGCTGCAAATCCTGAATAACAGCATTGATGCGCTGGGCCAGGCAAAGCTCTCCCACATCATCAAACGCTGGGCTGGCGGTGGCTTTGTCCTGTCCGGTGACAAAGTGACCTTGAGTGCCCAGGAGCAGCGATGGATAGCGGAGCATCCGGTGGTCCGGATGGTCGTCAACGATGACCTGGCCCCCGCCGCCTTTTTTGACGCCAACGGCAATTTCAACGGCATTGTCGCTGATTTGTTCGACATCATTTCGTTGCGTACCGGGTTGCAGTTCGAGGTTGAGCGCACTGGCAGCTTCAACAATCTTCAACAAGCTCTGAAAGCTGGAGACGCCGACCTGGCGATGTTGATACCTACACCGGAAAGGGAAACCTTTTTGCGCTTCACCCACTCCTTTGCCAGCAGTTCATTTGCCGTGGTTACCTCCAGGGCGAACAAGACATTCAACGGACTTCAAAGCCTGCAAGGCAAGCGTCTGGCCATCGCCAAGGGCCAGGCTGTCATTGCACAGATTCGCAGCGAGCATTCCGACATCCGCCTTGTTACACCGGCAACCACGCTGGACTCGCTCGGCATGGTGGCCGAAGGCAAGGCCGATGCAGCCATGATGTCGCTCTCCTCCGCGCGCTATTACACCAGTCGACTCTACGACAATACCTTGCAGATCGCAGGAATCACGAGCGGTAACGAAGCCACCAACAACTTTGCCATGCGCCGCAGCGATACCGAATTGCAGTCGATTTTGAACAAGGTGATTCTGAGTATCCCGCCCGACGACATGAACTCGATCACCAATCGCTGGCGCGCCAATACCGCCATGAGTGGCCAGACCTGGCGAGATTATCGCCAGGTGATTGGAGAAATCATCGCGGTGGCGTTAACAGTGGTCGCGATGATTCTGCTCAAGGTTTTTTTCCTGCGTCGGGAGATCAAAAAACGTGTGGCCGCCGAACAGGCATTGAATGATCAATTGCAGTTTCTGCAAACACTCAGCGACGCCATGCCGCAACCGGTTTACGTGCGTGATCAGCAAGGTCGTATGCTTTCCTGCACGCGAAGTTATGAACAAGCCCTTGGCCTTTCCTTGAACGACATACTCGGAAAAACCGCCATGGAAATGCCCATCGACTGCTTCGAAACCGTCTCGGACTTCCATCGGAACTACCTGCTCGCCATGGAAAGCGGCGATACGATCCGGCAATGCTGCGAGATCACCCTGGGTGACAGAACTATCTGGATTGACCACTGGATCCAGCCATTCCGCGATTCGGGCGGCACCATCAAGGGCGTTATCTGCGGCTGGCTTGACACGACAGAGCAGCACTCGCTGATTGAGGAACTGCGCTCAGCAAAAGTTCAGGCCGATGATGCCAGTCGTGCCAAAACCACCTTCCTGGCCACGATGAGCCATGAAATCCGTACCCCGATGAGCGCTGTCATCGGGACCCTCGAACTGACGTTGAAGCGCGCGGACCAGGGTGTACTCGATCGTGCCGGTATCGAAACTGCCCATACGGCTGCGAACAGCCTGCTGGAGCTGATTGGCGACATTCTCGATATCGTGCGTATCGAGTCCGGTCGCCTCAGCCTTGCGCCCAAGCGCAGCAATCCTCGGCAACTGGTGGAGTCGGTGTTCCGGATTTTCGATGGACCGGCCAGGCACAAGGGCCTGGAGCTGATTCTGGACGTTGACCCTAACATCAACAGTGATGTGCTCATCGATCCACTGCGTTTCAAGCAAGTGCTGTCCAATCTGGTCAGCAACGCCATCAAGTTCACGCGCGAAGGTTTCGTAAAAATCACCGTAGGCGGCGAGTTGGTTGAACCGTTCAGCCTTGCTCTTACGTTGCAGGTCGAGGACAGCGGAATCGGTATCTCGCTGGAAGATCAACTTCGGTTGTTCCGTCCATTTGCGCAGGTGAACCAGGACCCGATGAACGCACGAGGCGGCACTGGGCTGGGGCTGGTCATCAGCCGTTCGCTGTGCGAAATGATGGGCGGCACGCTGCACATGACCAGTACGCCAGGCAGCGGCACACAGTTCGAGGTGAGTCTCACACTGACACGACTCGACGCGGCACCGCCACTTGTCCCCTCGCCCCCGTCGATCAATGTGCCAGCGCGTCATGGTCCGAGGCGGATACTGGTCGTCGATGATCATGTCATGAACCGCCAGTTGCTCCTTCAGCAACTCCTGTTCCTCGGCTATGAAGCGGTAGGTGCCGAGAACGGCGAGACCGCCCTGGCGGCATGGCGTGATCTTCGCTGCGATCTGATCATCACCGACTGCCATATGCCGGTCATGACGGGGGCACAGCTGACCATGGTGGTGCGCGAGGAAGAGCGGCTGTTGGGCCTCACTCCGACAGTGATCCTGGGTTTGACCGCCGATGCCCGGCAAGTGGACATCGAGCGTTACCTCTCGATCGGCATGGATGACTGTCTGATCAAACCGATGAGCCTGGATGAGCTGGAGGCGCACCTGTCCTCGTTCACGTTCAGCCACGTGCCAACGCAAAAACACGACGCTGCCAAACCTCAACGGCTGGCGAATACCGAAGACAATCAGCACCGTAACGGCATCGACGCCTTGAGTCGACTGGCCGGAGGTAATGCTTCACTGGTTCAGGAACTGGTGCGCGAATTGCTGAGCAATAATCGACAGGACCTGGGAACGCTTCATCTGCTATTGCAAAAACGAGACATCCAGGCACTTTGCGAATTGTCACATCGGATCAGGGGGGCCGCTAGCGTCGTAAAGGCCGAGCGGTTAATCGCCCGTTGTCGGGAAATGGAAAAGGCCTGCTCCAGCGACCTGGCGGGGCTTGGGGAAAAAGCTGCCCAGGTAGAGCAGGCCATGATTGAACTGGAGCGCAGCTTCAGCCTGATCGACTGAGGGATGGCTGGCGACCGGCACCCCACTTTTCCAGAAGGCCGTGCAAGGTCTTGCTGTCCATCGGTGGATTGGCGACATCGAGCAGCGCAATGCCCTTCTCCACTCCCCAGGCCAACAATCGACGACGGGGCGCAGGATGGATATGAGTCAACACAATGATCTGCCGGGCCAACCGTCGCTCAGCCAGACGTGGCAACACATCGCTCAGAGACTCCTCGACACCCGAATGGTCGTACAGCAGCAGATCGTAGCGATCATCTGATGGCGGACGCTGCATGAGGGTTGCCCAGATAGAGCACGGCGTTACGTTGTAGATTCCAAGGGCATTCAGCGAAGCCCAGTACTGCAACAGCAGTCCCGGGGATTGGCTATACAAGATGAATTTTGGATGGACGGTTTCGTTGATCAACATCAGGCCGAGCCATGGATAAGTGAATACCTGATGTTATCCAAATGCCGCCAGGCCGAATGTCAGCAGAATATTCGCCCCCCTAAGGATTGATCGACAAATCACGCGGAATTATCTGATCGCTTGCCGATCGGGGAAGCGCGGTCGAATCGAGCCCTGATCACGCAACGCCGTTGCGCTTGGCCAACTCGACCAGCGCCACCAGGTTGGGTGCGTTGAGTTTTCTCTGCAAACGAACTTTATAAGTGCTCACAGTCTTGTGGCTGATGATCAGGGTCTCGGCGATTTCCTGATTGCCAAGCCCTTGGGCAAGGAGCTTCAACACGGTAATTTCACGGTCGGAAAGCTGTGCAATGAGGGTACCTTCCTGGTTTGCCGCCTGGACGTTTTCCCGCAGCATGAAAATGGTGTCCTCCGGGAAATAAGAGTACCCCGACAACACCGCCTTGACCGCCCCCACCAGCTCATCCAGGTTATCGTCCTTGCAGATGAATCCGGCCGCTCCAGCCTGCAGGCAGCGCATGGCGAAATTACGCGAGTCGCCCGAAGTCAGGATCAGGACTTTCACCGCCAGACCGATGGATTTGAGGTGAGAAATCACCGCGAAACCATCCATATTGGGAATACTGAGATCGAGGATGATCAGATCGGGCAGAAGCTTGCGCACGATCTCCAATGCATCCGAGCCGTTATCTACTTCGGCCATGATCGTATGACCTTCTTTCTCCAGCATCATCTTCACCGCCAAACGGATCAGAGGATGATCATCAACGATCACTATGCTTCCCATGTGCAGTTTTCCCTAAAAAATCGATGTCTGTTGTCTGCAAATGTCGAAGGCGTAGTCCAAAATCCAGGCACCTCCAGCGCAGAGAATACTTCCCTACACTTGCGCGACCACACAAGACTATAAGGGGCCGACGAATCGTCGCCCAGAAAAATAAGCTGGGTGCGTATCGTAGCCATGTTTAATCGGCGGATAGATTAACTTCTGCACTTGATTTCTGGGGAACGGAGAAAATCTTACCCAAATAGCGACTGGGCAAAAACTGCACGTTTCGACATACCCTCTCAGATAATACGAGCCCGCTCATCAGATAAATCCTACAAACGCTAGCTCAGTCCAAAACGCTAGCGACGCAGGCTCGTCACCCGGCGAATATGCCGAATGCTCCATACCACCAGCATGCACACGGTCAGCAGAAGCGGAACCAGGGCAATATTGACGACCTTCAACAGCCTCCCCAACGCATCGATATCAACGTTTAATTGATACTGCACCTCACGCAGTTGCTGACGTATGCGCATTTTTTCCTGCATGAACTGACGGACCGTCGACTGCTGCTCAGCATCAAGCGCCTGGGTTTTGTCTGCTCTTTGCTCCTGCAACTGCGCCAACGTGCGCTCGGTCTCATCGAGGCGCATCTGAAGGGCCGACTGCTTTTTTCTGAAACTCGCTTCGGCCTTGCGTTGCATAAGCTCCACCACAACAAAGGGACGGTTGTAGCGGCCACGGGAGCGAAGGCTATTGAGGGCATCAGACCCGCTCAGGCTATCCAGTGCATTGAGCACAAAGTTTGCGTTATCCGTCCAGGGATGCCGCACGGCGCTGCCGTTGGAGTCTTGAGTTTGCAGCCACATCCGGTCACTCAACAGGTCGGTATCGGCCACTGCAATCACGTTGATCTGCTGCGCCTGCTTGAGGCCGTTTCGATGTCCTTCGATGCCATCGGCAAATGCCGACGTCGCAGGCCCTTGAATTCGCGCCGCCGTGACGTAGCGCTGACTATGAGGCGCAAGCTCCTGCATCAGCCGATCGAGGTCGACGGTCTTTTCGAAGCGATTGACCTCCAATGGCATCGCGTAATTCGAGCTGTGCATCAGCGGAGTAAATCGCGTGGTAGCACCGTCTACCGGCTCGATTATTCCGGCGGTGGTCAGGCTGATGCTTTCCAATCCAGACGTGCTCGGGTCTTCCTGACTCAGCGCTGCCTGCGGTAGTTCGAGGGTGAAAGGTCGGGGAATCGGGCGCCCTCCTTCCCCTGAACTATCGAACAGCGCATAGGAGCCGTCCGCCAGCAGCTTGCCCGGCTGCATCTGCACACCCCAGGCGTTGAACAACGGGGCTAGGTCCGACGACTTGTCCTTGCTGGGAATCCCAAAGTGCTCCTCGCCGGGATCCTGTTCGCTCAGCGGGTCGACAAAGGCCAATAGCTTGCCGCCACGCAACACGAATTGATCGATGGCGTACAGCGTCGACTGCGTCAATTTCTTCGGATGCACGAGCATCAGCACTGTGACCTCAGGCGGTATCTCCTTAGTTTCGGCCGACAGCTCCCGAAGTTCGAATTCCCGCCGAATTTCCTGGGCCAGCACCCAGGGTTCGATTTTGCGTTGCATGCTCGTATTGAAACCACCATTGATCGGCAAGGTGGAGAGGAGCCCCACCACCGGCCGCTGTGGCTGGAGCAGTGTTTGTATCAGTCGGCTGATCTCGTACTCAAGCCGCTCTTCCTGCTCTGGGGGAAAGAACGGGATCACTTGGGCGTTATTCTGTGAATCGGTCCCCACCAGACCGAAATAAACCGGCGCCACACCCTGCCTCAGAGGCACTGCCTGAAGACCGAATCCGTTCGCCCGGTCCTCTTCATCGGAAAACGGCTGTGGGTCAATGATGTGCAGACGAAGCTTGCCTCCGGCCTCACGCTCGTAGACCTTGAGTAGCTCTTCGACACGCAAGGCGTAGCCTCGCAGTGGCACCAGTTCCTTTGAGCCACTGTCCGAATAAAAAAAGTGCAGGTCTATGGGCTTCTCAAGATTGGCAAGAATCTGGCGGGTGCCCGGGCTTATCGAGTAAAGCTTGTGCTCGGTAAGATCCAGGCGAACATCCGTGAGCCACTTGCCGACCCCCACGTTGAACGCCAGAAAAAGCAAAGCAATCAGCAACAGGCCGACACCGGAATACATCACACGCTTCATGAGTTCTTCCTTATTCGGCTTTCTTCAGATTGACAGCCACGACGGTGGCCGCCAGCGAAGCCACGATCACACTGACAAAATAGAGCGGATCGCGCAGATCGATCACGCCGTTGCTGATCGCATCGAAATGGGTGAGGAAACTCAGCGAGACCAGCAGATCCAGCAGCCATTGCGGTGCCCACGGATTAAGCGCATCCAGCACCGGAGGAAAACCGCAGGCGACAAACACAAAGCACACCACCAAGGCAAGAATCAATGCGATGACCTGGCTCTTGGCCAAAGCCGACATGCAGGAACCAATCGCCAGATAAGCCCCGGCGAGTAACCAGCTACCCAGATAGGCGGTGAGAATCGCGCCGTTGTCCGGGTCCCCGAGATAATTCACGGTGATCACCATGGGCAACGTCAGGACCAGGCTGATACCGGCCACAACCCATGCCGCGAGAAACTTGCCGACAACCGCATCGAAACAGGAAACCGGCAGGGTCATCAGCAACTCTATGCTGCCGGACTTGCGCTCCTCGGCCCACAGGCGCATGGCCAACGCCGGAATCAGGATCAGGTAAAGCCAGGGATGAACGCCGAAGAAAGGCGCCAGATCCGCCTGGTTGCGTTCATAAAAACCGCCCAGGTAAAACGTGAGGACGCCGGACAGGACCAAAAATATTTCGATGAATACGTAGGCCAGCGGCGACGTAAAGTAGCTGGCCAACTCACGCTTGAAAATCACCGGCAACTGCTTCATGCCGTTTCTCCTCGAGTCAAACGCTGGAAGACCTCATCGAGACGCCCCTGCTCCAGATCCAGCCTGTTCAACCGCCATCCCCGAGCAGCCACCAGCGCATTGACCTGAGGAAAAATGACCGCACCCGGCCGGGCCAGCAGCGTGAGGCTCTGCTCTTCCTTGTTCTCTTCGACCCCGGCAACGCCTGGTAGCACTGCCAGGGCCAGTAAATCCAGTGGCTCGTCAGCCTGAAGAGTGACGGCCTGGTGATAACGAGAGCGACTTTGTAATTCGGCAGGCGGGCCATCTGCCAAGACCCGGCCATTACTGATGATCAAGGCACGCTTACACATAGCCGAGACTTCTTCGAGGATATGCGTGGAGATAATGACCGTCTTGTCCTGCCCCAGCCCCTGGATCAGCTCGCGAACCTGGTGTTTCTGGTTCGGGTCGAGCCCGTCGGTGGGTTCATCGAGAATCAACACCTTGGGGTCATGCAGGATCGCTTGAGCCAGTCCGACCCGACGAGTGAACCCCTTGGACAGTGTTTCAATGGGTTGTCCGCAAACGCCCCCCAACTCCAGCAGATTTATCGCCCGGTCTACGCGCTCGCGCCTCTCTGCTCCACGGTAACCGCGGATGCTGGCAATGAACTCGAGAAAGCTCTGGACCTGCATGTCGTCGTAACAAGGGGTGCCTTCCGGCAAATACCCCATTTGGCGTTGAGCCAAAAGCCTCTGCTTGCGAATATCGAATCCAAGAATGCTCGCTGTACCGGAGGTCGGCGCAAGGAAGCCTGTCAGCATTTTCATGGTGGTGGACTTTCCAGCACCGTTTGGCCCCAAAACGCCCAGAATTTCTCCGGGCCCGATATGAAGAGACAGATCGTCTACGGCTATATGTCCGGAGAAATGCTTGGTGAGTTTGGATATTTCGATCATAGCTTCCGAATTCAACAAAAAAAGGCCGTGATCCTTGAGTCACGAACATCAACTCATATATCGACGGCCGAAACGAATGTTAATGCCCGAGAACGCCTCGACAGCAAACTGCAATCACGCCACGAACCATTCTGAATAAGCCGCAGACAATAAACATTACGACTGACCGTTGCCGGACGGATCAGCCGTGATCAGATAATTCTGACTAAATTTACGATTTATCGGCATCAACGCCAGCAATGGCTTAAAGCCTTACAAGGTCAATTCTTCGTATTCTTGCATGCATATTATTTTAACTTCGTGGTGCCCACATGCTGGTACGAACCCTTTCCATCCAACACGATGAGCAGAACGTCTTGACCGCGGCGCTGCTATTCGGTTTTGCGATTCCGGAACTAAACCAGAACTTCCTCGCCTACAGCCTGAACGAAGACGTTGATGGCAATGCCTCCCGGGTTTATCTCGTCTCGTTGCATAAAGAGGTCGATGGTTACAGCCTGCACACCCTGACTTCTGCGGCAGACGGTCAGGAGGCGCAGAAGGTGTTCGAGCAGATTCTGCAGGAAGCCGTCACGGGAAATACTGGCGCGGCCAATGCCTCCTCCTTCTACCCCCTGGACTTGAGTGAGCAGACAGTGACCTCAACCGTGATGAAAGAGCATTGCACCCTGAACGTCGCAAAAGACTGGATCATTAAATACTTCAATTTCCAGCCATCAGCTTCCTTGGGGCCCGCCCTTGAAATAGGTGCACCCGTTTCACCTTGCGCAGATGCCACGTCATCTGACCCGGCGTCTTTCGATCAGGAGACTGAAACCCAAGTTTCAAGCGATGAGGCGTCAGTATTTCAGGACCTTGACGCCGAGCACTTTCTGACTGAAGTACAGACGGCACTTGATGAGTTTTCTGAACTGGCAGAACAATTGACGCTTCAAAAAAACCAACATCAAACTCAACAAGAAACTCTGGCCTCCAGAGAATTACAACTGCGAGAGAGAGAACTTCTTTTTAATCAGAAAAAAGAGCTATTACTGCAAGAGTTGCAGAATCATGACGAACAGAAACTACTACAAGACAAACGACAGTCCGAACTGGATCTTCGTGAAAAAGCATTGCAGCGCAAGGCGATGGAGTTATCGATTAAACTGAAAAAGCTGGAGGATGCGAAGAACAAACTCAACATGATTCTCAAGACGCTGCAACTTGGTTCTAGCAGAACCTAGATTCTCTCTATACCTAAATCGCAAGCGCTGCATAACACTTCCCCATCTCCGCGCGCGGGGTCCTGCTACTGTCAGGCATCTACGGACCTGGCCGCCCTAGGTCCGCGAGCAGGTGAGCGGGCTTCACCATCCAAATAGATCGCACGCCGCCTGGCCACGTCAAAGGAGGCGTGGACGATGTAGGCGGCGTTGGCTGCCGGCCCGCGACTTCAGCGGGTTTTGGGCGACGTCTTGACTGAACGGCGTGAGCTCTTCTCGCCGAGAGAGCTGTGGCACGCCGCCAGCTGTTCGCTCAAGACCTCCGCACGCGCCAGTGCCGCGGCAGCTTGCTCGCGGGTGCTGGCCAGCTCAGCCTCAACCCGCTGCAGGGTATGTTGGAGGTCGTCACATTGTTCGCTTGCCGCCAGGCACGCCTGGCGGGCCTGCTCCAACTGCTCACGCCAGGCCTGACCCTGTGCCTCGGCGGTGGCGCGCTGCTCGCGCACGTCAGCCAGTTCGGTCTGGCCTGAGAGTAGCGTTTGCTGCATCGCCTGAAGCCGGCTACCGGCGTCCTTGAACTGGGCTGCCAGGCCTTTGCTCTCCTCCCGAGCCCGATCGATCTCGCGGTACGCCCGGTCCTCGACGTCGCGGGTGTAGCGCTGCTGCTCCTCGCGCGCCTGCTCGGCCTGCTGGCGACTGTCCTGCAACTGCTGGCGGACTTCGATCTGTTGCGTGCGTGCGTCGTCGCGCTGTCCCAGCAGTTCTTCCCGTTGCTGGCGCAGGTCATCGATTTGCGCTAGGCGCTGGGTCAGCAGTTGTTCCAGGTCGGCCAGGCGGGTTTCCGCGCCCTGCCGTGCGGTCTGCGCTTCGGCGGTCTGCTGGCGAGCTTGGGCGACTTCTAGGCGGGCTCGGGCCTCCAGCGCGGCCAACTGTTCGCGCTCTTCCGTCAGCACCTGGCGCTGGTCAGCCAGTGACTGCTCGACCACACCCTGGGCCAGGATAGTCGCCTGCTGCCAAATGGCTATAAAGGCCTGCGCGACTTCCGCCGGCAGCCCGGGCAGCCGGGTCTCGCCGCGCAAGCGCCCGGCCAACTGTTCCCACCACTGATCGAGCAAGCCACCGACCCGCGCCGGGCTGCCGCGCCCCAGCTCCAGACGTACGCGCTCGACCGTCGGCCGTTCGCCGCGAGCCAAGACCGTATCCGCGGCGGCAAACACCTCATTTTCCGGCACCCCTACCGCCATGGCCCACCTCCGGTTAAATTAGGTCTGATAATGATAGATTACCGGGGACGTGTCTGGGCAACCCGCAAACGCCCGTGGGTTGATCGCCTGGCTTATCCGTCGTTTCATTGACCCTGACGCCCGGTTCCTCTGGCTGAACACGCCGCAGGATTGTCCGGCCGATGCCTTGGGGTTCGATTTTGATAACGCGGCTTTCAGCCATGTCGGCAACCGAGTGAGCTTTGAAGTTTTGCAAGCCAGTTTTGCACTCCAGGACTCCGGCTTGAACCGCATTGCGACGCTGGTGCACTACCTCGATGTCGGTGGCGTTCAACCTGAAGAGGCTGCTGGCGTCGAGCGCGTGCTCACGGGGCTGCGCGAAACCATCCTCCATGACGACCACCTTCTGGCTGCTGCGAGTGCCGTCTTCGACGGTTTGCTCGCCGGGTTTGTGAACGATGACCAATCCAATGAGTAAAGTTATGGCACCCACGATTGAAAACGAATTGCCGAGACCGCAAACCGTCAGTCTGCGTGAGGCGTTCTGGTTTTGGCTGAAGCTCGGCTTTATCAGCTTCGGTGGGCCAGCCGGGCAAATTTCGATCATGCACCAGGAGTTGGTAGAGCGGCGGCGCTGGATCTCCGAACGCCGCTTCCTACATGCGCTCAACTACTGCATGCTGCTGCCCGGGCCTGAAGCCCAGCAGTTGGCGACCTACATCGGCTGGCTGATGCATCGAACTTGGGGGGGCGTGATCGCGGGGGCACTGTTCGTGCTGCCTTCCTTGTTCATTCTGATCGCCCTGTCCTGGATGTATATCGCATTCGGCGAAGTGCCCGTGGTGGCCGGGCTCTTCTACGGGATCAAGCCCGCCGTGACGGCTATTGTGGTGCAAGCGGCCCATCGGATCGGATCTCGGGCGCTGAAAAATAACTGGCTGTGGGCGATAGCGGCGGCGTCATTCACTGCGATTTTCGCGTTCAACGTTCCGTTCCCCTTGATCGTGCTGGGCGCGGCATTGATCGGTTATGCCGGCGGTCGCCTGGCACCCGAGAAATTCAGGACCGGAGGCCATCGCGCCGACAAGAAATCCTTTGGCCCGGCTCTGATCGACGACGACACCCCTCCCCCGGAACACGCCCGTTTCAGCTGGATGAAACTGACAGCGCTGGCACTCATCGGCGTCGGGTTGTGGGTACTACCGATGGGCGTGTTGACCGCCGTTTTTGGCTGGGAAGGCACCTTCACCCAAATGGGCTGGTTTTTTACCAAGGCGGCGTTGCTGACCTTTGGTGGAGCCTATGCGGTATTACCCTATGTGTATCAGGGCGCGGTCGGTCACTATGGCTGGCTGACACCCACACAGATGATCGACGGCCTGGCGCTGGGGGAAACCACGCCCGGGCCGTTGATCATGGTGGTGGCCTTCGTGGGGTTTGTCGGGGCCTATGTCTCACAGGTATTCGGGGCCGATCAGGTCATCCTGGCCGGGGCTGTGGCCGCCACCGTAGTGACATGGTTCACATTCCTCCCCTCGTTCCTGTTCATCCTCGCAGGCGGCCCATTGGTGGAGTCGACCCACAATGAACTCAAGTTCACTGCGCCACTGACGGCCATTACCGCTGCCGTGGTTGGCGTGATCCTAAACCTGGCTTGCTTCTTTGGTTATCACGTCCTTTGGCCAAAAGGCTTCAGCGCCAATCTCGACTGGCCTTCGGCGCTGATCGCGATATCCGCCGCCATTGCCTTGTTTCGCTTCAAGCGGAGCGTTATCCAGGTGTTGCTGGGCTGCGCGCTCGTGGGCCTGGCGGTGCATCTGCTGCGCTAGTGCTCTTTGACAGAGGAAGCAGCGATCAGCATGTCGATGCCATGCCCGCAAAGTGTTTTCAGCTACGACTCTCTTGGTCACGCGATTGCCAAATTTGCCTGAGCCCACTTTTCGGCGGTCGTGACCTGAATCGATTGCTGCGCGTTGAGGGTACCTGTTCCAAAGAACCAGTGAAGCTTGCGGCGGATTTGCGGCATCGCATCGACTCAATATTACGGTTAAATCCAAGTCTTTCTTGGTATTACCAGTGTTGTGTCACTTATCAAGCTTGCTGAAACGTTTCATCGCGTTTATATAAATGGCACAACTTCAAGAAAGGCTGCTGCCATGAACCCTCTCAAACTCTTTGTTGCCCTCAGCGCACTGTCCGCTGCCTCCCACGCCATGGCCTGGGATTATGTTCTGCTCGATACCGACAAAGCCGCTCAGAACTGGCAGATCACCAGCCAGCAACTCGACGTGAAAACCGACAAGCCCTTCAGCGTCAGCCTGCGCACCTTGCATGGCGGTCGGCAGGAGGGCGTCAGCATTGTCGACATCGATAACGGCGCGATGAAACTCTCGGTGGTGCCGACGCGGGGAATGAACGTCTTGCAGGCCTCGGTCGGCAATGTGCGTATGGGCTGGGATTCTCCGGTCAAGGAAGTGGTCAATCCGTCCTTCATCGAACTCAATGGCCGCGGTGGTCTGGGCTGGCTGGAGGGTTTCAATGAACTGGTGACCCGCTGCGGATACGAATGGGTCGGCCACCCCGGCGTCGACAACGGCGAACTGCTGACCTTGCACGGCCGGGCCGCCAACATTCCGGCGAACAAAGTCACTCTGCACATTGATGAAACGCCACCGTACGCCATCACCCTGCGCGGTGAACTGAAAGAGCAGGCGTTCAAGAAAGTCGACTTCTCCGTCGCCACCGAACTGTTCACTGAACCCGGTAGCGTAGTGTTCGCCCTTAACGACACCCTGACCAACAACGGTGACTATCCGAAGGAATACCAGGCGCTGTACCACAGCAACTTCAGCAGCCCGTTCCTGGAGCAAGGCGCTCGTTTTGCCGCGCCGGTGAAACAGGTGTCGCCGTTCAACGACAAAGCCAAGGGCGATTTGGCTGAATGGCAAACCTACCGCGCACCGACCAAGGACTACGACGAAACGGTTTACAACGTCGTGCCATATGCCGATGCCAAGGGCGATACGTTGACCGTGTTGCACAACAAGGCCGGCAGCCTTGGCGTTTCGGTCGGCTTCAATACTCAAACACTGCCCGTGTTTTCCCTGTGGAAAAACACCGATACCCAAGGCCAGGGTTATGTCACGGGGCTAGAGCCGGGGACAAGTTTTTCCTACAACCGCCGTTATCAACGGCCACTGAACCTGGTACCCACCATCGGGCCGAAGGAGCACAAGCAGTTCCGCATCAGCTACAGCTTGTTGGTGGATAAGATGGCTGTGGATAAGGCCTTGAAGCAGGTAAGCGAGATTCAGGGTGGGCGGGAGACTGAAGTGCGGCAGACACCGTTGGTTGATCTGACCAAGGGGTGACGCTGACTAGAGCATTGTCGGCCGATATTGCAGCGCCTCGAACAATTCGTCGACTAGCTCAAGGTTCGCCAGCGCGTGACCTTGAGCAGTCGATGGGCTGCTCGCGACGATAGAGTTAATCAGGGTTCGAAAATAACTCACTCGGTCGACGTGATAGATACTTTGCTGCCCAAACGGATCAGTTCCTTGGAAAAACACAGGCCGACGATGATCAGTGCCGCTCCCGCGTAGAGGCTTTCGCGCGGTACTTCATTGAGCGCCACAAATGCCAGCAGCGCGGCAAACAGTGGTCCGGTCGGCTTCAGCGCTTGCACTTGGGATGGCTTGAGATACTCGATGGCTTTGGTGGTGCTGAATTAGTTCAGGATTGTCGGCAGCGCAGCGATCGCCAGCGGCGACAGCACTCCTATCACGAAACCATCGGCCGCTGCCGGCAACAGTAAGTACAGGCTGCCAAAGAGCAACAATTGACGGATGAAGTGCAGCCCCCCGCCCCCCCATACGCTTCATGGCAACCGAAAAGGCTCCATAGCTGGAACCGGCCAAGGAGGCGAGCGCAGCACCTTGCAGGGTAAAGCGCTGCTGCACTCCGCAGCATGCAGGGTTCACGTGAGGGGGGGCAAAGAGGCCCGACAGAGCGGGCCTCGATTTTAAGCTTTTATACCTGTGCCGGTTTGACTGTTTCAGTTTGCCCCTTATCGTCAGGACGGATCTTGAACCAGATCGAATACATCGCAGGCAGGAACACCAGCGTCATGATGGTGCCGACGAGCGTGCCGCCGATAAGGGTATAGGCCAGCGTTCCCCAGAACACCGAGTGCGTCAGGGGAATAAACGCCAGGATCGCCGCCAAGGCCGTCAACAGCACTGGTCGCGCACGTTGTACCGTGGCTTCGACGACAGCGTGAAACGGGTCCAGCCCTTCTTGCGCATTGTGATGAATCTGCCCGATCAGAATCAGCGTATTGCGCATCAGGATCCCCGACAGTGCAATCAACCCGACCAGCGCATTGATGCCAAACGGCTGATTGAAGATGAGCAGTGTCGGCACCACACCAATCAACCCTAACGGCGAGGTGAAAAACACCATGATCATCGCCGAGATCGAACGCACCTGCACAATAATGATGACCAAAGTCATGGCGATCATGATCGGCAGCAACGGCAGAATCGCCTTGCCGGCCTTGCCGGACTCTTCGATCGCACCCGCCTGCTCGATCCGGTAACCGGCAGGCAGTTTTTCGATGATCGGCTGCAGTTGCTTCAGCAGCGCACTGGAAACATCCGGCGGTTGCAAGTCTTCGGCAATGTCGCCGCGCACGGTGATGGTCGGGGTGCGATCACGTCGGCGAAGAATCGGATCCTCCATGCGCACATCGACCTCGCCTATCTGCGACAACGGGATTCGCTGTCCCGACGCACCGACTAACGTGAAGCCTGCAATTTGCTGCGGATCGAGCCGGATGTCGCCCGCTGCACGCCCCATGACCTGCACTGAACGAATATCCTCACGCACCGCCGTGATCGGCGCTCCGCTCAACAAGAACTGCAATTGCTGTGCAACCGCAGCCGATGTCAGCCCCACTGCCTGCAGACGGTCCTGATCCAGGTTGAAATGCAACGACGGCGTCAGCGGCCCCCAATCAGTGTTCACGGTTCTCATCATCGGGCTGTCCTGCATCACGCCCCGCACCTGCTCGGCGATCACGCGCAACTTCGCCGGATCGGGCCCCATCACCCGGTAGGCCACCGGAAATGGCGAATAGGGACCAAACACGATTTGCGACGCCCTGAGGCGCGCTTCCGGGGCGAGCCCTTGAGCGACTGCTTCGCGAAAACGCAATTTGAGGGTTTCCCGTGCTTCCTGACTGTCGGTCAGCACCACGATCTTGGCGAACGACGGATCGGGCAGTTCCGGCGCCATCGCCAGGAAGAAACGCGGCGCACCCTGACCGATATAGGCCGTGACGATTTTTGCCTCGTTTTGCTGTTGCAGCCAGGCCTCGACCTTGGCAGCCGTGGCACTGGTCTGCCCGATGGAGGTGCCGTAGGGCATCTGCACCTCGATCATGACCTCGGGACGGTCAGAGGTCGGGAAGAACTGTTTTTTCACCAGCCCCATGCCCGCAGCCTCCACGAAGAACAGCGCGATCACCGTGCCCGCGACCAGCCATTTGCGCGCAATGACCCGAGTCAGAACCCGACGGAAGCGGTTGTATCGCGGCGTGTTGTAGATCGCCGCGTGTCCACCCTCCACTGCCTTGATGTCCGGCAACAGTTTCACGCCCAGATAAGGGGTGAACGCCACCGCAACGACCCAGGATGCAATAAGAGCGATGCCCACGATCCAGAACATGTTGCTGGTGTACTCGCCAGCCGTGGACTGAGCGAATCCGTTAGGCAGAAAACCGATCGCCGTCACCAGGGTTCCAGACAGCATCGGCGCCGCCGTGTGACTCCAGGCATAGGCAGACGCCTTGATGCGATCGTAGCCCTCCTCCATTTTCACCACCATCATTTCAATCGCAATGATGGCGTCGTCGACCAGCAGCCCGAGTGCCAGGATCAATGACCCGAGCGTGATACGGTCGAAATTCTTGCCGGTGGCCGCCATCACCACAAACACGATCGCCAGGGTCAAAGGTACGGCGGCGGCAACCACCACACCGACACGCCAGCCCATGCTCAGAAAGCAGACGAGCATGACCACCAGCAGCGCGACAAAGAACTTGACCATGAACTCGCCGACGGCCGAGTCAATATTCACTGCCTGGTCGGTGACCTTGGAGAGGCTCATACCCAGCGGCATTTCCTCATTGATCCGGACGGTCTCGGCATCCAGCGCCTTGCCGAGATCAAGACCGTTCCAACCCTCACGCATCACCACACCAAGCAACAGCGCATCTTCGCCGTTATTGCGCACCAGAAAAGTGGCCGGATCTTCGTAACCGCGTTCGACGGTCGCCACATCAGACAGCTTGAGTGTCCGCCCCTGTACGACCACAGGGGTGTCACGAATTTTCTGCAGCTTGTCGAGCGCACCATCTAGACGCAGAAAAACCTGTGGCCCGCGGGTTTCGACTGATCCGGCCGGGGTCAGTATGTTCTGGCTGTTCAGCGCGGCGAAGATATCCTGCGGTGACAAGCCCAAGGTCGCCAACCGGTCATGGGAGAACGAAACAAATATCCGTTCGGCTTGCTCGCCGATGATGTTGACCTTCTTTACCCCCGGCACATGCAACAGGCGCTGGCGCATGGACTCCGCATCGCGGACCAGCAGGCGCTGCGGCTCGCCTTTGGCTTTCAGGGCGAACAGTGCAAAGGTCACGTCCGAATACTCGTCGTTGACCATCGGTCCGATGACGCCCGCCGGTAACTTGATAGCTTCATCGTCGAGTTTTTTACGCGCCTGATAGAACTCTTCCTGCACTTGCGAAGGGGGCGTGCTATCGAGTAACGAGACCATCGTGAAAGCGAGCCCTGGCCGCGTATAGGTTTCCGAGCGGTCGTACCATTTGAGTTCTTGCAGGCGTTTTTCCAGTGGCTCCGCGACCTGATCCTGCATTTCTTGTGCGGTCGCCCCTGGCCACGCCGTGATCACGGTCAACTGCTTGACCGTAAAAGGAGGATCTTCGGCACGCCCCAACTGGAAGAACGCCAGGATGCCGGCAACGACGATCAGAAAAATCAGAAAGACCGTAATCGCCCGCTCGCGAACGGCGATGGAGGAAATGTTGAATTTTCCTTCGCTCATGGACGACTCCCGGCAACCGTCGCTTCATTCGGCGCAGGGATTCTCACAGGCTCACCCTCGCGTAACAGATGAGCGCCCAGCGCAACGATTTGCTCGCCGACGCCGACGCCGACGCCGAGGTCGCCGGCCACACGCGCAGAATCATCGCTCAACCCCAGCACTTGAACCGGTCGCCAAGTCACGGTTGGCGGCGTGCCGACGATGACCCACACGCCAGGACCTTTACCTGCGTCGTAAAGCGCGGCGATGGGCACTTGCAATGACGCGGCAGGTGTCGAGCCCTCGGCAATTCTGAGAGTGACAGTCGAACCTATCGGCGCATTGGCCAGCGCTCCTTCCAGTACATAACGCGCCTCGAACGTACGCGTCGTGCGGTCTGCCGAGTCCGAAAGCAACCTCAGTTTCGCGCTGACAACACCCGAGGCGTCGCCATAGAGCGTGGCTTGGGCGGTGGATCCTGCCGCGGGACGCAACGTTTCGGGCAAGTGCACGATGGCCTCGCGCTGCCCTGCCCGCGCCAGTCGAACCACCGGTTGACCGGGGCTGACGACCTGTCCGGGTTCGGCGAGTGTTTCCACCACGACGCCGTCGGCATCGGCGACCAGCACCGCATAACCAGAAGCGTTGCGGGCAACGTCCGCTTGCGCTTCAGCGGCGCTGAGCTGTGCCTTGGCAGTATCTGCGGCGGCTTTGATCTGATCGTAGGCCGATGCGGAAATGGCGCCGGCGCTGACCAGGGTGCGATAGCGGGCTTCGTCATCGGCTGTCTGCCGGGCACGGGCCCGGGCGGCGCTGACCGACTCCTGCTGTGCGCGCGCCTGCAGCCCCAGGTCGATGGGGTCAAGTCGCATCAGCGGCTGACCGCGCTTGACGGTCTGGCCCGTGTCAACCAGACGTTCGAGAACCTTGCCCGATACGCGAAAACCCAGGTCGGTCTGAATGCGCGCGGTCACAACCCCCGTAAAGGATCGAGAACCGTCAGCCGCCGCTTGAACCGCGGAGGCCCGAACCAAAGGCGCCTGCATGCGGGGGTCGGTTACGGGGGAAGAGTCACCGCACGCCACCAGAGCGAGTGGCAACAGGCATGCGGCAATGGGGAACGATCGGAGCCGGCGCATAGGTTCTCTTACTAAATAGGATGATCATCATATTCTCATCCTTGTGACCGATATCGTCAACAGTCACAGCGTTGAAATATTTGAAGCTTCACGGATTCAGCTAAATACTCAAGCATTCATTGAAAACGGTACACCTTAACAATCCTCGCTAATTGACAGTTAGTGACCAAACAATATTATGGTCACCAACCAATCTACCCAGGAACTCCAATGCCTCCCCTCCGCCCGATTGCTCTTTTGCTTACCGCCGGCCTGATGGCAGGTTGTGCGGTGGGTCCTGATTACCAACGTCCGGACGCCCCGCTTTCCGACCATTACCTCGGCCAGTCCGCTGTCGAACCTCGGTCCGAATCGACACCGGACAATCTTGTCGCCTGGTGGGAAAACTTTAATGATCCGTTGCTGACCGACCTCATAAGCCAGGCGCTGCGGCAGAATCTGGACCTGGCGCAGGCGTCGGCGCGAGTCACCCAGGCAAGGACCGGCCTGGGTGCCGCAAACGCAGCACTGCTGCCCTCCGCGAACATCAATGCACAGGCTGCGCGCGCTTATCAGTCTGTCGAAACGCCACTGGGCCAGGTATTGAATTCAACACCGGGCTATGACCGTTACGGCAATGCCTACGAGGTCAACCTCGAGGCAAGCTGGGAAGTCGATATATTTGGCGGACTGCGCCGCGGACGTGAGGCGGCACTGGCTGAGTACCAGGCCTCAGCTGCGGGTTTCACCGCTACACGCCTGGCAATCGCCGCGCAAACGGCCGATATCTACATCACCCTGCGCGGATTACAGGCACGGCTGGACATTGCCAACCAGCAAGTCGACACCCGGCGGGCGTTGCTGGAGAAGGTCCGATTGCTTTACAGCAAAGGCCTGGCCGCGGAGTACCAGGTGCGCCAGGCCGAGGGTGAGTTGTCGCAAGTCCAGGCGACCGTTCCGGTACTGCAAAGCGGTCTGGAGGCGGCCATGAATGCGATGGATGTGCTGCTCGGCACGCCACCGGGCACTCACCGCACGCAACTGGCACGTGAGGGCGAAATTCCCAATGTGCCGTCGTTGACTGCACTGGGCACACCGGCAGATCTGCTGCGGCGCAGACCGGACCTGATCGTGGCTGAACGCCGTCTTGCGGCCTCCAGCGCGCGTATCGGTGAAGCGATTGCCGAGTACTACCCGAAATTTTCTCTCAGCGCCTTGCTGGGCAGCGCGACAGCCGTATCCGGCGGCAATCTTTTCACCAGCGGCGCGAGCCAGTCGAGCGGTGTCCTGGGTTTGCGCTGGCGGCTTTTCGATTTCGGACGCATCAACGCTCAGATCGATCAAGCCAAGGGACAGGAAGCTGAAGCATTGGCTGCGTATCGCCAGTCGGTACTGCGCGCCACCGAAGATGTAGAGAACGCGCTGTCCTCGCTGGTAAATCGGCAAACTCAGACCACCACCCTTACCGGCGGCGAAGAGGCGCTGACTCAAGCTCGCAAGTCCTCGTTCACTGCCTATGAAAAAGGCACGGCCAGCCTGATCGATGTCCTCCACGCCGACGAAACATTGCTGCAGGCCTCCGACGCCAGAGCGCAGGCGCGGACCGAATCTGTTCGTGCTGCGGTGGCGGTATTCAAGTCGCTCGGTGGAGGATGGCAACCCGTTGAGCCGGGGGCTGTTGCGGCGCGCTGAGCAGCACCCCAGATCGTTTTCAGACAAGATTATTGAGAGTCGGGAGGCACGCGTACTCCCGCCCCCCATGTGGCTCAAAAGAGTTCAACTAGAAACGGTAACTGACAGAAGTACCGAACCCGCTCGCACTGTTCTTGTACTTGGCACTGTACGCCCCCCGGGTTGCCGAGGTGTCGTTGATCTGTACGCTCTCCTCCCAAAGATAGGAATACGCGAGATCGATCGTGACATTGTCCACGGGCGTCCAGCCTGCACCGAAGCTAACAACCTTACGGTCGCCGGTAGGAATCCGGGGCCCGCGATTGGTATTGTTGGTCGGTGACTGATCAACCGAAAACCCGCCACGCAGCACCCATTGCTTATTCAATTGATAGGCCGCACCGATCGCGTGAGCCCAGGTGTCATGCCAGTTCTGCTCTTCGCTGATTGTCCCCAGTTGGCCGCTCAGCAACGGCGGCAAGCCGCTGTTCTCAATCGTCAGCTCCTTGAAGCGGCTCCAGCGCGTCCAGGTACTGCCCACATAAAGCGTCCAGTCGTTGTTGAATTGATGCGTCAGCGAAAAATCCACCGACTCCGGCGTGTCCACATCCAGCGAAGCGTCGTAGCTACGGCCGCTGACGCCCAGCACGCTGAAGATGCCATCCGTGACCTTGGTTTTGGCGTCCAGGTGGTAACTGACTTTGGAGTGATAGGTCAGGCCCAGACGGGTCTGATCGGTAGCCTGCACCAGCACGCCGGCGTTGAAACCCAGTGCGGTGTCATCGCCGGTGCTTTTGAGCTTGCCGTCATTACGCCCCGGGCTGAGTGGATTGGGCACCATCCCCGATATTTCTCCGCCGATACGGTTGATGGTCGGCCCGAATCCGATCGAGACTTTTTCGTTAAAGGCGTAGCTGATCGTCGGCTGGAAGCTCAGCGTGGTGACTTCACTCTTGTTGGCGTAATAACGACCGGCAAAACCACTGCCGTAGTCGGTGATCAACCCGAAAGGCACATAGAACCCGACACCGAATGCCCAATGCTCATCAATCGGTTTGACGTAATACCCCATCGGCACGGTGGTCGTGGGCACCATGTCGCCGTCTTCCTTCCCCCCAAACGTACTGTGTGTCTGGCTGATGTCCGATTTGGCGAACAGCGTCGCCGCCCCCACGCTCACCTGCTCTCGTTTAAGCCGCGCCATGCCTGCCGGGTTGCCGTAGATCGTACTGGCGTCTTCCGCCGATGAAGACCTCCCGGCAAAACCGGAGCCCATCCCGCTGATGCTTTGTTCGTTGAGTGCAAAACCACCGGCCAACACATTGGAGGACACCAGCGCGACGGCCAGGCCGACGGGATTCTTGAGCATTATTTTTTTCATTATCTGGACTCTATGGGATCACTGAAAAACAACATCGAAAACGACAGTGAAGCCATATTATCCAAGTGACCATATCAGTCAATGGTCACGAACGGCGAAATTGAATGCACTACCGGCACTCAAGTGCCGGGAATGGAAGCGTTGAGAGGGGGAGATCGCGTTGACTCAAATCAGCAGAATAATTTGATCAGCGCTGGGTCAAGGCATGAGGCTGCGCAAGATGAGGTTCGAGGTGAGCGTGGGCGCGATCTCGACGTAATCGAGGTTGTACTGCAGAAGCAATGGGTTGACGAATGGTCGCAGCGTGAGATGGATCGCTTCCACCGTCTCGTCCAGCGGCGTCTTGCGTTCAAACTCGCCAACCTCTCGCCCCTCTCGCACTATTTGCGCCAGGAAACGTTTGATCTGTGCGTCATAAGCCTGCGTGCTGGGCCAGCTTTCCGAGGCCGCGAACGCTGCAATGTCATAGAGTTTCCGGTCGTTGAAGAACAGATTCACACCGGTAGCCATCACCGTTTTGACCAAACGTCGAAAGCGCTCCGTCGGCGTCAGACCTTCTACATTGATAGCCTGCTCCACCGCCCGGACGATTTCTGCCAGGCAGTTTGCGCAGATAGCCTCACCGATCGCCTGCTTGGAATCAAAAAACTTGTAGATGTAAGCCTTGGAAAAACCGATGGCTTTCGCCAGGTCGGAAACCGTTGTTTTGCCGTAGCCGTATTGACTGAAGTGTTCATTGGCTGCCGCGACAATCTGATCACGAATGTCGTGATCGACTGGGCCACGTGGGCCGGGCGAGGATATTGATGGCTGATTCATGTGAGTAGCTTACTCACCCTGTCGAGGACTTACAAATCGTGACCAATAGAAAATATAGTCACGAATCGAACATTCGCAAACCCTGACTGATCGGATGGAAACGGGTAACCGCCGAAAGCCGTCCTTCTACAGCGTTTCCACGCTGTCGACGGGCAACACCGGTAATGAAGCAAGCATTTCAGCGCGGCATGCCTCAAGGATTTCATCCGCCAATGCGGAATCATCCGGACAGGCGCGTGACAAGACAATTGCGCCGACCGCACGCGACAGCAAGTCGATCATTTTCTTTCTCCCCTCACCCTCCGCGGCATCCGGCCCTGTCGGATATTTTTCCCCGAGGGTTTGCAGGGTGTGTTCAATGCCTTCGGCAAACGTCGCTTTCACATCGTCCGTCTGACGCGCCGCGTCGCCACACAGTGCGGCCATAGTGCAACCGCTGCCGCGTCCGTCACGATGTTCTCTATTCACATAGACGTTGATGAATCCGGGAACATCGAGCGCCTGGGCGCCGGTCAACGATTTGCCAAGACTGCAGGCCGAGGCTTCGACCATCAGGTCGGCCTTCGAACCGAAATGCTTGTAGAAGCCTCCATGGGTGAAACCGGCAGCCGCCATGAGATCTGCCACACCGACGCCGTCAAAACCGCGCTCACGGAACAGCTCTGAGGCCGTTTCAACGATGTGCTCTCGATTGGCCTGCGCCTTGGCCTTGGTCACTCTCACTTGCAGTACCTCGTGTTTACCGGGAGATCATGCGCCCAATCATACATAGATGTTGGTCATAATCAAAACCGTTGACAGTTTAGATTTCGATCATCATCCTAATTGAACGCACCACCGATCTCCATCAACGGGCACGGAAGAAACTCCAGATGACCAACCAGAACCTGTTCACCTCTTACACCCTTGGTAGCCTCGCGCTGTCGAACCGCGTCGTTCTCGCACCGCTGACACGCAACCGCGCAGGCCAGGGCTTTGTGCCCAGTGAATTCGCGGCCGCCTATTACAGCCAACGCGCCAGCGCCGGCTTGCTGATCAGCGAAGCTACACAGGTTTCTCGACAGGGTCAGGGTTATCAGGACACCCCCGGCATCTATACGCAGGCGCAGATCGATGGCTGGCGCACAGTCACCGACGCCGTTCACGCCAAGGGCGGAAAAATCTTCCTGCAACTGTGGCATGTCGGACGCGTCTCACACGTTGATCTGCAAGAAAACGGCGCCGCCCCCGTGGCCCCTTCTGCACTGCGTGCCGCTACCAAAGTGTTCGTCAACAACCGCTTTGAAGACGTCTCCGAACCCCGCGCCCTGGAAACCAGCGAACTGCCGGGGATCGTCTCCGATTTCCGCCAGGCTGCGGCTAACGCGGTCGATGCCGGGTTCGATGGCGTGGAGATTCACGGTGCAAACGGCTACTTGCTGGATCAGTTCCTCAAGGACAGCGCCAATCTGCGAACCGATGCTTACGGCGGTTCGATTGAAAATCGTGCGCGTCTGTTGCTCGAAGTGACGGCGGCTGTCGTCAATGAGATCGGCGCGGATCGCACCGGTGTGCGCCTGTCTCCCGTGTCCCCGGCCAACGGCGTCTCCAGCAGCGATCCGCAGGCGCAATTCGATTACGTCGTCGAGCAACTCGACGCCCTCCGTGTGGTTTACCTGCACGTGGTCGAAGGCGCGACCGGCGGCCCGCGCGACGTGGCCCCTTTCGATTTCGGCGCCCTGCGCCAGCGTTTCAAAAACACCTATATCGCCAACAACGGCTATGACCTCGACCTGGCGACTGCGAGTCTCGCCGAAGACCAGGCCGATCTGATCGCCTTCGGTCGCCCGTTCATTGCCAACCCGGATCTGGTGGAGCGCCTCAAACAGGGGGCGCCGCTGTCCGCGTTCAATCCCGCCACCCTGTATGGCGGCGGCGCGGCGGGCTACATCGACTACCCGACGCTGGCTTAAACGAGCGCCAGCGCAAGCTGAGCGCGTTCTGTTTCTCACCTCCTGAAAGAGAGATACCCCATGAGCACTCGCCCTACTGTTCTCATCACCGGCGCCTCCACCGGCATTGGCGCCGTGTACGCCGAACGCTTCGCCAAACGTGGCCACGATCTGGTTCTGGTCGCCCGCGACAAGGCTCGCCTGGACACACTTGCAGCGCGATTGCGCAGCGAGCACGACGTCGCCGTCGATGTCATCCCGGCAGACCTGACCCAACTCAGCGATCTCACCACCGTTGAAAGCCGCCTGCGCGACGACGCCCGCATCGGCATTCTCGTCAATAACGCCGGCGCCGCGCTGTCCGGCCACTTCGTCGACCAAAGCACCGACAGCGTTGCGCAACTGGTTGCCCTCAACACCACGGCATTGGTGCGGCTCGCCAGCGCCATCGCCCCACGCCTGGCCAAGGCCGGCGATGGTGCGATCATCAACATCGGTTCGGTGGTGGGTCTGGCGCCGGAGTTCGGCATGACGGTCTACGGTGCGACCAAGGCCTTTGTGCTGTTCCTGTCCCAGGGCCTGAGCCTGGAGCTTTCGCCTCAGGGCGTCTACGTGCAGGCCGTGTTGCCCGCCGCCACCCGCACGGAAATCTGGGATCGCTCCGGCGTCGACATCAATACGCTGAGCGAAATCATGGAAGTGGGTGACCTGGTGGATGCCGCTCTGGTCGGCTTCGATCGTCGCGAACCTGTGACCATCCCGCCGCTGCACGAAGCTGAGCGCTGGGATGACCTGCAGGGCGCACGCCAGGGCCTGCTGGGGCAAATCCGCCAGTCTGCGGTCGCCCAACGCTACCAGACGCCACAGTGATTTTTTGCTAGCGAGCATTCGCGGCAGATTCGATGCAGGCACATGGCATTGCATCGAATCCTGCCCGCTGGCCGGAGTGACTATGAGTTCAATGCAGACAAATTCCCGCTCGGGTTCGCCGACGTTATTCATCGACGCGGCGAACCAGTCGATCACGGTCAACGGCATTCCCTTCGCCTACCGCGACACTGGGCCCGCAACCGGCATGCCCCTGGTACTGTTCAACCATTGGGGCGCAGTGCTGGACAACTTCGACCCCGCGATCATCGATGGCCTGGCGCAAACCAGACGCGTCATCACCACCGACTATCGCGGCATCGGCAACTCGGGTGGAACCGCGCCACTGACGGTGGGCGAAATGGCCGACGATGCCATCCAGCTGATCAGGGCGCTGGGGCTGAAAACCGTGGATGTGCTCGGTTTCTCCCTCGGAGGTTTCGTCGCTCAGGACATTGCCCTCAAGGCGCCTGACTTGGTACGCCGGTTGATTCTGACCGGTACTGGACCGGCGGGCGGCACCGGCATCGACAAGGTCGGCACAGTGTCATGGCCATTGATCCTCAAAGGTTTGCTGACCCTGCGCGATCCCAAGTTCTACCTTTTCTTCACCTCGTCGGCCAATGGGCGACGGTCTGCCTCGCAGTATTTAAGACGCCTCAAGGCACGCAAGAAAAATCGCGACAAGGGCCCGACGCCCCGCGCTTTCCTGCGGCAATTGAAAGCCATCACGGCGTGGGGCAGACAACCGCGACAAGCGCTTGGACGCTTGCGCACGCCGACGCTGGTCGTCAACGGCGACAACGACATCATGGTGCCCAGCGTTAACTCGTTTGAACTGGCCAGGCTTATCCCCAACGCACAGTTGGTGATTTATGAGGATGCCGGGCACGGTGGGATTTTCCAGCATCACGCCGACTTTGTGACCAAGGCGCAGGCGTTTCTCGATGCTTGACCACGTCACGCAGCAACACCGCAACCCCACCGACTACCCTCCGTATAACCAGCAAGAGCCGCACAACGATGAAAGCATTTCTGATTGATGGCTATGGCAAGAACCCCGGACGCATTGGCGAAGCGCCCGCCCCTGCAGTCGGTGCCCACGACGTCTTGATCGAGGGCCATGCGAGCAGTGTCAACGTGCTGGATTCGAAGATCAGCAAAGGCGACTTCAAGCTGATTCTGCCCTATGCCTTTCCGTTGATATTGGGCAATGACCTGGCGGGGGTTGTGGTTGAAGTCGGCCCGGAGGTGACACGCTTCAAACCGGGAGACGAGGTATACGCTCGCCCGCCCGAAGCGCGGATCGGGACGTTCGCCCAATTGATCGCCGTGAACGAAAACGCGGTCGCCCTGAAACCCGCCAATACCGACATGGCACAAGCCGCATCCCTGCCCTTGGTTGCACTGACCGCCTGGCAAGTACTGGTTGAAACCGCCCGGCTGCAAAAGGGCCAGAAAGTGCTGATTCACGCGGGTTCCGGCGGCGTCGGCACAATTGCGATTCAGCTTGCCAAACACCTCGGTGCGTTTGTCGCCACAACTACCAGCACCGCCAATGTCGAATGGGTCAAGGCGCTGGGGGCCGATCTAGTCATCGACTATAAACAGCAGAACTTCGAAAATGTGCTGCGTCACTACGACGTGGTGCTGAACAGCCTTGGCGCCGACGTGCTGGAGAAATCACTCGCGGTCCTGAAACCCGGTGGTCAACTCATTTCCATCTCGGGCCCACCCACTGTGCAGTTCGCGAGGGAGCAAGGATTGTCCTGGCCATTGCAGCAAGTCATGCGACTGCTGAGCCTTGGCATTCGTCGCAAAGCGCGCAAGCAGGATGTCAGCTACGCGTTCGTGTTCATGCGGGCCAATGGCGCTCAACTGCAACAAATCACCGCGCTCGTGGAGGACGGGATCATCAAACCAGTGGTTGATCGTTCCTTCCCCTTTGAATCAACGGCTGAAGCATTGAAGTACGTTGAGCAGGGACGCGCCAAGGGCAAGGTCGTTGTTTCGCTCAAATGACCACGCCGCCTACTCATGAGTCGACCATAGAAACTGCACAGCTTTTACTGCTTGAGCGCTCATCATCCGAAGTGATTTCGCCAGAGGTGCAGGAACAGCAAGCGCCGCAACCGGATGTTGCGCGGGTTGAACCGCCCGTTATCGTTTGGCGCAGTTTGATGCTTGAGCCATAAGGCGAAACCGGTTGCAGGTGATCTCGTCAGGCTGTCGCGTTCGGCTCGACAAGATGAACTTCCGTGGCATTGCGTCCGGCCAGCCAGGCCAGCACAGATGCGGCGACCAGGACAGCGGCGCTAAGCTCGAAGATGGCTTTGTAGCCGCTCAAATCAAAGGCCAGACCGCCAATGATTGCGCCGCCGGCGATCGCTAGTTGGACGATGGCCACCAGCAAGCCGCCTCCGGCTTCCGCATCATCCGGGAGCGTCTGCGCCATCCATGTCCACCAGCCGACCGGCGCGGCCGTGGCGACCAGCCCCCAGATTCCGAGCAACACGGCGGTCAGCACCGGTGATTTGCCGAAGCTGACCAACGCCAGCGCGATCACCGCCATGATCAGTGGAATGGCGGTCAGCGTGCGGTAGAGGCCGCGACCGATAAACCGTTCGATCAGAAAGGTGCCGATAAAACCTGCCACTCCAAGCCCCAGCAGCATGAAGGACAAGGTTGAGACACTGACGCCGGTCACGCCCTCAAGAAATGGCCGCAGGTAGGTGAACAGCATGAACTGGCCCATGAAAAACACGCTGACGGCGACCATGCCCAAGGCCACTGGCAACTGTTTCATTAGTCGCAGAACGTTGCCGCTACCGGCCTGGCGCTCGGCCTTGAAGGACGGCAGGCTGATCAGCAGCCACACGGCGGCCAGCACTGCGACTGGAACCACACAGAAGAACGCGCCACGCCAGCCGATCAGCGAACCAAGAAAACTGCCCGCCGGAGCGGCGATGACCGTGGCCAGCGCGTTACCGCCATTGACGATGGCCAGCGCTCGCGAAACCTGTTCAGGCTGCACCAGACGCATTGCAGTCGCCGCCGACAATGACCAGAAACCACCAATCGCTATCCCGATCAACGCACGTCCAAACATGAATGACGGGTAGCCCGGCGCGACCGCGACGACCGTACCGGAGACGATCATCAACAAGGTCAGGCCCAGCAGCAGCTTCTTGCGTTCGACGCGAGCGGCGACCGAGGCAATCAGCAGGCTGGTGATCAAGGCAAAGGCACCGGACACGGAAATCCCCTGCCCGGCCTGGCCTTCGGTGATATGCAGGTCGGCTGCAATCGGCGTCAGCAGGCTGACCGGCATGAACTCTGAAGCGACCAGAGCGAATGCGGCCAACGACATGGCCAGCACAGCGCTCCAGCCGCCTGTTCTTTTAGAAGGATCTGTAGAAGGAAACGTCATGGAAACTACCTGTGGTGCGAAAAACCTGTGGATGTGATGCGCAGGGGGCAAGCAGCTTAAAGCTGATTCGGGCGCTGCCCCTGTAACAGATAGACACATTCTCCCGGTCAATCCGGCCCTTCCCTAGCGCATTCCTCTTGAATGCTTGCCTGATCCTCTGGCGATGCAGGGTGATGGATAGGAAACGTCTCGCGCGCGGATTAGAGTTCGGTCAACAGGAGTCACCCGACATGATCCCTACCCCTCTGCCTCAGGAATCGCCTTTGGCGTTGCACATCGACCCGCACGTGAGCACACCGGGAGACTTCGCCACGGCCATACCCGGGCTGTCGCTGTTTCGTCGCGACCAGCCGGCGCCGCCCGTGGTGTGCATGATCGAACCCAGCCTGATTCTCGTGGGTCGCGGCGAAAAGCGCTTGTGGGTCGGTGGTGAGGGCTACAGCTACGACCCTTCACGGTTTCTGGTGACGTCGCTGGACCTGCCCGCCAACTCCGAAGTGATGCTCGCCAGTCCCGAACGGCCCTGTGTCGGCCTCGTGCTGAAACTGGATGTCAGCATGCTCGCCGAGGTCATCACCAAGAGCGGCTTACCGGCGAAGCGCCAGCCATCGACGGGCACGGGCGCCGCGATTGGCAGCCTGTCGTCCGCGCTGGAGGGCGCACTTGATCGCCTGCTGGCGTTGCTCGATGAGCCCGAGGCGATTCCGGTGCTGGCGCCGCTGATTCTGCGTGAAATCCACTATCGGCTGCTGCATACCGATCAAGGCGCACGGCTGCGGCAGATCACGGCCGTCGATGGTCAGGGTTATCGCATCGCCAAGGCGATTGACTGGCTCAAGGTCAATTACACCGATGCCCTGCGCATCGACGATCTGGCCGCGCAGGTGCAGATGAGCGCGCCGACCTTTCACCATCATTTCCGCCAGCTCACCGGCATGAGTCCGCTGCAATACCAGAAATGGCTGCGGCTCAACGAAGCGCGGCGGCTGATGCTGGTCGAACGCCTCGACGTGTCGCGGGCGGCGTTTGCGGTCGGTTATGAAAGCCCTTCGCAGTTCAGCCGCGAATATGGCCGGCTGTTCGACACCGCGCCGAGTCGTGACATTGCCCTGTTGCGCGGGCAGCCATTCGAGGCAGAAGCGCTCGGCACAGTAGCGAATTGAACGAAAAACGCTGATGCGCCTCGCCGCGTGTCACCGCTCATAACAATGCACGTCAACCGATGATCAGCGGGTGAACCATGGAACTACGAATCAACCAGAAGACCTATCAGGTCGATGCCGACGCCGACACGCCCTTGCTGTGGGTGATCCGCGATGATCTTGGCATGACCGGCACCAAGTACGGCTGCGGACTGGCGCAATGCGGCGCCTGCTCGGTGCTGGTGGACGGCAACGTCGTGCGTTCGTGCGTCACGCCGGTCGCGGGTGTGGTCGGCCGCGAGGTCACGACCATTGAGGCCATCGAAAGCGATGAAGTGGGCAAACGAGTGGTCTCGACCTGGGTCGATTTGCAGGTCGCTCAGTGCGGCTATTGCCAGTCCGGGCAGGTGATGGCCGCTACCGCGCTGCTCAAGCAAAACCCCAAGCCCAGTGATACGCAAATCGAGGCGGCGATGGTCAATCTGTGCCGCTGCGGAACGTACAACGCCATTCATGCCGCCGTGCATGAGCTGGCCGGCAAGGGAGACGCGTGATGAACGTTCGCATCGAACCTTCACAGCAAGCCTCAGTACTGGATCTGCACGAACCGATCAATGTTTCGCGCAGACGTTTCCTGACCGGTACCGCCGTCGGCGCGCTGGTCCTCGGCTTCGGTCTGCCGCTCGGTGCGACGCGCGTGCAGGCTGCCGTTGCGACGACGGCCGAGCGCGGCACGCAAGTGCCGGCGTTTCTCGAAATCCGCCCGGACAACCGCGTGCGTCTGCTCTGCCCGTTTATGGAGGGCGGACAAGGCACGTTCACGGCGATGGCGCAGATTGTCGGTGAGGAACTGGATGCCGACCCGGCATCTTTCCTGGTCGAAGCCGCGCCGCCCGGCGAAGCTTATGTGGTGTTGGAAAACGGCATGCGCATCACCGGCGGTAGCATGTCGGTGCGCATGAGTTACCCGGTGATGCGCCGCCTCGGCGCCCTCGCCCGTGCCATGTTGTTGCAGGCGGGCGCGCAGCAACTGGGCGTGCCAGTAAGTGAATTGACCACCGAGCCTGGCAAAGTCGTGCACGCCAAGTCGGGCCGCTCGCTGGCCTACGGTGAACTGGCCGAGCGTGCGATGGATCTGCCGGTTCCTGATCCGGCCTCTGTGAAGCTGCGTGATCCGAGCCAGTTCCGCTGGATCGGCAAACCGGTGAAGCGCCTCGATGCCTACGACAAGTCCACGGGCAAGGCGCTGTACAGCATCGATCTGAAGGTTGACGATATGCTCCATGCCGCCGTTCAACATGCCCCGCGCCTGGGGATGACGGTCGGCAACCTGCGCAACGAAGAGCAGGTCAAGGCAATGAAAGGCGTGCATTCCGTGCATCGTCTGCCGGGTGCTGTGGCGGTGGTCGCCGAGCGCTGGTGGCACGCCAAACGTGCCGTCGAGGCGATCCAGGTTGACTGGCAAGAACCAACGGCCGACAGCAAAGTGCGGCCGATGCCCGCCGACTTTTCCAGCGATGCCTGGTTCAAGCGCCTCGCTGAGGACAAAAGCCCCGCCAAAGATGATGAACATGAAGGCGACGTGGCTGGAATTCTCAAGGCGACCAAGACCCGGATCGACGCCACTTACCACAACCAATACCTGAACCACGGCCAACTAGAGCCTCCGTCGGCATTGGCCCGATTCAATCCGGACGGTTCGCTGGAAGTCTGGCTGCCGAATCAGGCGCCGGACATGTTCCGTGCCGACATCGCCAAACGCACGGGCCTCGATCTTTCGCGCATCACCTTGCACTCACCGCTGCTTGGAGGGTTCTTCGGCCGGCATTTTCTCTACGACTCGGCCAGCCCCTACCCTCAGGCGATCACGCTGGCGAAAACGGTGGGCCGTCCGGTCAAGCTGATCTGGAGTCGCGAAGAAGAGTTCCTTCGTGACGTGCTCCGCCCGGTTGCCGCCATGAATTTCCGCGCGGCACTGGATAACGACGGCTGGCCGCTGGCAATCGAAGCGATCAGTGCCACCGAAGGTCCGACCGAAGCCCTCGCCGGCAAACAAGGTGAAAAGCTCGACCCGACTGCGCTTGAAGGCTTGTCGGGCAAGTCCTACGCGATCCCCAACAAGCGCATCGCGCAGATCTACGTCAAAGGCCCGGCAATGCTCGGTTACTGGCGTTCGGTGGGTAATTCCCTCAACGACTTCTTCTATGAATCGTTCCTTGATGAGCTGGCCGACAAGGGCGGCAAAGACCCTTTCGAGCTGCGCCTGCATTTGCTGCGTGAGAACAAACGGCTGACCACGTTGTTGCAAGCAGTGGGTGAATTGTCGGGCGGCTGGAAGCGCGGTCCGTTTACGGCCGAGGATGGCAGCCGACGTGCGCGCGGCGTGGCCATGGCTTCGCCGTTCGGTACGGAGACTGCGGTGATCGCCGAGGTGTCCATCGAAAACGGCCAGGTCAAGGTGCACGACATCTGGCAGGCGATTGACCCCGGCAGCATCGTCAATCCGGCGATTGTCGAGGCTCAGGTGAACGGCGCCGTGGCGTTGGGACTGTCGCAAACGCTGGTGGAGGAAGCCGTGTGGGTGGATGGCAAACCCCGGGCGCGCAACTACGACTTGTATCCGATCCTGCCGCCTGCGCGGATGGCACGGGTTCATGTGCGTGTGGTCGAGAGCGGGGAAAAAATGGGTGGAATCGGTGAACCGCCATTGCCTGCGGTCGCGCCCGCTGTCGCTAACGCGGTGGCAGCGCTAACCGGTCAGCGGGTGCGCAGCCTGCCCCTGAGCCGACACTCCTTCACCTGATCAGCGCCGGAGCATTCATGAATAACAGCCGATTCGCAAGAACCGCTGGCTGGCTGGCCGTGCCGTGTCTGGTCGCGGCAGGCCTGCTGGCCTGGTATGTCACCCGCGAGCCCGTCTCGCGCCTGGAAAACCACCAGATCGCCGTGGCCGACATCGACCCGGCATTGGTCGCTCGGGGCGAATACGTCGCCAGGTTGAGTGATTGCGTGGCCTGTCACAGCGTGCCGGATGGCGCGCCGTTCGCCGGTGGGCTGGAAATGGCCACACCGCTGGGCGCGATCCATGCGACCAATATCACCCCGGACACGGAAACCGGCATCGGCCACTACAGCTTGGCGGACTTCGACCGAGCCTTGCGCCACGGCGTAGCTCCCGACAGTCGCCGGTTATACCCGGCGATGCCCTACCCGTCCTATGCCAAGCTCAGTGACGATGACGTGCGTGCGCTATACGCGTTCTTCATGAAAGGCGTGGCGCCGGTCAAACAGGCGAACATCCCGAGTTCGATTCCGTTCCCGCTGAACCTGCGTTGGCCGATTGCACTGTGGAATGGCGTGTTTGTCGACACCGAACCTTACGTGACAAAACCGTCGCAGGATGAACGATGGAACCGCGGCGCTTATCTCGTGCAGGGCGTCGGGCACTGTGGCAGTTGCCACACGCCGCGCAGCCTGGCGTTCAACGAGAAGGCACTGGATGAGTCCGGCAAGCCATACCTGGCCGGCGCCCTGCTCGATGGCTGGTACGCACCGAGCCTGCGTGATGATCACAACACCGGGCTGGGCCGTTGGAGCGAGCAAGAGATCGTGCAGTTCCTCAAGACCGGTCGCAACCAGCACGCGGTGGTCTACGGCTCGATGACCGAGGCGTTCAACAACTCCACGCAGTTCATGAGCGATGACGATCTGACCGCGATTGCCCACTATCTGAAGTCGCTTCCCGGGGATCGCGAACGAGATGGCGCGCCGTGGCAGTACCAAGCGGTTTCGGCAGCGCAACGTCTGGACTCGCCCGGTGCTCATACCTACGTGACACGCTGTGCGTCTTGCCACGGTCTGGACGGCAAGGGTCAATCGCAATGGATGCCGCCGCTGGCCGGCGCGACGTCTGCACTGGCCAAGGAAAGCGCCTCGACGATCAACATCACCCTCAATGGCGCGCAACGTGTGGTGGCGGCCGGCGTGCCGGATGCCTATCGCATGCCGGCCTTCCGTGAGCAGCTGTCGGATGAGCAGATCGCCGAAGTACTGACCTTCATGCGCAGCACCTGGGGCAATCAGGGCGGTGCTGTTGATGCACAGACGGTTGGCAAACTGCGTGAGCACACCGATCCGGCCAGTAGCAGCCCGATCATTCTGCAGATGCGTTAGAGGAAAACCTGATGGAGAGCATCGACTTGCTGGTACTGCGCACAGCGCGGGACTGGCTTGCCGCCGGTGAGCGTGTGTTGCTCGCCACGGTGGCGCGCACCTGGGGTTCATCACCACGGCCAACGGGTTCGATGATGGCTTTGCGTGACGATGGTCGCGTGGTGGGCAGCGTGTCCGGTGGCTGCATCGAAGACGATTTGATCCATCGCTATACCACGGCCCATGGCGGCAGCGCTTTTAGCGACAGCGCGCCGCAAGTGGTGCGCTATGGCGTCAGCGCCAATGAGGCGCATCGCTTCGGCCTGCCCTGCGGTGGCACGCTTGAACTGATTCTGGAGTTCAACCCGGCGTGGCAGTCACTCGACTCGTTGCTAGTGCAACTGGACGCCGGGCAACTGGTCCGTCGTCGCCTGAAGTTGGAGTCCGGTAAGGTCATGCTCGAACCAACCGCGACGCCGGAACAATTCAGCTTCGATGGCACGCAGATGCTGAACACCTTGGGACCGGGCTACCGGATGCTGATGATCGGTGCCGGCGCGCTGGCTGAGTATCTGGCCACCATGGCGCTGTTCAACGGTTTCAAGGTGGCGGTGTGCGATCCGCGTCCCGAGTACATCGAGACCTGGGCGGTGGAAGGCGTGGAGCGGATTGTCGGCATGCCGGACGACGTGGTCCGCGACTTCGCGGTCGATCTACGCACCTGCATTGTCGCCTTGAGTCATGACCCCAAACTTGACGATCTGGCCCTGCTCGAAGCACTCCACAGCCCGGCGTTTTACATCGGCGCCATAGGCTCTCGACACAACAGCCAGCTGCGCCGCGAACGCCTGATCGAACATTTTGGTGAGACCGAAGCGTCGCTTGAGCGACTGCACGGACCGATCGGCCTCTACATCGGTAGCAAGACGCCTGCGGAAATCGCCGTAAGCGTGATGGCCGAGATCCTTGCAGCCAAGAATGGTGCGAGCCTGCCGAGTGGACTCAGCGTCGCCCAAGCGAAACATTCCATTGAGTCTGTGGCCTCATGTTCGTAGAGCTACGTTTGGTTGCCAATGACCGGCGCACATTCTCAGCAATCCTGGGGCGCAAAACCATAGTCGTCACTGGTAGCTTGAGCTGCTTTGTTGACCGCAATACGACGGTGTGGTCCTGACTCGCCTCAGCGGGGAAATGGTCTGCTGCGAATAGAACAGACTGAAGAACCAGCAGGAATGCTCTCCGTATCTCATAGTGCTGCTTTGCTAGATCGAGAATTTCGACAAAACCCTGGTCTCTCCAGCTACCCTGGACACATAAACGGCGCAAGGTGTCGCTGCGCCACGGCGGCAGAAGACAGTACTCCTCGTATAGAACCATTCCTTACATCTCTATGTACGTGAGGTCGTGAGGATAGTGCACCAATCGCTACTTGCAGGCCGACAACCTCCGAGTCTCGATGACGAAGCCCGCGCTACTCCGTCGCACACACACTAAGAATCAGCTGCTCTCGGTGAGTAGGTTGAGCAAGTGCGAGATACCAAGAATCCAATTGGCGAACACGGCGGGCTCTCTCAGGCAGCCCCGAAACTGAACTACGGGAAGAACTCCTATTGGCCAATAACGGTCGTTCGTGAGTGGCAGCTATCGGCCAGAAGCGGACAGTAATCCCAACAATCCCCATCTCGCTGACCTACGTTTCGCTAATTGTGTACTTCCCCACAATACCAATCTTTTACCTCGGCAGCCTGGATACGCACTCTCCGAGATGAGACTGGCCGGAGATTTATAAGGATCGACTCTAAAAAATCTTCGCGCAAAAAATCAACTAATTTGAATAACCTTTATTTCTATATCACCATCATACCCCCAAAAAAATGAAATTTCACGGGATGCTCGCTCTTTTACTTCGAGCGAACGGGCAATCTCCAAAAACTCCAGTCTGCTTGATGATATCTCAACTACAGGGTTGCGAGACTCAACAGAGATGTTTATTCGCAACTTCGAAGGTATAGAAGGCAGAGCCTTGCGGCGCGCACAGTCCCAAACATAGCTTTCCAGTGCGGCATTAAATTCTTGCGAGTGAACTGCCAGTTTGCGGTAATCGAACATGGACTCATGTCGAAATTCATTTTCTTTTTTAACAAAAAACTCAACATTTAGCTCATGAAGCCTTGTGAGGCGCGACACATCTTCCTCGAACTTCTTTTTTGTAAGATAAATGATCCTAGAGTCGTGATCGATATTGTCTATTTTGTAACTGGCCATGGACACTTGCTCTGAGATTTCGACCGCATCGACCTCTGTGCCATCGTTAAAATCAAAGGCTACAAAATCGCCTTCAGTCAAAGATATCAAGTTAAACTGCTTAATTTCACGAACATCTCCGTGGTGCTGATTCGATATTTCGTATGCCTGAGCTTTGATCAGCTGCATGGTTGCGCTATGCATGTCGCTATCATGAAGTTTCCCTTTCTCCAGCAGCGGGATTTGCTGATGTGCAAATACGTCATATTGGGGCGCTCCAAACCAACTCGATAGCCCGTTATTTGCCATGAAATCACAGAATATTCTCTGAGAACCCCAACCATCAAGAGCAAGAGCATAATTTACTGGGGGGTACTTTGAAGAGATCATGGCTGGAAATAAATTTATCTGGTTTCCATGTTTTGGAAAAGACCTGCGCAAGAATCCCCAGGCGGAAGATTTCGATTTTTTGCAGCTTATTAAAAGAACCGTCTTTACTTTGAATCTATCGACGCTCTTTGTCTTGAAAGCCACGATATCCATTTCCCGAGGCTTCTTATCATCTGAGTCGATATAGTAATAATTGGTCTTTACAATCCAACCCTCCCTTCGTAAAAGCGAAGACGCCCAGTGCTCAAGTGGGAATCCTGACTCTTTGATTTGATCTGCAAATTTATTAAGCTGTTCATTTGATAACATGCCCAATCCTTCGTGGTCAATTTCCGAGAGTTAATTGTATTCCATTAGCGTAAAAAATAAAAACACCACATGCCTCGCCGATGCAAAACGACCCGCTTACGACATAGCCACGTCGACAAGATCCTCTGCAATCCGAAAAGTGCAGATAAATATGATCTTTAGAAATCCCCATTGCTAACTTCTAGTATCATGATGTCAAAACGAGAACCCTCATAGAGCGAAGCAGTTCGATGCTGGAGGCGGTGGCGGGAGCCGCTAAAGAGGATAGTTTTACATTCCGGGCTGACAGCTCGCTTCTGGCCGGGATCGGATGGAGCCGGTCGGCACCACGCCTATGTAAAGGCCTCCTGACTCGACACAGGCCATCTGGTGCGACCTGAGGTTACGGCTATCGTTAATAAACTTAGTCGTTGGGATGGGAGGCCCGTGGACAAAAGAGCCGACGGCACCGCCTGACCTACCGAGACTCATTAAGGATGTTCTGGCGGAGCTGGGATATGACGCGGACGCCGCAGCAGTGGTCGAGCTAGTTCGCCGCCCGTGTGTCGGACTGCCGATTGAGGACGAGTTCTCAGTGGTGTGCGCCTGGCTCGGAAGTGCAAACAACCGTCCCCTTCTGGCCGAAAGCCGCCCCTCAAAAGCGGTCGCTTTTCGCCAATCTGGTCTGGCTGATAATCAGGCCCGTGCCATCATTCGACCAAATTTTATATAGCCAAATCACCTCTTAGGCAGAACCTTATCCAAGCCCGCTTTTTTTAAGATCGCTTTGGCAATTCGGTATGGTTTCTGTCTTTTACGAGAGCGCCAAGCTTTCAACCTAGACCAAACTAGATATCAGTTCCTTCTTGAGGCAAGCCTAATCGAAACCGCGTGTACACCAACAAAATCTGTGATCTTAAAAAAACCGCCCAAATAAGGGCGGTTTCGCTATTCCTTCGATTTTACTCAGGTTGCACACCCAAGGCCCTTGTTACACCTTCTCCATAAGCTGGATCAGCCCTGTAGAAATGCTGCAACTGACGTTCGATCACATCCGAACTAACACCGGCCATTGCACCGGCAATGTTGTTGATCAGCAGGGTTTTCTGCTCATCGCTCATCAAGCGAAATAGCGCACCGGCGTGGCTGTAGTAGTCGGTGTCTTCGCGGTGATCGTAGCGATCAGCTGCACCGCTCAAGGCCAGTGCGGGCTCGGCGTAGTGCGGCGCTTGTTTCGGCGACTCTACGTAGCTGTTCGGCTCGTAGTTCGGCGCCGCCCCACCGTTGCTGCCAAAAGTCATCGAACCATCACGCTGGTAGGTGTTGACCGGGCTGCGCGGGGCATTCACCGGCAGTTGTTGGTGGTTGGTGCCGACACGGTAGCGATGTGCATCGGCGTAGGCAAATACACGACCTTGCAGCATGCGATCCGGCGAAAGACCAACCCCTGGGACCATGTTGCTTGGGCCGAATGCAGCTTGCTCGACTTCAGCGAAGTAGTTCAATGGGTTGCGATTCAACTCCAGTTCACCGACCTCGATCAACGGGAACTCCTTTTGCGACCAAGTCTTGGTCACGTCGAACGGGTTGTCGTAATGCGCTGCGGCTTGAGCTTCGGTCATTATCTGAATGCATACGCGCCATTTCGGAAAATCGCCGCGCTCGATGGCCTCGAACAGATCACGCTGCGAGTAATCCGGATCGGTACCCGCCAGGCGGGCTGCCTCAGCCGGCGCAAGGTTTTTGATCCCTTGCTTGGTCTTGTAGTGCCACTTCACCCAGTGACGCTCGCCTTGAGCGTTGATCAGGCTGTACGTGTGACTACCGAAACCGTGCATGTGGCGATAGCCATCCGGAATTCCGCGATCGGAAAACAGAATAGTCACCTGATGCAGCGCCTCCGGCGAGTGCGACCAGAAGTCCCACATCATCTGCGCACTTTTCAGGTTGCTTTGCGGCAGGCGTTTCTGGGTATGGATAAAGTCCGGGAACTTCAGAGGATCACGAATGAAGAACACGGGTGTGTTGTTGCCAACGATGTCCCAGTTGCCTTCTTCGGTATAGAACTTCAGGGCAAAACCACGAGGGTCGCGCTCGGTGTCAGCCGAACCACGCTCACCGCCGACCGTGGAGAATCGCAAGAACGTAGGAGTCTGCTTGCCTACGGCAGAGAACAGCTTGGCGCTGGTGTACTGAGTGATATCGCGTGTCACGGTGAAAGTACCGTAGGCACCCGAACCCTTGGCGTGAACGCGACGCTCAGGAATGTTTTCGCGGTTGAAGTGGGCGAGCTTCTCGATCAGATGAAAGTCATCGAGCAACAACGGGCCGCGCGGCCCGGCGGAGCGGGAGTTCTGATTGTCAGCGATGGGTGCACCGCTGGCAGTCGTAAGCGTCTTGTTTTGGCTCATGCTCAATCTTCCTCTATTAGTCATCCAGTTAAGCGATTCGAACTCAACCTCTGTAAACCGCCCACTCATTACTCGTTAGCCGTTTTCAATGATTGGCCCAACAGGCAGTCCATTGGTCACGCTAACTCATGGCTAGCCGCATTCACTCTAAGATTTAACTCGGCTTTAAGGTCAAGCTCTTATTGCTGCTTCAGTGTTAGATTTTGGTGTGTGCCTCCAGCGGGCGTCTGGCCCATTCACGCAGAACGAACTTCTGAATCTTACCCGTCGCGGTTTTCGGCAGTTCCATCAGCGATACATGCCGTGGCGCCTTAAAATGGGCCAGACGCTCGCGGCACCAGAGGATCAGGTCGTCGCCGCTGGTGTTCGTCAATGCGTCCGCACGCAGAGTGACGAAGGCATGCGGAGTCTCTCCCCATTGGGAGTCAGGACGGGCCACCACCGCGGCTTCGATGACACCAGGGTACTGATAGAGCACCTCCTCGATTTCCAGGGAGCTGATGTTTTCCCCACCGGAGATGATGATGTCCTTGGAGCGGTCCTTGATCTCCACGTATCCATCCGGGTGGAGCACCGCCAGGTCGCCAGTGTGCAGCCAGCCATCGGCGAAGGCCGCGCGGGTTTCTTCGGGGTTATTCAGATAGCCTTTCATCACCGTGTTGCCGCGCACTACCAGTTCACCGAGCGAAACCCCGTCAGCAGGTACCGGCTGACCGGTGTCGATGTCCAGTACCGTGGCCTCCTCCAGCATAGGGTGGGCTACACCCTGCCGGCTCATGAACTGCGCACGAGCCTCCAGCGGTAGCTCATCGAGGCCTGGTTGCCATAGGCAGAGGGTGCTTGGGCCGTAACTTTCGGTCATGCCATAGGCATGGGTAATGCTGAACCCTCGTGCCTCCATCGCAGCGATCACCGCACTGGGTGGAGCGGCGCCACCGGTGATGACCGCCACCGGCTGCTTGGTACGTCGCTCACAGGGCTCTTCGGCATGGATGAGCATCGACAACACTACCGGCGCCGCACTCATGTGGGTGACCTCGTGTTCGGCAATGGTTGCATGGATCAGATCTGCCTGTACTTTGCGCAGACAAATGTGGGTGCCACCGGAAAGGGTCACCGCCCAGGTATGGCTCCATCCGTTGCAATGGAACATCGGCAGCGTCCACAGATACACGCTGCGCGAGCTGAGCTGAAAGACCAGTGCGCCAGCACAGGCGTTCAGGTAGGCGCCCCGGTGATGCAAAATCACACCCTTGGGATCGCCAGTGGTTCCGGAGGTGTAATTGATAGCGATCGATTGCCATTCATTTTTTGGCAAAGACAACGATCGCATTGGGTCGCCCTGATCGAGGAAGGCCTCATAGTCCAGCTCGCCAATCAGTTCTGCGTCACCGACTTGCACATCATCGATATCGATCACCAGCGGGCGCGTTTCCAACGCAGCAAGCGCCTGACGCACAATGGCACTGAACTCGCGATCGCAGATCAACACCTTGGCGGCCGAATGGCGCAAGATGAATGCAATGGTCTTGGCCTCCAGGCGAATATTGATGCTGACCAATACCGCGCCGGCACCGGGTATGCCGTAATGCGCTTCGAGTAGTTCGGGCACGTTCGGTGCGAGCACTGCCACGCGGTCGCCCGGCTGCACGCCGACGCGCTCCAGTGCACTGGCCAGGCGCCGGGCTCGCTGGTGCAGCTGCCTATAGGTGTAACGGCGCGCGCCGTGGACCACTGCATCGCGGTCCGGGTAGATGTGAGCGGCGCGTTTGAGGAAGGAAAGCGGAGACAGTGGCACGTAATTGGCCTGGTTTGGCGCCAACTCTGCCTCAAATGTCGAAGGCATCATGACTGCCACCCCGCTGCTCCATGAAGACGTGTGAAGCGAGTGGCGGGCATGGCACTGGAACGTAAGTACATACAATCCTCCTGACGGTTTTCGGTCTGTTGTTCTTATTCGCGGAGCCCTGCTCCGACTGTTCGAAACGTGCGCAACAAAGGCTTACAGGCCGCTACACAGATGCCCTCCATCAACCACTATTTCCGCTCCGCTCATTGCCTTCCCGGCATCGGAAGCAAGCAGCAACAAGGCGCCATCGAGATCCGCCGGCTGGCTGAAACGGCGCCCGGGAATTCGCGCACGGAGCTTTTCCCCAGCGTCACTACGCAGGAATGATTCATTGAGTTCGGTAATCACGTAGCCGGGAGCGAGGGCATTGACGCGAATGCCGTGACGCGCAAGCTCCAGCGCCATGGCACAGGTCAATTGGCCCAGTCCGGCCTTCGCCGCCACGTAGGGACTGACCGCACCTGCTACGCGACTGGCAAGGATTGAGGTGACGTTGATGAGGCTGCCGCTACGTCCTGCGGCCACCATCCGCCGTGCGGTTTCCTGGGCGACGATCCAGGCCCCCTTCAGATTGGTGTCAAGGATGCGGTCCCAACCTTCGTCGTCGTAGTCCAGCACATTCTGGCTGTCGCTAACCCCAGCGTTGTTGACCAGGATATCCAACGGACCGGCCTCGTCTAGGCAGCGACATACATCGTTGCGACGGGTCACATCCATTGCGAATGCCCTGGCACGGCCGCCAGCACTTTCGATTTCTTCGACCAACTCACGTAACGGCTCGATACGCCGCGCGGCGACAGCGACCTCTGCCCCAGCCGCCGCCAAGGTGAGAGCGAAATGCCGGCCAAGTCCGCTGGACGCACCAGTGACCAGAGCGCGACGACCGTCGAGCTCGAACAACCTGGCAATCGATGGTTTCATCCGTACGCTCCTACACGGCGATCGAGAATCTTTTTCGCCAAGCTCATTCGATGGACCTCGCTCGGGCCGTCGTAGATGCGAAAAGGACGGATATCACGGAAAATGCGCTCGACGACGGTTTCTCCGGTAACTCCACGGCCACCGAGAACTTGCACGCAGCGATCAACTACCCGCCACAGCGCCTCCGCACTGATTACCTTCGCCATGCTTGAATCAACGTTCGCTCGCTGCCCCTGATCGAGCACCCAGGCGCAATGCCAGACCGCCAGGCGTACTACATGCAGATCCATCAGGTTGTCAGCCAGCATGAAGCCAACCCCCTGATGCTCGCCCAGCGGCTTGCCAAAAGAGTCACGCGTACGCGCATAGTCACAAGCGATGTCATGCGCGCGCCGGGCAGCCCCCAGCCAGCGCATGCAGTGGGTCAGACGAGCCGGCGCTAAGCGCACCTGGGCGTAGCGGAAACCCTTGCCTATCTCGCCCAGCACGTCGCTGGCGGGAATTCGTAGGTTGTCGAAGCGCAGTTGCCCGTGACCACCGGTGAAACATCTGTCCAGGGAGTCCAGCTGGCGTTCGTGGGTGATACCGTCGCGTCGCATGTCGGTCAGGAACATGGTCGCCGTGCCGTCCTCCATGCGCGCCATGACGATGCCGAAGTCGGCGCCTTCGGCCCCGGTGATCAGCCACTTGCGGCCGTTGATCAGATAGTCGTCACCATCGCGCGTGGCGGTGGTGCACAGCATCGACGGATCCGAGCCGGAACCGGGCGCCGGTTCGGTCATGGCGAAGCACGAGCGGGCCCGGCCCTGGACCAACGGGCGCAACCAGCGGTCCTTCTGTGCCTCGGTGGCAACCACATCCATCAGGTGAATGTTGCCTTCATCAGGGGCGTGGATATTCAGCGCCACTGGACCCAGCGGTGAATAGCCGGCCTCTTCGAAGACGATCGCCTTGGCCACGTGACTCAAGCCCATACCGCCCATTTCAGGGCTGGCGTGGGGTGTCAGCAAGCCAGCGGCGCGAGCCCGAGCCAGCAGGTCCTGACGCAGGGCATCGCTGGGACCATGGTTATCCTGGCGCGGGTCGTTTTCGAAGGGAATCACCTGTTCGGCGATGAAGTCACGAGTTCTGGCCTGCAATGCCAGCAGGTCGTCCGGGAGAGTAAAGTTCATGGTTGTCCTTTTGCGTGTTTGTCAGTCTTGGGAAATGGCGGTGGCCAACCGAGCTCAGGGAATGGCTTTGGGATTGCTGATCGCCAGACGGGCGAGCGTCACCTGGCGAAGAGTCTCGACCAGGGTGCGACGAGCCTGCGGGGTGTCATGGCGGCCCTGGCGGATTGCCCGGGCCAGGTGACGTCGCGTGGCGGACAGCGTCGTCGTCGGCTCGTCGACCAGAGCCGTCAATCGTGCTTGCTCCTGGTCTCCTACCTCGCCCTGCAGATGGCTTTCGCGGGCGGCAATAGCCATGGCGTTAGCGATCATCAGTGCCTGATAGCGCAGCTCGCCAGGCAGTGAAGGCAGGATCTGCTCCTGCAGCGTCAGGCGGGCAATGTCGAGCAGTTGCTGGGCATTCGGTTGGGTCATGGTGCGACGGCTCCGGTCATATGCAGGATGTCGAGTTCGAGCTCCGGCAGCAGGCGCGCGGTCAGAGCAAGTTCGAGGGAAGGTTCTTCGCCGGATAGGTGACGCTGCCCTTGCTGCAGGGCGATCACCGCCCAGCGCAAGGTGGCCATGACCTGCCAGTAGTGCAGTTGGTTGCGCTCGATGCACAAGGTGGACACCTCATGGTAGCCGCGCAGGAAGTCCTCAAGCAGGCCAATGCCTCCGGCTTCCAGATCCGGGCGGATGAACCGCCAGCACCGGGCTGTAAACCAGCCCAGGTCCTCGTACGGGTCACCCCAACCGCTGAACTCCCAGTCGAGTACTGCTTCTAACCCCTGTTCACTGGCCAGGTAGTTACCGGTGCGGTAGTCGCGGTGCAGCAGGCACAGGACATGTCTGCGCGGAGCATGCAGTTCACACCAACGCAGCCCCCACTCCAAGGCCGGATAGGCCTCGTCGAGGGTGTCGAGATAGCGACGGTAGTCGTTGATTGTTGCAAGGGCGGGAGGAGCGTCAGCCACTGGCAGGAACTCCAGCGCCGCGTTCGGTGGACGCACCCGGTGCAGGCGCGCCAGGTTGGCACCCAGCTGTGCCGCCAGGATGGCTCCGCCCTGTGGACCGGCCTGGGCACTTAACAGGCGCCCGGCCGCGATGCCCGATACGTACTCCATAAGGAAGAACACTCTCCCTTGCACCCGCATATCGCGGCACAGCCAAAGCGGTCGAGGTACTTTCACCCCAGCCTGGTGAACTACCTGGAGCACGGCGAACTCCTGCTCGCGATCGAGGCTGGCCGGCAGCGCGGACAATGCATCACTGCGCAGTACCCAGCTCCGGCTACCAGCCCAAGGGCCGCCCTCGATCAGAAGGTCCAGCCGCCAGTTTTCCTGGATTGCGCCCCCGCTTAGGCGCTTGCGGGCGGTGATGAACACCCGCTCGGCGTGAGCGTGTTCACAGATGAAATCGACCAACCGTTGGTCATTGGCACTGACCACGATCGGGTCGCTGGCCACCGGTATCAAAGAGGAACTGCTCATGGGTCAATAGGCCCTGCCTTCGCTGTTGAGTTGCAAGAGGGCTAGAGCAAGGGCTGGGCCAACTGTCCATCATCCGGTTGCAAGGTCCGTCAGCCTTGGTCTACGACATTTTCCACGGTGCCCAGTGGCGCAGTCTTCATTTCACTTCTGCAATGCTTTCATTCACCATTGCAACATTTCAACTCTGAACAGAGCTCGTCATGCACTCCCCCGTCTCCCAGGTTGTGGTGCTCATCAGCCACTTGCAACGTCCCCGGCAACGCAGCCGCCTAGCCCAAGTAGTTGCTGGGCTCACGGCGGATTATCCCGACACCTCTATCGAAATTCTCGACACCTCGGTGGCCGAAGCGTTGCAGACCGCTCGCGACCTGGAGCAGCGTGGCAAGGTCGACGTGTTCGTCTGTGCCGGAGCCACCGCTGCCTACCTGCGCAAGCACCTGGCCCGGCCGGTGCTTGCGATGCGGGTCGGCGGCGGAGACCTGATGCGCGCCCTGGGCCAGGCTCGGGAGCATGGCACGCACGTGGCCTTGCTCAGTTACAGTCACATCAACCTTGAGTTGCAGGCTTCGGCCGCGCTGTTCACCGTGCAGGTGCACCAAGCCGCCTACACCTCGCTGGAAGGAGCCCGCCAGGCTGTCGAGCAGGTCGCCAGACTGGACTGTCGTAGCATCATCGGTTCGTCGACGGTGGTGGAACTGGCGGAACAGGCTGGGCTGTGTGGCGTGCTGTCACTGAGTGAAGATACAGTGCGCAAGGCTCTCGAGGAGGCACTGAGCGTCCTTGACAGTCAGCGCATTGAAATCGCCAAACGCCGTCATCTAGATGCCGTACTGCAACATATTCCTACCGGCGTAGCCGCGGTCGACAACCGGGGCATTGTGCAATCGCTGAACCCAGCGTTGGCGCAATTGCTGTCGCTACCTGTCAGCGCGGCACTAGGGCGTCCCTTACAAGCCCTCTGCCCTGAGCTGGACCTGCCACAGGCCCTGCGCGACGGCACGAGAGAGGAAAACCGGGTGATTCGCCTAGGTTCCCAGTCAGTGGTCAGCAACTTGCTGCCGATCTTGGAAAACGGTGAACGCACCGGGCTAGTACTGACTTGCCAGGACACCACGGCGGTACAACGTGCGGATCAACGCATCCGCGTCAGTAGACGCCCCGGTGCCTTTACAGCGCGTTACCAGCTCGCACATCTGAGCGGCAACAGTAAGATCAATCGCGAAATGCTGGAACTGGCTGAGCGCTTCGCCACCAGCAATTCGACCATCCTGATCACGGGCGAAAGCGGCACTGGCAAGGAGCTTCTAGCCCAAGGTATTCACAATGAAAGCCCACGCCGCCAAGGCCCCTTCGTCGCAATTAACTGTGCGGCGTTTCCAGAAGCACTCCTAGAAAGCGAACTGTTCGGCTACGAGGAAGGTGCCTTCAGCGGCTCACGCAAAGGCGGCAAACCTGGCCTGTTCGAGGCAGCGCACCGCGGCACGCTGTTCCTCGACGAAATCGGGGACATGCCCGTATCACTACAGACCCGCCTGCTGCGAGTGCTGCAGGAGCGCGAAGTACTACGTCTAGGCAGCACAGAGCCGATTGCCATAGATGTCCGAATCATTGCTGCAACTCACCGGCACCTGAGCACGGCGATAGATGAAGGCACGTTCCGCACTGACCTCTATTACCGACTGAATATCCTCCGACTGCAAACCACGCCGCTGCGAGAGCGGCCCGAGGACATACCCCTGATCTGTCAGGGTATTAGCCAGCGCCTACTGGCACAGAACCAGCCACCGAACGCGGCGCAGGTAGTGACAGCGCTGCTGCCATACCTAGTGCGTCACACCTGGCCTGGCAATGTCCGGGAGCTGGAGAACGTAATTGAGCGCGCTATGCTTTCGGTGCGGGAGCTCTTGGATGGCAACGTAGTGAATGAAGAGTACTTAACTCGCGTGCTTCCAGAGCTGAGCGCAAAGCCCCCTCTTGCAAACACCCGAAAAGCGGCACGCCCTGAAACAGATATGCACTCCGTCGGCAAAGCCGCACAGCTACTTCATTTGCAGCGAACGCTAGAAAACTGTCAGGGCAATATGGACGAAGCCGCACGCAGTTTAGGCATCAGTCGAACCACCTTATGGCGACGGTTGCGCGATACTCGTCAAGTTTGATCGCCCCAGAATCACCAACGGCGTCGCCTTTCGGGAGCGACGCCTGTTTTGTATAGGTATACATGGCGTTTATTTGGCGCATTCCTTACCCAGCACCATTCCCTCACGTAGGCGATCAAGTACTTGCTGTGTATTTTCTATGCATGGCATTCCATCAGGTTTACTTTCAATACTTTCAACCACCATGAATAATTGTTTCTTATTACATGCCAGCCGTAACTCTAAAGCCTCGATCTCTTCAATCTTTCGTTTGAGACTAAGGAGTAGCTCATCGTGGAGCCAACCAGTCGAGTTGATTGGTAATAAACTTCGAATTTCTTCTAATGAAAAGCCTGCCGTTTGTGCCGTGGTAATCATCTCAAGTACCCAAACTATTTCGTCTGCGTAGTCACGGTACCCATTTGCCTTGCGATCGACCGACCGTATAAGACCACTTGCCTCGTAAAAACGAATACGCGAAGGGGCCAAGCCCGTAATCTTCGCAAGCTCTCCAATTCTCATACAACACCTTCGAAAATATGCTGACGGTAATTTTTACTATCCTTTAGGTGGAGGCCAGCCCAAGACTAACAAGTACCGACCTCCCCACTCCTTGCCTCTCACCCCCCCTAAATTTGCTGCGTCCCTCTTAAATGACGAGGTATATGCTTGACATTAAAGTCCCCTTTAATCCTAAAGTGGATGCGCGGTCACTACTGTGACGGATATGGCTGACTCTCACTTTTAAGTAGTGCGGTTAAGGAAGCCAGCCCAAATACAACGAGTCACTGACGCTCTACAAGCGTGTCAAGGAGATCAAATGCAAACCGTTTTAGGGGCAACCGGCCAGATTGCCATCGAACTGACGCGAGAGCTGGGTCGCACATTCACTCAGGATATTCGGCTCGTCAGTCGAAACCCTCACAAAATCAATGCTTTCGACAGTCTAGTATCAGCAAATTTGCTAGATGCTAGCCAAACAGCCAAGGCGGTCGAAGGTAGTAGTATTGTTTACTTCACAGCCGGCCTTCCTCCAGACACTCAGCTATGGGAGATTCAGTTCCCTGTGATGCTGAAAAATGCGCTCGACGCAGCTCGTGCGTCCAAGGCCAAGTTCGTCTATTTCGACAACACCTATATGTACCCTCAGGATGATCGCGTCTTGACTGAAGATGCGCCGTTCGAACCAGTGGGTCGCAAAGGCCAGGTACGAGCGAAGATGGCATCAATGGTGCTGCAAGAAATGCAGCGAGGCGACATCCCAGTTGTCATTGGCCGTGCCCCTGAATTCTATGGCCCAGACAAGACACAGAGCATCACCAACTCATTGGTCATCGACAAAATCAAAGCCGGCAAGCCCCCCCGCATCCCAGTCCGGGATGACACTCTGCGCACGCTGATCTGGACCCCCGATGCAAGCCGGTCGCTAGCCGTCCTTGGTAACTCGCCTGACACGTACGGACAAACCTGGCACCTTCCCTGCGATGACGACCGCCTGACCTATAAGCAATTTGTTGCTCTCGCATCCGAAATCGCTGGCATACAAGCCTCCTACAAGGTGCTAGGCAAATGGACATTGACAGCTGTAGGTCTGATATCTAAGCAGGTGCGCGAATTACACGAACTGCTGCCACGGTACGAGCATCACAACCTGTTCGACTCTTCGAAGTACAAACAGCGCTTCCCGGACTTCAAGCTCACGACATATCGCGAAGGGCTTACCGACCTTCTGGGCACGCGTAGCAGCCGCTAAGCTCTCCCTTACCCATATCTAGAATTACTGGTGCACATTTGACTTTGGCCGCTAGAGGCGTTTCAGCTCCACACACCGTAACCTTTAAGTAGGCTTGAATGTCAAGCATGAGAATGACCTCAACACTTTTCGACTCGACACAAAAGGGCATTCGAACGCCCTTTCGCTTTCCTCTAACAGACGCTTAGGGTGAGCATTTTTCAGCGCTGTGGAAGGCGTGCGGTGAAAAAGAGCAAATGTGGTTGAAGATTTCTTTTCTATTTTTTGGCGTACAGGAGGGCCGGCTTACTTTTCAAAGATCCACACGAGAGCCCGCTCCGAGGGGGTAACGTGAGCCAGATCGGGCTGAGGGCTTTCTAAATTGGTCAGCGGGCAGCATGGTTTATACCGAATATGTATTGACATTAAAGTTAACTTCAATACTAGGATTAAATCCGAACCAGTCCCTGATCCAGCCGCGTCTCGAAAATATCAGAGATTCGTTCGCAATCCTCCGGCTCACTTGCTGGCTCCATAAAGCAGGATGAGTCGGTGCCTCAAGCAAGCTCTCAGCAATAAGGATCCGTGGGAAACCGGGTCGCATTTGAAAAATGACGTAACTCTGTCAGCGAGAGGCCAACGATGAAGCAAGATTCCAAGTCGGTTTTTCAGCATGGCGAACATGTCGATGCCCTCCGTCGTAGCCTGATCATAGGCGGAGCGGTAGTGGCCGGAAGCTTGGCGCTTCCCGGCTGGGCATTCGGCGGCACTTCATCCACGAGTGAACACCACAAAGGAACTCTAAACATGGGCACTGTCACGACTAAAGACGGCGTTGAGATCTACTATAAAGACTGGGGTCCGCGCGACGCCAAGGTCATCCATTTCCATCATGGCTGGCCACTCAGTGCGGACGACTGGGATGCGCAAATGCTGTTCTTCGTTAACAAGGGATTTCGAGTAGTTGCGCATGATCGCCGAGGTCATGGCCGTTCCAGCCAGGTCTGGGATGGCCATGACATGGATCACTACGCAGACGATGTTGCTGCTGTAGTCGAGAAACTCGGCACACACGGTGCGATGCATGTCGGGCATTCCACGGGCGGCGGGCAAGTGGTGCGCTACATAGCAAGACATGGACAGGACAAGGTGTCAAAAGCTGTATTGATCAGTTCAGTGCCGCCGCTGATGGTCAAGACAGCTAGCAACCCAGGCGGTACTCCCAAAGACGTTTTTGATGGTTTCCAGGCCGCGCTCGCCGCTAACCGCGCACAGTTCTACTATGACGTTCCTGCGGGCCCCTTCTATGGCTACAACCGTCCAGGCGCCAAACCTTCGGAGGCGGTGATTTGGAACTGGTGGCGTCAGGGCATGATGGGATGCGCGAAGGCTCACTACGATGGCATTGTCGCGTTCTCACAAACCGACTTCACCGAGGATCTGAAAGGCATCTCTATTCCCGTCCTGGTGATCCATGGCGATGACGATCAGGTCGTGCCCTACGCGGACTCCGGCGTGCTCTCAGCCAAACTGGTCAAGAATGGTAAGCTCCACACCTACAAAGGGGCACCACATGGCATTCCGACTACCCACGCTGATCAAGTCAATGCCGACCTGCTGGCCTTCATAAACTCCTGACGGCAAAGAAGCCGGTTAACAATTATCGACCCGCGAGCTATGCGGGTCGATAACTGACCTGCCTGTCCAAAGTACAACATGGTCTGCCGTAGCTAACAATGAGGTGTAGCAGCTAGACGGTGCATCTAGATTTGCTCACCGACGGCACCGTCAATCCCCATCGTAAGAAGCAGATCGCGCAACCAAGTATTGGCTGGATCAGTTGATCGACTACTCAACCAATAAAGATTCAGCCTAATTTCTGGAAGCCAGAAAGGCACTTCCAGCAGGCAGTTCTCCAAATAGCTGTTGATCGAAAGTGCAAGGCTACGTGGCATCGTCAGAAGAAATTCGCTTTGAGTCACTAGCCGGAATGCGGCCTCATAACTCTGGCAGCGCATCATGACCTGCCGCTCGATCCCCTGCTGCGCAAGCGCGAAATCCTCTAAAACCATACCGGTACGTCTTGAAGAGACCGTGACATGCTTCGCCTCCACATAGGTAGAAGTATCCAATACAAAGGGACGCCGGCTCACCACCACCCAATCATCCTGGGCAAGCGGAGCATATGCCAACCCTTCCGCAGCAGGCTGTGCGACATCAATGGCGCAATCGATATGTCCCGCAGCTAAATCCGAGCGCAGCGTGGAGCGGTTGATTCTTACGCTATCAATTCTCACATCAGGCAGATGGTGGTTTATGAGAGTTTGCAGCCGCAGCAGCAACATCGGTTCCAATTCATCAGGCATGGCCAGCGTGATCCGATGGATATCGCGACGTGGGTTGAAGCTCTCACTGCGGGTGATGGCGCGCTCTAAATAGCTGAGTCCCTGCTGGATGTCTGGCCAGATGCGGTACGCCAGTGTAGTTGGAGCAACGCCTTGTGCCTCTCGATTGAACAAGGGGTCCCCCAAATGACCCCGCATGCGGCGTAAGGCATGGCTGACTGCGGACGGGCTAATACAGAGACGCTCGGCAGCCCGCGTCAAATTCCGCTCTTGATAGATCACAGAGAATATCTGCAAGAGGTTCAGATCCAGTCGGGCCAGAGCATAAGAGTTATGATTATTGTTCATAATATATGATGAATATTTATCGATTCGTTCATGGTACTGCAGCCTCTATCCTGATGACACCTAATTCAGGAGCCGTACTATGGACTTCGAGTTCAGCACGCGCGCGCAGGACTATCTCAAGCGCGTCAAAGCCTTCATTCGCAACGAAATCGAGCCTGTCGAACCTGCTTTTTGGACAGAGGTAATGACCTCCTGTCAAAGTCCTGATTGGAAGACGTGGACCGTGCCGGTCGTTCTTGACGAGCTCAAGCGTAAAGCCCGTGAAGAGGGGCTTTGGAATCTCTTCTTGCCGGATCCTGTGCTCGGTGCGGGTCTAGGTGTTCAGGAATATGCACCCATTGCAGAGGAGATGGGTCGCAGTCTCTTGGCAGCAACCGTGTTCAATTGCAATGCGCCTGACTCTGGCAACATGGAAGTACTGTGGCGCTATGGCTCTGAGGAGCAAAAGGAAAAATGGCTGAAGCCCCTCCTCGCTGGTGAAATTCGCTCTGTGTTTTGCATGACAGAGCCGGATGTGGCGTCTTCCGATGCCACGAATATGCAAGCCACTGCCATCATCGAGGGAAATGAGATCGTCCTTAATGGCGACAAATGGTGGTCCAGCGGAATCGGCGACCCTCACGCCAAGATCGCCATCTTCATGGCGCACACCCCGGACGGCTCTAAAGACCGTCACCATCAACACTCCATGGTCTTGGTTCCTTTGGATGCACCGGGTGTAACGATTGAACGGATGCTGCCGGTTTTTGGTGAATTCGACGCTCCTCACGGCCATGGTCAGGTCAGCTTCAAAAATGTCCGCGTTCCGATCAGTCACTTCATCAGCGGCCCAGGCATGGGGTTCGAAATTGCTCAAGGCCGCTTGGGACCAGGCCGTATCCATCACTGCATGCGCTGCATCGGTGCCGCAGAAAAAGCCTTGGATCTCACCATTCAGCGCGGAATGAGCCGCACGGCCTTTGGTAAGCCCATTCTCAATCTGGGCGGTAACCGTGAGCGCATTGCTGAGGCACGCATTGCCATTGACCAGGCACGCCTTCTCACACTGTACGCCGCTTGGAAGATGGACAAGGTTGGCGCCATGGGCGCCATGTCAGAAATATCGGCAATCAAAGTGGCAGCACCGAACATGTTGCAGCAGGTGGTCGATATGGCGATTCAACTGCATGGCGGCGCCGGACTCACACGCGATCTTCCTCTAACAGGGTTCTTTATCCAGGCGCGCAGCCTTCGTCTTGCCGATGGGCCGGATGAAGTTCACAAAGGCGTCATCACACGAATTGAACTCATGAAGCGCGGCTTCATGGATAAGAAGTGAGGCTCTCAATACATGACTGCCTCGTTGCTTCGGGAGTAGACACATGAGTGTGATCGATAAAGGCGGTGCCGTTCGGCGTGGTGAAGAGTTAGACATTGGAACCGTCGATCGCTGGTTGAAAGAAACCGTGCCGGATCTGCAGGGCATTCCAGAAGTCACCCAGTACTCTGGTGGTGCCTCTAACTGGACTTATCGGCTCTTGTACTCGAACAGAGACTTCATTTTGCGACGTCCGCCCGCAGGCACCAAGGCGGCATCCGCACACGACATGATGCGCGAATACAATATCCAGCGACTGCTGAAGGAAGCATTTCCGGTTGTCCCAACCATGGTTGCCGCCTGTCAGGATCCTTCCGTACTGGGCTGTGATTTCTACGTAATGGAACGTCTTGAAGGCATCATTCCGCGGGCCAACCTACCCCGAGAACTCAATCTGGATGTGCCGCATGTCCGCCAACTTTGCCTGAACATGCTCGACACGCTCGTCGCCCTCCATAAGGTTGACTACCAAGCAGCGGGGTTGGCGGGTATCGGTAAGGGGGCTGGCTATTGCGTACGCCAGGTAGAGGGCTGGGATGATCGTTATGAGAAGGCACGTACTTGGAATGTGCCGAGCTTTCGAAAAGTACGCCGTTGGCTCAAAGCTAATACTCCGGCCGATAGTCGGACCTGCGTCATCCACAATGACTGGCGGTTTGACAACCTTGTTCTCGCACCACAAGAGCCATCCAACATCATCGGTGTGTTGGACTGGGAGTTAGCCACGCTGGGTGACCCGCTAATGGATTTGGGTTGCATGCTTGCCTACTGGGTACAAGCGGACGACAACGCTCTAATGAGGGCGTCACGTAGGCAACCTACTCACCTACCCGGCATGCTGACGCGCCGAGACGTTGTGGACTATTACCTCATACGTTCGGGGCTTGCTTGTGAAAACTGGGCCTTCTATGAAGTCTTTGGGCTCTTCCGCCTAGCCTGCATCGCACAGCAGATCTACTACCGCTATCACCATGGACAAACCCGAAACCCCAATTTCAGGAACTACTGGGTATTGGTCAATTATTTTGACTGGCGTTGCCGCGGCATCATTCGCCGTGCAGGTTTTTGAGCCTCCACTTTTCAAGAGGTAATGACAATGAGTGCCAACGCCAAAAACGTCGTAATAACTGGTGCCAGCTCAGGTCTTGGAGCAGGGATGGCCAGGGGATTTGCCGAACTCGGATATAACCTTGCACTGTGTGCGAGACGCACCGATCGGCTTGAAACCCTCAAACAGGAGTTGATCTCCCGCTACGGCATCAGGGTCGAGATACTGTGCTTGGACGTGAATGAGCACGCAGAAGTGTTTTGTGTCTTTCGAGAGTTTCAGCGACTCTTTGGTCGAATTGATCGCATTATTGTGAATGCCGGCGTCGGTGAAGGTCGCCGCATTGGCTCCGGACATTTCGACATTAATCGTCGTACAGCCGAGACCAACTTCATCGCGGCGCTCGCCCAATGTGAGGCGGCCGTCGAAATTTTTCGAGAACAGAACTCTGGGCACCTGGTCACTATTTCCTCCATGAGTGCAGTCAGAGGCCTCCCCAAACATCTGACCGCCTATGCCGCCAGTAAGGCCGCTCTCGCTCATCTAAGCGAAGGCATTCGTGCGGAGCTGCTTTCAACACCTATTCGAGTCAGCACGATTTACCCTGGCTATATCCGCACAGAACTCAATGCTGGTGCCAAGAAACTTCCCTTTGAAGTCAGTGAAGAAACGGGATGCCGAGCCTTGGTAGCGGCTATTGAGCGGAGGCCAACGACGGCGTATGTCCCGGCATGGCCTTGGAGGCTTTTTGCGTTTTTTATGAGGGTCTTGCCACTGCGCTGGATCGTGAAGTTCAACTGACGTGTAGCTCGCTCAGTGACCGGCCTCTGCGAAGACCTATCACAACGCTTCTTCGCACGCGGTATAAAAAACTGCATTAGTTGCGACCAAATGCACTGCGTGCACTTGGTCTGCCACCTACCCTGACGATGTTACATACATTTCAAAGTGCTGGCTTGGCGATTGGTGAATCGCACCTGAGGATTGCATCGTTCATATTGACCTAAGCCTTACTTTCGAGGATGAGGACTAGGGTTTCCTTAGCAATTCGACATGGCGTTATAGCCGCCCCCGAAGCGTAAATGCGATAGCGAAATCAGCCAGCTTGCCAAAAGGTGCCCTAAGCAAGCTAGGTAGACTCCAGCGACCCTGGACGAATACTCCCTTGGCATGGCTCATGGAGCGAAAACCTTCGATGCCGTGGTAAGCCCCCATACCGCTCGGCCCTACGCCGCCGAAGGGTAGATCATCCACGGCAACGTGCAACAGAGTGTTGTTGATACCGACATTCCCGGATGTGGTGCGATTGAGCACGGCCTCGCCACCGGCATCCATATTGCCGAAATAGTAAAGCGCGAGTGGACGCGGCCTGGCGTTGATGTAATCGATTACTTCGTCGAGAGAGCGGTAGGTACGAACCGGCAGCAATGGGCCAAAGATCTCTTCCTGCATGACCAATGCATCATCGTCGGCTCCCACGATCAACACCGGAGCCATCGTCCGCGGTCGCTCTACCGCACGCTCTGGAGTCACTCCTACCTCGATCACGTCCGCTCCCTTGCTACGTGCGTCTTTGATGAGCGTATGCAACCGCACGTAATGCCTGTCGCTGATAATCGAGGTGTAATCGGGACTGGTTGGGCCTTGAGGATAAGAACGGGCAACAGCGTCGCGATACTGGGTGATGAACTCCCCAAGGTCTTCTTCATGGACTAGGGCGTAGTCCGGCGCAACGCAGGTCTGTCCAGCATTGGATAATTTGCCGAAGACGATGCTTTCCAATGTGCTGCGCCCTGCATGGCCTGGTGCTACAACCACGGGGCTCTTGCCGCCCAGTTCAAGGGTCAGCGGTACCAAATTATCACTGGCGGCACGCATTACCATTCGACCTACCTGAGTGCTGCCGGTGAACAGCAGATGATCGAATGGAAGGCTGCTGAAATAGGCACCTGTCTCAGGACCGCCGAGTACCACTGCTACCTCATCGGCAGAAAAACAGCTTGTCAGCATGCGCTGGATCAGTTCGCTAGTGCGCGGCGTAAGCTCGGATGGTTTGATCATCACCCGGTTGCCAGCCGCGAGGGCCGTCGCCAATGGAATGAAGGTTAGGGAGAACGGGTAGTTCCAAGGCGCCATGACTCCGATCACACCTTTCGGCTGGAACTCCACATAGGCGCGGCCGGCGCGATGAAACGCAGCGACGTGCCGACGTTCGGGCTTCATGAATTGGCGCAAGTGTCGAAGCAAGTAATCAATGGACTGCACCACTCCAATCAGCTCCATGATGTCAGTTTCATGCTTGGAGCGATTGCCGAAGTCAGTACTGATTGCATCCTCAACTTCAAGTTTGTAAGCGAGAACTACCGCGCGCAGTTTGACCAAGTTGGCCCTACGTCGTTTCAGGCTGGGTGGCCCGTCGTTAAGAAATGCCCTTCTTTGTTGGTCGAGCGTATTGGCGGCTTCAATAACTGGGGAGTGCTCTACAGCAATGTTCATTTTGCGTCTCCCAGGCCGTTGTAATGCGAAGACTTTTCTATCCAGCTACGATACTGACGAGTGCGAAAGACCATGGAGAGCTGTTGCAGGATCAGGGCACGCAACGGTGAAACGTTCGGATCGGGCTTTTTAGCCCGACTGAGTTTGCGTAGTTGAAACTTCACTACCGCCATGTTGGCCAAGGAAGCGATGGCTTTATTTTTCCAGGTAATCGGTGGCAATTGCGGGGCATTGTCTTTGCCCAGCAGCCAGTCACGAGGCAAGTGCGGATCGATGGCTAACGCTGTTCCGATGCCCACCATGTCCACGCCACTCCGCACGACGCCTTCGGCCACCGGGCGGCGACGTATACCACCGGTGACCATCACCGGCATTTTGGCGACCGTTTGGATATCACGTGCGAACTCGACGAAATAGGCTTCGCGAGCCAGTGTGCGGCCATCGCGCGCCTCACCTTGCATGGCGGGCGCTTCGTAACTACCGCCGGATAGTTCCACCAAATCCACACCGAGACCGTTCAGCAGCTCAACGACCTTTTTCGCATCATCGGCGGTGAACCCTCCCCGCTGGAAATCCGCGGAATTGAGCTTGACCGCTACTGCAAACTCCGCCGAAACCACAGCCCTGACCGCTTTGACGATTTCGAGCAACAGCCGTGCGCGATTTTCCAAAGAGCCGCCCCACTCGTCTGTCCTTTTATTGGTCAGTGGCGAAAGAAACTGGCTCAACAAATAGCCATGCGCGGCATGGACCTCCACGCCGGTGAACCCGGCTTGTTCACCGAGGCGCGCGGTATTCGCAAAGCGCTGGATGACCTCCTTAATCACGCCGGAGGTCATCGCGTGAGGCGTAGCGAAACGCTTGGACAGTTTGCCTAAATCCAGCGGCACGGCCGACGGCGCCCATGTTTTTTGCCCAAGATTGGACTGCATCTGCCGCCCTGGGTGATTGATCTGCAACCAGAACTGCGCACCGCCAGATCGACCAATACGCGCCCAACGCTTGAACTTGGTTAGTTGCTGATCGTCCTGCAAAACTACGCCACCCGGTCCAGTCATGGCGCGCCCGTCGACCATCACGTTACCGGTGATGATCAGGCCTGCACCACCATCGGCCCACGCTTGGTAGAGACGCATCAGTTCTTCGGAGGGTGCCTGATCGGCGTCCGCCATGTTCTCTTCCATGGCGGCTTTGGCGATTCGGTTCTTGATGGACGAACCGTTTGGAAGCATCAGGGTGTCGAACACATTCATGGGGCAGTCCTCAACTGGATATGAGGCCACCTTAAGATTAAAGTCAACTTCAAGGTCAACATCTTTTTTCCGAGTCAGTCGATGTTCATCGCGCCAGATCCTGGCAAATGCGTCACCAGTTCAGCGCCTAACAACAGTGCGGGTGTGTAAGCCCCGCCAGTCGGACGCATTTGCAACAGGTAATCAACCACCGCCAATGCAGCGTCGATCGTCAAGCTGTAGACGTTCGCGGTATGCAGACGCGCGGTTTTGCACTCACCACGGGCGTTGCGAGCCTCGCCCCAAACATAAGTGCCTTGATCTGCGCGTTTTTCCTGATCTGGGCCGACCACGGTTTTTCCAATTCGTGCTTTGAGCAGCCGCTGCACGAACGACAAACCCAACAACGGACGAATCCAATTAGCAAACCGGGCGCCGCGGATCATGCCAGCGGAGCCCGGGATGAAAACTTCGATGTTGGCAATACCGGTGGTGTGCCAAGCAGTCGAAACATCGCCCCATGGAATAGTCATTGCGAGTTTTTCTCCGGCACCAAAGTCGATGCGACGCACCCGGTAGGCCAGCGGCACCGAGGTGATTTTGCCGTCACGGCGAACCTTGCCACCCTGCGCCATACCTTCAATTGAAGTCTTGGCAGTACCGGGCGAAAAACTTGAGCGCGAATCAAAACCCAATGCCAGATGCGTGGCATCCGGCATCGCATTTTTCAATGCAGCGGCTACACAGTCCGTAGGGACCACATCGAAACCGACGCCTGGGCAAATGACCACGCTCGCCGCCCGCGCACGTTCATTCAGGGATTGAGCGTGTTCGAATACGGCAATCTCGCCGGTGATATCCAAATAATGTGCATTGGCACGCAAGCATGCTTCCATCATCGGAACGGCGGTCGCTGAGAACGGCCCTGCACAATGCAGAATTAAGCCGTGGCCTTTGATCTGGGCAAGTAAACGTACTTCGTCTTCGAGTCCAAACACCCGAGCTTCAAGACCCAACTCTCGAGCCAGGGCTTCAACTTTGTCCCGGCTGCGTCCCGCTAGCACAGGTTTAAGCCCACGTTTTACAGCATCACGAGCGATCAACTCGCCGGTGTAGCCGTTGGCTCCATAAATCATCCATTTCATCTGCGTATCAAAGTTGTCTTGCTGACTCATGCATGGCTCCTGAGTGGATTAGTGACGAGCGTTTTCGCCTTGCTCATTCAGCAGCAGACGCTAGCGTTAAAGTCAGGTTGAGGGTCAAGTTGAAGTGAGCAGCTATCGGTGGAAATTATTTGCAGCAGCAGGGGTTGACCTTAAAGCGAGGTTTAAGGTGAGCATGCACTGACCTGCTTGATTGATGGAACCCGGATGATGCTCAAGACCTTTGTTTCTTATGCGTTGGTACTGATAGGTAGCGCTTTCATGACATTTGCAAATGCTGACACCGCCCCTTCCACAATGACTGCCAAGAATCGCCAAATTCTGGTGATTCTGACCAACCACTCCAGCTATCCCTCACGAACCGATACCACGGGGTTGTGGCTGACTGAGCTGACGCATTTCACCGACGTAGTGGAGGCAGCTGGCTACAGCACAGTTTTTGCCAGCCCCAAAGGCGGTGCGGTACCACTGGACGAGCGAAGCCTTGGTTGGATGTATATGGATAAGGCCGCCCGTGAGCATTTGCAGTCCCCTGCCTTTCGCGCTCGCCTGCAAAACACGCTGCCGATCGCCGATGTCGATCCGTCCCAGTTTGGCGTCATCTACTTCACCGGGGGGCATGGAGTCATGTGGGACTTCCCCAATAATCCTGACCTGCGGCGTGTCGCCGAAACCATCTACAACCAGGGTGGCATCGTCTCCGCAGTCTGCCATGGCGTAGCGGGTCTGTTGGATCTGAAGGATGAACAAGGCCAATTGATCATCAAGGGTAAGAACATCACCGGTTTCTCTGATCGCGAAGAACTGCTCTCCGGCATGAAAAGCCAGGTGCCCTTCTTCCTTGAGGACAAGTTGGTGAGCCAGGGGGCACGGTACCGAAAAGGCTGGCTGCCATTCACATCATTTGCCATCACGGATGGAAGGCTTGTCACCGGCCAAAACCCTCAATCGCCCAAAGCCGTAGCTGAAGCCGTGATGGCGGTGCTCTCTGGCGACAACAACGTAGCTCGCTGAACCCTCAAGTAGTTCCCACCACCCGGAGAAAGACCGATTGAAACTTGCAAGCGCCGTAGCAACAGGATTGCTGTTCAGCTCAATTGCCAACCATGCGTTGGCGGGGACGCCTGAAATGCTCAGCCCGAATGAAAGCAACACAATCGATATCGCAGGCCATACAGTGCCAGTCGTCAAGGGCGGCCTGTATGACCGTTATCGCTCGAACCCGCCCTTGTCGGTGATTGCGGCAGAACTGCCAGGTGTTGATTTGAGCTGGTTCAAGGGGCTGGAAAAGCACAAGGTCGACATTGGCTTCGAGTCATACTCCCCGAACTTTTACTACCAGAACAGTCGGGTAACTGCTGTCTACACGGCCGACTTGGACGCACTTCGGGCATTGATGCCGCCAGAAGTATTGGCAACCGTACACCCCCTGCAGGTCTGGCCAGGCCGCGGTCTGATTGCGTTTACCGCGTACACCTATGAACATTGTGATAACGACGCCTATAACGAAGTTGCCGTGTCGATCATTACCAACAAGCCAGGCAAAGCCAACCTAGGTCCGTTCACTCTTATTGGCCAATCGATGTCTGGCGACTTCTGGGGCTATGTGCTCAAGCTGCCGGTCAATACCGAGCTTGCACGGGTGCGCGGTGTCGTCGGTTACAACCTGCCTAAATGGCTAACCGGTATTGATCGCAAAGAGGATGCCCAGTCTGTGGTCTATGACATCACCGACAGCCAGACCGGCAAAGTCGACGTGTCCTTCAAAGCGAAGAAACTCGACAACCTCTCTCGGGATGTCGATATCGTCACCAGCAGTTTCACCAATCTCGATCATCAGGGCCAATTGGCGTACGGGTATGCGGTTTCCCGCCAGCTCAGTCACGGTTCCAGCCGCGACGCTGACTCGGCTACCCTCACGCTAGGCGACGGCAGTCTGTCGAATTACCTCCGCGCCCTGAAGCTGGGGAAAATGATGAAGTACGAATACGTGCCAGAGTTCCAGAGTGCGCTCTATGCGCCCAAACCACTCGCCAGCCTGATTGGCGAGCGCTGAAGCCTTTTACGCCTGTCAGGCTCCGGAAACCTGGCGGGCGTGTTTTTTTGTAGAAGACGTTACCGCACGCCTATCTGAAGCTTTGCCAACCCCCTCTTCCCGCAGACGATTTATCAACATTTGCGCATTATCCCCACACGCCATGCCCTCGGGCTTTTCTTCGATGCCCTTGATGACGAGTAGAAGTTGAGCTTTGTTTTGCGCTAACCGTTCCTGCAGAACACTGATTTCCTCTACCTTTTGCTTGAGTCCAGCGAGCAACTCGTCGTGCCGCCAGACACCGGCATTCATCGGCATCAATTGCCGAATTTCTTCCAACGAGAAACCTGCCGCCTGTGCGCCGGTTATGAGTTCTAGAACCCATTCGGTATCAGGCGCGTAGTCCCGGTAGCCATTGGCCTTGCGCTCGACGGAACTAATCAAGCCACTGGACTCATAGAAACGGATGCGTGACGGTGCCAGTCCGCTGATTTTTGCCAGTTCGCCTATTCTCATACCTCACCCTGAAAAACCTATTGACCTTCAAGCTGACTTTAGACCTAAAGTCATCGGGCGGCCAAGCACAACTGAAAGCCAACCGCGCACAATTTTGCTATGCCGTTCCGCCACGGCCTTTCTAGGGCTATAACCGCACAGGTGCAAAACCATCTGAGGACATCGTCTGGACCTGTAGCGACAAGGTATATGGGTTATGCATAGGCTGACTATGACGTGATCGTGGCGTTTATTCAGACTGATTTCACCGAACAGTTGAAGAGAATCAAATCCGGTCCTGGTAGTGCATGGTGATGATGACCAGATCGCGCCCTATGAAAATGCTGGGGTACTGTCAACCAACCTTCTGCAAAACAGTACGTTGAAAAACTGCCCAGGCCTCCCTTATGGCAGGCCTACATCCAACGCCGATACGATTAACGCTGATCTGTTAGCGCTCATGCGAAGCTAAAAAATGGGGCGGGTAGAAATACCGCCCTTCTCTCTTCAATGCCACTAGATCGGCGTTCAGAAATAGCAAGTTCGCGCCGGTAAATGTAGCTCCTTTCAATTTCGGTCAAGAGAACAGAAAAGTCCGCGACAGCTGTTTCGTTGAAGATCAAAAGATGAAATCTATGACACCGAGACGAGCACGTTGGATTACCTGGCTCCTCGTTTGACTCGAAAATGCTCGCGATAATCAGTCGGGGTCATTCCTACGACAGAATGAAAGGCCTTTCGAAATGAGCTCGCGTCGTCGTAGCCCAATTCGGCTGCAATCTGTGTAATAGGTCTGTCTCCCAACTGAAGCGCGTCTCTTGCTTTGGTCATTCTTACTTGCCTTACATATTCGGCAGGGTTCAATCCCGTTGCCTTTTGAAATCGTCGAATAAAGGTCCTCTCCGTAAGATGAGAACGCTCTGACAAGCTTAATATGCTGTGATTTATCCCAGGGGCTGAAAGAATGTAGTGTTGGCTCAATAATATTTTTTCGTCATCGTGATCAAGCCTTGGAACAAAGCCTTGAAGTGGCCGCTGATCGTTACGTACACCTTCGCTTAGCATGAAACGTGACGTTGCAAGCATCACACTTGGCCCCATAATTCGATCAACGATTAACAGACCAAGATCATTCCAAGCAAGAATAGCACCGGAAGTAATTACATCGCCATCGTCAATCACAACATTATCAGTCACAACCTGCGCATCTGGACAAGTACGAGAAAGGAGTTCGGCAAATGCCCAGTGAGTTGTGATGCGTCGTCCTGAAAACAGACCGGTCTGGGCTAGTACAAACGCACCTGCACATACCGAACAGACAATTACGCCGCTCCTATGCAGGCCTTTTAACCATGCTGCTTCGTGTGGCATGGCAGGCATGCGATCTGGCATAGCAACGCTAGGAGGTGCGATCGCGAACGTCGGGCAATGCGTTTCTGCAGGATCACTATCCCAACAACACTCGATACTTCTCTGTAGAGGATCTAGTCGCCAGTGTGTTACTCGGATGCGCCTATGGCGATTCTCATGATGAGGATAGGTCGCCCACTCATTTGCGATTCTAAATAGATCGGTAAGACCGTAAACAGCGGCCATTTGGCACTCGGGGTAGAGTAACAGCGCAATCTCGATATTTTTTTCAGTCTTCATTATAACAATGGCATCCTCACGAATTTCACTAGTCTTATATCATTGCTGCCGCTTTGCAATCGGAAATAACCAGCTAAAGACATTAATAAATTTTGTCAGTTTTTGCGTGCAAAAATGTCAATTTTTACCCTTCTAAAGATTATTTTTGAGCATAGAATGGATGGAAGTCGATCATTTTCACTAAAGACTCGCACGGGATGAAGCCCTCTATTCTTTCCTGGGCGGTATGTTTTTTTGCACGTCCACATAAACGCTTTTTATAGCCATGTTGAATGATCGGCGATCACCGAACAATCAGAAATAAGTGATAGGTGAGACTATGAAATCGAGTAATAAATATAGCTCGGATATCGACGTACTCCGCCGTCGATTGCTCATCGGAGGAGCCATCGCAGCGGGCTACTATGCCCTCCCCGCAATAGCATCTTCCACTAACAACCTCCCGGTATCATCAAGCGAAATGCAAGGAGTACGAAATATGGCAACTGTGAAAACTAAAGATGGTGTCGAGATCTTTTATAAAGATTGGGGACCACGCGATGCTAAGGTCATTCATTTCCACCACGGCTGGCCTCTGAGCTCCGACGATTGGGATGCTCAAATGCTGTTTTTTGTGAATAAGGGATATCGCGTCATTGCGCATGATCGCAGGGGGCACGGTCGCTCCAGCCAAGTTTGGGACGGGCACGACATGAATCACTATGCCGATGACGTCGCGGCTGTTGTCGAAAAGCTCGGCACCCAAGGAGCAATGCACGTCGGCCACTCGACAGGCGGTGGAGAGGTGGTGCGTTACATTGCGCGACATGGCGAGCGTAATGTAAGCAAAGCCGTTTTGATTAGCGCTGTGCCGCCATTAATGGTTAAAACCGACAGCAATCCAGGTGGTACACCGAAATCCGTATTTGATGATTTCCAGGTACATGTTGCGGCTAACCGCGCACAGTTCTACCGCGACGTTCCTGCCGGCCCGTTCTACGGCTATAACCGACCCGGAGCTAAACCCTCAGAAGGTGTAATTCAGAACTGGTGGCGCCAAGGAATGATGGGGAGTGCAAAAGCGCAGTATGATGGCATCGTCGCATTTTCGCAGACTGACTTCACCGAAGATCTGGAGGGGATTACCATCCCGGTCTTGGTAATTCATGGTGACGATGATCAGGTTGTTCCCTATTCCGATTCCGGAGAGTTGTCGGCCAAACTCGTCAAAAACGGCAAGCTGATCACCTACAAGGGTGCCCCGCACGGGATTCCGACTACTCATGCCGATAAGGTAAACGCCGATCTGTTGGATTTTTTGAAAAGCTGACTCTAGAAGGATGTGAGCTAGGCAGCTCTTTATTCAATCGATAGTGTGCCCATCCCCCCTCACCTCAACGTGACGGGGGGATGTCTAATAATTAGCGAAAACAGTGCAACGCTTACCATATTCGGGCATCAGATCGTGGCCACAGTTTGTTAAAACTGCCAAGCACAATTATGGCGTGTTTGGGTATACGGTTGAGTTGAAATTGGTTGAATCCACAGCCACGAGCAGACATTCCGTATTGCTTCTAGTGATACCCTCAACCGGACTTCACTCAAGGCCAAAATATGGACATATCGCCTCGCTTCATCATTCATGAATCCCCCTATTGGGTGATTAACCACCGTATGGACAGTGCACTGCCTGGCTACGTGATGCTCAGCGCGAAGGAAATGACGAACTCGTTGGCGGCACTATCGACCGAAGCCTCGGCGGAGTTGGGAATATTGCAGGCGAGAATCCAGGAATACATCGAAGCGCATCTGCAACCGAAACGGCTTTACATCGGCCGTTTCGGTCATGATGCGGGTCACTCCATCCACTTTCATTTCATTCCGATTTACCACTGGGTAGAGGCATTGTTCTGGAGAGACGACAGGTACAGAGCGCTGCAGTCATTTGGCTCACTCGACAGTATCGTGCCCCAGACCGACGGCGCAGAACTAACGTTCTTTGTCTGGCGAGAATTTTGCGAGCGCCCTGATCCTCCTATGATAGAAGGGCCATCCGTTAATCACGTCATTGCGACTCTGCGTTGTGAATTCGGTTTTCAGAACGTGGTTTGAACCGTGAAGGTAACGTGTCGCGACTTGCAGCTTTGGATCGTAAGCAGCGATTCGCAAACATCAGTTCTTGGCCGATTGTTGCCTGTTGCGGAGGGCAGCATCCGACCCAAAGCCGTCAGCCGACCTGAGGGCATAAATTGGATGATTTGAACCAAGGGACTGCGGAGTCGACATGAACGTGTTTCTGTTTCTGAGGCAGAAAGGGCGCATCGAGCGTGCCCAACGCTATGGAGACCCAGTCAGCAAACTGACCTTCAGATCGTGACCAGAATAGAGTCGAACCGCACTCCATGCAGAACTCGCGTAATACCGTCTCTGACGAAGCATAGGTTTTGATGCTGGCGGAACCGCGCAATGTTCGAAGCGCGCTACGCGGAATGCTGCCGTAGGAGGCGAATGCTGCCCCGTGACCTTTGCGACACTGGCTGCAATGACAATGACTCACTGCTTTTGGTGAGACCAGTAGCTCGTAATGGACGGCTGAGCATAAGCAGCTCCCTTGATGCACCTGTGTCATACGCTGTTCCGGGCAAATAAAAATGCCAGCGTAACTGTCCTGGTGCTATCAGTCGACCGACTGCTTTTGGCCGGTTAGCGACCCTTCCTCTGGTCAGCCATCCTTGTCCTTCGACACGTGGAGGACTCGTCATGAACATCTTCGCTACCTGCAGCCGCCAGCCTTGGAACAAAGGAAAACTGGTCGGGCAGAAAGCTCCACTCAGACTGAGAGATATCTGGGCCATCCGGGTAAGGCTTCAAATTGCAGAACGAACCCGTGATCTTGCGCTCTTCGATCTGGCCATCGACAGCAAGCTTCGGGCCTGCGACTTAACCAAGCTTCGCGTGCGCGACGTCGCCCATGGCGAGCACGTATCACCACGCGCCATTGTGATGCAGCAGAAAACACTGCGGCCAGTGCAATTCGAGATCACCGAACAAACACGGTTTGCTATCGCGGCCTGGATACACCAGGCCCAACTCCGGAGCGAGGACTGCCTTTTTCCGAGCCAGCTGCATACCTCAGACCATCTATCAACACGTCAATACGCACGTATCGTCAAAGGCTGGGTGGAAGCAGTTGGCCTTGATCCAGCAATGTATGGCACTCACACAATGAGGCGTACGAAGGCATCGCTGATCTATCGCAGGACGAAGAATCTGCGAGCGGTTCAACTGCTGCTTGGCCATACGAAACTGGAGAGCACCGTTCGATATCTGGGAATTGAAGTCGACGACGCCCTAGAGATGGCGGAACAGACCGAGGTTTGAATATGCATAGCGACGGTTGAGCCCTGACCGTCGCTAACCGGCCATGAACGGTCTCTCGCAACCGATTTTCGAATGTCTGCTCACCACGTTCCAGGCGCCTTTGGAAGTCGCTCGAGCGCGTGACAACTTACTTTTGAAATGTCCACTCACGCCCGAGAGCTGGGTGCGTGTCCGCGGTTATGCGGCATTGTCCCCTTGCATTCAGATTTCGTTGGGGGGGCAGCATATTCCTGAAGATCCAGTCCTCCTTCCTGGCGAGAGCAATGCTCCCAGTGGCGCCAGCCAGCAACTAAACACTGGCGGCAAAATTGAACGAATAAAGTCGAGCAACTCAGGGGCTGCGATTAAGCGTAACTCGCAACGTAGGCCCTAGAAGCCAACATTTCCAAGCCGCGGAAGCACAGAGTTGTGCGTTCAACTTTTGGAGCGTGCCCTCCTTATTGTTCATCCTCCTCGACCTCCTCGATACGCAAGCGAAGGAAACGCCCCTGTCGCGCGGCTTCGATAACTTCGCGTGTAAATGGACCAATCGGTGGGGGAAACCGTTTTGTTAATAGCGACGCCGCAGAAATGAATGGAGCAGCAAATGATGTACCGTGCACACCATCAATAAATACACCCTGAGCTTCATGATCGCTGGGATCGTCGCCGCCGAAAGCGCCGACAGAACACAGGTCACCACGCGGACCTTCAGGAGCACTTGAGTACAATGTACGCTCACCTCGTCGGTTCTCCGCGAACGCAAAGAGGAGACTGTTTACGTCATCTGTAAGCCAGCGAGAATTGGGTGCTTGTCCCGTGTTCCCTGCTGCCATTACCGTAAGTGTGTTTGAAATGCTTTTCCCTCCAAGTCGAACGACGAGTGGTAGCAAACCAGATAAAAAAGTTGGCGCCGGCACACGTTGTTTGCAGTGTGGACACACGAACCAGTCATTCCTTAGGCATACACTTAGATTGACGACATCTGGCGTTTCACGGGCAATAATGTCTGCCAGCGCTTGCGCGACAGTAAGTGCAGTTAGTGAGCCTGGGGCAGATGGTAAACGGCCAATGCTGATGCTCACCTCGGGCGGTAAAATCTGATCAAGAATTGAGACAACGCGGGTGCCATGGCCCATTGGGTCAAAGGGCTCGACATCACGCGTCAGACGGCCGCCAGTCGTATAGTCGAAATAACGCAACTCACGGTGTGCAGAGAAGTCCGAGGCGAGTCCACTGTCCAGAACTGCAATGCGCAGTGACTTAGGCAGGTGCGCGGATCGAAGTAGCCGCCTCACGGCGGACGCTTCGCGTTCAGCATGGGGACTGAGCCGCAAAGTAGAGATTGGGAAGGGCTCCGACATGGCCAAAGGAAGAATGTGGTTAAGGTCAACAGCAGCCTCATTCTTTTCAATCGAACCAGACAACCGGGCGCTCAAACGGCTCATTGCGTATAGCTCCATCCCCGGATCTGTTTTCAGCACGACGTAGGCGAGTCGACGGAGTTCGCTATCGTTATTACTATCTACCCCTTCACCCACCAACGGTATTACTGGCCCCAGTTGACCTGGAAGACCGCCGCCTATCTCTGCGAGTATTTGCTTAGGGCCGATTGCAATCACTTGACCAGGCATGAAGTTACACATCGCTGCCCCCATCACTTGGCTTCCTTTTCCATACCAGCTTCACCGAAACGGTCGCAACCCCCTCCATCGAGACGATTACCCATTTGCCTTCAGCTTTAAGTGCTAAATCAAGTTTTAGCTCAACCTCATCTGCGGACGCCGATGTTTCAGCAAGCTTTTGGCGAAGTGGCGCTATTGCATCTGATAAAAGGACACCCAAAGCATCAAATGCCTCCTTGGCTTTCGCGCCAACTGCTCCCGCAGCGTCCGCAAACCCGGCATCCTGCGAAAACGAGATCTCTAATGAATTTTGCCCAGCCATATACTTTCTCCTTGAAAGCCTAGGAAATTGATTAGTTAACGTTAGCTTGTTTAGTGCCGATGGCCGGTGGCGCGGGAATATTTTCACCGATGTTTCGCGATTTTTGCCCAGATAAGATCTGGCGAGCATCGACAGACCATCAAAAACCGCATGAGGACTCATACAGAATTGCGCTTCGTAGCGTGGACAGAAGCGAACACGAATCTGCGAATCCAGTTACGTTCGACCAGGCGGACCGGAGCACAACGACCGCTCTAGACTAAGCTGGTGACATTCGCAGAATCTTACTGTAGGACAGGAACGGGTCGAAAGCGGTCACTCGCGAGAGTCCGCTATTGGCCGAAAGCGGTCACCCACGAACGGCTGTTCTTGGCGGGTAGCGGTCGCTTGCCAACGCCCGCTTCTGGCCGAACGCGGCCGCAGGCTGGCTCTGATGATGGATTGGATGCAGTAGCCCGCCTACCCCCAACTGATTGGCTAAAGCCTCAAATCATCTGCGCAGCGTAGCAATTTTTAAGTATGCGGTATCTAAGCCACTTTGCTGCGGCCGCATTGAGCTAGGCTTTGCGAACCCCTCATTGCTAGGATGGATCGCATGCCAACTAACTTAGCTTCTAATATTGCCACTGCTGACGCCCTGACATTGCTCCTGCACAACCAACACGCACTGGCGGCGGCAATCGAGGAGGTCACCGTTTGGCTTGCAGCCAACGGCGTGGCAGTGGTTGCAGATAACGCTGTCATGGCTATGGAAACCTTAGACACAAACGCAAAAGCAATCACAGATGCGATTATGCGGATACGGCAATCCTAAGATCGCCTTTGCAGACAGCAATAGCAAAGTTATCTGGTCCAATCATCCCAGGGAACGCCATAGCGAGTTCTACCCAACCCGGCCTTAGAGCATACACAAGGGCGTGGGTGATATCAGACCAACAGCAGACGTCAATGGTGCGCTTGGGGACATGGTGAATTCCGGCGTTAGGCTACTTCCAAGACCAGCGACAGACGCCGACCCAGCAATACAAGTGCACGCTCGATCTGCTCAATTTTCGAGGCGTGGATAAAGTCCACCAGACGGTCGACAACCTCCCGCGAACAGACCATTCGACGAGCAAGTTCGGCGCGGCTCACGCCTTGGTCACACATGGCATTCCATAGCAAGATCTTGGCCATAGTCAGCACCGGCAAGTGCAGCACCATTGCAGGGGCACTTGGCGCTGAGGGTGCTGGAATCTTGCGCCCCTGCTCTACGTACAACGACAGTGCAGACTCCAAACCATTTAGGGCTTCGGCGAATGCTTCGCACAGCGTACTGCCTTCGGCATTCATTTCCGGAATATCGGTGCATGACAACCATACACCGGTGGGCTCGGTATGCTGCACTAGCGAGTAGTGATACATAGCTTTACGCCTCTCTAAATTGGCAATCTTTCGTCGATCCTTCGTAGACTTCAACGTCGAGTTCCGACCGCTCGCTCACTGGCTTTGATCGACAGCGCAAACGCAATCTGTAGCACATCTGGAGCTGGTTGTGTGAAGGGTCATTTTCCCCGCTAACTCCCCTCGGCAATCATTCAATGCGATCTACTAATCAATGGACTATTCATACTCCGGGCCCGCAAGGTCGTCGCATCGCAGAATGCATGTACATGCGTGACAATAGCCTTGATCGAGCACGAGAGCTGCGGCCTCGCGTTTGAATTCAGCGGAAAAGGAACGACGTTGTTTGGTCATCAGACACCTCTCTCTGGCGAGCATTCTCGCCTAAATGGGTGTCCGGTTTCATTAGACCACTACAGTTTACACACTCCGGGCACGGCCGACGCCTCCTGCCCAAGTACGGTTATCACCTGGGTAAAGCAGTGCATAGGTACTTCAGGGAAGTTCAAAGCCTAATTCAGCCAGTGCTTGGCGCTCCTTCGGCTTCAGTTTTTTCACCGCCCAGATGAGCATGTGCCGGGGGCGGGAGCTTGCCACGTAGGCGAAGCGTGCGGCTTCAGATTTGCGATCAGAGAGCCAGTCGGCCCAATGGGCCTCGTGCTTGCCTCGGATTTTGGAGGATACAACTACGGTGACATCGTGCGTCTCGCCTTTGACTTGGTGAATAGTCTCGTAGCGTAATGTCTCCGGTGCTCCATCCTGGATCTCCTGGCTTAAAAGGCGCATGGACACCGGTTTGTTGCCCTCTCCACGCTGGGCGACGAGATTAAGCCCCCTCAACGCCTCCAGCTCCTTCCGTATTTCGTCGGGTACGAAGCCTTGATCTGGTAGCTGTCGGAGCCCGAGCTTTGCGGTACGAACCCATGCCGTCCATGTTTGGTTAGCGTCGCCGGCGCCATTGGCGACCAAGAACTGGAGGCTCTGGTGAAGGAATTTTCGCCAGCTCAATTTGATTAGGGCGCATATAGATGCCACGAGCAAAACCCGAGCCTCATTTTATAACGCTTGCTCGACTCTGGCAGTTTTCATCAGGGGATCGCTGTTGACCCGCGAGTTCGCTGAGCACCGGTGCTGCGGATGCCTGGGGTTGAGGCAGCCTGCTAGTCAGTGCACCACCAGCCAGAAACTGCCCAGCCCCCCTCAGCGTGACCCATCAGGCACATCCGCAAGTGTCATACGCGAGCCATAAAGCGCGGTTCCCTGCACTATGTGTTCGACCACCCACTGCCGGCGCTCAATCCGTTCGCGATCATGAACAGTTTTTGGTAAGCCTGGCCTGCTGCATTTTATTTATCCGGCTCTTCTATACCATGTGGCAATTTCCTGATCGTGCACAAGAAGGTCGCAGAATCATGCGCGCTCGTTGTGGTATTTGTTGACTGGTACGTGTCAGGCAGCACCGTCGTTGGCTGATCGACATCGACGATCTGTTTTCCCTGTGCCTGATGCCAGCCATAAACCGAATACAGCGACGCCGGAATCCAGACAAAAAACAGCAAAATCAGCACGTCCTTTTTCATACTTATCTATGCCTCCCAAGCAAACGGATTAAAAAGGTAGCCCCTGCCCCAGATCGTCTTGATGAGCTCTGGATTTCGAGGGTTGTCATTGAGCTTTCCGCGCAATTTACTGATGTGAACATCGACGCTGCGGTTGATCCCGTCGAAAGGAATACCGCGGATACGGTTGAGGATTTCGTCGCGAGAAAAAAGTGTGCCCGCCTTGCTGGCCAGCAAGGACAGTAGTTCGAACTCCATGGTTGTCAGATCGATTCTTTGATCGGCCAGGCTCACTACTCGGCCACTGCGATCGATCGACAACTGACCGAATTCAAGGATGTCGAGCGCTGTCGGTTGCTTCGTGGGGATATGGCGTCGCAGTAAAGCGCGCAAGCGAGCCAGGAATACCGATGGTTTGACAGGTTTGATTACATAGTCGTCGGCACCGGATTCCAGGCCGAGAACCTGATCCCTGTCATCTCCCTTGGCAGTCAAGATGATGATGGGGATATCGAAACCATCACGAATCCAACGGCACAGGTGCAGTCCGTTCTGATCTGGCAGCAGGAGCTCAAGTACGACGATTTGTGGCTTGAGTTCAGCGACGGCCGCCAATGCCTGGTCACCCCGTCGAACAACTTGCACCGCAAAACCATGGCGGGCCAGGAATTTAGTGATGAGTTTCGCCAGCCTCTGATCGTCCTCAACTAGCAGTGTTTTAACGAGACCTAGGTTTTCCATAAAAGCTCAGCATTAGGACCTTGATTAAGTGTGTGCAGCCTCAGACCCACGGTGCGGTTGAGCGACCGATCATCAGCGAGTGATCACCGGGGCCCCGCCGCAGAGCATCTGCATAGGCCTCCATTGATAATAACATTATTAAAATAACGACTGTTGTGTTTAATCTTATCGCCTGCTAGCATCGAAATCGCCAAGTGGCATTTTCGAGGAGAAAGCTCTCATGCAACTCTCTGTGCGAAAGGCGTTCCTGGAAGACGGGGCCGTCCTGATCAAAGGTTTTCTGAGCAAAGATCAATTGGCCGAGTGCCGTGCAGCCTACGACTGGGCTGTTGAGAATCATGGCCCTCATGCGACTCGAATGTTCGACGGAACGGAGCAGCAGTCGCACGTCGACAACGCCAATCCCGTTGCAAAGGCCCGTCTCGAAGAACTGGTGGCTTCCCTACCCTTTGGCGAGCTATTTGCCGAGCTCTGGAGTTCGGAGAATGTGTGGTACTTCGCCGAAGAAGTATTTCTCAAAGCAGGTGGACGCGGTTCTCGCACGCTTTGGCATCAGGACACGTCTTATCTGCCTTGGGCCGGAAACCACTGGGCGAATGCCTGGATCAGCTTTGAATCAGTGCCGAAGAAAAACGCTTTGGAAGTCGTTCGAGGTTCGCACAAAGGACCACGCTACGACGGCACCACGTTTCGCGATCCGAATGATCCGACTCAACCGCTGCATGGCGGCGATGCATTGCCACGCCTGCCGGACATCGAGGCTTTGCGGCAAAACGATCCTGAGGCATTCGAGATCATTTCGTGGGCCACCGAGCCTGGCGATATCCTCCTGCTGCATCCGGGTTCGCTGCATGGGGGCGCTCCGGTGGATGAAGCCTTCCCGGATCGTCACACCTTCGTTTTCCGTTTTTTTGGCGACGACGCCACCTTCCATCCTTTGCCAGAACACAGCGTCTCCGGTTATCCGCAGCAAGGCGTGCTGTTCACTGAAGAGCTGTCGACGCTGAAAGCGGGAGACGCCTTCCGCCACCCAACGTTCCGCCAATTAATATAAGAGGAGCACCGCCATGAGCACTCAAGACCTGCAGCGTCAGTCCTTCAACCCTGGTCACACCCAGGCGATCTACGACAACTTCCACTTTTCCCAGGCCACACGCGTCGGCAACATGATCTGGGTGTCCGGCCAGGTCGGTATCGACGAGGCCATGGTTCCAGCCGAGGGCATCCAGGCGCAATCCCATCTGGCGTTTCAGTCCTTGCGGACCATCCTCGAAGCTGCGGGCGCAAGCCTGGCAGATGTGGTCGAGCTGATGACGTTTCATACCGATCTGCAGGCCGAAGTGCACGCCTTTGGACAGGTAAAGGACGAATATTTCCCTGAACGTTATCCAGCCTGGACCGCTGTCGGCATTTCCCAACTGGCAATGCCGGGCTTGCGCGTGGAAGTCCGGGCCGTCGCGGTGATTGGCAGCGGTCGAATCTGAACGATTGCATGATCGCGACGTGCCAAGCCAAAATGGCGTTCGCAGCCACTGTCGACTCAACGCCTTCAACCAACGGAATCACTTTCTCTCATGCATGATGCTCAAGCGCCTTCCACGGATAGTCAGCACTCCATTGACAGTGATTCCGCGCCCGCTCCACGTCGCGGTCGTCCGGTAGGTAATCGTCTGGAAAAACGCGGTGAACTGTTGACCGCAGCCATCGAAGTCATTGCCCAGGAAGGTTATGCCGGGACGTCTCTGCGCAAGGTCGCCAGTCATGCCGGGTGCACCACGGGGGCCGTGACCTATTACTTTGCCAACAAAGAAGAAATGATCACGGCGGCGGCGCAGAGTCTGTTCGACGAGTTCGACCATTTGCTGGATGCCGGTCAGGAAAAAGTCGATGTCAGGGCAATGATCGAGCAGTGGTTGAACCTGACTCAAGCCAACGACTCAGCGCGCTGGCTGGCCTTGTTTCAGATGCTTGCCCACGCTCGGCACGAACCGGTATTTGCCGACGTGATCCAGAAACGTTATTCGCGCTTCCGCGAGGATCTCGCCAGCATTCTGCGCAAGGGACAAAGCCAAGGCATCATCCGCAAGGACATTGCTGCCGATCTGCTTGCCGATCAGCTCAGCGCGCTGAGTGACGGCTGGATGATGATGCTGCCAATCGAGCCAGAGCGATTTGAAGCCAAACGCAGCAAGGCCTTGATGGATGCGGTCATCACGCTGATCAGCCCCGCTCGCTAAACCCCGCCCTCCAGCATCAACAAGGTTCGCTTCATTTGCGCAGCGAACCCTGCTTGGTCGCGCCCGCGTTACGCTCATACCCACGGTTAACCGACATCGCGCCGATTTCACTTTGCTGAATTCCTGATCCGTCATATATTCACATAACATCTGTGATTATAAATAAAAAACGGAGGTGAAGATGAGTGCGGATCTCGATCAACTGTCGACGCAATCACGACAGCGACGGTTGTTATTGCAAGCGATCGGAGGCGCAGCCCTCGCCGGAGGGCTTGGTGTCACCGGGCGTGCGATGGCGCAAATCGAACCTGTAGATGCCTCGATACTGGATGTGGTGATCATTGGCGCAGGGCTTTCCGGGCTAACCTCCGCCAGAGACCTCCAGGCCGCTGGCTGCGAGTCGTTTGCCGTGCTTGAAGCCCGCGACCGCGTCGGTGGTCGCACGCTTAACCATGATCTGGGCAATGGCGTGATCTCCGAGGCCGGTGGCCAATGGATCGGCCCGGGGCAAACGTCGATCGCCGACCTGGCCAGACAGCTCGATGTCGCCACCTTCCCCACCTATTACAAGGGCAAGGCGGTGTATCTGATGGACGAGGTCAACATCCAGGAAGATCTCAGCGACGGGCCGAATTCCAATACAGAAGTCGTCGCAAAACTGAACAAGCTCGCCGAAGGCGTCCCCAGCAAAGCGCCGTGGAAAGCCAAGGACGCGGCTGAGCTGGACAAACTGTCGATCGGCCAGTGGCTGGCCGGTCAAGGCATCAGCAACGTCGACAAGATCGGCTTCAACATGTCCGTGAGCCTCACCTTCGGTACCACGCCGGCCGGCATGGGACTCCTGCATTACCTGGCGATGATCAACTCGTCGGACTGCCGCCTTGAAAAGCTCGAAGGGGTCCAGGGCGGTGCGCAGGAATCTCGCCTGGCTGGCGGCTCGCAAATTCTCAGTTTGAAGATGGCGCAGGCGCTGGGAGATAAAATCCGGTTGGCGTGCCCGGTGCGCAAGATTGTCGGTTGGGATCGTGATGTCGTCGAGTTGCACACCGATCAGGGCATCATCCGCACGCGGCAGGTAATTGCTGCGCTGAGCCCGGCGTTGTGCAATCAGATCCTCTTCGATCCGCCCCTGCCGTCCGGGCGTGCCGAACTGCAGCGGCATTGGCCGGCCCATGCACCGATGCGCAAGACCGTGCACGTCTATGAGCGCCCGTTCTGGCGCGACCAAGGCCTCAACGGGCAGATTGTGCCAGTGGAAGGTCCGCTGATCTGGGCCTTTGACAACTCCCCGGCGGACGGCAGCCTGGGTGTGCTCAGCGGCTTCGTCAGGATCGGCCAATTACCCCATGACCCGAAAACGGCGCAGGACATCCTGTCGGCGATTTACGCCAGCGCCATGGGCGAACAAGCCCTGCACCCGATTCAGTTTCATGATCTGGACTGGGGCAAGATCGACCCGTGGAGTTTGAGTTGTATTTCTCCCATGCCCCCCGGTTTCTGGACGCAATGGGGCGAGTACCTGACGCCGGCGGTCGGTCGCCTGATCTGGTCGGGTACCGAGACTGCGGAAATCTGGGCCGGGGCAATGGACGGTGCGGTCCGCGCTGGACACCGCGCGGCAATGGAAGCGCTGCAGGCGTTGCTTCAACCACGGAGGAACGCCTGATGAAGCGGACTATGGTGTTTGGAGTCATCACCGTGAGCGCGGCGTTGGCCGGATCAATAGCGATTTATGGTCCGGAACTGTGGGCGGGCTATCGTTTCATGCAGGCCGTGGATCAGCACGACGCTGCGTACCAGGCCAACGGCGGTGCGTGGCCACAGTTGCAGGACACCTGCGCGCTTTGCCATGGCGCCAGCGGTCAACCCCGCGACGCTCAATACGCAGCGCTTGCAGGGCAGCCTGCGGCATACATCGAAAACCAGTTGCGCGCGTTTGCCGAAGGGCGTCGCCACAGTGCCCAGATGCAGCCGCTGGCGGCCAATCTGACCGACGAGCAGATCAAGCGCCTGGCCAGTTATTTTGCCGAACAGCAACCAGGCGTGACTGAAGTCCCGGCCCGGGATGATGCGCTGGACCAGCGCGGTCAGCGTGTGGTCGCCGCCAATGGGTGTGCAGCCTGCCACGGTGAAAAACTCTCTGGCGGCCCCCAGGCTCCGCGTATCGCCGGACAAGGGCAGCTTTATCTGAGCGATCAACTGAGCGCTTTCAAACGTGGCCAACGCATCGATCCGACGCAGGCCATGAATGCCATGGCGGGCACCCTGTCAGATGAGGACATCAAGGCCGTGGCGCAGTATCTGGCCAAGCTGAACCCTTGATCCTGCCCGGGCAAGGATGCCCACCGCCCTACCCTGCATTACGCAAAAAAGCCGCCAAAACGGCGGCTTCGAGCACTTCAACTATCCTCCTCAGCGCGTTTGCAGAACTGCCATTGCACCCTTCGCGCGCTCCAGCGCGCAATACGCGTAATAGAGGTGCACCAGCAGATAAGCCCAGGTCGTCAGTGCTAGCACGTAGAAGTTAAGCAGCACATTGCTGTCGTCGCCGGGGATCTTGTAGAAATCGTAGATGCACGCAATGGTCAGTGAGGCTAGCATGCCAATCATCACACCGATCGCGTGTAGCGACTCTCCGACATTTGCAAGGCGTACTGCGAAATACACCAGGTAGACCGAAAACATCACCCACATCAGCACGTAGAAATACGGCAGGAGCGTGACCAGAACCTTGGTCGAGATCAACGCGAGTGTGCCCAGCAGAGCGCCGGCAAACATCATGAGCTCCTTGCCCATCGAGGGCTTGTAGGCATGCGTTACCGCCATCAGTCCGAGCACGGTAATCAGCGGAATCCCGAAGGCTCTGGAGAACGCGTCGCAGAAGTATGAAATCAGGTACGCATGCTCCGATCCTGTCAGGAAAAAGATCAGGAAGTTTGTCGCCGAAAAGGCAACCACAAACCACTCCAGAGCCAGTAGCAGGTTTCTCTTCTTCAGAAACCTGATGCCAAAGGTCAGACCATTGGCAAGCAGCAAGAAACAGGCAAGGCACAGCACAATATTTCTCGGTTCCATAACGATAGCCTCGGTACAGCTGACAGAAAATTTGATGGGTTAGCGGGATTGAGGAACCAGTGCAGCCAGGTAAGCAGCAATTGCCTGGCGCTCCTGCGCTGACAGCGCCGCTGCAATGGCTTGCATCGCGCCACTTGGCTCAGTGCGCTCGCTGCTGGCAAAAGCGTTGAGCTGGGCCAAAAGGTAGTCCTGGCCTTGTGCAGCCAGGCGCGGGAAGGTGTCGTGGCCCATCAGTTGGGCACCATGACAGGCGGTGCAACCTCGGGTTTGCACCAGCTGTTTACCCTTTTCCTTCAGCCCCTCGTCAGGGCTGACAGCCGCATGAGCAACGACCGATTGCCGGGCGTAGAACTTCGCCAGCAGATCAACTTCATCCGGGCTCAGGGTCATCGCCAGCGGCCCCATGTTGGGAGCGAGCCGTTGCCCACTTGCAAAGTTGCGCAACTGGGCAGACAGGTACGCGGCGGGTTGCCCGGCCAGGCTCGGATACATCGGGTTCAGCGAGTTACCGTGGCTGCCATGGCAACCGGTGCAGGCATCGGTCAGGTGTGGCCAGTTTCCGCGTTCGGCCTGATAGGCCTCCGTGGAGGTCGTGATGTAAGTCTGCAGCCGATACAGGTCGAGCAGATCACGCCCGAAAACCACCACCAGCACCGCAATAACCGCGATGACGCCAAGCGCTATGATTTTTTTCATTGCCGCCTCCTATGCCCGACGTAACGCGTTGAGCACCTGCAAGGCGCTATGGCGTCCGGCGCGCACGGCACCGTCCATGTAACCTGCCCAGATGTCAGCGGTTTCGGTGCCAGACCAGAACAGATTGCCGCACGGCGGACGCAGTGCCTCACCATGCGTCGACCAGAAACCGGGAGGAATCGGCGACACGCACGTGATGGTCCACGGGTCGAAATGCGCCCAGTCGTGATCGTGGTAGGAAACCGGCTCAAGCGCTGCGTCCCCCAGGGCGCGTGCATAGATTTCGGTCTGCACACGCTTCGCGGCTTCGGGGTCGGTGGGGCCTGCGGCATTCAGAATGAATGCATTGATCACGCCGATTTCGCCGTTTGGCGGCGAGTTGTCATAAGCCCAGATGACTGGCCCACCGACCTGAATGATGTGGCCGTTCAAGCCCTTGTCACGCCAGAAAGGCCGCGGGTAAACCATTGCGGTCTTGCGTGCCGGCGAGTGCGCTGGCCAGGCCCGCTGCAGGGCGGCGCGAGCTTCGGGCAGCGGTGGATCGAATTGCAGGCGTTGGCACAGCGCGGGATGAATCGCCATGATCACCCGGCGGGCGCGGATCTCGCCCTGATCCGTTTGCAGTCTGACGATGTCGCGGTTCCAGTCAGCAATTTTGCGCACTGGGCACGACAAGCGAACCTTGTCGCCCAGCAATTGCGCCATTTTGCTGCTGAGAACCTGTGAACCGCCGACGATCCGCGTGCCTTGCGCGCTGTCCTTGATCGAATCGAGCCGCATGTATTCGCTGCCGGCCGAATTGATCATCGACAGAAAATGCAAGAAGCCCATCTTCGCCGGCGTGACACCGCAGGTCAGGAGGAAGCTGGCATTCCACCCTGCGCGATCTTCCGGCTTGATGTTTTGCTGAGCGAGCCAGTCGCCCGCCGAGAGCTTGTCCAGTTCGGCCACCTTGGGGGATTTCCATGGCGCACCGCACGGCACATCACGCGACAGCTCGCTGAGTTTTGCCGAGACGCTTTCGTCGGTACCGAAGGTGCCTTTCAAATCGACAGCGACACGTCCATCGCCCCCGAGGATCACGGTTTCCCCGTCATAGAAACTGGGAAAGGTGCCGACCTCAAGCTCACGGGCAAGATCCGCTACGGCGGTTTGTCCTGGACCGATCCACTGACCTCCGGCTTCGGAGATGTAGCCGGAGCCCAAGTCATGATTGAGGGTGCGGCCGCCGACACGATCACGCGCTTCAAGCACCAGCAGCGACTCACAGCCTGCCAGATGCAGATCACGGGCGGCGGTCAAACCAGCCAGGCCGGCACCGATGATCACCACATCAAATACATCGTCCGAACTGTCTTTTTGCAGCGCATCGGCGGCATTGGCCAGACCAAGGTTCAAACCGATCGATCCCACGGCGGCGGTTGCACCGGCCAGTTTGAGTAATTGTCTTCGCTTCAGATCGGGAGGGGCGTCAGTACTCATGTTCGATGCCTCACATCACGTTATTGTTGGATTGAACGCCCGTGGCCGAGCGTGGGTGCGGCAGTAAAAAAGTGGTGACGAGAACGCAAACATTCCTTTGTCTTTCTGCAGGCGAACGCCTGCCGGACCCAGGACTCCAAGGTCAGCTTCACCACGGAAAATCAGCGTGTCGGTTCTATAAGCCTCAACTGTCAGGCATGAGGGCGCACAACTTTGCGGTTGGTGTATTCGTCCAGCAGATGTGCTCCCTCCAGCGCCACATTCACGGCGCACCACTGCAGCGGTTCGGGCAGGGTTTTCGGAGTTTTATGCCGCAGCGCGGCGAGCAGCGGATGCTCGATACCTCCGATCCTTTCTGCCAGCAGATGGCCGATCAGCGACTGCGAGGCGACACCGTGTCCGGAGCAACCCGCGGTGTAGAGAATGTTGTGGTGCGACCCGGTTTCGCCCACCACCGGCAACGCGTCGTAGGCCATGCTGACGTAACCACTCCAGCACGCTTGAATGCCGACACCGCGTAACGTCGGGAAACGCACGCCAAGGTTGTCTTGCAACGCGCGGTAGGTCACCTCATCGGGAATGTTCGGGGTTTTCGAGCCGTAGGCATAACCCAGTCGTTTGGTGGTCATCAGCAGCGTATTGCGTGCGGTCAGGCGATGGCTTTCCATCACCAGGTGCGGCGTGGTCAACCCTTCCCGCCCTGCCCAGCCCAGCGATGCCAACTGCTGTGGTGTCAATGGCTCGGTTTCGACCGCCGAAACCCGAAACGGTACGACTTTGTCGCGCAAAAGACCGAGCTGCGGCGTATAGGCATTGGTAGCCAGCACCACGATTGGCGCGCTCGCCCGACCGCGTGGCGTCCGGCAGGTGATCGTCGGCCCGTCGGAGTACGACTCAAGCGTGGTGTTTTCATACAGCCTCACACCCGCCTGGAGTGCAGCGCGGCGCAGGCCCATTACGTATTTGCCAGGGTCCAGGGTACCGCCGTGGCGTTGCAGACAGCCAAACAGAAAGGCCGGTGGAATCCCTCGCGCGCGCATTTGTGCCTGATCCAGAAACTCGGTTGGCGAACCCAATTCGTGGCCCACGGCCATGCTTTTACGCAGCCTTTTCTCCTGCGACGGATGGATCCCCGCCCTGATGATGCCCGAGGCGTTGTAGTCGCAGTCGATCCCCAGTTCGCGCAGTCGACCTTCGACGTAGGCGACCGCTTCGTCATAGAACCTGACGATATTTTGCGCTTTTTCCTTGCCGACACGTTTCAGGAACAACTCGAACTCAATGCCGATGCTCCCGCCCAGATAACCGGCATTCCGACCGCTGGCACCGAAACCGGCAAACTCCTGCTCGAGGATAATGACCTTCGCTCCCAGCGCCGTAAGCTCCAGGGCGGTGGACAGCCCGGCGAAACCGGCACCGATCACGATGACGTCCGCGCTTACATCGCCTTCGAGCTCTGGCTGCAGATCAACCGGACTTTCGACCCAGCCACCCAACCGACGGAAATGTCCGCCTGCAAAATGGCGTTCCAACTCTTGTGCTTGATAGGCCATGGACATGTGATGCGCTCCTATCGACTCAGGATGTGAATAGCGACCGCTGCTTCCTCGACACCTTGAAGACCGCCACCGTTTTCCTGGATGGCATGCCGCGCGCCGTGGACTTGACGCGACCCGGCCTCCCCGCGCAATTGGGTGACCAACTCGTACAACTGCCCGATCCCCGTCGCGCCAAGTGGATGACCTTTGGATTCCAGGCCACCGGAGGTATTGATCGGAAGACGGCCACCTAGAGTGAAATCGCCCCGTTCTGCACAAACCCCACCCTCTCCCAGCGGTGCAAGTCCGAGATTTTCCGACTGGATGATTTCCCCCATTGCCGAGGCGTCGTGTACCTCGGCCACGTGCATGTCCTGCGGGCCGAGGCCGGCGATTTCGTAGGCTTCACGCGCTGCCAACAGGCTGACGTGCTTGTGCGGCTCGTCGAGCCCGCGCAGGGTGAAGCTGCGGATCACGCTGGCGGCAATTCGCACACAACGTTTTGGATCGGCACCAATGCGTTTCAGTCCCGCCTCGGTGCAAAGGATCGCGGCGGCCGCACCGTCGGACAACGGCGCGCACATGGGCAATGTGATCGGATAGGTAATTGGAGGCGCCGCCAGAACTTCTTCGATGCTGAAGGTCTTGCGAAATTGCGAATAAGGATTGTGCACCGAGTGTTGATGGTTCTTGGCACACACCGCCGCAATCTGCCGCTGAGTGGTGCCATAGGTCTTCATATGCCAGCGACACATGGCAGCATAAATGGCCATGAATTTACTGTACGGACGATCGGATTCCGAGCCCGGCGGCACCACGATGCCCTCGCCCATTTTCACAAGCGTCGCGTAGTTCTCTTCGGCAGTGGAAACGTCCCAGCCGGTTTCGAACAGGGCCAGCGCCCGCGCCTTGTCCGGCACGTTCATTTTCTCCGCGCCCAACGCCAGGGCCACGTCGGTAGCCCCCGAGCGCAAGCTCTGCACTGCCAGATGAACCGCAGTACTGCCCGAGGCGCAGGCGTTTTCGACGTTGTACACCGGCACCCCTTCGAGGCCGATCTTGCTGCACAGCACCTGCCCGGGAATCGACAGTTGTCCTTGCAGATGACCGTTGGTGATGCCGGCGTAGAACACCGCACCGATATCAGCGCGCAAGGCGCCGGAGTCGGCGAGTGCGCCCTGCAAAGCTTCCAGCGCTAGATCCTGGAGACTGCGTTCCAGGTGGCGACCGAACTCGGTCATGGCAATGCCGGCGATGTAAATAGGTTCCATCAGGTCGTTCCCCTCAGATACGCCGGTCAACGTTTTGCCAGTAATGGGCACGCAGATCTTTCTTCAGCACCTTGCCGACCGGGCTGCGCGGCAATGCATCAATGAAATCCACGGTTTTCGGCGACTTGACCGAGCCGAGCCGGCTCTTGCACAGCTCGATCAACTCCTCGGCGGTGACGGTAAGCCCGGCGCTCAACTCGACCACAGCCTTCACGCCCTCGCCCCATTGCTCATCCGGCACACCGATGACCGCGCAGTCCTGCACCGCCGGATGACTCCACAGCACTTGCTCGACTTCGCTGGGATAAACGTTAAATCCGCCGGAGATGATCATGTCTTTCTTGCGGTCGGTAATGTGCAGGTAGCCGTGCGCATCCACGTGGCCGATGTCGCCGGTGTGCAGCCAGCCATCAATGATGGTTTCTGCAGTTTTCTGCGGGTCCTTGTAGTACCCCTTCATTACCAGGTCGCCGCGCACACAGATTTCGCCGGTTTGCCCCTGGCCGAGGATGTCCCCGGCGGCGCTGAGGATTTCCACGCGCACCAGCGGATTGGGCCGGCCCACCGAAGACAGACGCTCGTCCGATGCCAGGCGTCCACCGTGCAGATGCTCGGCGGGCGGCAGGTTGGAGATCGAGGCTGGGGCTTCAGTCTGGCCGTAACCACCGGCCATCACCGGGCCGAAGGTCTCGATGGCTTGCTTGAGTTTGTCCACCGACATCGGCGCCGCGCCGTACAGGAAATACTTCAGCGAACTGAAATCGACCTTCTGCGCCAGATCCGGCACGTCCAGCAGTCGATAAATCACGGTCGGCGGCAAAAAGGTTTCGGTGACCTTGTACTTCGGGATCATTGCCAGCATCAGCGCCGGATCCGGTTTGGTAATGATCACCACCGTGCCGCCCCGCGAGGTGCACGGCAGCGACAGCGTGCCAGCGGTGTGGGTCATCGGCGCCGCCGCCAGGTTGACTGGCGGATGGTCATCCCCGTAAGGGAAATTGATCATGAAGTGCGCGCAGAACGTCTGGATGCTGCGATGAGTGTTCATCACCCCCTTCGGCAGCCCGGTGGTGCCGCCGGTTGGCGAGAGTGCCACGACATCGTCCAGTTGATACTCGACCTCCGGTGCCGTGACCGGCTGACCATCGATCCAGGACTTGAGCGACGGTGCCCCCGGCAGGTGCTCGTCGATACAGATCCACAGACGAATTTTCGGCAGGCCAGGACGCAACGCGTCGATGATCGGCGCGAACTCTTTCTGGAAAAACAGCACTTCGCAGTCGAACGCGTCGAGCACGTGACGGTTCTCTTCGGCGCTGTTGCGTGCACCAACAGGAATCCAGCAAAGATTGGCGCGCCATAACCCCAAGGTGCAGGTCCACGCCACTGCATCATTGGCAGACCAGATGGCGCCCTTGGTGCCGCTGGGCAAACCGGCCGCCAACAGTGCGTTGGCGATCCGGCATGACAAGTTGCGGACTTCGGTAAAAGTGAACACCCGATCGTCCTGGATATACGCCGCGCCATGCGGATTGATCCGCCAGCCACGGTCAAAGAAATCAATAATCGCCATGTCAGTCACTTCACAGTTGAGTAACGGTTGCGCGGGCCAGACCACGTTGCTCGAGGAAGCCCAGCAGATAGCGATGACCGAAGGCTTTGGAGGCCGAAGCGAAACCTGTCTTGGCGGTGTCGTTATTCAACAGCTTGACCACGGCCGCAGCGTGCAAGGCGCCAGTGGCGATGTAAGGCGTGATGCCATGCACGGTTGCACGCACGGCCGTCAGTTGACCGCGACCGATAGCGAAGTCTACGGTGCGTTGCAAGGTGCTGCGTTCACGCGGTGGCATGCTTGGAGTGGTCGATTGAACGAGGCTCTGAATCACCGCGTCCTGCTGCGCCTTAGGCAAGTGCTTGTATTCCGCTTCCCACTTCTCACCCAGGCCGTGGACCATTTTCATTACCGGGTTGTCGTAGAAGCCGACACAGGACATGCAACTGCGGACACGGCCATCATCCTCAAAGAACACCGGTAATGAGGTGCCGCCCCAAGGCAGGCAAAACACCGCTTCCAGCAGATCGGGACAAACCACATTGAAGCTGGCGTTCGGTGCATAAGGCACGAGTTCCTTTTCCCACAGGTAGGCCCCGGGATAGCGGACGCCTTCGAAGATGGTCGCCGTTGAACCGACGGTCACCCCGGCGGCACCGGTCCGTGGGCCACGAGTCAGTGTGGCGGTTTCCAGCGAATCGACGCCCGGAGTTTCCAGGGCCAGCTCGGCGGCGATTTCGGCGTAGGTGTACATATATGCCAGCGATGGCGACAGCAGCAGACCCGCCTGGCGATACAGCTCGCCGAACTGATCGCGCAAGGCCCGAATGTGCGCCTGCTCTCCGGCCGGATCCAGATAATGGCAGCCAGCCTTCAAGGCCGCCTCAACGGCAGTCAGGCCAAAATTGATGAATGGGCCGACTGTGTTGCAAACCACGCGCGCGCCTTTGAATACCGAAACCAAAGCCTCGACCTCATGTGGGCACTCGATGATTTCGTAGGTCGCCGACTCCAGACCGACAACGCGTTGCGCCATCATTTCCTGAGCACGAGCAGCGTTGCGAGCTACGGCGGTGAACGGGATGTGCTGGTCAATCAACCAATCCATGATCAGCATGCCGGTGTAACCACTGGCGCCGTAGACAACTACTGGATATTTGGCCATCGGGATTTACCTCATTTGTTGTTTTTGGATGAGTGATGTCGGGTGAATCTGCAGAGTCAGTTGTTCGCCCAGCCTTCGGCATACAGCTGCTGGGCAAGCAGCCCCAGTCGCATGGTCAGGACCCGGTTTTCGCCGTCCTCGATCAATGACGACTGGGTGTCGCGCAGCAGTTTTTCGATCGGGTATTCGCGGGTGGTGCCATTGCCGCCAAACAGGCGGAAAGCCTCTTGCACAACAGCCATTGCCTCTTCGGTCACCGTGACCTTGGCGGAGGCTGTGGCGTACGGGTGGGTTTGCGGCGACAGGCGCGCGAAGCTCAACGAACGTCGGGCGACCGCACGCGCTGCCTCGACCCGACGCAACATTTCGCCGAGGCGCAGACGGGTCATCTGGTGATCGATCAACGGATGACCGCCCTGGCGGCGCTCATGGCAGTACTGCAGCGCCATCTCGAAGGCAGCACGTGCGACACCGGTGAACACCTGACTCATGTGGGTGCCGGCGAACGACCAGGAGGAGCTGACAGCACCGTAGTACTGGTCGCGCTCGGCAATAGCGAAACGACGTGGCACTCGTACACTGTCGAAGTAGATTTCGCCTTGGGGCAAGGAACGCTGCCCGATCTTGTCCAGGGACTTGCCTTTGGACACGCCTTTGAGGTCGAGGGGGATAATCAGCGCAATACCGTGCGGCCGGCCGTTCTCATCGTAGAAACCGTCGCCGTAATCAGCGCACATCAAGCCCAGTGCAACCTGTGCAATGGCCCCGTTGGAGACCCACGCGGAGCTTTGGCCATTGAGGATGACTTCATCGCCGACCACTTTAGCGGTCAGATTGCCGATATTGCCGAGCTTACCTGCCGGCCAGTCTCGCGCCATGTCGAAGATCTGGTTGTCGCTGCCACGGTCAGGTTGAGTGGCCATCCAGCAGCCGATCCGGCCTTGGCAGAGTTCGACCAACTCGGCATTGCCAGCGGCAATGGCCATTTGCAGAGGGAAGTCGGCGCAACCCAGCGAGACAGCCAGGCCTGCATCGCCCCAGCCGAGTTCTTCGCCTATCAGAGATTCGATCCGCACTGCCATTTCCGGCGGTAACTGCGCCAACAGTGCCGGGTCAAGACCGAGCTTGGCGAATTCGCCGAACAACGAATAGTAAGGCGAGCCCGGGGCAACGACTTCTTCCGGGGTCATCCGGTCCAGCTCTCGACCCAGCGGGCGTAACACCTCTTTGGCGAAGCGGTGGACGGAGGCCTGTATTGCAGCCTCCTCTTCTGTCAGCGGTGTTTCGAATCCGGAGAGTCCGGCGGCTGGCAGGGTAAGTGTCGACTTGAGCGAGATCATCAGAGTACCTCCATCGAAATCGCAGGTCGCTGCGCTTTGCAACGTTCTGCGTCTTGTTATTTGCAATCGACTCTAACAAGCAAAATTATTTAACGCAACACATGTTATGTTTATTGTTCGAAACGTGAATGGCAGCCTTCCAGGCACGGAAAATCCGGCCGAAAATCAGCAGGGTTCTAGATGTTTTTTCGCGCTGAAATGCCGGAGAACGGGCTGGCGCCTGTCTTCCGACACATCGATGGCATCAGCGTTGAGGGACGACGCCTCGCCGTGAAAACAGAATCGGTGAAGTGTCACCGCTGAGCAGGATCGCGGTGAGAGAAACACCGTCGCTGCTGGGTTGCTCGTGAAAACTGGTCCCACCGTCGTCACTGCGAACCATCAAACCGTCGAGTCCTACCGCAATCACTGCTCGCCCGGAAACATCGATGGCTGTGACTGAGCTCTTGCTTTGCAACGGTACGCGCTGCCAGTTCGAACCGTCTGCAGAGCTGTGCAACAAGGTGCCGCGTTGCCCGCCCACCAGCAGTGAACCGTCGCCAAGCACGGCCCCTGTCCACAACGTGCCGCTGTAGCCCGTATCCAGATAGCGCCAGTGTTTGCCCTGGTCATCGGAGCGCAATAACTGGCCGCGTTCCGCAGTTGCGTACAAATGCCCTGCTCCATCGGCAAACAGTCCCATCAGATTCAAGTCGGCACGACTCGCTCCGGGAGGTGCATCGATTTTTTGCTCGATCCAGGTCTTTCCGCCGTCATCGGTTGTCAGCACCAGCGACCACAGCCCTACCGCGACACCCTGGATCGGGTTGAAAAAGTGCACCGCAAACAATGGCCGATCTTCTGCACTGGACAAGCGTTGAACTTGCCAATTCTCACCTCCGTCCCTGGTGGCGAGAATTGCGCCCCAGTGGCCGACAGCCCAGCCCTGTCTGGCGTCGACGAAGGACACACCGGTCAAAGGCGTGGACACCGGTACGGATGTCGCTTGACGGAAATGCTGGCCTCGGTCGTCCGACAGCAGCACCACCCCGTGATCGCCGACGGCAACGGTTCGCTCCCCAGCCCAGGCAACACTCAACAGCGTGGCGGCACTGGCGTTGGCTGTTTTTGCTGCAGGTACGGTCGGCAAGGGCGAAGCCTGCGATAACGCCGATAACATTAGAACGAGTAACGCAATCAGATTTCGCATCGGGATCTCCTCAATGCACCAGTGAGCCAATCAGGCGCACTGGACGACGCCGTGGGAACATTCGTTCAAGCCACACGGCGAATGCAGGCAGAACTGTCATGGCCATGATCATGTTGACCAGGAACATGAAGGCCAGCAGCTTGCCCATGTCGGCCTGGAACTTAAGATCGGAAAACGCCCAGGTGGCGACGCCCACCGCCAAGGTGATGGCGGTAAAGATCGTAGCGACGCCGACCTCCAGCAACGCGTGCTCGACCGCTTTGGTAATTGGCTGCCCGAGAGCCTGGTGCAGTTGCAGGCGGTTGTAGATATAAAAGGCGTAATCCACGCCGATGCCGACGGCCAGCACCATGACTGGCAAGGTGGCGATGGTCAGGCCGATTTGCAGCTCTTTCATGAACCAGTAGCCGATGAACGTGCCCAGTGTCAGCGGTAGGCAGCAGACCAACACCGCGCGCCAGTCTCGATAGACGACAAACACCAACAGAGCGATCGCTGCGTAGACATAAAGCATCATGGGCAGCTCGCTGCGTTCCACCTCTTCGTTGATCGCCGCAATCACGCCAGCGTTACCGGAAGCCAAGCGCATGCTCACGCCCGGCTGAATGAACTGAGAACGGAATGCCTTGGCGGCGGAAATCACGCGGTGAATGGTCGTCGCTTTATGATCGGCGAGGAACAGATGCACCGCCGTCATGCTGCAATCGGGACGCATCATCCCTGGCACTCGAGCTACTTCGGCGGCCATCGACGAGTAGTTGGTCGGGTCGATGGGCACTGCGTTCATTTTCGGGTTGCCCTCGTTATAGCCCTCGTTAAACTGCCGCAGGCTGTTAGAGAACGAGGTGACCGACACCACACCTGGTACACCTTGCATAGCCCATACAAAGCGATCCTGATACTGACCAAGGGCAACGTCTTCACAAGCGTTTGCGCCGGCGTCAGTTTTGGCTTCGAAGACCACACTGAGCCAATCCAGCCCGATGTCGTAATTGCCGGCAATGGATACCGCATCACGATTGAAGCGCGCATCCTCGCGCAGTTCAGGCGCCCCGGCCTGCAGGGAGCCAACCACCCGATCGTGGCTTTGCCAGGCCGCGGTGACAAATATCAGCACGGCCATGCCCAGCACCCACCGTACGTTGTGCCATTCGGTCAATCGGGCGAAACCGCGTAACCAACGAGCCCGGCGCTGGCGAGAAATTTCCTCGGCAGCGGCGTAACCGGCATCTACCCGTAGCATTGACGCCACGATCGGCAGCATCACCAGGTTGGTGACGATCTTGAACGCCACCCCGAGCGAGGCGGTGATTGCCAGCTCCCGAACCATTGGAATCGGGATCAACAACAGCGTTACGAACGAAACAAATGCAGTGACTAACGCCAGCGTGCCGGGAATCAGCAAGCCGCTGAAACTGGCGCGTGCCGCTCCTTCCACCGACTTGCCGCAGGCGATCTCGCGAATGATGAAGTTGATTTGCTGTACGCCATGGGAGACCCCGATGGCAAACACCAGAAAAGGCACCAGCACTGCCAGCGGATCCAGTCCATAGCCGAGCAAACGCAAGGCGCCGAACTGCCAGATCAGTGACACCAGCGAGCAACCCACCGCCAGCAAGGTGAAACGAAGCGAATGGCAATACCAGTACACCGCAGCGGCCGTCAGCAACAATGCCAATAGGCAGAATTCCAGAACCGCCGAGGCACCTACCGCAATGTCACCGATCTGCTTGGCGAAACCGATGATTTGGATCTCGAAGTCCTTGTCCTCGAACTGATTGCGAATTTTCTCCTCAAGCACATGGTTGTAGGCCACATAGTCGAGGCGCTGGCCGTCAGCATCGAATTCGTTGAGATCGACAGTGATCATTGCGCTGCTTTGGTCGCGAGCGACCAGCGTTCCGATAAAGCCACCCTGCGCCGTCGAGTTGGCGATCATCGCAATGCTCGTTTCATCGAGACTTTCGGGCGTCACCGTACCCGGCACCAGCGGATCGGCACGAAAACCTTCTTCGGTGATTTCGTTGACGAACGCGTTGGGCGTCCACAACGAACGCACACTGCTGCGCGATACGTTCGGCAGGAAAATCAGCGCCTGAGTGACGTCATAAAGGCGCTTGAGCCCTACCTGGCTCCAGATCGTACCCTGACGAGCCTTGACCACCACGGTCAGCCGGTTCGCACCGAGCAAGTCGTTGCGATACGTCTCAAAGGTTGAGATGTACTCGTGGCCAATGGGTAGCTGCTTTTCAAATCCTGCTTCCATGCGTAACTGGACGGCAAACCAGGCCATGCCCGCTGTGAACACCGCCAAACTCAACAACGTCAGCAGGCGATGAGTGAACAACCACTGTTCGATGCGCGGCAATACACCGCGCACTTTGGTTTCCTTCATTTTCAGAGAACTATTCACGGCGTGCCTCATAGGGTTCGGGAGACCACAAGGCCGACGTAATCGCGATCACGCAGCAGTTGATCGTAAGGGGTCTTACCGCCCATGAACTTGGCGTAGTTGGCCGAGATCTGCCAGCTCGCAGGATTGCGCACGAAGTTGAGGTACAGGTTCATACTGCTGGCATCCTCGGTGAACGTCGCCGACAGGTTGGGTGTGCGTCCCTTGATAGATTGCGAATAGAACACCCCCGGCGTCACCTGCCAGCCAGGGATCAGCGTGTTGTCATACGTCAGGCTGAAATCGAGGCTGATTCCGGAAGAGGTTTTGTTGCCCTTGGCACTCGGCGGGATGGACGGATCCAGTTGCCAGGTATTGAGACCGGCGGCAATCGGTTCACCGGCGTACTCGTTATGCAGCCCCGGGTATTTCACGACCACGAGTTCGCTCAACAGCGTGCCGGTGCTGGCACCGGTGAGGTCGAGCAACGTCGGCGAGTTGGACGGGGTCATGCTGTAAATGCCGGTCAGGTGCCATTGCAGTTTCTTTTCATCCTTCCAGCATTTGCCACCGTTGCTGGCACAGGCGTCGATGACTGGATTAAGCGGCACCGCATCCTTTGGGCGATATGAAAGCTCTGTGCCCAATGCCCAGTCGCCGACCGGCATGTTGGCACTGATGCCGTACATCATGCGGTCCTCCGGATACTTCCAGGTTTGCGCCAAAGCGAAGGTTTCCGGATCCAGTACCTGCATGCTCAACGACGGCAGTTTGTCGTGATAACGCATCACGTACAGGCCGAGGTTAAGATCGGTGTTGTCAGGCTGCCAGCGCAGCGACACCCCCCATTGGCCTCCATTGCGTGCGTCCTTTTCGTCGTAACCGTAAGCTCCCCTGCCCTCGCCCAGTGCATGGGTGGTGGACCAATAACTGCCCACGGGAGGCAGTTCGCTTTTGTTCCAGTTGAACTGCCAGTACGCCTCGATGTTGACGCCGGCACCCAGTCCTGACGCAAGGCTCAACATCGGCGCTGGCAACAGGGCTTCCTTGAGCTGGGTGCCGGGACGCGACAACGCCATGACATCGTAGGCGTTGGTATTGTTGATGCCGCCGGCAGCGAACAGGCTCTCGCCCCAGTTGATGACCTGATTACCCAGACGAGCACGAACACGCTGTTCACCGACATCGAAACTCTTGCTCACCCACAGGTCCAGCAGGCGCGCTTTGAACTCCAGATCGTCCCGGGCGCTGCTGGTGAGGCCGTCGCTCCCGACACCGTCAGGCCGGTTGGCCGATAGCGCACCGCTGGTGTCGGTCGCGGCAAAGTCGCGGATCCAACTTCCGCGCGCCATGAACGTGTAGTCCTCGGGAAATTTAAGCACCAGTTCATGGGTGCCTTTTATGTAGTTGGTGAACAGATCCCCCCGGTCGTAGTTCAAGTCGCCCTGGTCACCAATATTGGCGCTGGGAGCCAGACAACCGCTGGGAGGATTGTGACCGCCTGGACTGCTGGTGATGAGATTGCATCCGCGAGATTCGGTCCGTAACCCCATGCCCACAGCGAGAGTGGAATCGAATGAGCCTCGGATGTTTTCGGTTTCAAAGGTGAACGCCATGGCAAATGGGGTTGCACACGCGATGACAAGACCTGAGGTTTTACTGATTATTTTTTTCATGTCTGTTCCCGAAAGCCGCTGTTAGCGTTCGCTGGTGGCGCGCAGATTGTCTGAGGTATAGAAGTCGCGTTTCAGACGAGGGTTGTTGGCGCTATCGGTGAGCCAGCGATGGTCGTTCTTGCCGGTACCAATGGAGGTCATGTCGTAGAGGTAGCGACCATCAACGAGGTTGTATTGCGCCTGGGCTTCCATATCGCAGGTGCCAGTCTCGTAGACCGGGATTGTGTAGCCTTCGCGGACTTTCCAGATTTGCCCTTGTTTGTCGTAGTCCACCGCCATCAGCGCGTTCCAGCTGTCCTCATCGATGTAAAACAGACGTTTCGGAGCCTGATGACGCATGCCCTGGCGAACGGTTGCTTCAACCACCCAGACGCGGTGCAACTCATAGCGACGCGACTCGGGGGCGATGAAGTCGCGCTTGGCCACATCCTCAATCTTCGCCGAGTTGTCGTAGGCGCCGAACGAGTTGTAGGGCACAAGCATTTCCTGCTTGCCGACCAGCTTCCAGTCGAAGCGATCCATCGGACCAAAGAACACGTTGGACTCATCAATGGTGTACTGATTGTCCAGACCGATTTGCGGTGCGTCGTAGGAGTACGCCGGCATGCGACGTACCCGGCGCTGGCCCGGGAAGTAATAGAACGTAGTGGCTTGCTCGCCAGCTTTGGTCGTCACCACGCCGGCCTGCCCGGTAAGGGCTGCGGGGTCGGAGTAGCTGAAGTAGGTCGCAACTTCGAGTCGATCGAATGAAGAAAACAACGCACTGCCCTTCACGCCCCATGGTGTGTACATGAACCAGTCAGTGGAGGTTCGCAGCCAGTCTTCACTCCCTTTTCGCGGCGAAATTCCGGAAACGGTTTTCGACATATCGAAGCCGACGCCGCGATAACGCATTTTCATGTTCCACATAACCTCGGCACCCGAGGTTGGAAACGGAAATGGGATACCGGGGACGTAAGCCTCCTGCAGTGCCAGACCTTCGCCGTCGAGTTTCGCGAAACCGACATTCTTCTTCGTGTTTTCCGCGACGAAATCCGGTACGCCACAGCTGCGCCGTGTCGGATACACATCCATCCGGTACCCCGGTATCTTCTTGAACATTTCCACTTGGCCAGGGGAAAGCTTGCCGGTGTACTTCGCGACGTTGCCTGAGTCGATACTGAACAGCGGTTTGTCATCCTTGAACTTCCACTGCTGACCTCGCACCTGGCCGTGGCTCCAACCGCCGCCTTGTGGTCCGGGTGGTGTCCAGGCAGGAATGACACCATCGGCGCTGGCCGCCGCCTCACCTCCCAGCGGGGTCAGTTTTGTGCCGAGCAATGCAGGATCCTTATCTGCCGCCTGCGCCGTGCAGATGAAGGTTGATGCGGCGACGGCCGCGATCAAACATCTGCGTACGACGCCTTTAGAAACATTGTTATTGGGGCGCTCAATCACTGTGTTCATTGGAGGATCCTCGTGGGTCTTGATCGGCACCGTGGCCACTTTGACGGCAGTAACACGTTGCCTGCGCTAACCTAATCAACTGACTTGATCAATTGACCAAGTCGCTTGATCAAAGCAAGGCTGGTGCCAATGTCTGAAGCGCGGGAAATAGTCACGTTTAATCAATCGATTACAGAGACGCGGGATAGATTCGAGCCACGAGAGTTTCGTTAAACATTTCCGAATGTTTCTTCGGTTCGCACCAAATCGGGAATTTGCGAAACAGTCGTTACCAATAATGGTGCGACAGTTTCAGACCACCGTTTCTTCCCTGACGCAAGGCGATTCGTTGCTGTAGCATCCGCAAGCGTCGACAGTGCCCTTACCGATAAAGGGCGCCAGGAATATTGGAGATTGCTGACCTATGGCCAGAATGGGCGCTGAATTACGCCGGCAGGATTTCGTCGAGGCAACGATCAAAGTGATTGCCGAGCACGGTGTCGCCAATGCAACGACCCGACGGATTGCGGCGGCGGCCGGTTGTCCGTTGGCATCGCTGCATTACGTGTTCCATACCAAGAACGACCTCTTCTATGCCGTCTATGAGTCGCTGTTTAACCTGCCTCATCAAGCGTTGGAACACGTCCCTGCCGGGACAACTGCCGCTGATACGACTGCCGAAGTCCTGCGACAGTTGATCACTTGGTTCATCGATCATCCGGACGCGGCCAAGGCGCAGAGTGAGTTGTTTTTTTGGGCACTGCGCAATGACCCCGAAATGGCAAGCAAGATTTACTCAGTAGCAATTGAAGCGACTGAGCAGGCACTGGAGCGAGCTGTAGGCGCAGAGCTGGGCGAAAAGTTTTTAAAGGCCGCAAGTCGGCTTCTGGTCCAATTGGTTGACGGGTTGACTATCGCGTGGTCCGCCCATGGAGACCTGCATAGATTGAGAGCCGAAACCGAGACGGCTTGCGCCGCACTGGCCCTGCTGGTGGCCAGTCACTGAGCCGATCACATGCTGCTGACCAGATGGCCTCCATCCACGGTCAGTACGCTGCCAGTCATGAATGCACCGGCGTCACTCGCTAACAGCAAAAAGGGACCGGCCAGTTCATGTAACTGACCCAGTCGACGCATGGGCACCCTATCGCGGATGTAGCTGTTGCCCTTGTCACCCTCAAAAAAAACTTCGTTCATTTCAGTCTTGAAATAACCTGGCGCGATGGCGTTGACCCTGATGTTGTACCGCGCCAGCTCCAGCGCCAGTGACTTGGTCAGCTGAACCACTCCGGCTTTTGCAGCGCAGTAATGGCTGTAACCGGTGCTAACGCGCAGTCCGAGTATCGAGGCCACGTTGACGATGCTGCCATTACGTCCGGCCTTTGCCAGCCTTTGTGCAGCAACCTGGGCGACACGCCAGACGCCATCCAGATTGGTTGAAAGCATCTCACGCCACTGCTCTTCACTGATTTCGAGTGGACGCTGGCCGCTACCGATACCTGCGTTGTTGAGTACCACGTCAACCACGCCAAAATGTGCTTCGGCCGCATCGAACGCCGCTTCGACACTGTCTCGGTCAGTCACATCAAGTTCGACGGACAGCGCTTGCCCGCAATCCCATTCAATGTCCTTTGCCACCTGTGCGAGTCTTTCGACGCGTCGTGCAGTCAGCACAACCCGGGCGCCGGCATGCCCAGCAACCCTTGCCAGGTGAGCTCCAATGCCGCTGGAGGCGCCGGTGATCAATACCGTTCGGCCGGCAAGCGAAAAATTCTGAATGAAATCTTGAGTCATCAACACACCTCGAAATGAATCGCGCTGGCGCGCTCTACGGGTAACAGGTCCCTTTCTCCGAAATCGGGCGAGCATGAGGCAGATGCGTGGTCGTCCTCATGACTCGCTCTCGTCCGGAGAAAGGGAATTTTCAGAATATTTCGATGCGAGATCTGCCGGCGGCTACCAGACGTTCCAGAAGCGCCGCTGGGCGAAACCACATCTCACCGTATTCGCCAAGCGCGCTGCGATAGTGATGGATGCGGCTGAGCACCGTTTCCAGGCCCAACTGCTCGGCGTAATGCATGGGGCCTCCGAGATGCGCGGGAAAGCCATAGCCGTTGATCCACACCAGATCGATGTCACTGGCACGCAGGGCAATACCTTCGTCCAGCAAGCGAATGCCTTCGTTGATCATTACAAACAGGCAGCGATCGTGAATTTCCAGATCTTCGATGTTGCGACGCGTAACGTTGTGTTCACGGGCAAGCTGCTCTGCCAGCATGATGACTTCCCGGTCCTCCCTTGGACTACGTCCCTCGTAGAGGTAAAAGCCACGTCCAGTCTTTTGCCCGTACCGCCCCAAGGCATACAGTTCCTCGGCGAGGCAGCAGTAGCTCTGGTCATGGGCAATGGCTTCACGATTGGCGTCGCGCATTAGAAAGCTCACATCGATACCTGCCAGATCCAGCATGCTGAATATGCCCATATTCAAATCCAGACTGGTCAGCACTGCATCAACCTGGACCGGCGTCGCCCCCTCCAGTACCAGACGGTGAGCTTCGCGGGCATAGGGTTCGAGCATGCGATTACCGATGGAGCCGGCGCTGTTACCGGAGATGACCGGAAGTTTGCCGATACGTCTGGCGATGTCCATGACAGCTGTTACGACGTCCGGCGCTGTAGTCTGACAAAGCACAATTTCCACCAATCGCATGACGTTGGCAGGACTAAAGAAATGCATGCCAATGACATCCTGCGGACGAGAGACCATCTTCGCGAGCGCATCGATATCCAGCGACGACGTATTGGTCGCAAGAATGGCACCTGGCTTACACACGCTCTCCAGAGCGAGGAACACCTGATGCTTGCTCTCCATCTTTTCGCATACCGCCTCAATGATCAGGTCGGCATCTGAAAGGTCTGCGTAGTCGAGCGTGCCAAACAGCAGTTCCATCCGCTGCTGCATTTGTACGGCACTGAGTTTTCCGCGCTTGACGCTGAGCTGATAGTTTTCACGAACACGTTTGAGACCGTGATCAAGCGTGCGCCCATCAAGATCCATCAGCGCAACGGGAATACCGACATCGGCAAAGCTCATCGCGATGCCTCCACCCAAGGTGCCTGCACCGATCACGGCAACCTTGTTGATCTTGCGCGACGGATCAGCCGTATCGATCCGGGGCGTTCGCCGCGCGTCTTGTTCTGCGAAGAAAACATGCCGCAATGCTTTCGACTGACGTGATGCTTCAGCCTGCTTGAACAGCGTCAATTCCCGCACCAGTCCCTCTTCCATCGGCAACAGGCAGGCGGCCTCCAGCGCAGAAAGCACCAGCCTGGGCGCCAGTCGACTTTTCCAGCGCGGCTCATGCTCCACGCGATAACGCGCCAGGAAATCATCGGGCAAGTCCTCGGCGGGGTTTGGCCATGCTTCGGCTGGCCGCGCAGGAGCACAACATTCGATCAGCTCATTGGCATAAGCACGCGCCTCTTCCAGCAACTGTTCGGTGCTGGAGGAGATACGGTCAAGAATGCCGAGCATTCGAGCGCGCTCGGCATCGATCTGCTCACCTGAAAGAATAAGGTTCAAAGCCGATTCGGCGCCTATCAGCCTGGGCAAGCGTTGCGTACCGCCGGCGCCAGGCATCAGACCAAGATTGATTTCCGACAACCCTAGCCGTGCATCTGGCGCACCAATCCGGTATCCGCAGGCCAGGGCCAGCTCTAGCCCTCCTCCTAACGCAAACGTCCCGATCGCCGCAATCAGTGGTTTATGAATCGCGCTCAAGCGAGTCAGGATGCCAGGCAAGTCAGGTTCAGCGAAGCACGCTTCGGTCCCGAATTCTTTAATGTCGGCACCTGCACTGAACAGTCCCTGCACCCCATAGAGAATGACGGCACCCACCGCTACGTCCGTAGCGGCACGCTCACAGGCACCAATGAGGGCTGCACGTAGGGTCTGGTCGAGTGCGTTGACCGGCGCACAGTTAAGACCGATCAGCGCCAGGCCATCTACGACGCGGTAATGGATCAGGTCACACATGGAGTGTCCCTTACTGACGTATTCAGGGTGTTGAGAGGGCGTGATTGAAGATCGAATATCAGCGGCGTTTTAAAATTTCCGGAAAACATCACCGATGCTGGCAACGGGATAGGCTGGCTGCGACTGTGCTGTCGGATTCCAGCTGACCGGGCTAAACACACCGTATGAGCCCACTGAGTAGAAGCTATGAATCGAGTAGATGGCGAGGGAGACGAGAGTCAGGGCCAGGCAGGAAAATAGAATCGGGCGCATCGCAAACCTCCGTCATCTGGCGGGAGCCAAATGCAGTGTCTTTTGTTATTGAGGGTTTCGATTCTGGATAACGAACGATGCAAAAGCTTGGCAGATCACGCCAGGTATTTTGCAGTTCATGACATGCAAATACCCCGAAATCCGTTCAGCTTTGTGAGTCGGGCGTTGAGCTTATTCCGTCTCAGATGAAGTAAGTTGCTCAAGTTCTGTGGTTTTCATTGCAGTAATGAGCTTTTCCTGCACAATTCCGAGGACTGAAATACGATTCGAGACCGACTGATGTCCCTGACTCCTCAAGATGAACGACTCATCAAGGCGCTTGCCCTGGCCATCGTTGATCGCCCCCGTGCGACGCTCAAGGAACTGGCTGAAGCGGCAGGCGTGAGCAAGGCTACGCTGCATCGCTTTTGCGGCACCCGCGACAACTTGGTGCAGATAATGGAAAGCCACGGTGAGACGGTGCTGAACCAGATCACCACCACAACCGACCTGCTGCACGGAGAGCCGGTGCAGGCACTGCGCAGTTTGATCAATGAGCATTTGGCTCATCGTGAAATGCTGGTTTTCCTGCTCTTTCAGTACCGCCCCGACACTTTTCCAGTCAACGGTGAGGGCGACCGTTGGCAATCTTATGCCGATGCCCTGGATGCTTTTTTTCTGCGCGGCCAGCAATTGGGCGCATTTCGCATCGATATCACGGCAGCCGTTTTCACAGAGTTGTTCCTGACCATGATCTTCGGAATGGTCGATGCCGAGCGCCGTGGGCGCGCGGCCAGCGCCAACTCGGCCAATGTGCTGGAACAGATGTTCCTGCACGGCGCCGCTAACGTAAAACCCCAATAATCCACACTCTGTCCTCCTGCAAAAAAGCCCCGTAACCTCTCGGTCTACGGGGCAAAAGGTTGGATGCGCCAACCCAAAGGAGCTCTTGCCAGGATTTATCTGACGTTTGTTTGTGATGACCATCCTCCGCCCAGCGAACGGAACAGATCGACCAAGGCAATCTGCCGCTGAGTGCTGACTTCGATAAACGCCGTTTCGTTGACGAAGCTGGTGCGCTGCGCATCGAGATAACGCAGGTGGCTGTCGATACCGCCTTCATAACGGGCCTTGGCCAGACTCAGGGTTTCAGTGCTGGTGTTGGCCAGTGCGCGGCGCGCGGCTTCCTCTCGGCGCAAGGTGTCGGTGGCGGCCAATGCATCGGCGACCTCGCGGAACGCCGTCTGAATCGTGCCTTCATAGGCCGCCACGGCTGAATCCTTACGAGCTTCGGCCAGACTCAGCCCGGCACTGTTGCGACCGGCATCGAATAACGGCAGCGAAAGGTTCGGCACAAAACTCCAGGACCGCGAGCCACCGTCGAACAAACCGGACATCTGCGCGCTGGATGTGCCGAAGCTCCCGGTCAGGCTGATGCGCGGAAAGAACGCCGCTCGCGCCGCGCCGATGTCGGCATTGCGCGCCTGCAATCGGTGCTCGGCGGCGAGGATGTCCGGTCGGCGCTCGATCAACGTGGAAGTGGTGTCAGGCGCAATGTCCTGAACCAGCATCGGCTCCGTCGACAGCCGTTCAGGAATCGACTTCGCCGCATCCTTGGTGCCGAGCAACAACACCAGCGCGTTGAAGGCCTGCTGTTTCTGCCGCAGATTGCTTTCCTGTTCGGCGCGCGATTGTTCCACCAGCCCAAGCGCTTCCTGATAGTCCAGCGCTGTGGCCGTACCGTTCGAGCGGCGCTGGCTGATCAGCGCGAACGAATACTCGCGGCTGATCAGGGTTTGTTGCGTCAGATCCAGACGACGCTGGGCGCCATCGTGAATCAGATACGCCTGGCTGACTTCGGCAATCAGGGCGATTTGCGCGGCGCGGGCCGCTTCTTCAGTCGCCAGATACTCCTGCAGCGCAGAGTCAGTGAGGCTCTTCACCCGGCCAAACAGATCCAGCTCGTATTCGGGCAGCGACAGGCCGACTTGATACTGGCTGGCCACCCCTGCCCGGCCGTCGCTGGCCAGGTCCGACGGCAAGCGCTGGCGATTGCCGGACGCGCTTGCATTCAGCCCGGGAACCCGATCGGCCCGCTGAATGCGGTACTGCGCCCGAGCCTGCTCGATGTCCAGAAGGGTCTGGCGCAATGAGCGATTGTTATCCAGCGCAACCTCCACCAGACGGCGCAGATCGGGATCGACGATGAACGCCTGCCACGCCAATTGGTTGATCGGAGCGCCTTGTTTCAGCGACTCGCCCGCCCAGTTGTCCGCGACCGGTGCAACGGGCCGCTCATAGGTCGGCGCCAACGAGCAACCGGCCAGCAGCATGGCGATCACCAGCGTAGAAAATCCTGAAATACGCATGTGTCACTCCTGAGTCAAAGCGGGTTGTTCAATGGGCGCAGGTTTACTGCGCAGCATCGACAGCACCCAGACAAAACAGATCGGTACAAACAACACCCCCAGCAGCGTCGCGCTGAGCATGCCGCCGATCACCCCGGTACCGATCGCCCGCTGACTTGCGGCCCCTGCCCCGGTCGCCAGTGCCAGCGGCACTACGCCGAGAATGAACGCCATAGACGTCATCACGATTGGCCGGAAGCGCAGCCGTGCGGCCTCGATCGCGGCGTCGCGCAGGCTGTAACCTTTCTCCCAAAGCTCCTTGGCGAACTCGACGATCAGAATCGCGTTTTTCGCCGCCAGACCGATGATGGTGATCAAACCGACCTTGAAGTACACGTCGTTGGGCATGCCGGCGACCATCACTGCCAGCACTGCACCGATGGCACCAATCGGCACGATCAGCATCACGGTCAGCGGAATCGCCCAGCTCTCGTACAGCGCCACCAGCAGCAGGAACACCACCAGAATGGCCAGCGCGAACAGCTGCGTGGCCTGACCGCTGGAGACCTTCTCCTGATAAGACAGACCGGTCCACTCGTAGCTGAAGCCGGCCGGCAATTGCGCAGCGATACGCTCCATTTCCGCCATGGCTTCACCGGTGCTGTAGCCCGGCCCCGCATCACCGACGATGCGCACCGACGGATAACCGTTGTAGCGCACCACCTGCACCGGACCTTCCTCCCAATGCGTGGTGACGAAGGCACTGAGCGGCACCAGATCGCCCGCGGTGTTGTGTACATAAAGCTTGAGCACGCTTTCCGGAGTCATCCGGTCGCCCTGCTCGGCCTGCACCACCACGCGCTGCTGGCGGCCGGCGTTGGTGAAGTCGTTGATCACCTCCGAGCCGAACGCGGCAGACAACGCACTGCTGATTGATTCAAAACTCACCCCCAGGGTGCGTGCCTTGTCACGGTCGATCACCACGCGCAATTGCGGCGACTCGGCCAGGCCTTCCATCATGGCGTAGAGGATTTTCGGGTTGCCGTTGGCCTGACCGAGCACCTGGTCACGGGCACCGAGCAAGGCTTCGCGGCCCAGACCGGCACGATCCTGCAGGCGCAAGGCGAAACCACCGGAGTTGCCCAGCCCGTCAATCGGCGGCGGTGGCACGGCCATCACCGCACCGTCGTTGGTCACGGCAAATTGCTCGTTCAGCGCATTGACTTCCGCCATGGCCGATTGATCTTCGCCACGCTCCGACCAGTCCTTGAACACCGGGAATGCCAGCGCTGCGTTATCGCCCATCCCGGAAAAGCTGAAGCCGGACACCAGGAACGTCGACTGAACCCCGTCGCGGGTAGCCAGGTAGCGCTCCAGTTGTTCGCCGGTCGCTTCGGTACGGGTGCGAGTCGCGCCCGGCGGCAACTGGACGTCGACGATCATGTAGCCCTGATCCTCCACCGGCACGAAGGATTCCGGCAAGCGCAGGTAGAAGAAGCCGAGCATGGCGATAATGCCCAAATACACCAACATCATCCGGCCGGCGCGCGCCACCAGCCCGTTGTTCAGCACCGAATAGCGATCGGTGAGCTTGGCGAAGCCACGGTTGAAAGCGCCGAAGAAGCCACGCTTTTCATGGTGCCCTTGTGGAATCGGCTTGAGCAGCGTGGCGCATAGCGCCGGGGTGAACGTCAGGGCAAGGAAACCGGAGAACAGAATCGACACCGCCAGCGATACCGAGAACTGCTGGTAGATCACACCGACCGAGCCGGACATGAACGCCAGCGGCATGAACACCGCCGATAACACCAGGGTGATACCGATGATCGCGCCCGATACCTGCCCCATGGCTTTCACCGTGGCATCGACCGGCGACAACCCCTCCTCGGCCATGATCCGCTCGACGTTCTCCACCACGACAATTGCGTCGTCCACCAGAATGCCGATGGCGAGTACCATGCCGAACATGGTCATCATGTTCACCGAAAAGCCCATCAGGTACATCATCATCAGCGTGCCCAACAGACACACTGGAACCACGATCGACGGAATCAGGGTGTAGCGGATGTTCTGCAGGAACAGGAACATCACCAGAAATACCAGGACCATCGCTTCGATCAGGGTATGAATCACCTTCTCGATCGCGACATCAACGAAACGCGAGGTGTCGTAAGGAACGGAATATTCCACGTCATCCGGGAAGTACGCCGACAGTTCGGCCAGGCGCTGCTTGACTGCGGTTGCGGTCTGGATTGCGTTGGCGCCGGGCGACAACTGGATCGCCGCTGCCACGGCAGGTCTGCCATTGAGACGCGAGTTGAAGTTGTAACTTTCCTGACCGATTTCCACGCGGGCGACGTCGCCCAGTTTGACCGTGGAACCGTCCTCGTTGGCACGCAGGACAATGCGTGAGAATTCTTCCGGATTGTCCAGCGTACCTTTCACCGCCAGGGTGGCGGTCAGTTCCTGCAGGCTGCTGGTCGGCGTACTACCGAAGCTGCCGGCCGGCACTTGTACGTTCTGGCCGCGGATGGCCGCGCTGACGTCGTCGATGGACAGCCCGTAGCCCACCAGTTTCTGCGGGTCGAGCCAGACGCGCATCGCCGCTTCGGAGGAGAAGAACTGCAGCTTGCCGACACCCGGAACCCGGCGCAGCTCGTTGTTGATATTGCGCGCGGCGTAGTCGCCCAGTGCGGTGGTGTCGCTGTGCTGGGTGCCCTCCTTATAGTTCAGCGCATAGATCAGCAAGAACCCGGCACTGGTCTGCTCCACTTCCAGACCTTGGGTGAGCACGGCTTGCGGCATCCGCGCTTCAGCTTTTTTCAGACGGTTTTGCACGTCAACCTGAGCGAGCTGCGGGTCGGTGCCCGGCTGGAACGTCACTGCGATCTCGGCGATACCGTTGGAGTTGTTGGTCGACTCGAAATACAGCAGATTCTTCGCACCGTTGAGCGACTCTTCGATCACACTGGTGACCGAGTCCACCAGCACCTTCGCGGAGGCGCCGGGATAGGTTGCTGTCACCTTGATCTGCGGCGGCGCGACGTTGGGGTATTGCGCCACCGGCAGCATCGGAATGACCAGCAGACCGGCCAGAGAGATGAACAATGCCACCACCCAGGCGAAGTTCGGGCGTTTGATGAAAAACTGAGACATCGGAATATCCTCGCGGCGATGGCGCCCTTACTGTTTCGACTCAGGCGTCAGCGCCTGGGCTTGAGGCTGAGCAGGCGCGACCTTGGCGCCTGCCTGCAGGCCACTCAGGCCGCTGACAATCACCTGATCGCCAGCCTTCAGGCCTTCACTGATCTGCCAGCGCGAACCCTGCATGGAACCAGTCACCACAGTGCGCGCTTCGGCGCGGCCGTCGGCGCCGACCACCATGACTTGCGCCCCGCCATCGCTGCCGCGCTGCACCGAGCGCTGTGGCACGAGAATGGCCTGATTGTCGGTGCCTTGAGGTGTGCGCACGCGCACGAACATGCCCGGCAGCAACACACCGTCACTGTTGGCGAACTTGCCACGCAACGACACCTGGCCGGTGCCACGGTCAACGGCGACATCGGTAAACATCAGGGCGCCCTGACGCTCGTAAGCAGTGCCGTCAACACGAATCGACAACGCCTTGTTGTCGTCGGCGGAGAGTTTGCCGCCCTTGAGCGATTCGCGCAGACGCAGCGCGTCAGCGGCCGATTGGGTGAAGTCGACATACACCGGATCCAGCTGCTGAATCCGCGCCATCAACGTTGCGTCACCCTGACCGACCAAGGCGCCTTCGGTGACCAGTGCGCGGCCAACACGCCCGGAAATCGGCGCGGTCACCGAGGCATAACCCAGGTTCAACCGGGCGCTTTGCAGATCAGCCTGGGCTGAACGCGTGGCCGCCTGAGCACTGCGCAGGTCAGCCATGGCGCTGTCGAAATCCTGTTGGCTGACCGCTTCGATTTTTACCAGCGGTTCATAGCGCTTGACCCGTGCCTGAGCCTCGAGCGCAACGGACTGAGCACGGGCCAGTTCACCTTCGGCCCTGGACAACGCCGCTTTGAGTGGCGCCGGATCAATCTGGAACAACAGATCTCCGGCTTTTACATCAGCGCCCTCTTCAAAACGCTTCTGCATCACGATGCCGGGCACCCGCGCACGCACTTCCGCAACGCGCATCGGTTCCACACGGCCCGGCAACTCTGACGTCAGTGCCAGTGGCTCAGTCTTCACTGCAAGCACCTCTACCGGACGCGCCACTTCAGCCATATCCGCCTGTTCATTCGCTGGTCCACACCCGGCCAGCGCAATGGCAACTGCCAACGACCCCGCCATCCCTACTGCACGCAAATTGCCCATATCTCACCCAAGGCTTGATTGAATTTGGTGCGAATGCTACTTTCAAAATCCTAATGAGTCAATAATGACTCATATGAGAATTTAGTGAATCCAGTATGAAGATCACTTGAGGCTTGGTGATGAACCCGATTTCCCATGAAGAACAACTGCTCAAATCATTGACTGTGGCAGTCGTCAATCGGCCGCGGGCAACAATGAAAGAGCTGGCGCAATTGGCAGGTGTAAGCAAGGCCACCCTGCACCGCTACTGCGGAACAAGGGAAAACCTGGGGCAGCGGCTGGAGGAGTACGTCGAAAGTACGCTGAATCTGGTAATCCGCAGCGCCGGATTGCAGCAACAACAGCCGCTGGACGCACTGCGTCGATTGATCCGCGAGCATCTCGCACATCGAGAACTGCTTGCCTTTCTGATGGCGCAATACCGCCCTGATTTCCTCGACTTCGAACGGAGTGATACACGCTGGCAGTTTTACTTGGAGGCGCTTGACGGATTTTTCCTCAGAGGCCAGCAAAAAGGGCTTTTTCGCATCGACATCACTGCAGCGGTTTTTACCGAACTGTTCATCACTCTGGTCTACGGGCTGGTGGACGCCGAACAACGCGGGCGTGCAGCCAACGCCGACTCGGCACGAACGCTTGAGCAGATGTTCCTGCATGGAGCGCTGTCGGGTGGAGAGTTACGCGAGCACACCTGCGAACAGGAAAGAACGCTTCAGTCCTCAGAAGTGTGAGAAGGCATCGCTGATACTGGCAACCGGAGGGTGATTGGAATGATGAACAACAGTGTGGCCAGCGAGCTGAGGCCGAAAATACAGAGCCCCCGAAATCAGCGCGAGCACCAGCAAAACGAACAGAAACCGACGCATCGAATACCTCCATCGTCCGGCCTTGGGCCGAACGCAGTTTTTTTGTTATTGGTGATTCGAGTCTGGTCCCGCGACAAGGGAGAAAGCTTTGCCGAACGCGCCAGAGTTTTTGCAAATCGTGCCAGTGCCTGTCGTTCCAAAGGCTTTTACCCAAATGGGGACTCAGATGATGTCCACTGTCCGTAGCACCGCTCTGCTGGGGTTCAAAGAGTTTGCTGTCAGTCAGGGAATCGATCCGGATTCGGCACTGGCTGAGATTGGTCTGCCCGGAGACCCACTGAATGCTCAATTCTCCGGCGCCCAGTTCAATGCCTTGGTCGAGTTGTGTGCGGTGCGTTCGAACAATCCTCTGTTCGGCTTACAGTTTGGCTTGCGCCAAGGCACGCAAAGTCTAGGCACCCTGGTGTACGCCATGCGCAGTACAGCGAATGTGGGTGAGGCGCTGAACCTGCTGATACGCTATTTCCATATCCATAGCGACGGCGCGTTAGTGCGTCTCGAATGCCAGACCGGCAGTGCTCTGCTTATCTACGACGTCATTGACGGAACGTTGGTATCGGTACGTCAGACGGTGGAGCTGGCGATGGGAATTGCCGTATGTTTGCTCCGCGAGCTGATGGGGCATGCCTGGAAACCTAGAGGTTTGACACTGCGTCATAGCGCTCCTGAAAACCGCATGGCCTATCGCGCTCTTCTGGGCACGCATCCGCGCTTTGACAGTACCGTCAATGCCTGGGTTTTTGATGAGTCACTGCTGGCGATACCGCTGGGTGCGGCGAATGCAAGGTGTCAACAGTTAGCCCAGCAGCACATCGATGAGCTCGCACGCATAACGCTCAAAGAATTGCCGTCCTACGTGCAAAAGCGGCTGCGTGATGAACTGGCCCATGGTCCAGTCACGCTTCGCGAAATGGCCGAGTACATGATGATCAGCCCGCGCACCTTGCAACGTTATCTATCGGCAGAAGGCACACGATTTCAGGAGCTGCTGGACGAAACGCGCCAGTCGATGGCCGTGCGCTACCTCTGCGACTCATCAATCAGCCTGACGCAGGTGGCAAGTCTGTTGGGTTACGCTGATCTGAGCACTTTTTCCCGAGCTTTCACTCGCTGGAATGGCGTAAGCCCACAAAAGTGGAAACAGCGCATGCAACACACCAAACGGTAAACGACATGGTTTCCAATCCGTTCATTCGTGCACTCAGCCTGACAGGATTTGAGCAATTTGCTCGGCGCCAGGGCCTGGACCCGAACCACATGTTGCGACAAACCTCTATACCTGTGGCATCGCTACAGCGCCCGGAAGATATCCTGTCCTTCCAGCACTATTGCGGCTTGCTGGAACTATGCCGCCAGCGTTCGAATAACCCGTTGTTCGGTCTGGAGTTCGGGCTCGATCAGGGTGTCGATGTCTTTGGCGATATTTTTTTCCTGATTCACAACGCCCGTACCATTGGCGAGGCCTTGCTCGAGCTGCGTGCCAACTTCGCGCTTTACAACGGCGCAGCGCAAATTGACCTGGAAGTTATTGATGGAGTCGCGCTGCTTGGTTACCGGACGGATGGGACGGCGATCGGCGGATTACCCCAGGCCGAAGAACTCGCGTGTGGTGTCGGTCTACAACTGATGCGAACCCTGGTCGGGAACCAATGGCAGCCCGCAGCGGTAATGCTACGGCATGTGCCGCTTGCCGATGAACGGGATTATCAGCAGGCGCTAGGTATCAAGCCGACCTTCTCTGCTGCACATACTGGACTTCTATTTGATGCGTGTGTCTTGGTGCAGCCGCTGGATTGCGCCAGTGAAGCCTTGCATCAACTCATAGCTGGACATCTGTCAGGCATTGAACGCTTGTCGACAGACGCGATGCCGGGCTACGTCAGGCAATTGCTACGCAATTTATTGCCCAGCGGGCGTGCGACCATCGACAGAGTGGCCAATTGCATGGCAATCAATCCGCGTACCTTGCAACGCCACCTGGCGCAAGAAAACACATCATTTCAGCAATTGTTGGATGAGACGCGCCAGCAGTTGGTACGCAACTATCTTCAGACACCGACAATCAGTCTTACGCAAGTGGCGCGTTTGCTTGGTTATGCCGATGTCAGTACTTTTTCGCGGGCTTTTCATCGCTGGTTTGGCGTGTCTGTGCTCGGGTGGTGTAGGCAATCCGGGGTGAGCAGACAGCCATTATTACTTCGGAATCGAGTGAGAGAGCGACCTTAAGGAGGTTCATTGGTACCTTCACTTGAACTTTTTGGGTTGAGATCAGCTTCTACAAAAAGCTTAGTTACCAATCGGTGGCAGACTTGTTGCCGTTCGTGACCCGCAGCAATCGGCCAATTGCTGTCAGCGGGAGCCATGCGGGCTTAGGATATGGGCTCTCCCCAAAGAGGGTCTTTCCCTTATGAGTGAATCTGTGCAGACAAACGTGACATGCGAAGATCCAGTTGATGGGAGCGGAGACGTCATTATCGATCTCCCTCCGGATGTACTTGCAGCAATGAACGTCGGTTTGGGTGATTCCTTGAGCATTAGAGTTGATCGACGGATCGGTAGTGCTAAAATCACTCCGCGGCACTGACAAGCAATCTTGAGGCCGTTGTCGACCGAGGCTGTTTGAAGACGGTTAAAGAGACTTCAAAACGGTGCATGCCTTTCACACAGTCTGGGCCGATAGCTGCCACTCAGGAGTGACCGCTTTCGGCCAGAAGCGGACATTCAGGAACGACTGCTTCCGACCCAGAGCGGACATTGCTTTGCGAAGCTGAGGAGTAGTATCACCCGAGCGTAAATGTCATGTGTCGCTGCGACTCCTTCTGTGGATGATCAGCAAGGAAAGAATGATTCACAAACGAATCATAGCTACGATGCATGGCGATATCTGGCAAAGGAGACGGTATGCCACAGCTCACATGGGATCCTTTTGATCTGGTCGCCGTACTCGGCGTCGTTCCTTCTCACGATGAATTTGATACGTCGCATCGGTATTTGATTGAACAAGGCTCCCTCAGGCTGGAACTGACAATCTGGCAATACGATTCTGATGTAGAAATTCAGATGTGGGAGACGTCATTACCCAAACCCATCATCAAGTACAAGTTGCTCGGATGCCCTGGTATCCGCGTTGTTGACGATAAGCGCGGCACATTTGTGGAGTTCGCCGCATCGAATACTTTCACCGGACGATATGACGGATATTCGGTAATTCCGTACGGCCTAAGGCTTTGGGTCGATCCACAGTTTTTTCTAGAGCCGTTTAGCTATGGGGTTGCTTAGGGTCAAGTGTGGTCAACCACGAATGCCCGCTTCTGGCCGTTAGCGGCCACTTGCGAACGTCCGTTTTTGGCCGATAGCAGCCATTGGTGGGACCAAGTGTATTAAGCCTTGGGGTCACGTAATGTGGGGCTTTTTCTGACTCTTGGCTTGCGTTTCGTCTCGGACAACTGGCGCATATGATTTAGCTGCTGCTCCAAGGTTTCAGCTCGAGCCACCTGCGCCGCGGCACGTTGCTGCGCCTGGCTGAGTTCGGTCTGGAGCGACTCCTGTCGTCGTAGCGATTGCTCTACTTGCCGCCCAGCATCTTTGAGTTGGACGGTCATGGCTTTGCTCTGCTCCCGCGCGTGGTCGACCTCGCGATGTGCACGATCTTCGACGCCGCGCACATAGGTCTCTTGCGCGACACGCTCCTGCTCGGCCTTGAGTCGCAACGCCTGCAGCTCCTGCTGCAATCCCTGGTTGTGCTGCTGGGCCTCGTGGCGCTCGTGCACCAGACTCTCCCGTTGCTGTTGCAGGTCATCGATCTGGGTCTGACGTTGGGACAGCAGCAGTTCCAGGTCAGCCAAACGCAGTTCGGCAGCCTGACGCCCCGCCGTCGCCTCTACCACCTGCTGGCGCGCCTTGGCCATGTCCTGACGCGCTTGATCTTCCGCCACCGCCATGCGTTCACGTTCGGTGTCCAGCACTTGGCGCTGCTCGGCCACACTCTGTTCGACGACACCCTGCGCCAAGTGGATCGCCTGTTGCCACACCGCGACAAAGGCCTGTGATACTTCGCCAGGAAGCGTCGGCAGGCGGGTCTCACCGTTCAGCCGCTCGGCCAGGCGTGCCCACCATTGATCGAGCAACCCACCCACGCGCGCTGGGCTGCCGCGGCCCAGCTCCAGGCGTACCCGCTCCACCGTCGGCCGTTCACCCCGGGCCAGCACCGCGTCCGCGGCGGCAAACACTTCATGTTCCGGTACTCCTACTGCCATGCCGCATCTCCGGGTATATTAGGTCTGATAATAGAATGTTATCCGACGTTATTTTTTAGATATTGGAATTATCATACGTTGAACGTATTAAATATTACAGATCAGTTGGCGCTGATCGACGAAACGCCGCTGGACCCACAATCCTTGGCGCTCCACGCCCAGGAAGCCGCGGCGGCGTTTATTGCCGCCGGCACCGCGGCGAATACTGTACGCAGTTACCGCAGCGCCCTCGCCTACTGGTCGGCCTGGCTGCAGCTGCGTTATGGGCAAGCGCTGGGCGATGCGCCGCTCCCCGTCCCCGTAGCCATACAGTTCGTCCTTGATCACCTGGCGCGACCGCTGGCCGACGGCGGCTGGGCCCACCTGCTGCCGCCGGGCATCGATGCCGTGCTGATCGCCGCCCGGGTCAAAACCAAACCAGGACCGCTGGCGTTCAATACGGTGAGCCATCGCCTAGCCGTGTTGGGCAAATGGCATCGAATCAATCAGTGGGACAGTCCGACCGAAGCGCCGGCGCTAAAGACCTTGCTGCGCGAGGCACGCAAGGCCCAAGCACGCCAGGGCGTGAACGTGCGCAAGAAAACCGCGATTGTGCTCGAACCCTTGCAGACACTGCTCGCCACTTGCGACGACGGCGTGCGCGGCATCCGTGACCGCGCCCTGCTCCTGCTGGCATGGAGCGGCGGCGGCCGGCGACGTTCAGAGGTGGTGGGACTGCAAGCGAGCGATGTACGCCAACTGGATGCCGATACTTGGCTGTACGCGCTAGGCGCGACCAAGACCGACACCGGCGGTGTGCGTCGTGAGAAACCGTTGCGCGGGCCGGCGGCCGCAGCGCTGGCCGCCTGGCTGACAGCCGCGCCCGCCGACTCTGGTCCATTGTTTCGCCGGCTGTATAAAGGTGGCAAGGTCGGGACGGCAGGCTTGTCGGCCGACCAGATTGCGCGCATCGTCCAGCGTCGGGCAAAGTTGGCAGGCCTGGAGGGCGATTGGGCGGCGCACAGTTTAAGGTCGGGGTTTGTCACCGAGGCCGGGCGTCAGGGCGTGCCGCTCGGCGAAGTGATGGTCATGACTGAACATCGCAGTGTTACCACGGTGATGGGTTACTTTCAGGCGGGCGCCCTGCTCGACAGTCGGGCCACTCAACTATTCCAGCCGACGCGAGTCGAAAGTGAGTCTGCGTAAAAACGAGGTGAGCAGCGCACCGGAATCGCTCCATCCCAAGTAGCCGTCTAAACTGCCGTCGGGGCACAAGGTCCTTATCCACATCACAAGATGCAAACTGCAATGATCACCAGACGCTCCCCCCTGCCACTTCATCCCTCAACATGCAGCAACGCTAGCTCGTCCCTCACACGGGAAAGCAACTCGTCGAGACTGAGCCCCTCATCACACAACAACTGAGCGTACGCCAGCAAAGTCAGCGGCTGAACGCCCATGACGGAGGCCAGCGCCTGCAGCTTCTCCAAAGTCGGACTTTTAAGTCCGCGTTCCAATGTGCTGAGGTATGTTCGGCTGCTTTTAGTCGAGAAGTCCTCCTGCGTCAGCGCCTTGCTTTTTCTCAGGCGCTGCAACGCCACCCCGAATGCTTGATTCAGCTCCATTTTGCACCGCTCGCAAAAGGAACTATAGGGCAATAACGAACACTTTAGAGCTACAATCTATAGTGTTCATTTGCCGAGAGTGGCGGGAAAATGTTTAGAACGAGTCGGAAAGCAAAAATACCAACGCCGGCGTTCCTCGGCGAAGATATACATCTATGGTCCTGCGTCGAGCATGGCCTGCATTTACCTTGGTTTTACGCTCGATCGGTTCACGAAGAAGACGGCCTGCAGATCAGTCATATGCTGATGCTGTCCAGCCTGGAGTTATTGAAAAGCGCGCTGACTCAGCGAAACCCTTCCGCATCGATTGACGAGATACAATTGGTCAGCCCGGGTTATTTCAACAAATCAGGGCGATGGCTCATGGAGCCTTTGTTGGAGCTTACCGAGGTGGTAGCGGGCCGCGGGCAGGCGATCTCCCATATCTTCAGAGTAATGGGAGATCGGCTCTATACGCAGGGGCATGCAGACGGCTCTGCAGAGCAAATCAGGCGTACAATCTACCTGGCGAAAACCCAGAACGCCTAACCCCCCCTCAACGGACTCGCTGATTACGAAAAGCGTTTGAGCCTGACGAGCAGGGGGAGCGAACAACGCTCCCATCGCCAAGACGTGCTATCTCAGTAAAAGATTCCTCTGTGCGCTGCCATTCACCATAAATACACGCTCGATGTGCATTCATACCGGCGCCAAGGATTGCGCGATGCTGTGCATTTATGCCTCTGCGAGCATGATGCGGTTCGGTTTTATTTTTATTAGTTAATACGGCTGTTTTACTTCATAGGCCACGTTTTCTAGCATCATCTTAATGAGTTAAGTGCGACTCCGTACACACGTAGATGCCGCAGCGTCAAGAAGCGCTGTCATAGGTGCGCCTATCCTAAATGGGTCGCCTGCAGAGTTCGTACGACATCGTACTCTATGCAAAATGGGGTAGCCCGGGGCGACAGAAATCACTGCAAAAGCACGAACTAGCAGGCCATACACTAGAGGCTTACGGACAACTCGGTGCTGTCGGTCTGGGATTTTCGGAAAAAGCGGAGAACTGCCGAAAAGCGGCGTCGCGTAGAGCGTGATCTGAACGCCGAGGAGCAATTTTTGGTCTTGCATGCGTAGCTTGAGAGACCTGCCAGTTTGGCCGATCAATGGGACGCTGTCATTGCAGTTTTGGGGGGCTGAGTGGAGATCGGGGTGAATTCAGATCATCCAGGAGGCGATAGCATTGATTGACATAGTGACTATGGATTTACTATTGTTTGTCTGCGCCTAGGCGTAGATCATAGGGTGGCTACAGGGGTCTTCGGATCGCACCCCGCTTCTGATGAAGGTCAGATGGCCCAGTGTCAGGTAACAGCGTCCTGCCCCGTCGAAAGCATGCAATTGACGGCTGAGAATCTCGCCTAGAGCGAGATTCGCCTTTTCTGGGCATTCACTTTTGCGGCTTCGGCCAAATCCGTGCCTTCTTGAGAGGGCCTAGACTCTTGGGCTTTATTTGCGTACCGACACGGCTAGACCGGGAGACCGCGAAGCAAAGCGCTGGCTTCGCTCGACGAGCATTCTAAGCACTTGGAGTGGGTTGCGCTGGACGATTGCGGTATTTGCTGGTTCAGCATATCGAATTAGTTCTACGCGATGATGGCTTTCGCGGCGATGAGGAGATCAGCCTCGAAGAAGCTATAAAGTGTGCGCCCTCTTATAGGGTGGGCGCCTATCAATGACGTACGCGCTTCGGATCATTTGTCCGTAAAGTGTATTGTAAAATAATTAAACTCTCACTCCTACACCTACGATTAAACACCCTCCACAAACGTTAGTAGCGCCATGTCTTTAAGGGAAATTGGCCTTTCCAAAACTTCACTTGGGCATCACTCAACACCTTACTCCGGTATGCCGCATACTCCAACCCGTTTAAAAACGGTGTTAATCGTTTCTGCAGATCGCCAGTCGCACAAGAAAAACAGCCAATCAAATCTAAATACTCCCCTTCAGAATGGAACCAAGGCGAACAATAACCGAGTTCCTCAATGCTTTTAGGCCATGTAAAACCGAAAGCACTCGCCGCATGATGTAATCGCAGTAAGTCTTTTTCCGAGAGCAATCGAAAAACGTACCCTACCATTAAAATAGCGATCATCCTATGGTACGGTGAGGCACTACCAGAGCCAAACTCCATACACTCTCGATAGTTTAAATTTTCATAAACTAGAGGCTCGCTACCTTCATTAAATAAACTTCTAGCCGCGCCCGGGCTTCGAAAGCGTGTTCGAGAAGATAAAAAAATCTGCATGAGAAATTTTAAAACGACAATCAGCTCGCCTGACAAAACAGGGTGTTTGTCTCCGGGCAGCAAACACCATTTTTTCCTCTCCAACTCTGATAGCCACGTTTGTATCTTGATTGCCATACTTAGATCGAGCACCCTGCTGGAAATGCCTCCCCATCGGTGCGAGTGTTCGACATACGGATGTTCTGGATCGTTCGGAGTCTCAGTAGCAAATGCATCCCAAGACTTATAAAACGATGGGATCTCATTCGTAATACTCAATACGGACCTGTGATGGGAGCAGATGGGGTTGCCAATATAACACCAAGACTTACGCCATACTGGCAAGCCATACAACTTGATATCTTCTCTGATACACTGAGTGCAAAAGCTAAATCGGTATTGCGGCAGGGAGAGGTGTGAAGACCTGGCTCCAAAAAAATCTGAGACTAACCGGCCGGGCAACTTTTGACCATTACACAACCCCTCAAAAGTCTTATTGTTAAAATTAAAATCCGGGTCAAAATCTGGATTTAGATAAGGCCAGCAACTAATCGCACTGGGGTAGATCTCCCCCATTTCGCAATTAAAGCTTTTAACATGTTTGTTATGAGCGGACCTGAACAACCAAGAAGTGAATGTCTCGTCGTGTATTGCTCTGGGCCAACCCCTTATCTTCATTTTCGCTCCCCTACTGCTAAAAACACTGTAATTACATTTTATACGCCCAAGGGTTGCTCATCGCCTCCTGCAGACAATCTATGGTTATTTGTTCCTCCCCAGAGACAAGGGCGACAATTGCGGCGTGCTTGATGAGTTTGACTACATTATCCATTACACCGTCCGAGTACATGAGTAAAAACTTTAGCAGATCCTCAGAGTAGAGAGAGGACGGTTTACGCAAAGGAAGATTTTCTTCATAAGCGGCTAGAAAAGCTCTGAAGTTTTCCGATTCGGTCCACTTGGGGAGATCATGAATATAATATCTGCGTAGGAGTTGCGCGTCATGCCGCAATGCGTTACGTGCCAGAGACGTTCCGAACCCGATAACAGACAAACAGTAAGGTTCTCCGGACAATCCCTTCAAGATAGATAAGGTCTTTGCCTGGTCGGTTCTGTTGGAGAGCAAGGCATCATGAAATTCATCGATCACGATCGCTCGTACGCACCTGATGGCAATAAATTCCGACAGCTCAGCAGGCAATGTAGGTTTTATTTTTACTCTGGTAGATCGTGCCGCCCCCATAGCCTCCAGAAATAGGTCTCTAAAATGCAGATTTCCTGGATTTTCATTAAGCGCCATAAAAACAACATGCTCATCCCATTTCCGGCTAAGGAATTTAAGCTGTTTCACGATACTTGTTTTACCACTCCCACCCTCTCCGCAAACAAGCATGCACGGCGCTTGAATCTGTGACGGGGATTGTATAATATTTTTTATCATTCGAAGCGCCAATAGAGATTGCGGACAGTCCACCCATATGTCCTGATGCACTATCTTAACGCGCTCCTTCACCGGCAACTCCAGCATATAACGTCTTGAATCTTTGACATGACTTTCACTCATCTCAAAAATCCTCACTTGGTAAGGGCGTCGGTTTGATTGAGTAGTCCACTGGATTTACAACTGCGCTTTTTTCGGTCAATGGGCGGTAGCTTAGAAGGCCGGAATCTCTCAAATGATTAGCATATTCTTTTTCCGCCTGTCTTTTTTTCTTCATTCTTTTTGTTTCTTTTTCGCTCTCACTCACCAGAAAGTCGTTATTTTTATATACCTCAAGAAGCGCTTCTGGAGAAACCCACTTAACACCTAAATTCCTTTTTTTACTTAATGAATACTCTTCAAGAGTCATATCTGAATTAGTGAGATCAGAAAAGCTCGCAGCAAGATATTCACCATTCAACCTCACCCAAACTTTACTTAAAGAAAGCGGGTCATATTTGATAATAGCTTTTTTCACACCAATAAAATCAATCAGTCCAGGCGACCAATAATGCTTGCCGCCAAATGCTATACCCTTGGGTGAAATGGCGCGAACATCCTCAGGCATAAAATCTAATCTAAAACTAAAGGAATCACGTAGAAGAGGGGGCTGGTTGACTGTCATATCTGCGCTTGTAAAACAACTTATCCACTTATCTCCCGGCGTACTATCGAGCCCACGATGATAGGATGCATGATAAATAGCAACTTGCCCAGTAAACCACTTTATAAACTCGCGCAGTGACAGTATTGATTTTTTCTCGCTGTCGTAACCTTTCCGTTGCTGGACATTTGAAAATGTCGTGCCTGATAAAAAGTGTACATGACTGGTCATCAAGGTGCCGATTAAGCGTTCAATATGACCACCATAGTGTTTTTTTCCAGGAGGTCTAAACTCAACCTTTATCCCATGTATTGCACAGGCTCTTTCAAGCTTATTTGATCTAAATTCCTTTGCATTATCCATGTGGAGAATTTTAGGCACCCCATAAAATGGATACAGCTCAGCCTCAGCACCGATATTTTTTAAATATTCACGCTTGGGAAATGCAGCATGAGTTATAGCGCAAGCGACATTAACAGCTGACGGTGCATTAAACCCTATGTAATAACCCAAAATAATTCTAGTGTGCACATCGATTGCAACTGTTAACCACGGCCTCCCTATCGGCTCGCGCGTTTCTTGGTCGCATAAAATAACATCTACAAGCGTATGATCTATTTGAACCAACTCTAATGGAAATTGAGTTTTCCGATGGCCTGGACGCGCCCCATACAACTGATCTGCAGCTTCAGCACCAAACCGCAAAGCATGAAGTTGTTTGGCATTTATGCTCTTAAATCTTGCTGTAACAGCTCCGATACTTGGAGCATGAAGACCCGCCTCTTGACAACGATTATTAATCTCTTGCCAAGCTTTCTTAAAAGTAAGTTTTTTGCCCGATCTTTTTTTCGATGCTGCATCCGCTATGAATTCTTCAACCTGCTCCTGCAGTTGCTTTTCTCCTAACTTTCTTCCTCTATTACGGCGAATCAACGAGACCATGCCAACTTCACTATCGTAAAGCTTAATTAGCTCAAAGAAACGAGATTTTTTTAAATTTATAGTTGCCAGCGCTTCACTAAGCGAGATCTCACGAGACAAGTATTTGCTTACTAATATAAACCGTTCTTCTGATATTTTAACTTCATTATCTGACGCCGCATTCTGTATGCAAACGAGTTCCTGAGTATAGACTTCTTTACCGTCAGCGCCGGTTTTTGGGAGAGGGTTTACTTGCTCGACAGGTATAACTAGCTGGAGCCTATCTTTTAATCGCAAAACCTGGATCATTGATTTCGGTAAGCACTGAAGGATTGTCGCGGGCTCCCCGGCGACTAAAACCACAACACCTGGATCTAATCTGACGATATTCACTCTGGGCACCTCCAATAAAGCGGAGTGGCAGTGAATTGAGAATATTTGAAAGGTGGCTATTTTCAAGCTACAGGCTTTTTTTTCCGTGTTTTTCTTGTTTATTTTATTTTTTTTTATAAAAATCAGTTAATTATGTGAGCTCCATTTTTTAGATGATTCCCACATCTCCACCATCGCTCCTCAAAGCACCTTGCCTTTGATGCCTGGCGATCGCTCTATTTGGAATGTGCTGCTCTCAATCCTCGTCACGAGTCAGCTTTTCAATCAGCGCTCGATGCTGCGGATACTGCGCCGTAAGCTTCCGCCGATTCCCCATTTCCATATCCGCGAAATCAAACCCTGGCGAAACCGCTTCGCTGATCAAGCCAAATCCATTCTCGCCATTCAACAGTCTGGAGGCTTTCCAGATTCCGCCCGGTACGTGCAATTGCAGATGTTGGCCTGCCAGAACGTCGCTGCCCATCACCAATGTCTGTAGCGAACCGTCAGGATGAATCAGGCTGTACTCGATGGCGTCGCCCAGATGGAAATAATGCAGGATGTCTGACTGGTTGAAATGAAACTGGCCCACGGGCGATTCTTCGGTCAACAGGTAATAAATGGACGTCATCAAATAACGTGAGCCGCCTTCGGTTTCGAGCATTTCTCGATGGTCGGCCTGAAATGTCCTGCGGAAATAGCCACCCTCAATATGAGATTCAAGTTTCAGGGCTGTAATGACGTCTTTTGCGCTCGCCTGGCGTTTCAACATAGCCTTCTCCATTGATTTCACAGTAGATTTTCGCATAGCTCAACTAAAGGCTCATTTAGTGTAGTTAACCTAATATGTCGACACATTCGAAGACGTTAGCCTCATTTAGCGTTTTCTTCGTTAGCTTGTGCTTACCAAACCGCAATATGCGAATCCGCCCTGGGCTCAGTCCCACCACAAAACACACCACTGACCGGATCACGAATAATAATCTGCCCTCTGCCGTAATCCGTAAGGTCAGAGGCGATCTGTACCTCATGTCCCCGTCGCGCCAGCGCATTGGCCAAATCCCTCGAAGCCCCCTGCTCGATCCCTACCTTCATCCCCCCCAGCCATTGCCAGCGTGGAGCGTCCAGCGCCGACTGCGGGTTCAATCCGAAATCCACCAAGTTCATGACCATCTGCACATGCCCCTGAGGCTGCATATAGCCGCCCATCACACCGAACGGCCCAAGCGCCTGGCCATCCTTGGTCAGGAAGCCCGGAATAATCGTATGGAACGTCTTCTTGCCCGGCGCCAGACAGTTGGCATGTTCCGGATCAAGGCTGAATTCTTGCCCTCTGTTCTGCAGCGCAATGCCGCTGTCAGGTAGCACCACACCCGAACCAAAGCCGTGGTAATTGCTCTGGATGAACGACACCATATTGCCTTGTCCATCGGCCGTGGCCAGATACACAGTACCGCTGGCATGAGGATCACCTGGCTTGGGTGGCTGAGCCTTCTCACCGATCTGCCCACGGCGCCGAGCGCTGTAGCCATCACTCAACAGATCGGCCACCGCCACGCGCATGTGCAATGGATCGGTGATGTAGTGCAAACCATCGCTGTACGCCAGTTTCATGGCCTCCAGCTGACGGTGCCAGGTCTGTTGGCTGTCACGATGATCAAAGTCGAAACCCTCGAGAATCTTCAGCGCCATCAACGCGACCAGGCCCTGGCCGCTTGGCGGGATTTCCCAGACATCCACACCGCGATAATTGACGTGGATCGGCTCCACCCATTGCGCACGGTAATGTTCCAGATCCGTAGCTCGCAGATACCCGCCGGTAGCCTGTGAATGCGCATCCAGGCGCTGCGCCAAAGCGCCGCGATACAAACTCTCACAGCGGCTCTGCGCCAATTCTTCAAGCGTCCGCGCTTGCGCTGGATTACGAAACAGCTCCCCTGCCCTCGGCGCCCTACCCTCAATCAGGAAAGTATCGAACCAGGCGTCCAGCACCGCATCGCGATGGGGACTGAACTCATCCAAAGCAACCTGCCATTGATGAGCAACCACTGGCGACAGCGGAAAACCATCCCGTGCCAGGCTGATGGCCGGCTGCAACAACTCAGCGAACGGCAGCACGCCAAAGCGTTGAGAAAGCTCGGCCCAGGCCGAAGGGCAACCGGGCACCGTCACCGGCGTCCAGCCATACAGCGGCATCTGTTCATGTCCGGCCGCCTTGACCGCTTCGATGCTCAAAGCAGCCGGTGCATGGCCGTTGGCGTTGAGCCCATGCAACTGATCCTTGAACCAGACCAGAGCAAAAGCATCGCCGCCAAGACCACAACCTGTAGGCTCGACTACGGTCAGCGCTGCCGCGGTAGCGATGGCGGCGTCGATCGCATTGCCACCCTTTTGCATCATCTCGATGCCGGCCTGAGCGGCTAAAGGCTGGGACGCCGCAACCATGCCACGACGGGCAAAAACACTTTGGCGTTGTGACGGATACGGATACTCGTGAGCAGAAAATTTCAGCATGGCAAAGACTCTTCAAAACAAGGATTCATTGGCCGGACTTGATCCGGTTCCATTCGCGGGTCATCAGGCGCTGGATGTTTTCCGGCAGATCGGCGGAGACAAAGGTGTGACTGATCACTTCGTCGCCCGGGTAAATCCCCGGGTTGCCGCTGACCTTGGGATCCATCAAGGGCGTGGCGTCCCTGTTCGGATTCGCGTACCCCACATAGTCACTGACCGACGCAATGACCTCGGGCCGCAGCAAGTAGTTGATCACGGCATGGGCGTTGGCCACGTTGCCGGCATCCTTGGGAATCGCCAGCATGTCGAACCACAGGTTCACGCCTTCCTTGGGAATCAGGTAGCGGATATCGATGTTTTTCCCGGCCTCGCGAGCCCGGGTCTGGGCCTGCATCACATCGCCGGAATAACCGATCGCCACGCAAATGTCGCCGTTGGCCAGGTCGGCGGTGTACTTCGATGAGTTGAAGTAAGTCACCGAGGGCCGCAAGGTCATCAGCAGTTTCGACGCCTGCTTGTAGTCGTCCGGTTTGACGCTGTTGGGGTCGAGCCCGAGATAAAGCATCGCTTGAGGAATGATCTTCACCGGCGCATCGAGAAAGGCCACGCCGCAGCTTTTAAGTCTGGAAAGATTTTGCGGATCGAACACCATCGACCAAGAGTCCAGCGGCACGTCCTTGCCCAGCACCGCGCGCACCTTCTCCTCGTTGTAGCCGATGCCCACGGTGCCCCACATATAAGGCACGGCATAGCGGTTGCCCGGATCGGCCGCTTCCAGACGCTGCATCAAACGCGGGTCGAGGTGCTTCCAGTTATCCAGCAACGCTCGTTGCAGCGGCTGATAGGCACCAGCCCGGATCTGTTTCGACAGGAACTGGCTGGACGGCACCACCACGTCATACCCCGAGTGTCCGGAAAGCAACTTGGCCTCGAGCATTTCATTGGTGTCGAAGATGTCGTACTGAACCTTGATGGCACTGTCTTTTTCGAAGTTCTTCAGGGTGTCGGGACCAATGTAGTCGGACCAGTTGTAGACCTTCACCACCGCGTCGGCAGCCTGAGTCATGGGCACCACGGCAGCGCAGCACAGGGCCGCAAACACGCTCGATAAACGCATCGTCATTATCCTTGTGAGTCTCACAGCACGCGGCTGAGAAAGGCTTGGGTACGGGGATGAGAGGGGCGACTGAATATCTGTTCCGGCGGTCCCTGTTCGATCAGTTCACCCTGATCGAGCACCACTACTCGGTCGGCGACCTCTCGGGCAAAACCCATTTCATGGGTGACCACCACCATCGTCATGCCCTCCTCCGCCAGTTCCTTCATCACCTGCAGAACCTCGCCGACGGTTTCCGGATCAAGGGCGCTGGTGGGTTCGTCGAACAGCATCGCCTGGGGTTTCATGGCCAGGGCCCGGGCAATCGCCACCCGTTGTTGTTGGCCACCGGAAAGCATCGAGGGGTAATGGTTGGCCTTCTCCGCCAGCCCGACACGTTTGAGCAGCGCCCGCGCTTGTTCCTCCGCTGCTTTGCGCGGCACACCCAACACCTGAATCGGTGCTTCGATGATGTTTTCCAGCGCGGTCATGTGCGGGAATAGATTGAAGCGCTGGAACACCATGCCGATGTCCCGCCGCTGACGGGCGATGTTGCGCTCCGAATCCCGCACCAGGCTTCCATCGGCCTTCGTGCGATAGCCCATGGACTGGCCGTTGACCCGAATTTGCCCGGACTGAATGTCTTCCAGCAAATTGATGCAGCGGATAAACGTGGTTTTACCGGACCCCGAGGCGCCGATCAGCACCACCACTTCACCGCGCCGGACTTGCAGGGAAATCCCTTTGAGAATTTCGAGGTTGCCGAACGACTTGTGAATGTTCAGCGCTTCGATGATCAGTTCGTCACTTTGGTGCGCCATGATTAACGTCCCCTCAGCAGTTTCAGCGTGCTGCGACCGAACATCCGATTGGATGCCGGCGGCGGCGACGAAGGTCGATCCGACTGGCCGAAACGCGTCTCCAGCCAGCGCTGGAAGAAACCCCACAACGTCGTGAGCAACAGGAAATAGATCGCCACCACGAGGTACAACTCGAACACTCGAAAGGTTGCCGAAGTCACCATCTGCGTGCTGAGCAGCAACTCCTGCACACCGATCACACTGACCAGCGTGGTGTTTTTAAGCATCACGTTGAACTCGTTACCCAGCGGCGGCACGATGACCCGAAACGCCTGTGGCAAGACGATACGGCGCATCAACTTGGCGAAGGTCATGCCCAGGGAGCGCCCCGCCTCGTACTGCCCCTTGTCGACGGCACCGATACCGGCGCGAATGATCTCGGCCATGTACGCGCCTTCGTTAAGGCCCAACGCAATGATCGCGGCCTGGATGTTGCCGGGGATCATCAGCCCGAACAGTTCAATGTCTTCAAAGCGGAAAATCCTGCCCGCCGCCAACGCCGTATAGAGGAAGACGATCTGCACCAGCAAGGGCGTCCCGCGCATCAGCCACACATAAAAACGCACCGGCAGATGCAGCAAAGGGTTCTTCGACAATCGCAGCAGCGCCGCCGCCAACCCCAGGACACAACCCAGCAACATGGCCAGCACACTGATCAGGCACGTCAGCCAGAGCCCGGTGAGGTAGACCCCGCTGGGCTGCAACAGGTACTGCCAGAACACATCCCAATTGAAGTTCATCAACGCTTACCTCAATCGAGAGTGTCGCTGGAGACGTGCCATTTACTCAGGAGCTGGTTGTAGCTGCCATCGCTGCGCATGTCGGTGATCACTTGCTGCACCGCGGCACTCAGTTGCGGATCGTCCTTGCGAATACCCAGACCGGTGAGGATCCGGCTGAAGGCTGGAACGCCTTCCTCGAACAGGTCCGGTGCCATGGCGGCGTAATACCCGGCGGTTTCCACCGTGGTGCCGTAAGCATCGACCTGACTGATGCGCAGCGCCTGGAATGCATCGGTGTCGGTGTTGTAGACCACCAGTTTCATCGGTGGCTTGCCGGCCTTGGCCAGGCTTTCATTCTCGGTATCGAGCAAGGTCTTGATGGTCGAACCGTTGAGCACCGCGATCTTGTGCGCGCTGAGATCAGCCAGCGTCTTGAGCCCCTTCGGGTTGCCCTTGGGCACCACCACCGCCTGGCTGGAATACATGTAGTTGACGATGTCGATCACCTCGCGGCGCTCGGGCTTGTCGAACAACTGGTCGACGATCATGTCGCATTGCTTGGCCAGCAAGGCCGGCAGCAATCCGGAAAACGGGATCACCCGCCACTCGACCTTCTTGTCCCCCAGGCGCCTGGCGACTTCCAGGCCCAGGTCGACGGTCAGGCCTTTTGGTTTTTGCGCTTCATCGAAGGACACCAGGGGCGGCGAGTCCATGCCCGAGCAATAGGTGAGTTTGTCGACCTTGAGCAAGCGCTCCGGCACAGTGGGTGCGGCAACCGCCCACTGCGTACAGAGCCCCAGGGAAATTGCAGCCAACAGCAGGCGAGACGTATGCATGACCAGACACTCCAGTTCGGTTAGTAACGGGGCAGTTCTCAAAGTCAAAACATCGGCGGGCTCGGTGCCCGCTCTGTGGTTATCGTTCCGATTGCAGAAACTTGATGAGCTCAGGGACCGTGCCTTCGATGTGCTCGCGCACCACGGCCTCTGCCTTCGCGGCATCACCGGCACGAATTGCGTCGAGGATCACCACGTGTTCCTGGCGTGCACTCAGTGGCTTTTCAACGTGCTGCAGCCAAAGACGCATGGGAGCTTCGATCAGCGAGTAGAGCGCGCTGATCTGTTTCACCAGACGAGGTCGTCCGCTGAGGCTGCACAGGTACTCATGGAACTTGCGGTGGCGACTGACCCAGGCCGCACTCTCGTCGCGGTAGTCATCCATTTCATCGAGCAGGCGTTCCAGGGCAGTCAACTGACGTTCACTGATCTTCGGCACCGCGACTCGAATCGCCAGTCCCTCAAGGGCGCTGCGCATCTCGAAGACTTCGTGCATTTCCTCGACATCCAGACCGCTGACAATCGCGCCGCGATTGGGCCTGAGCGTCACCAGCCCCTGGGCGTCTAGACGGCGAAAGGCTTCGCGCACGGGCATCCGGCTCATGCCGATTTCACTGGCAATGTCCTCGGCGATCAGCCGGTCACCTTTGCGATAACGACCGCCGCAGATGCCTTCCAGAAGAAAGTTGTAGGCCTCCTCCTCGGCAGTCATCGGTTGGCGCTGGTCGTAGGCGGGAGCGAATTGCATGGCGGCACCTTTTGTCTTTTTGTATCCAATTATCCACGGATACATAAAAGCAGAATGCATGCCAAAACCTGCATCTTCCCGCCAAGCGATTGATTCGAATGAATTAAAGGAAAATAGCAGCGCGCACAGCCATCAGATTTGCCGGTGCGACACTGGAGATTTGCTACCTAATGGCTCATTGCGAGACCCGGAAAGGTGCAGAACGGTAGCTGAGTAACACCTCTTGAAAACACGTCGGCCAGCCCCCCCCACTCGCCTGCCAACGCAGCAGGCGAGTGAAATGAGACATTGCGCAGTGCCAATCAGCGCTTCACGCCAAAGCAGTGCGAAAGCTCCGGGAAACTTCCCTCACGCACATCCGATGCGTACTGCCCCACCGCATCGCGGATCACCGCATGCACATCGGCATAACGTTTAGCGAAACGCGGTATGAACTCTCCCCCCAGCCCCAGGATATCTTCGATCACCAGCACCTGACCGTCGCATGCGGGCGAGGCGCCGATTCCGATGGTTGGCACGCGCAAGGCTTCGGTCAACTCGCGGGCCAGCGGCTCTGCTACGCCCTCCAGCACAATGCAAAACGCACCGGCCGCTTCCATCGCCAGGGCGGCCTCACGGATAGCGTCTGCCGATCGTTCGTCCATGCCCTGGGCCTTGAAGCCACCCATGGTGTTGACGAACTGGGGCATCAACCCGATATGCGCCATCACGGGAATGCCCCGCTCCACCAGAAACTGCACAGTGGGCGCCATGACCGCACTGCCTTCCAGCTTCACGGCAGCAATATTGGCCTCCATCATCAACCGCGCGGCACTGCGAAAAGCCTGAGCCGGTGACTCCTGATAAGAGGCGAATGGCAGATCAGCCACCACGCACGCGCGCTGTGTGGCACGCACCACCGCACGACTGTGCTGAATCGTCTGATCCAGTGTGAAATCCAGCGTGTTGGGCTGCCCGTAGGCAACCATCGCGGTCGAATCCCCCATCAGGATAACGTCGACAAATTCGTCAACGATCTCAGCAAGCGATCGATTGTGCGCGGTCAACGACACGATCTTGCGTTTGCCCTTGCAAGCCCTGATGTCGGGTACGGTCAGACGGCGGGTTTCATTGATTGCGGTACTCATGACGTGAGCTCCTCGCGAAAACAGCGTTAAAGGAAGAACCTCTTGAATCGACGCAGACGCCAAATACGATCTCCGAACAAGGCTGGCCTCCACTTCTGATTTAATGTTCCCCGTCCTTGTATCCGGACGTTTTTCGGGGGCGATGGTAGAAGCATTTCTCCAGCCGGAGTGAGCGAACAATTTTTCTGAACCGTATGCGGAAATGGAATACAAGATGGACCTGAAGAACCTGCGCTATTTCGTGGAAGTGACAGAGCATGGAAGTTTCTCGAAGGCATCCCGCACCCTTCACGTCACCCAGTCGGCACTGAGCAAAGCCGTTCAATTACTCGAAGAGGAACTGGGCGCGACGCTATTGGTTCGCAGCCGTCCGGGCGTGCCGTCACGCTTGACCCCGTCGGGCGAAGTGGTCTTCCACCACGCCAAGGGATTGCTGAGTCGCAGCAAGCAAATGCTGACGGACGTGAACTTGCTCAACAGCCTCGTCACCGGTGTCCTTCAGCTGGGGCTGCCTCCCTTGGGCAGTACCGATCAAGTAGCGGCCGTGTTGACCGAATTTCGGCGGCGCTTTCCCCAAGTGGAACTGCAATTGCGTGAGCAAGGAGGCCAGGCTCTGGAAGAGGCCGTTCGCAAGGGCGAGATAGAACTGGCGATCAGTCTGCGACCCGACGGAGACGACCTGGCCTGGCTGCCGATTTGTGAGGAACCACTGGTTGTCGTCCTGCCACCTCGCCACCCACTCGCCAACCGCCATCGACTGACACTGCCGGATTTGGCGCATCACCCATGGGTGCAGTTGCAGGGCGCCTCGATTCTCAATCACCGCATCAAGCTCTGCTGCCCTGCTGTGGACGTCAGTCGCCTACAGGCAGCCAAAAGCGACAACCTGGCTTTTTGCTTGTCATTGGTGGCCGCGAACGCAGGCCTGCTGGTATTGCCTCGACTATTGGCGCAACACCACATCCCGCCCGGTGTGGAAATCGTTCCGCTCGAATGCGCGGAACTGGAATGGCAACTCGTCGCCATCTGGCGCAAGAACGCACAGCTGTCGGTCGCGGCACAGCAATGGCTTGAATTGTTGGCCCCCACTGACTCACAGAAGTCGTAGCGTTTTTATTCAGCTGCCATATACCTTCGCGGCAGGCACCGCCCGATTCAGCAATTGCTCGACAGCCCCGCCGACCTCGTCTACCGCCCAACGACCACGCCTGTCCAGCTCAGGGCCTTTACGCCAGCCATCGGCAATCGACAGCTTGCCACCCTCCACTTCAAACATCTGCCCATTCACCGCTGCGGATTCCTGCGAACCGAGCCAAACCACCAGCGGCGCTACGTTCTCCGGCGCAAAGTAGTCAAATCCCTCCTCCGGTTTCTTCATGACGTCGGCAAACACTCCCTCGGTCATGCCGGTGCGCGCCGCCGGGGCCAGGGCGTTGACGGTAATGCCATAGCGCCCGAGTTCTGCCGCTTGCACCAGCGTCAACGCGGCAATCCCGGCCTTGGCCGCAGCGTAGTTGGACTGGCCGATAGAACCCTGCAAACCGGCACCGGAGCTGGTGTTGATGATCCGCGCACTCACGGGCTGGCCACCCTTTACCTGCTCACGCCAGTAACGCGCCGCGTGGCTTGAGATGCAAAAATGCCCTTTGAGGTGCACCGCCATCACCGCGTCCCAATCGGATTCGCTCAGGCTGGTGAACATACGATCACGACAGATGCCGGCGTTGTTGACCACCACATCCAGCCCACCAAAAGTCTCGATCGCCTGGCGCACGATCAGCGCCGCATCGTCATAGCGGGTGATGTCGTTGCTGTTGGCCACCGCCATGCCGCCCTGCGACTCGATGGCATCCACCACCGCCAGTGCGGCCTCGCGATTGATGTCGTTGACCACCACTTTCGCGCCCTCGGCAGCGAACGCCAGCGCATACGCCCTCCCCAGCCCTCCCCCGGCACCGGTGATGATCACGACGCGGTTTTTACAGATCTGCATGGTCCTGCTCCCGTCAAAACTTCATTCACAAACGTTCGATGATCGTCACGTTGGCCTGACCGCCGCCTTCGCACATGGTCTGCAAACCGAAGCGACCACCGCTGCGTTCCAGCTCATGCAACAGGCTGCACATCAAGCGAGTGCCGGTGGCGCCCAATGGATGGCCGAGGGCAATCGCGCCGCCGTTGACGTTGGTCTGTTCGTGGGGATAGCCGGTCTCTTTCAGCCAGGCCATGGCGACGGAGGCAAAGGCTTCGTTGATCTCGACTCGATCGATGTCCTCAAGCTTCATGCCCGCTCGCTTCAACGCATAAGCAGTGGCCGGAATCGGCGCCGTCAGCATCCAGATCGGGTCCTCGGCGCGTACGCTGAGGTGATGGATACGCGCGCGCGGTGTTAGCCCGTAGCGCTTGAGCGCCGCTTCGGAAACGATCAGCATCGCGCTCGCCGCATCACAGGTCTGGCTGGACACCGCAGCCGTCACCCGGTCGCAGCCAAACAGAAACTCCAGCTCGGCCATTTTCTCGAGGCTGGTGTGGCGCGGCGTTTCGTCGTGAACAACGTCGGCCAGGGGTACGATTTCCCGCAGGAATCGCCCCTGCTCGATGGCACGCAATGCCCGCTGATGAGACTCCAGTGAATACGCTTCCAACTGCTCGCGGGACAATCCCCACTTTTCGGCAATCATCTGCGCCGAACGAAATTGCGTCGGCGGTTGCCCGCCGTAGCGCCGTACCCAGCCTTCGGAGCCGCTGAACGGGTCACTGAAACCCAAAGGCTCAGCCGCGATCATGGCCGACGAAATCGGGATCTGCGTCATGGTCTGCACGCCGCCGGCGATAACCACGTCCTGGGTGCCGCTCATCACCGCTTGCGCGGCAAAGTGCACCGCTTGCTGCGACGAGCCACACTGGCGATCAATCGTGGTGCCGGGCACGGATTGCGACAGCCCGGCAGCCAGCCAACTGGTCCGCGCAATGTCCCCGGCCAGCGGGCCGATCGTATCGACGCAGCCAAAGATCACGTCGTCGTAATCCTCGTCGGGGATGTCGTTGCGTGCGACCAGTTCGCGCAAGACGTGAGCGCCCAGATCGGCCGCATGAATATGACTCAAACCACCCTTGCGCCGGCCCGTAGGCGTACGCAGGGCGTCGACAATATAAGCTTCAGGCATGATTTTTCTCGGTAAGTGGTGCCGTCAGAACGTCTGGCCGGCACCCAGTGCGCAACGACCGTTGAACAAGGCTGCGCGGATGCGTTCTTTGTGGAAACCGCGATCGCCCCAGACCTTGTCCAGCGCCCAGGCGCGTTTCATGAACAGGTGCAGATCGACTTCCCACGTGTAACCCATGGCGCCGTGGGCCTGAATGGTGTTTTTCGCCGCCAGCATGGCGGCTTCCGAGGTCGCCAGTTTGGCGTGGGAAACCAGCACCGAGCGGTTCGGCTGTTGCTCGGCGACGGCATAGGCAGCGCGATACAACGGCCCCTTGGCGAATTCAATCTGCACCGCGACATTCGCCATCAGATGCTTGACCGCCTGGAACGACCCCACCGGTTTGCCGAACTGTTTGCGTTCGAAGGTGTAGTCCACCGCAAGATCGACCATGCGTTTGGCCAGTCCCAACAGCTGTGCGGCACTGCCCAGCGCGCCGCGATCAACCGCCTCCGCCCACAGTCGCTGCCCCTGTTCTCCGGAGGCCACGCAGGTCGCAGGTGACGGAGTCCAAGAGACCTGAAATAACTGGCGAGCCGGGTCGACCGACACATTGCGGGTCAACTGCACCGCGCCCGGTTCGACCGCATGCACCTCATCGCCATGGGCCAGCAACAGCAGATCGGCGACATGGGCATCGCTGACCAGCGGGTTGCCCGGTTCGGCAACCGCCAGTCGTGCGCGGCCTTCTGCGATACGTCCGAGCCAGTCCTGTTTGAGTGCCGCGTGACGCTCATCAAGACCGGCGAGTAACGGCACACCCACCAACATCGTCTCCACCAACGGCTCGGGCAGTCCGGCATACCCGCATTCCTGGGCGAGCAGCACGAAGTCCAGCTCGTTCATGCCCATTCCGCCATTTGCTTCGGGAACGGTCAGTGCAGTCAGCCCCAGCTCGACCAATTGCGCCCACAGCTCATCGCTGCGCCCGCTCTCGGTCTGCCAGAGTTCGCGAATGCGTTCCGGTGTCACCTCGTTGATCAGAAAATGCCTGACGTTGTCCTGGAACAGCAGTTGGTCGCGGCTGAAATTAAAGTCCATGGTCTCTTCCTCAAGCACGCGGCATGCCGAGCATGCGTTCGGCAATGATGTTGCGCTGGATCTCGTTGGTGCCGGCGTAGATCGGCCCGGCCTGGGCAAACAGAAAACCTTCCAGCCAGTGGCCGACATCGCCCGCCGCCGGGGCTTCGGGCAACAGCTCGCCGCGCAGGCCGAGGATGCTCATGGCGGTGTCGTGCATGCGCTGATCGAGTTCCGACCAGAAGATTTTGTTGGTCGACGATTCCGGCCCGATCTTGCTGCCCTGTACCAGTTGCGACGCGGTGCGGTAGGTATTGAGGGTGTAGGCCTCGGCGTCCAGCCAGGCGCGCATCACCGCCTCGCCAATCGCCGGGTCGCGGTCGGCCTGCTCGCGATTGGCCTGATACAACTGCACCAGACGCCGGGCCGTTTCCTGAAAGCGTGCGGGCGAGCGCAGCAGCAAGCCGCGCTCGAAACCGGCGGTGGACATCGCCACATGCCAGCCCATGCCCTCGCCGCCCAGTGCGTTTTCCACCGGTACCTTGACGTCGTCGAAGAAGATTTCGGCGAACCCGGGCAAGCCGTTGAGCTGAGGAATCGGCCGCACCGTGATTCCCGGCGTGTCCAGCGGCAGAAGAATGAACGTCAGGCCCTGATGACGTTGCGAGTTCGGATCGGTGCGGAAAATGCCGAACACCCAATCGGCCCACACGGCGCGTGTTGACCAGGTCTTCTGGCCGTTGATGACGTAGTGATCGCCAACCCGTTCGGCCCGCGAGCGGATCGCCGCCATGTCGGAGCCCGCTCCCGGCTCGGACCAGGCCTGGGCCCAGATATCTTCACCAGTGGCCATGCGCGGCAGAAAACGCGCTTTCTGTGCGTCGCTGCCGTACTCCATCAGCGTCGGGCCGAGCAGGAAGATGCCGTTCTGGTTGACCCGTGCAGGCGCTTCGGCGCGGTAATACTCCTCCTCGAAAATCAACCACTCGATCAAGTCGCAACCGCGACCGCCCAACTCGACCGGCCAGGTGACCATGCCCCAGCGCCCGTCGTTGAGGCGGTTTTCCCAGGCCCGGTGTTGAGCAAAACCTTGTTCGGTGTCGAATGATTGCAGCGGCTCGCGAGGCACGTTGGCCGTCAGCCACGCCCGCGCTTCAGCGCGAAAGGCCTGTTGGGCCGGGGTATAGGTCAGATCCATGAGAGAGCCTTCAGCCGTTGAAGTGAGCATCACGTTTCTCGATGAACGAGTCGCGTGCTTCCTGTGAATCCAGTGAGCGATAGGCCTCAAGCGTGAAGCCCTGCTCCCAGCGATACTTGTCTTCCAGATTGCCGTCCTCGATGCCGTTCAGCGCTTCTTTGGCGAGGCTGATCATGGCCGGGCTCTTGGCGGCGATGGTGCGGGCGATCTGCAACGCGGCTTCGCGCAAGTCTTCGCGCTTGACCACGCGCTCCACCGCTCCGAGACGCCAGGCTTCCGCCGCATTGATGGCTTCGCCGGTGAAATACATGTGCCGAACCTTCTGCACCGGGAACAGGCGCTGCAAATGCGCACCACCACCCATGGCGCCGCGATCGACTTCGGGCACGCCGAAAGTGGCGCATTCGGAGGCCAGGACAATGTCGGCAGCACCGCAGAGACCGATGCCACCGCCAAGCACAAAGCCGTGCACCGCCACGATCACCGGTTTCGGGTTGCGGTGAATGGCCTTGAAGCTGTCGTAGTTGCCTTTGTTGACCGCCACGATCAGGTTGCCGTCGGCAGCCAGTTCCTTGATGTCGACCCCGGCGCAGAAGCCGCGACCTTCGGCGCGAATCACGATGACCCGCACGCGGTTGTCGCTTCCAAGCCCTTCGATTTCACGGGCGATTTCGGCCCAGGTACTGCAATTGAAGGCGTTGACCGGCGGCTGGTTGAACACCAGTTCGGCAATGCCGTTATCGATATTGACGCTGAATGGATGCATGTTTTTTCCTTTCACGACACGCGACGACAGAGTTCGTCCAGACGCAACTCGGCGTCACGAACGATCTGCTCGATCAATTGGGCACAGCTGGGCAGGCTGTCGATGGAGGCCGCGACCTGACCCGAAGGCAACACGCCTTCGGCCGGCAGCCCGTCGACCATGGCTTTCTGGATGACCATCGGCGCGTTGGCGGCCATGATGCTTTGCGCAGCGGTCAGGTCTCCGCTGCTGCGCATCTTCAATGCACTGGAAAGCAACTGACTCAAGCTCATGCTGCTAAGGCGGCGGTAAGCCAGACCGCTGCGCACCGCCAGCAACCAGCGTTTGAACACGCCGCTGGTTTCCAGTTGGTCGAGCAATTCGTTGCGGATCATGCGTTGCGGCATGCCGTCGATGGCGCGGCTGACGATGATCGCCGCCGGGTCTTTGATCGCCAGGTAACGCGCCAGGGTCTGCGCCGGCACCGGGCTTTCGGCACACATCAGAAACCGCGTGCCCATGGCGATGCCTTCGGCGCCGTAGGCCAGGGCCGACACCAGTCCTCTGCCGTCCTTGAATCCACCGGCCGCCACCACCGGGACCGACACTGCATTGACTACTTGATCGAGCAGCAACGCCGTCGGCACCGAGCCGGTATGCCCCCCGCCCTCGCCGCCCTGTACGGTGACGGCATCCGCGCCCATTTCCACGGCTTTCTGCGCGTGTTTCAAGGCGCCAACCGTGGGAATGCACACGACACCGGCATTCTTCAGGCGCTGGATCATCTGTTTGCCCGGGGAACGGCTGTAACTGACCGCTCGCACCTTATGGCGCAGCACCAACTCGACGATGTCGTCGGCGTTGGGCTGGTACATATGGAAATTGACCCCGAACGGCTGGTCCGTCAGGCGCCGGGTTTCGAGGATCGCGGCCTCCATGTGCTGCGGTTCGATGGTGGCGCCGGCCAGAAAACCGAAGGCGCCGGCATTGCTCGTGGCCGCGACCAGTTTCGGGTCAGCCACCCAGCCCATCGCGGTCTGGATGATCGGATAACGGCAACCGAGCAACTCGGTCAGCCGGGTATTCAATGAGATCGCCATGTTCACGCCCCACCCGTCGAGCGTTGCGAACTGGCCATGGCCTTGGCGTCGTAGCCGCCGAGCCGGTCGCCGGACACCAGTTCATTGTGGGCATGGGCGAAGTGGTGCAGGCCGAAGACCATGTCCATGGTCGCGCGCTTGCCCATCAAGTCTTCGGCGTTGTTGACCGCCTGCTTGCTCAATTGCAGGCCCAGGCGCGGCATCTGGGCGATGCGCCCGGCGATATCGAGGGTTTCCTGTTCCAGGGATTCGCGAGCCACCACCCGGTTGAGCATGCCCATCTGATAGGCGCGCGGCGCCGGCATGCGTTCGCCGAGGAACAGAAACTCCTTGGCGATGCGCGGGTTGAGTTCATGCGCATGGGCAAAATACTCGACCCCGGGAATGCCCATGCGCACCACCGGATCGGCAAAATACGCATCCTCGCTGGCGACAATCAGGTCGCAGACCCAGGCCAGCATCAACCCGCCGGCAATGCACGCGCCCTGCACCATGGCGATGGTCGGCTTGGGCATTTCGCGCCAGCGCCGGCACATGCCCAGATAGACTTCCTGCTCCCGGGCGTAAAGAAACTCGCCACCGGGCTTGTTGGTGTGGTCATACCAGAGGCTCGCGCGGTCGAACGTCTTATCGACGTCCCGCCCCGGCGTGCCGATGTCATGCCCGGCGGAAAAGTGCTTGCCGGCCCCGCGCAGCACGATGACTTTCACCTCGTCATCATCGCAGGCACGGCGAAACGCCGCGTCCAGCGCGTAGGTCATCTGCGAGTTCTGGGCATTGTGATACTCGGGGCGATTCATGGTGACCAGCGCCACCGCCCCGCGCACTTCGTAGAGCACCACGTCGGCGGCATTATTATCGTTATGTTCAGCCATCACTTTTCTCCGAAACGGTGCGACTCAGCGCTGGCCCGGCGGGTTGTCTTTGAGCTGGCTGGCGCGCAGGTTGTGCGGGTCCAGACGCTCGATCAGTTGCAACTGCGCGGCGGTGGGCGACGTTGTGGTCGGGCAATCCTGTGGCACATGCAGCTCGAATCCGGTGTTGTCCTGTACCTGTTCCACGGTCACGCCGGGGTGCAGCGAACGAATCCGCACCTGTCGTTGCGGGCCGAGAAAATCCAGCACGCACAGATCCGTGACGATCAGGCGGATATCGATTTCATCCAGCGACCAGCCCCAGGCCAGGCGCGCCGGGTTGTAGCCGACCGAGGCGACCATATCGACCTCGCCTTCGACGAACACCCGACGGTTATGGCTGGGCACGCAAAAGGAGTTGGCATGGCTGATCGAGTTGCCGGGAAAGCCCCGCACACCGAGCATTTGCGCCTTGGGTTTGGCGTAGTCACCGATGCAGGAAATGTTGGCCTGACCGAAGCGATCGATTTGCGTCGGGCCCACAAGCGCATGACGCTTGCCGCCCCAGACGTTGTCGAAAATCCGCGAGAAGCCCATCCAGCTGTCGCGCTTTGGTTCGTAGCCGTTGCGTGCACCGAGCGGCACCGGCTCGGCGACCATGTACGCCTCGGAGTCGGTCATCAGCAGCTGCGGGTTGCTGGTCAGCATGCTCAATGAAGCGGCCAGGCGCGGAATCACCCCGATCCCGGTGGCGAGTACCTCGCCGTCGTCGCGCCAGGCTTCGGAAGCCGCGCAGATCATCAACTCGGCGAGGCTGTAAGTCGTTGCAGAAGTCGTCATATCAAGGCTCGCTTAGTAGACCGGCAGAGGGAGCTGGCGGATGGCGTCCAGGCCGCCGACCTTGTCCAGATACTGTTCGTGGGTGCAGTCGACATAGTCGCGGACGTAGTCCTGCCAACCTTCGCCGGCCTGGGCCGAAGCGTTGTAGGCCTTGAAATGCGCCACATCGAAGCCATACAGCGGCGCGCAGGAAGACGGGTGCGCTCCGCCCGGCACGTGCGCCACGGCAGTGGTCAGGTTGCGTTCCCAGAACACTTGATGCGCCCGCGCCGGATCGGCATGGAAGTAGTCGCTGTCGACCAGTTCGTCGCACGTCACATAGCTGTGGGTCGCCGCCCGGACGAGCAAGTCGTCCATGTAGTGATCGGGGCCGCTGATCTGGCAGACACCGCGTACATCGGCGCGGTCGACGTGAATCAGCGCCGCATCGAGCTTGAGTGCCGGCATGGCGACCCATTGCTTGTTGTCGGCATAGGGCGAGTCGATCAACTTGATCTGCGGGTTGTGCCGCAGCACGTCGGTGCCCAGCCCCACGGCCGTGGGAATGAACGGCACTTTCATGGCGGCAGCACGCAGGCCGAGCAACAGCATGCCTTCGTCGATTTCCATCACTTGCAGCGCCGCGTCCTGACGCGCTTTGCGGAAGTACGGTTCGAGTGGAATGAAATCCAGCGACACAAAGGCAAACACCAGTTTGCGGACCTTGCCGGCCGCGCAGAGCATGCCGACATCCGCGCCGCCGTAGGCGACCACGGTCAGGTCCTTGAGGTCCGAGCGCAGGATCTCGCGCACCAGCGCCATGGGCTTGCGCCGGGGGCCCCAGCCACCGATGCCGATGGTCATGCCGTCACGCAGTTGGCCGACCATTTCGGCCGTGGTCATTCGCTTGTCCATCGTCATAGTCCTCATTGGCGACCGACACTGAAGTCATGGCCCCAGTGGCTGACCACGGTGCTTTCGAACGGGGTGTGCAGCTCCCAGTCGACCACCAGGCCATCGCAGCCGTACTCCAGGTCAAACCCGGACGGGGTCTTGATATAGAACGAGATCATCTGGTCGTTGGTGTGCTGGCCGAGGGTGGCGGACATCTTCACGCCGTTGGCCTGCACTCGGTCGAGGGCCCGGCCGACTTCATCCAGGGCGTTGACCTCGACCATCATGTGCACGCAGCCGTGGGGCATCGGGCACTCGAAAATCGCCAGTGAATGGTGGCGACCGTTATTGCAATGCAGGAAGTGAATGCGTTTTTGCGGTTCGGCCGGGTCCGGTGTGAAGCGGACTTTCATCAGGTCCGACAGGCCGAAACCGAGCACCTGCTCATAGAAATCCCGGCAACGATCGAAGCTCGGCGCCGGCAGTACTACATGGCCCATGCCCAGTTCGTTGGTGACGAAGCCCTTTACGCCGACCGGCGAAACGAAGCGCGCGAAGTCCTGCAACGGGCCCCAGAACAATTCGTGGCGGTTGCCATCCGGATCGCTGAAGTGCACCAGTTCCTGGACTTTGCGGTCCCGAGCCTGAGCCTCTGTGCCACGGGTGACTTGCACATCGGCGCGCTCCAGCTCGCTGACAGCCTGCTCGAGCGCCGCTTTGCCCGACACTTCCCAACCGCAGGCGCCGAAGCCGTTTTCGGTGCTTTTCTCCACCAGAATCCGGTGGTGGCGCTCGTCCATTTTCAGGTACAGGCGCTCATCGTCATCGCTGCCGGCGACCATCATGCCGAGCACCTGACTTGCGTACTGCCGCCACTGCGCCAGATCGCTGGATAACAGGGTGACGTAACCCAGACCACGGATATCCATGGATGCACTCCTCGTTGTTCTCAGGCCGAGCCGCCCGGCGGCGATTGCCGGGGAGACTGTATTGGGGCCTATTCAAACGGGTTCGCCAGGGGGAAACATCGTCCAATGGGACTAGCGCAGACCCGGAATACAGGCATAAAAAAACGGGCCTTGGGGACCCGTTGGAAATGGGGACTGGATTCCGTTCCAGACCTTGTGCGCGAGCAGTTGATGATCGTTCCCACGCTCCGCGTGGGAATGCCTCAATGGACGCTCTGCGTCCGCTGTTGAATGGGACGCGGAGCGTCCCGGGCTCCATTCCCACGCGGAGCGTGGGAACGATCAGGTGAGTGCAGTGTGGGAGCTATCACGCTGGTCCGGATTTGCGGAAATGCGGAATCACCTTCTCGCCAATATTCTTCAACGTCTCCATCTGCGCCCACTGCGGTACGGTGCCCATCTGGCAGATGAACAGGATTTCGTCGGCGCCGGCGTCGATCAGTCGCTGCACGTAGCCGATGCAATCCTCGACAGTGCCGTAGGCATGGTTGGGGTTCATCATGGCCATGGTCGGGTCGGAGAAATCGACGCTGACCTCTTCCGAGGCAAAACGCGACTTGATCACGCTCTGCCCGTTGCCATCGACGAAAGTGTCGTCCTTCCACTTTTCCGGGTCCGGACGCTCGCCGCCGCCGTACCAGTAACCCAGCGACTCCATGAAATAGCGCTGGCCACGGATGCCGATACGCCGCGCTTCTTCGTTGTTTTCCAGCACGATCGCCGGGCACAGCGCCGCGATATGACGGTTGGGACGGAAGCCCACCTGGTGTTTCACGTCACGGTTGTCCCAGGCCTGGTGATAGACCTCGACCTTCTTGGCGATTTCTTCCGGCCCGCCAAAACCCAGCACCAGCGCGCCCATGCCACGGCTGCCAGCCTTTTTCAGCGAGTCGGTGTTGGTGCAAGCCAGGTACATCGGCGGGTGCGGATCCTGGTAAGGCTTGGGATGGATCGGCCGTTTCGGAATCTGCACGAAGTCGCCCTGGTGCTCGATTTCGTCGAACACGAACATTTTCGGGATCAGGTACATCATCTCGTCGATCTGCGGCTGCAACGTCGTCAGGTCATAGCCGAAGGTGCCGGCCTCCTGCTGGGTGCCACCCTTGCCGACACCGAAATGCACCCGGCCCTTGGACAGCAGGTCGAGAGTAGCGATGCGTTCGGCGACTTTCACCGGGTGGTTCATCGCCGGTGGCAGGCAGACCACGCCGTGGCCGATGCCGATCCGCTCGGTCTTGCCGGCGACGAACGCCAGCATGGTTTCCGGCGCGGACATGTGCGAGTAGTTGCTCAGTGCCGTGTGCTCCACGCACCAGAACGTATCGAAGCCCAGTTTGTCGGCCAGCACGGCCTGTTCGACGGTGTCTTCGAAAATCTTGCGATCGCCTTCACGGCTGGAGTCCACCGTCTGGGCTTCGTAAATCAGGGAAAATTTCATGGTTGATCCTTGTACTTGTTGGATGCGCAGCCGGCGCCGGAGAACCACGCCTTCGCGCTAATGCTCGGGCATCCTCGAGGCGCTCGAATCCTGCAAACGGACTAGCCGATTCAGCGCAGTGCGGTCAGAGGAAAAAGTCGTTGCTGTCCTGGCCCATGCTCACGGCGCCGAGGTTCCAGGCGTACTTCGCCGGGCTGTTGGCGACGTGGGCGCGACCGGTGTGAATGTCGCGAAAGGCGCGGTTGATCGGGTGGCTGCGGAAGATCGTCGAGGCGCCGCTGTTGAACATCAGCTCGCCCACCGCTTTCGCGCATTTGTCGGCTACCCGTGCGGAGTCGTAACGCATCTTCACCCGCTCGGGCATGCTCAGCGGCTCGGCTTTTTGCGCCCGTTCCAGCATCAAGGCGAAGTTGCGATAGAGCACGGTCTTGCATTCGTCGACGCAGACCATGGCGTTGGCCAGCGCCGATTGCGCGGCCGGGTCCTGGACCATCTTGCGTCCGTCGTTGACCCCGACCCGTGCGCGGTTGTGTTCGACAAACTGATCCACCGCGCCTTGCAGCGCACCGATGGCCGCCGACGACACCGCCCGCACGAAAATCTGCCCGAACGGCAGGCGAAACAGCGGTGCGGTGTTCACCGCATTTCCGGGGCTGTTCTGCATGAAACCGTCGAACGCCCGATGGGTGCGGTACTCGGGGACGAAGGCGTTCTCGACCAGGATGTCGTGAGAGCCGGTGGCTTCGAGCCCCATGACATTCCAGTTATCGAGGATTTGGTAGTCACTGCGCGGCACCAGGAACGTCCGGTAATCCGGCGCACCACCGGCCTCTTCCGCCGGCACCAAGGCCCCGAGAAATGCCCATTCGCAATGCTTGCTGCCGGACGAAAAGCCCCAGCGCCCACTGAGCCTGAAACCGCCCTCCACCCGTTCGACCTTGCCCACCGGCATATAGGAAGAAGAGATCAGCACGCTGGAGTCGTCGCCCCAGACATCCTGCGCCGCACGGTCATCGAACAGCGCCATCTGCCAGTTATGAATCGCCACAACGCCAAGCACCCAGGCCGAAGACATGCAGCCCTCGGCGAGGGTCATCTGCACTTCGAAGAAGTCCTTGGGTTCCAGCTCGTAGCCTTCCCAGCGTGCCGGCTGCAGGATGCGAAAGAACCCCGCTTCCTGAAAATCCTTCAGGGTCTCTTCCGGCAACTGGCCGGTTTGCGCGGCGTCCAGGGCGCGCTCACGCAGAATCGGTACCAGCTCGCGGGCACGCTGGCTCAGACGCTGGCGAATCAGGTCTTGGTTGAGCATTTTTATTGTTCTCCATTGTTCACCCCGTCCGCCGGGGCGCGCGTGCAGCGAGGCACGTGCCGCACTTGCGGTGCCTGCCTCCTGTGCGGCATTCAAACAATGTGAAAAGTGCCGGGCATCCCTCAAACGGACCATGTCGGCGATGATCCGAAGCACGTACGCAGACCGCCCAAAGGCCTAGTCCCCTCGGACGATGCTGCGCAGGCACGCCAGCGCAAAAATCCATCGCACTCCAGTACAACCACAGGACGAGTGCGATGAACGACGTCAATCTGAAAGCCGACATGCTCCAGGCCATGCGCCGTCTGGCCAAGTCAGTCACCATCATCAGTACCAGCAACGGCTCCGAGCGTTTCGCCATGGCCGCCACAGCGGTCGATTCCCTCAGCACCGAGCCGCCATCGCTGCTGATCTGCGTGAACAAGACCGCCTCTTCCCACGCGGCACTGGCCACCGGCGCGGACTTCTGCGTGAACATCCTCGGCGTCGAACAACAAGGTCTGGCCCATCGCTGCAGCGGTTCGATCAAAGGCGAGGCGCGCTTCGACCAGGGCAACTGGCTGACCAGCCCCGGCGGCATTCCGTATCTGAGTGACGCTCAGTCGGCGATACTCTGCCGTCAGGACGGCCACTTCAGCTATGGCACCCACACCGTGTTCATCGGGCGCATCCTGCAAATCTACACCAGCGACACCATCACCCCGCTGGTCTACCTCGACGGCAGCTACACCACCACCGCCAACCCGGCATCTGCCTTTGCTGCTGCGGGCTGAGGCCGGGCCATGGACGCTCAACAACAGTTGTCGCCATTGCGTGTGAACAGCGCCGATCAGTTGGACTGGGACGATCGCTGTGATTTGCTGGTGGTCGGTTTTGGCGGTGCCGGAGCCTGCGCGGCGATTGAAGCGGCCAGTCGCGGCTTGTCGGTGTTGGCACTGGACCGGTTCGCAGGCGGTGGTGCCACGGCCATCAGCGGCGGCGTCGTGTACGCCGGTGGCGGCACGCCGTATCAGCGTCAGGCCGGCTACGAAGACAGCCGCGACGCGATGTTCAACTACTTGCGCCAGGAAGTCGGCGAGGCCGTGAGCCCGCAGACCCTGCGCGAATTCTGCGAAGGCAGTTGCGAGCAACTGGCCTGGCTCGAACGCCAGGGCGTGGCGTTCGAATCCAGCGTGCCGCCGCACAAGACGTCCTACCCGAGCGACCAGTTCTACCTTTACTACTCCGGCAACGAAGCCGTCCCCGCCTATGCCGCGATCGCCAAACCGGCACCGCGCGGCCATCGCACCAAAGGCCCCGGCCTGTCGGGCGCGAGCCTGTTCGCCCCGTTGAAAGCCAGCGCCTTGCGCCTTGGGGCACGCCTGCGCAGCCAATGCGAAGTCAGGCGTCTGGTGATCGATGCCAATGACCGCGTGGTGGGTGTCGAAGCCTGGCAGTTGCCGACCGGCAGTCGCGCAGCCCGGCAACATGCCCGGTTGTCACGCTGGGCCACCGCGATTCACATGTACGCACCGGCAGTGGCGGATCGGTTGCGCAATCGGTTGCGGCGCATTGAACTCGCCAGTGCCGAACGCCAGTTGATTCGCGCCGACCAAGCCGTGTTGCTGAGCAGCGGCGGTTTTATCTTCAACCGTGAATGGGTCGGTCAGCATGCGCCGCGTTATCTGCCCGGTTTGCCGCTGGGGACCACCGGTTGCAACGGCAGCGGCATTGCCCTGGGCCAGAGCGCCGGCGGTCGCGTGGCGCGTATGGACAAAGTCAGCGCCTGGCGTTTCATCAACCCGCCGCTGGCCTGGGCCCGAGGCCTGATCGTCAATGCCCGTGGCGAGCGTTACGCCAACGAAGAAATCTACGGCGCCACCCTCGGCCACTCGATGGTGGAAGAACAGGACGGCCGCGCCATCCTGATTCTCGACCGGGCATTGGTACGCGAAGCGCTGCGCCAGGTCGGCCCGGGTAAAGTCTGGGCCTTCCAGCGGTTGCCGGTGCTGCTCAATCTGCTGTTCAACGCCAAACGCAGTCGCAACCTTGCCGATCTGGCAAAGCGCTGCGGATTACCGCCCGAAAACCTGCAACGCGCCGTGAACACCTACAGCCGCGCCGCACGCGCAGACATCGTTGATCCGTTCGGCAAGTCGCACGCCATGCTCGCCGACATGGATCAGGGCCCGTGGTACGCCCTCGACCTGTCCTTCGCCAGCCGCCTCTTCCCCTGCCCCGTCATCACCCTCGGCGGGCTGAAGGTCTGCGAAACCAGCGGTCAGGTGCTGAACCACGCCGACCGGCCGATTGCCGGCCTGTACAGCGCCGGGCGCAACGCGGTCGGGGTCGCTTCGAATCTGTATGTCTCTGGCCTGTCCCTGGCCGATTGCATTTATTCCGGCCGCCGTGCCGCCGCCCATGTGGCCGAACAACTTGCTGCTCAAACCACACGCTCAGGAGAACAACAATGCAACGTGTAGAAGGCAAAGTCTGCATCATCACCGGCGCCGCCAGCGGCATCGGTCGCGAAGACGCCCTGCTGCTGGCCCGCGAAGGCGCCAAGGTGGTGCTGACCGATCTCAACGACAGCGCCGGCCGGGAAGTGGCCGCGCAAATCGGTAGCAACGCACTGTTCATCCGTCACGACATCGCCAGCGAAAGCGACTGGCAGAACGTGATCAAAACCACCCTGGAACACTTCGGCCGCCTCGACGTGCTGGTCAACAACGCTGCGATTCTGGCGTTGGGCAGCATCGAAGACACCACACTGGAGCTGTGGCAGAAGGTGCAGAAAATCAACGGCGACGGCTACTTCCTCGGCTGCAAGTACGCGATCCAGGCGATGAAGGAAACCGGCGGCGGTTCGATCATCAACATGTCGTCGGTGGCGGCGCTGGGCGCGATGCCGATGTTCTGTGCCTACTCGGCATCCAAAGGCGCGGTGGCGGCGATGACTCGCTCGATTGCCTTGCACTGCAAGCAACAGGGTTACCGCATTCGCTGCAACAGCGTGCATCCGGACGGGGTCAACACGCCGATGACCCAGGCCCTCACCGGTGGTGTAGCGATCAATCAGCAAGATCTCGACCAAGACCCGATGAACCGCATGTGCGCGCCGGCCGACATTGCCAATGTGGTGCTGTTCCTCGCCACCGACGAGTCGCGTTTCGTCAACGGAGCCGAGATCCGCGTCGACAACGCCCAACTGATCAGCGGGCTCTGAGGCCGAGGTGAACATGGGCACGCAACAACAGAACCTGACACCGGCCCAGGCCACAGCGGCCAGCTACGCCTTGCAAGTGTGCGCGGTGATCGACGAAACCGCCGATGCGCGCTCGCTGGTGCTGGACATACCGCCAGACCTGCGTGAGCGCTTTGGCTACAGACCGGGGCAGTTCCTGACGTTTCGCGTGCCCTGTGCCGGCAAGCTGCTGACCCGCTGCTATTCCATGGCCAGTTCGCCGTTGACCGATGAGCAACCCAAAGTCACGGTGAAACGGGTCGAGGGCGGCCGGGTGTCGAACCGGATGAACGAGGTACAGGTCGGTGACTGGCTGGACGTACTGCCGCCGGCCGGGCATTTTTGCCTTGATGAGCATCAACCGGATGACGACAAACCTCTGGTGCTGTTCGGCGGCGGGTCTGGCATCACCCCGGTGTTTTCCATTCTGAAATCGACGCTGCAACGCAGCCGGCGGCCGATCAAGTTGATCTACGCCAATCGCGATGAGGCATCGGTGATTTTCAAGGATGAGCTGCGGCAACTGGCGCAGTCCCATCCGGAACAACTGCAAGTGGTACACGCGCTCGACTCGGTGCAAGGCTTCCTGACCACCGCCCAAGTGCGCCATTTGCTGAAAGGTTCTGCCGGCGGCGATTACTTCATCTGCGGCCCGGGCCCGTTCATGGACACCGTCGAACGGACCTTGCTGGAACTCGGAGAAGCGGCTGAACGCATCCACGTCGAACGCTTCGTCTCCCCGCCCGATCCCGACGAACTGCTGGCTGAAGAAGCCGCCGCCCGGCAAGCCTCCCTTGGCTCGCGCTGCGAATCGCTGGTGGTCGTGCTTGACGGTCAACAGCACGAAATTGCCTGTCAGCCCGGCGACACCCTGCTGCAAAGCTGCAAGGCCGCCGGCCTCGACGTGCCTTCGTCTTGCGAAGAAGGTTTTTGCGGTGCCTGCATGTGCGTCGTCGAGGAAGGCGAAACGCACATGGCCCGCAACGACGTGCTCAGCCCCAGAGAACTGGCCGAAGGCTGGACCCTGGCCTGCCAAAGCCGCCCGAGCGGCGCACGAGTGCGCTTGAAGTTCCCGGATTGAGCGCCGGTCGAGAATAGTCTCAACGGACGATCTCCCGGGCGCGATCTGCAGTTAGACTCGGCCAGCCCATTGGCCCGAAAACAATAAAAGAGGTGCAGTTATGGCTCGTTTGCAAAACAAGGTCGCGGTGGTTACCGGCGGCGCATCGGGGATCGGTCTGGCCTGCGTGCGGCGCTTTGCCGCCGAAGGCGCGCAGGTTGTCGGCCTGGACATCGGCAATGCCCCGGAGGATTTTCCGGGCCTGTTCATGACGCTGGATGTGCGCGATGAAGCGCAGGTGCAACAGGTCATGCAGGAAGTCATCAACCACTTCGGTCACATCGACGTGCTGGTCAACGCGGCGGGTGTGGCCGACCAGGGCAGCGTCACCCAGACCAGCACCGCCAACTGGCAGCGGGTGCTGGACATCAACCTGACCGGCAGCATGCTCACCAGCAAGTACGCGCTGGCATCGATGGAACCCCGGCGCAGCGGTTCGATCATCAACATCGGCTCAATCTTCGGCCTCCAGGGTTGCGACGGCAACGTTGCGTACAACGTGTCCAAGGGCGGCATCAACCAACTGACGCGCTCGATGGCGATCGACTTCGGTTACGCCAATATTCGCGTCAACGGCTTGTGCCCCGGCCTGATCGAAACCCCGATGACCAGCATGGTCCGCGAGCACGAAGCCTTCCACGCCTTCTTCGCCTCGCAACACATGCTCAATCGCTCCGGGCAGCCGGAAGAAGTGGCCAACGTCGCCCTGTTCCTGGCCTCGGACGAAGCGTCCTTTGTCAGTGGCCAGATGATTGCCGTGGACGGCGGTTTCTCCGCCGGCCGCCGCTTCGCCCCGCCCGCCGTCTGATTTTCCTTGCCGGGCGCCTGCCCGGCACACCCCTTTCTTCCGCACCTGTCCTCTGGCCGAGGAGGCCCCATGCTGCCTGTCGAAAACGCACTGACCATCGTCCAACTGTTCGCCAACGCTGCCCGCAATTATGGCGACCGCCCGGCCATCGAGGATGACGGACGCTCGATCAGCTACCGGCAACTCGATCAACTGCGCGGCCAGGCTGCCCGGGCGCTATTGGCATTGAACGTCCAGCCTGGCGACCGCGTGGCGATCTGGGCACCGAATATCTGGGAATGGATTGTCGCCGCCGGTGCACTGCAAAGCGTCGGCGCCGCGCTGGTGCCGCTCAATACGCGCATGAAAGGCAGCGAGGCCGGTTTCATTCTCCGTCAGAGCGGTGCCTGCGTGCTGTTTGCCATCGGCGAGTTCCTTGGCGCTGACTACCCGCGCATGCTCGCCGCCGAAGACCTGCCGGCGCTGCGCCATATCGTCACTTTGCGCAGCAATGACTCAAGCGCGCTGAGCTGGGACGCGTTCCTGGCGCTGGCCAGCGACGTCTCACCCGAAACCCTGCAAACACACGAGCAGGCTCTCGGCCCGCAAGACCTCTCCGACCTGCTGTTCACCTCGGGCACCACCGGCAAACCGAAAGGCGTGATGAGCAGTCACGGGCAAACCCTGCGGGTGGTGCGCGACTGGAGTGAGGTGGTCGGTTTGCACGAGGGCGATCGCTACCTGATCGTCAATCCGTTCTTCCATTCGTTCGGTTACAAGGCCGGCTGGCTGGCGGCGCTGATGCGCGGCTGCACCATCGTGCCGCAGCAGGTCTTCGACGTGCAGGCCGTGCTCGAATGCGTGCAGCGCGAGCGAATTACCGTGCTGCCTGGCCCGCCGACCCTTTATCAATCCCTGCTCGCCCACCCGCAGCGCGAAGCGTTCGACCTGACGTCCCTGCGCATTGCGGTCACCGGGGCTGCGACGATTCCGGTGGAGATGATCCGCCGCATGCGCGATGAGCTGGGATTCGCCACCATTGTCACCGCGTATGGCCTGACCGAAACCTGCGGTTTTGCCACGATCTGTCGGCCGGGGGACTCACTGGAGTTGCTCGCGTCCACCAGCGGCCGGGCCATGCCGGGGGTGGAAGTGCGCTGCATTGGCGCCAACGGTCGCAGCCAGCCGGTGAACGTCCCCGGCGAAATCCAGGTACGTGGCTACAACCTGATGCAGGGTTATTTCAATGATCCGCAAGCCAGTCAGGAAGTCCTCGATGCCGACGGCTGGCTGCACACCGGTGATATCGGCGTGCTCGACGAACAGGGTTATCTGCGCATCACCGATCGCCTGAAGGACATGTTCATCACCGGCGGTTTCAACGTCTATCCGGCGGAAATCGAACACTGCCTGCTGGGTTATCCCGGCGTGGCGCAGGTGGCGGTGATCGGCATTCCGGATGAGCGTCTGGGCGAAGTGGCCATGGCCTTTCTGCTGCCGGCGCCGGGTGTCGAGATCGAGCAGGCCCGATTCCTCGCCTGGTGCCGTGAGCAGATGGCCAACTACAAGGTGCCGCGCCGGGTGCAGGTGCTGGAGAGCATGCCGCTGAACGCGGCGGGGAAAGTGACCAAGAATGTGTTGCGGGAGTGGGCGTTGAGCTGAGCTCTTTCCTCCAGTGGGAGCCCACTGGAGGAATGACCTTCAAATCACCCGGGCCGGATGCTGTTGGCGCGGGTCGCCAAGCAGGGCGCGATGAGATGGCGGCTGACGGCCGCCGTCTTCGCTGATGCCGTAACCGGCAGCGATTTCGGCAGTGATCAGCGTCTGCCCCGAGAGCGCCATCAACTGCGGATCATTGAGCAAGGCATGAATCACCCGACCATTGAATTGCGGGGTTTCGGCGTGCGCCAGAAAAGCCTTGTACTGCTCGCCATGCTGTTCGCCGGCAATCCGCGTGCGCTCGGTCAACTGCGGCCCGAGCCACAGCGATAACGCCGCCACGCCACGGCCCTCGAAATCGATGGCCATGTCCGCTGCCAGTTTGTCGCAACCAGCCTTTTGCGCACCGTACGCCGGGCCGTGCATGTAGCAGCCGCCGCCAAACGACGAAGTAAAGCAGATAAGTCCCTGCGCGCTGTTCAACAACAGTGGTGCGGCGTGGTAGCTGGCGATGTACGCCGAGCGCAGGCCGACGTCGAGGATGCGCACCAGGTCCAGCGGCTTTTCCCAGAATGGCCCCGGTTCGATCAACTGGTCATGAATGAACGCGGCATTGTTCACCAGTAGATCCAGTCTCCCGCACTCCCGTTCGACCTGGGCGAACAGCGCCGCCACCTGCCCATCGTCGGCATGATCACAGACCACCGCGACGCCCTCTCCGCCCGCCGCTGTAATTGCGGCGGCCGTGTCGTCCAGCGAGCTGTTCAAGGCCTGTCCATATAGATGCGCGCCTGCAGATTCCGGCGCACGCCCGGTGACGTAAACCCGCATGCCTGCCTCACCGAGTGCCAGGGCTATGCCCTGGCCGACGCCGCGACTGGCGCCGGTCACTACTGCCACTTGCCGATTCATTTGACGCTCCCGAACTGACTGATCACCGAGCCGCTTTTCTGGCTCTGACGATGGATGTGGTTGGCCGCCAGATAACCGAAGGTCATCGCCGGACCGATGGTGGAACCGGCCCCCGGGTAGGTGCGGCCCATCATCGACGCCGCGCTGTTGCCGATGGCGTACAGGCCCTTGATCGGTTTGCCGTCCTCGTGCAAGACCCGGGCGTGAACGTCGGTGAGCAAACCGCCCTTGGTGCCGATGTCGCCGGCATCAATGCGCACGGCGTAGAACGGCCCTTTGAACAACGGCGCCAGACACGGATTGGGCTGCACGTTCGGGTCACCGTAGTAGCGATCGAACAGCGATTCACCCTTGTGAAAGTCTTCGTCGTAGCCGCGCACCGCCATGCCGTTGAAGCGCTGCACCGTGCGCAGCAGCCCGGCCGCATCGACGCCGATGTTCTCCGCCAGGGCCTGCAGATCCGGTGCCTTGAAAAAGTAATCACGCAAGTGCTCGGGCAGTTGCCAGTCGCGCTGGGCATACCCTGGCAACAGCGCGCCGCAGGGGTATTTGCGGCGAAACTCGGCATCGAACACCATCCAGCACGGCACACTGACGGCGCCTTCGCGGTTGTTGGCGTACATCGCGTAAACGATGTCGGTGTACGGCGCGGCTTCGTTGACGAAACGTTCGCCCGCCGAGTTGACCAGTACGCAACCGGGCAACGTCCGCTCGACGAACATCGCCCGTTGTTTTTCCTCGCCGCGAACGTGGGTTGTCGGCGCCCACCAGCTGTGCTCCATCAGCGCCGTGCGTGCGCCGATGGCCTGGCCTGCACGAATGCCGTCGCCGGTATTGTGCGGCGGCGTGGCACTCCAGGTAGTCAGCGAGGGTTGCGGCAGATACTGGGTGCGCATCGTCTGATTCCATTCAAAACCACCAGCGGCGATGATCACGCCATAGCGCGCCTTGACGTTCAGACGTTGCCCCTCGCGGCAGACCCGCGCACCGCCGACCCGGTCGCCGACAATCAGCAGTTCTTCCAGTCCACAGTTGAGCCACAGCGATTTGCCGCGATCCAGTAAGGAACAGCGCAAGGACCCGATCAAGGCATTGCCCAACGTCAGGTAACGATCACGCTTCGACAGTCGCCGCCCCTCGCGGTCGCGCCAGTAACGCCACATGACCTTCAGCGTCAGGCGCAACCAGCCGGGGCCACGGCACAGCAGCACCTGCGCCTCTTTCATGGTCATCGCCATGCGTCCCATCATCAACGTGCCGGGGGATGGCGCACGCATGCGCAGAAACTCCTCACCCAGCTCGGCGGCGTCGAACGGTTGCGGGTCCATCGAGCGATAGCCGGGTTTGCCGCCTTCGACCTCCGGGTAGTAATCGGCGTAGCGCGCTTGTGCCTCGAAGCGCACACGGGTCTTTTGTTCGAGGTATTCGACCATCGCCTTGCCGTGCTCGACATAGGCTTCGATGCGCCCGTCGTCGATCTCGCCGTGGGTCACCGCGCGAATATAGGCAATCGCTTCGGCGGCGCTGTCGCTGCCGCCCAGAGCCTCGATCCGGTGATTGCCGGGGATCCAGATCCCGCCGCCGGACACCGCCGAGGTGCCGCCGTACTCGTTGCTCTTTTCGATCAGCAACACGTTCAGTCCCAGGTCGTGAGCGCGCAGCGCCGCGGTCATCCCGCCCGCTCCGGAACCCACCACCAGCACATCGCAGCACTCATCCCATTTGATCTCGGCAGCTTTCATGCGATCACCCTTGCTCAGCGCCCTCAAGGCAAAAACCGCCGGCCGGATCTTCGTCCGGCGCGGTCGGTCTCGGGATTGTTGGGCGCGTGTGCCGGGTGGTCATCGTCCGATGGGACTAAGGGTCACGCACCCCGCTCCCGTGCAAATCGCTTAGTCCGCTTGGACGATGTTGCGCCCGGTGCGTGACCGCATAGTCGCCCACGGCACCACTTCCCCCCTGAAATGCAGGTCGGGCAGGTCCGACCTGGGCATGAGGACGACATGATAAAAACAATAATCGCCCCACAATCGCTACACCCTCGCGTACAGCTGGCCGTGTTGTTGCTGGCCGGTGGACTGGGCAGCCAGGCCAGCGCGATGACCTTCCAGCCGAGCGAAGATCTGAGCGTCGACTGGGACACCACGCTGACCTACAGCCTCGCCTGGCGGACCGAGGCACGCGATCACAAACTGACGGCCAACGCCGACGCCAATGACGGCGACAATGCGTTTTCCAAAGGCAGCCTGATCAACAACCGCGCCGGTTTCCTCACCGAAGCCAACATCAAATGGCAGGACGATTACGGCGTGTTCGTACGAGCCACGGGCTTCTACGACAACGTCTACGATCAGGACAACGACAACAACACCGGCACCTCGAACTGTTTTGCCGGTGGTCATTGCAACCGGCCGGACCGTTTCTCCCAGGACACCATCGATCAGCACCGCAACGAACTGCGCATGCTCGATTACTACGCCTACGGCACCTGGGATCTGGGTGGGCACAACCTCAATGCGCGGCTGGGTAATCAGGTGGTCAGCTGGGGTGAAAGCCTGTTCTACCCCGGCATTTCGGCGGCGCAGAGCCCGGTGGACGCGACCAAGTCGACCACGCCGGGGGTCGAGGTCAAGGAAATCCTCCTGCCGGTCGGGCAACTGTTCACCCAGTTCAGCCTGACCGACAGCCTCGATATCCAGGCCTACTACCAATACAAATGGGAAAAGACCCAGTTGTTCGGGGTCGGCAGCTACTTCTCCACCACCGACTACATCGACGAGGGCGGCTACAACGACGCCAGCGGTTTCGTGACGCGTCTGGCCAACGACAAACCGAGCAATCAGGGCCAGTACGGTGTGGCCTTCACCTACGCCGCCGAGTCGCTGAACAACACCGAGTTCGGCATTTACTACTCGCGTTATCACGACAAGACGCCGTCGCTGGACTTCCAGTCCGAGCTGGGTCGCTACCGTGCGGTGTACTTCGACAACATCGACCTGTTCGGCGCCAGTTTCTCCACGGTGATCGGCGATGTCAGCTGGGCCGGTGAAGTCAGCTACCGCGACGGTGCGCCGGTGATGGTCAACAACGGCTTCTCCAGCGCGGTACGCGGCAAGACCATGCAAGCGCAGTCGTCGATGATCTACGTGCTCGGCCCGACCTCGTTCGCCGACAACACCACCCTGACCGGCGAAGTCGTCTACAACACCGTGATCAGCAACGACAAGTCAGCGCCGGTGACCCTGGCGCCGGGCTTCACGTTGCCGGGCACCGACAGTCTGGTCTACGACCGCGAAGCCTGGGGTTACACCGCGCAGGTCAGCTTCGATTACAACGACGTGTTCAGCGGCTGGGACATGTCAGTGCCGATCACCTACAGCACCGCTGCCCACGGCGACAGCTCGATTGTCGGCTCGATCAACCAGGGCGAAGGCGACGACCGCGCCAGCATCGGCAGCTCGTGGCGCTACCTGGGCAACTTCACCGTCGAAGCCCGTTACAACGCCTACCTGGGCAATGCCAACAACAGCCCGTTGGCCGACCGCGACAACGTCGCCCTCAACTTCAAATACCGGTTCTGATTCCCCTGTCGGAGGAGCACAGCATGTCTCGATTCACCCAAACGTTATTGAGCACGGCGCTGACTGTCGGCCTGTTCGGCAGTGGTCTGACCTACGCCAAGGTCAGCCCCGAAGAGGCCGCGCGACTGGGCCAGGACCTGACCCCGATGGGCGCCGAAAAGGCTGGCAACGCCGACGGCAGCATTCCGGCCTGGAGCGGCAAGTGGCGTGGTCTGCCACCGGGTCTGAAATTTGCGGGGCCCGGCACGCCGTACCCGGACCCGTACGCGGCGGAAAAACCGCTGTTCGTGATCGACTCGAAGAACATGGACAAGTACACCGATAACCTGTCCGACGGTGAGAAAGCGCTGCTCAAGCGCTACCCGGAAACATTCAAGATCCCGGTGTACCCGAGCCATCGCGACTTCCGCGCCGATCAGCGTCTGGAAGACCTGATCAAGAAAAACGCGGTGACCGCCGAACTCGACAACGACAACAACGACACCAAGAACGCCTGGGGCGCCTCGCCGTTTCCGATTCCGAAAAACGGCAGCGAGTTGATGTTCAACCACACCCTGCAAGGACGCGCCAACACCGAAGAGGCCAACTATGGCCAGGCGGTGGTGTACGCCAACAAGGAAAAAGTGCTCGAAGAGGTCAACTATAAGATCTTCTCGATCTGGTCCAGCCCGGACAAGAACCTCGACAGCGCCAACGGCATCCTGACCAACTTCCTGATCACCACCCTGGAACCGGTGCGCAAGAAAGGCGAGATCGTCGTCGGTCACGAGTTCATCAACCCGACAGCCTCGCCGCGTCAGGCCTGGCAGTACAGCCCCGGCCAGCGCCGCGTTCGTCGCGCCCCCACTGTCGGCTATGACTCGCCGACCGGCGCCGGCGGCTTCCGGGTGTACGACGAAGACCGCTTGTTCAACGGTGCGCCGGACCGCTACAACTGGACCATCGTCGGCAAAAAGGAACTCTACATTCCGTACCACAACTACAAGATCGACGACCCGAGCGTGACGGCCGACCAAATCCTGTCGACCACCGGCCACGTCGATCCGCAGTACATGCGCTACGAAAAACACCGAGTCTGGGTGTTGCAGGCAACGCTCAAGGAAGGCGCCCGCCACGTCTACGCCAAACGTGTGTTGTACCTCGACGAAGACACCTGGTCCGCGACCATGGCCGACAACTACGATGCCCGTGGCCAGTTGTGGCGTACCAACATGCAGACCTCGGTCTACGCCTACGACATCGAGCGCTACCACGCACGCCTCGGCATCTACCATGACCTGATCGCCGGCTCTTATCTGGTTGACCGTCTGCTGGTCGATCAAAAGCCTGCGAAGCTCAATGCCACCGCCTTCTCCGAAGACGAATTCACCCCTGGCAACCTGCGCAAACTCGGTACCCGCTGAACCCATGACGCCCTGACCGATTCATTCGGTCGGGGCGTTGTGCTTTTTTCAATCTGCACCTTTACGGAAACTGCCCATGAATAAGTTGCTCACTGCGGCCCTCGCCGTGGCCGGCCTCGGTTTGTCGACGCAGGCCAGCGCCCTGAACATTCTGCTGACCAACGACGATGGCTGCCGCGCCCCCGGCATCGATGCGATGTACCGCGCACTGACCGCCGCCGGGCACACCGTCACCCTGGTCGGCCCGTTGAACGACAGCAGCGGCATCAGCGCCGCCAGCGTCGTGGTGCCAGGCCAGGCCTTGGCGGTGACCGAGCTTGCGCCCGGCAGATTCTGCGTCGGCCCGCCCGAGGGCTACACCCCGCCGACCGGCAAGACCTCGGCCATCGGCACGCCGGTGGATGCGGTCAACGTGGGGCTGGATGTGCTGCTCAAGGACACGCCACCGGATCTGGTAGTGTCAGGCATCAACTTCGGTGAGAACGTCGGCCCGCTGACGCAGATGTCCGGGACGTTGAATGCGGCGGTTCGGGCCATGTTCAAAGGCGTTCCGGCCGTGGCGGTGTCGACGGCCATCGACATGGACCTGATCATGCGCGACCAGCAGGCCGGCTACCGCAAGACCCTGGGCGCCATGGACGACACCGCGAAGTTTGCAGTGAAAGTCATCGAACAGGCTCACCAGAGCTGCGCCAAACACCGCTGCAAACTGAATGTGCTCGGGTTGCCGGGCGTTAACGGGCTGAACCTCAACTACCCGGCGTTGCCTGCCAATCAAGTCAAAGGCGTGAGTTTTGCCCCGATCGGCAATTGGGACCGGGTGAACTTCACCTCACAGCGCGGTGCCGACGGCTCGGTTCACGTCAATCTGGTCGCACCGCCAAAACCTACGGCCACTCAGCAGCAGGCCGATGCGTATCAGCTGTGGCAGGGACATGCAGTGATTACGGTGATCGCCGGCAATATGAGCGCGCCGCCGGCGGTGCAGGATCAGGCGAAGAAAATGCTCAAAAGCGTCCAGCCTTGAAACGACACAACCCCTGCAGGTCATCACCCGCAGGGGTTGAACGGTTTTCAGACGGCGGATTGGAACGGGATGAATTCAGTGACTTCGAGATCGAACCCCGACACCGCTTTGTAGGGCACTGGAGAACTCATCAGGCGCATCTTGCGCACGTTCTGATCACGCAGTATCTGCGCGCCGATGCCCAACGTACGATGCGGAAAATGCGGCGGCCGCGACTTGCCACCGCTGCGCTGACGCAATTGCTCGAGCACACCTTCAGCGGTTTCTTTCTGCGCCAATAACACCAGCACACCGCATTCGGCCGCCGCGATGCACGCCAGCGAACGTTCAAGGGTCCATTGCTGCGGTCCGTTTTCGCTTTCGCAGCCCAGGGCATCGCGCAGGGTTTCGATGCCTTGCACCCGCACCAGCACCGGTTGAGTGCTGTCGATCCGGCCTTTGACCAGCGCCAGATGCAGCGCGCCTTGATAAGTGTCCTGATACGCCGTCACCTGGAACTCGCCGTGGCGGGTCAGCAAGGGATAGGCCTCACCGCGTTCGATCGTGCCTTCGTGAAGAATGCGGTAGTGAATCAGCTCGGCGATGCTGCCGATGCGCAGGCCATGGCGGCGGGCGAATTCGTGCAACTGCTCGCCACGGGCCAGTTCGCCGTCCTCGTCGAGAATGCCCACCAGTGTCGCCGCCGGTTGCAGGCCCGCGAGGCGGGTCAGGTCGCACGCCGCCTCGACATGCCCGGCCCGCTGCATGACGCCACCGGGCAAGGCCTGCACCGGAAAGATATGCCCCGGTTGCACCAGATCCGCCGGGCCACTGGCCGGGTCGACTGCCACCTGAATCGAGCGCGCCCGGTCGGCAGTACTGATCCCCGTGGATACACCGGTTGCGGCCTCGATCGAACGGGTAAACCCCACGCCATGCTGCGCCCGCGAATGGGGCACCATCAGGTCCAGCCCCAGCTCGCGGCAGCGCTGCTCGGTCAGTGCCAGGCAGATCAAGCCGCGCGCCTGTACTGCCATGAAGGTTACCGCCTCGGCCCCGACCCGTTCGGCGGCCATCAGCAGTGAGCCTTCAGCGTTGTTTTCGTCATCGGTGATGACCACCATCTGTCCCGCCGCGATGGCTTCGAGCAGTTGCGGCACACTGTCGAACGCCAGACTCATTGCAGCGCCTCGCGCAGGTCGGCGGCCGCTTCGGACAACACCTGGGCGGCACCTTCGACAAACGGCGCCATGCTGATGAAACCGTGAATCATCCCTTCACAGCGCTGCACGCGCACGGGAACTTCGGCTGCACGCAAGCGCTCGGCGAACGCCTCGCCTTCGTCACGCAGCGGATCGAATTCGGCGGTGATCAGGGTCGTCGGCGGCAAATGCGCCACGCTTCCGGCACGCAATGGCGAAGCCAGCGGATCATCACCCTGCCCGTCTTCCTGCAAATACTGCTGCCAGAACCAGTTCATCATGGCGCCGGTAAGGAAGAAACCATCGGCAAATTCCCGGTAGGAATGGCTGTCGCAACGGGCGTCGGTGACGGGATAGAACAGGCATTGATAGCGGATCTTCGGCCCCTGCCGTTGCACCGCCAACTGACTGACCGCCAATGCCAGATTGCCCCCGGCGCTGTCCCCCGCCACCGCGAGCCGGCTGCCATCGACGCCCAGTTGCGCCGCGTGTTCCACCAGCCAGCAGGTCGCCCGGTAGCAATCCAGCGGCGCCGCCGGGAACGGGTGTTCCGGCGCCAGGCGATAAGCCACCGACACCACCACGGCGTCGGTCAGGTGGGCCAGCGAGCGGCACAGGTTGTCGTGAGTGTCGAGGTTACCGACGACAAAACCGCCGCCATGGAAATACACCAGCAACGGCAGATTGCCCTCTTTCGACGGCCGATACAGACGCGCATCCAGTTCGCCAATCGCACCCTCGACCCGCAAGTTACGCACTTCGATCATCGGCACGCCCGGTATCGCCGGCTGCATGTTGTCGCAGAACTGCCGATAGTGCGCAGCATCGAGTTGACTGTAATCGGGTGCCGGCAGGTCGCTGAATTGCTGGAGTATCAGCGCGATCTGTTTATCGAGCGGCATGGGCATCTTCCTCTACATCGGACATTTTGAATTGTGGGTTGGACTCTTCCAGGATGCTCTGCACCCGTTGCTGCAGGGCCACTTTGAAGCCTTTGTGGGGAAAGACCCAGAAGCGCTTTTCGGCGATGGCGGCGAACACCTGTTCTGCGAGTACCGCAGGCGTCATGCCTTGACGGATGCTGCTGTCGAGCAATTGGCTGAAGGACGAACCGGCGCCGTCGACCACTTGGTTGGAGGCCATGATTTCACTGGCCACCGGCCCCGGACACACGACAGAAACCGACACAGGTGCACCGAGCAGGGTCAATTCGTAGTGCAGGGTTTCCGACAGCGCGACCACCGCCTGCTTGGTCACGTTGTAAGGCGCCATCAACGGGCTGCTGAGCAGACCGGCCAGTGACGCGGTGTTGATCACATGGGCCGCGCGGCCCTGACGTAAAAACAACGGCACGAAACAGCGAATGCCGTTGATGACCCCGCAAAGATTGACGTCGAGCATGCGCTGCCACTGCTGCGCGGTGATTTCCCAGCTGTGGCCGGTCTGCATCACCCCGGCATTGTTGAACAACAGATCGACCCCGCCAAACTGATCGAGGGCGACATCGCGCAAGCGCTCCACCTGTTCCAGATCGCCGACATCGGTGACACAGGCGACGGCCTGCGCTCCGCCGCTTCGCAGTTCAGCGCAGAGGTTCTCCAGCCGCGACGCATCGAGATCGGCCAGCACCAGGCGCATCCCCAACTTGGCCGCATGCTCGGCCAGCCCCCGGCCGATGCCACTGCCGGCACCGGTAATGACCGCGACCGGCCCTGATTGCTCATTCATTGTCTGCTCCTGACAAAAGTCCGATGGCGTCAGTAGAGCGGGCGCCAGTCGGCCGGCCATCGTCCATTCAGACGATGCCCGCTTCTACAGGGGCGGCAGAATCTCCAGCAAGCTCAAACCCGTGAACCTGGGAGAATAACAAGATGAGTACCCTGCACCGTATCGAAGCCAAACTGCTGGAAGACCGCTACGCACGCGGCTGGCACTGCCTGGGCCTGGCCGCCCGCTACCGCGACGGCAAGGCCCACCGTCTGGACGTGTTCGGCACCCGGTTGGTAGCGTTTCAGGGCGAGGACGGCGAGCTGCACATTCTCGACGGTTATTGCCCGCACATGGGCGCCGACCTCAGCACCGGTTGCATCGAAGGCAATTCGATTCGCTGCCCTTTCCACGCCTGGCGCTGGGGCGCCGACGGCGTTTGCGATGACATTCCCTACGCCAAGCGCATTCCGCCACGGGCCAAGCTCAAGAGCTGGCCGCTGATGGAGGAAAACCATCTGCTGTTCGTCTGGAACGACCCCGAAGGCAACCCGCCGCTGCCCGAGCAACGCATCCCGCGCATTGACGCCTGCTTCAGCGACGAATGGGCCGAGTGGGAGGTCGCTGAATTGCAGATCGACACCAACTGCCGCGAACTGATCGACAACGTCGCCGACATGGCGCACTTCGGCACGGTACACGGCGCTCCGGTCGAGGCCTTCAGCAACGTGTTCGAAGGCCATCTCGCCACGCAGATCATGAGCGCTCGCAGCGAGCGGCTGTCCGGCGACAGCGCGTTGAGCACCGTGGCCACCTATTACGGGCCGGCCTACCAGATCACCGAAATGACCGGTGCCATGAACGGTCAGCCGATCCACTCGATCCTGCTCAACTGCCATGTGCCGATCGACCTCGACAGCTTCACCCTGCGCTACGGCGTGCTGGTGAAAAAGATCCCGGGCTTGAGCGAAGAACAGAATCAGGCAATGGCCAAGGCCTATGTGCAACAGGCCCAGGAAGCCTTTTACGAAGACGTGTCGATCTGGCACAGCAAGACCCGCGTCGATAACCCGTTGCTCTGCGATGGCGATGGCCCGGTCTATCAATTGCGGCGCTGGTACGAGCAGTTCTACACCGACGTCGGTCTGCTTTCAGCGGATGTGCAGGACCAGAAAGAGTTCATCGTGCGGGCCCGCGAACAGGCCTGATCACGGGGCTGTCGCAATTTTGCGCCTGGCCGGCCGCCGCCGGTCAGGCCTCGTGCCCGGGCGTTGCAAGTGGTCGATACAGGCGCTTATTCTCGGGCACCGCAAACCACTAATAATAAGAACGGGTTTCCCATGCAGCAGAGCCTCAGCCTCGACACGTTCAGCGATCTCATCGGCAACCTGTATCAGGGGCCGCTGGAAACCATTCCCTGGGCGACCTTTCTCAACCAGCTCAACGTTTACCTGAAAAGCAAGTACGTGACCTTCATCCTGCGGCCGCCCAGCACCCATGTGGACGGACTGATGGTCAACACTACCGGCACCTCGACCGAAGCGGTCGCCTCGTACAACACGCACTTTTTCACCCTCGACCCCTTCGTCGGCCTGCCCAACCGCCAGGTGGTGACCCTCGCCGAATTCGTCTCCAGCGATGACTGGCAGAAATCCGAGTTCTACAAGAACTTCCTCGAAGCGGTGGACGTGTTCCATATCCTCGGCGCCGACATCAACACCTGCGACGGCGCCCAGTGCCGGATCCGCATCAGTCGCGGCCGGGATGACAAGCCTTTTGGCGATGAAGAGAAAACCCTGCTCGCGCATTTCATTCCGCACCTCGAGCGCTCGATCAAGGTTCACATGCAGCTCAACCGCATCGAGGTCGAACGCAACCTCTACGCCGGCGCGGTGAATCAGATGGCGGTCGGCACGATCATCCTCGACGAAGCCGGCAAAGTGCTGCAGACCAACCAGGTGGCCGACCGGTTGATCCAGGAAAGGGACGGCATCAAACTGGTCAACGATGGCCTGCAGGTCGGTACGGACCGCGACACGCAAGAGTTTCGCCGCTTGGTCAAACAGTCGCTGCTCTCGCAGAAAAGCAGCAACCCGTCGATGGTCGAGGCGCTGCGCGTGCAACGGCCGTCCGGGCGGGCTGACTTGGGCATCATCGTGCGCTCGGTGCCGCTGTCGGAGTGGAGCGAAGGCAAACAGTGCCCGACCGTGGTGATTTTCATCAGCGACCCGGAGCAACAGTCCACCGCGCCCCAGGAGATCGTCCGCGCCCTGTTTGACTTCACACCGGCCGAGACCCAACTGGCCATGTTGCTGGCCAACGGGCTGACCCTCGACGAAGCCTCGGAAGAACTGGGCATCAGCCGCAACACCGCGCGCGCCCACCTGCGCTCGACCTTCTCCAAGACCGGCGTAACCCGCCAGACCATGCTCGTGCGCCTGATCCTGCGCAGCGTGGCCACCCTCGGCTGACACCCATCCCGCGCCATCGTCCGCCCGGGCGATGGCTTATTTGCCTGACTAGTCCATTCAGACGAAGCCGAATATCTCGCGCCGCCCTACCTTGCCTCTACAACAATAAAAAACCGTATGAGGCCCGCGATGCGTAATTCCACCTGCGCCCTGCTCCTGATCGTCTGCGTCGGCAGTTCCGTCAGCCTGTGTCAGTTGTTCAGAAACGAAGCCTATCGACCGAGCACTGCGCTCCTCGGTTGTTCGAGCACGGCGGTCAACTGCTACCCGCCGCTGGTGCGCAATCTGCTCCCATAAATCTGCCCCCATAAAAAAACACCGGCCTGCAAGCAGCGCCGGTGTTTTTTGTTATCTGCCGAGGATCAGGTCGGCAGGAAGCCGCGCGCCCGGGACAGGGTCAGCGCCAGGTCTTCGATCATGTCTTCCTGACCGCCAACGGTGCCACGCCGCCCCAACTCCACCAGCAGTTCGCGGGCGGCGACCAGGTACTTTTTCTCCGCACGTTTGGCAAACAGCAGGAACGAGCTGTAAACCCCGGCGTATCCCAGCGTCAGGGCATCGCGGTCGAGGCGGATCGGCTGGTCCATCATCGGCACGATCAGGTCTTCGGCGACGTCCATGATCCCGTACAGATTGACGCCGCTTTCAACGCCCATCCGCTCCAGCACCGCAACGAACACTTCCAGCGGCGTGTTGCCCGCACCGGCCCCAAGACCCGCCGCCGAGCCGTCGATACGCGCAGCACCCGCTTCGATCGCGGCCAGGGAGTTGGCAATCGACATGCCCAGGTTGTGGTGGCCGTGAAAGCCCACTTCGGTCGCAGCGTTCAAGCCTGCGCGCAACACGCCGATTTTCTCGCTGACCTCGTCCGGGAGCATGTAGCCCGCCGAGTCGGTGCAGTAAATGCAGTTGGCGCCATAACTCTCCATCAACCGCGCCTGTTCCAGCAGTTTTTCTGCGCTGACCATGTGGGCCATCATCAGGAAACCGACGGTGTCGAGGCCCATTTTCGCGGACATGCCGATGTGCTGGCCGGAGACGTCGGCCTCGGTGCAGTGGGTGGCGACGCGGATGGTCGAAACCCCGTGCTCATGGGCCATGCGCAGATGATCGAGGGTACCGATGCCGGGCAACAACAGCGCCGAGACTTTCGCCTGGCGCAGGCGCGGAATCACCGCCGAAAAGTATTCCTCGTCGCTGTGGGCCGGCACTCCGTAGTTCAGCGACGCACCGCCCAGGCCGTCGCCATGGGTGATTTCGATCAGCGGCACGCCGGCCTCATCAAGGCCGGTGGCTACGGCGATCATCTGGTCCAGACTGATCTGATGCTGTTTGGCGTGCATGCCGTCGCGCAGGCTCATGTCGTGCAGACGAACGCGTTTACCTTGCAGATTCATGGTCATTCTCCACTTAACGGGCGGGCAGTTGCAGGGCGCCCTTGTGGGCTTCTTCGGCGAACATTTCGGCAGTGCGCAGGCCGGCGGCGGTCATGATGTCGAGGTTGCCGGCGGACTTGGGCAGGAAATCCCCGAGGCCTTCCACCTCGATGAAAATCGACACCTTGCGGCCATCGAACACCGGGCCGTTGATCAGCTTGTAACCGGGCACATAGCGCTGCACTTCCTCGACCATCTGCAGCACCGAGGCGCGAATCCGCTGCTGATCCGGCTCGTCGTCCGTCAGGCAGTGGATGGTGTCGCGCATCATCAGCGGCGGCTCGGCCGGGTTGATGACGATAATCGCCTTGCCGCGACGGGCGCCGCCGATCTTCTCGACCGCGCCGGCCGTGGTCCGGGTGAACTCGTCGATGTTCTGCCGGGTGCCCGGGCCGACCGAGCCAGACGACACGGTGGCGACAATCTCGCCGTAACTGACCGATTGCACCCGCGACACCGCCGCGACCATCGGGATGGTTGCCTGACCACCGCAGGTGACCATGTTGACGTTCATTGCCAGCGACGCCGCGTGTTCCTTGAGGTTGACCGGCGGCACGCAGAACGGGCCGATGGCCGCCGGCGTGAGGTCGATCATGATCACCCCGAGCTCGTTGAGCTTGCGGCTGTTCTGCTCGTGGACGTAGGCCGAGGTCGCATCGAAAGCGATACGAATATCATCGTCGAGCACATGGGGCAGCAGCCCGTCCACGCCGCCGGCGGTTGTTTTCACTCCCAGTTCACGGGCGCGCTTGAGGCCCTCGGACTCGGGGTCGACGCCGACCATCCACACGGGTTCGATCCATTCGGACCGACACATTTTCATCAGCAGGTCAGTGCCAATGTTTCCCGGGCCGATAATGGCCGCTCTGAGTTTCTTGTTCATCCGGTTAAACCCCACGGGTCAGGCGCAGAAAGACACCCGGGCAGAGCCCAGGCCATCGATGGTCAGAGAAAAGCGGTCGCCCGCACGGGCAGGCTCAAGCGGAACCAGAGAGCCTGAGAGAATGAGCTCCCCGGCCTTGAACGGAATGCCGAAGGCACCCAGGGTGTTGGCCAGCCACGCGACCGCCGTCAACGGGTTGCCCTGTACGGCCGAGCCCAGACCTTCGCTCAGCGGTTCGTCGTTCTTGAATACACGCATGTGCAGATTCGGCAGGTCCAGCGCACGAGGATCGGCTTGCACATCGCCGAGCACAAACACGCCGCACGAGGCGTTATCGGCGACGGTGTCCTGAATGCGGATACGCCAGTCGTGGATCCGCGAGTCGACGATCTCGAAGCACGGCGTGACGTATTCGGTCGCCGCCATCACGTCGGCTTCGGTCACGCCGGGGCCGATCAGGTCGTGCTTGAGCCTGAACGCGATCTCGCCCTCGGCACGGGGCTGGATCAGCCGGTTGGCCGACAGGGAGATCTGCGCGTCATTGGCAAACGACATCTGCCGGGTGATGAAACCGAAATCCGGCTGATGCACGTTGAGCATTCGCTGGACCGCTGCCGACGTCACGCCGATCTTCTTGCCGACGATTTGGTCACCGGCCGCGACCCGACGCTCGATGCAATAGAGCGAAACGTGGTAGGCGTCTTCGATACTGATCGACGGCCAGCGCTCGGTCAGCGGGGCCACGGTGTTGCCCTGCAACAGTGCCTGATACAACTCTTCGCCGAACTGGCGACGCAATGCCGCGCTCATCGCTGACCTTCCTGAAAGAAGAACAGGCATTCGCGATTGAACAGCTCGCGGTACTCGACCATCACCCAATGCCCGCACTCGCTGAGCAGCACAAACCGGATGTTCTGGCAGTGCTGCATCATCGTTTGCGCACCCGACACCGGGCAGAATTTATCGTCCATGCCCCAGAACCCAAGGATCGGGCACTGCAACTCCTTCAGGCGCTCGGTCATGTTCGGCACTTGCATGGTCGACAGCACGCAGACCGGTTGCTCGCGTACCACGGCGACCCGTTCATTGACGGTTTCGGCACTGATCAACGACTCATCGAACAATTGCAGGCTCAGCAAACGGCGCATGCCGTCCGCGTCGTGCAATTCGCCTCGGGCAAATGCCGCGCCCATTTTCTGGATGCCTTCCATCTGCAGGTAATACTGCTCCTTGTCCATCAGCCCGCCCGGCGCCATCAATACCAGTCGGCTGACCCGTTGCGGCTGGTCCAGGGCCAGTTTGATGGCGATGGCACCGCCCAATGAGTTGCCCACCAACACGCAGCGCTGGATATCCAGGGCATCGAGCAGACCGCTCAGGGCGGTGACGAAAAAGTCCAGGGTGTAGAGGGTGTCCGGCTTGTCGGACGCGCCATAACCCGGCAGGTCAGGCACGATGACGCGATAACCGGCAGTGACGAACAGCGGGTAGTTCTGTTTGAAATTGCTGTGGCCGCTGGCCCCGGGCCCGCTGCCGTGGATGAACACCACCGTCTCGCCGCTGCCGGCGCCCTGCCCGCCGATGTCCAAGTAATGCAGCCGCAACCCCTGCGGCAGCGTAACGAAGTGCCCTTGCGCCATTGCGCTCATAAGGTGTGCTCCCGGCTATTGTTGTAGCCGGATTATTTGCGCAGGCCGGGCCAGCAACATCGTCCGACAGGACTAGCCGCCCTAGTCTTTTCGGACGTTGGCCGCCGGGGGCCGCACACCTAGCATCGAGGGCGTTGATCTTTGACTGAACGAGGTTGTTCCATGCTGGATGCGCTGGATTTTCGCGGCAAAGTGGTGCTGGTCACCGGGGGCGGCAAAGGGGCTGGTCGGGGCATCAGCCAGCGTTTTCTCGACGGCGGCGCCGAAGTGGTGATCTGTGGTCGCGAGGCTCCGGAATCAATGCCTTCTGGCGCAGGACGCGAAGCGGTGTTCCTGCCGTGCGATCTGCGTGACGTCGAGCAGTCGGGTCGGCTGATCGAAACCATCGTCGAACGTTTTGGCCGGCTCGACGTGCTGATCAACAATGCCGGTGGCTCGCCCAATGCCGACGCCGCCAGCGCCTCGCCGCGCTTCAGCGAAGCGATCATTCGCCTGAACCTGTTGGCGCCGCTGAATCTCTCTCAGCAGGCCAATCGGGTGATGCAGGCGCAGGACGACGGCGGTGCAATCATCAATATCTGCAGCGTCAGCGCGGTTCGTCCGTCCCCGGGCACGGCAGCTTATGGTGCGGCCAAGGCCGGATTGTTGAACCTGACCCGCTCGCTGGCCGTGGAATGGGCGCCGAAAGTGCGGGTCAACGCGGTCACGGCCGGGCTGATCCTTACCGAACAGGCCGCCCTGCATTACGGTGATGACGCAGGTATTGCCCGTGTTGCCGCTACCATTCCGCTACAACGCCTGGCGGCGCCGGAAGACATCGGCGACACCTGCCTGTACCTCGCCTCCCCTCTGGCGCGCTATGTCAGCGGCGCGGACATCACTGTGCACGGAGGTGGCGAACGCCCGGCGTTTCTCGACGCTGCCCAGCCCCACTAAATCTTAAAAAGAAGGAAATCCAGCATGCCGGCGATTGCCTGCCACAGCGTTCTGCTCGAACTGACCCCGCCCGCCGCCTGGGCCAAACTGCGGGATCTGCGCCTTGCACCCCATTACGTGCCGGGGCTCACCGGCTGCCAGCTCCATCCCGGGCCGATCGAAGGGCTTGGCGCCACTCGCCGGGTGTTTCGCAAAGGCGGTCAATGGCTGGATGAAAGCGTTGTGCAATGGCAGGACGGGGTCGGTTTTGTCCTGGTGCTGCACAAGGCGAGCGCCGGCGCGCCCTTCCCGTTTCGCGAAGCCAGCTTCAGTTATGCCTTGCAGCGCGAGGGTGAATTCAGCCGCATGACTACCCAGATGCACTACAGCCTGCGCGGTGGCAGGCTGATGGAAAAACTGCTGGGCAAGGCGTTCGACAAGGTCGTGCGGCAGATTGCCGAGAATCTCAAGGTCTATTACGAAAACGGCATCGCGCAATGAATCAGGTTGCAGGCTGCGATACTTCGCAGCCTGCAACCCGAATCAGAACTGCGGGCCGATATTGGCTTCGCTCCAATAGGCTTTCATCGAGCGGATCTTGCCGTCGTCATCGAATTCCATCACGTCAATCACATGCAGCGAGCACGGTTGCCCCGCCCACTGCATGTCGACCCGGAACGGCATCGCCCCACAACCGTTCAACGTCGCACGCACCGGGCCGGTCAACGTGGCCGACACCTTGCTCGCGCCCAGGCCCTGGCGGTAGAAACGCTCGATATCCGCGAGGCCCTGAATGGGCGGCTGACCGACCGGGTCCTCAACCGTCGCATCCTCACCGTACAGCGCAAGAATCCCGTCGATGTCGCCGGCGTCCACCAATTCTACGTAGCGGGCCATGGTGGTTTGAATCTGCTGTGCACTGATCATTCAGACCACCTCGAACAGTGCTGCAGCGCCCATGCCGCCACCGATGCACATGCTCACCACGACGTAACGCAAACCACGGCGCTGACCTTCGATCAAGGCATGGCCGACCATCCGCGCCCCGGACATGCCGAACGGATGCCCCAGCGCAATCGCCCCGCCGTTGACGTTCAACCGCTCCTGGGGAATGCCCAGCGTGTCGCGGCAATACAGCACCTGACAGGCAAACGCTTCGTTCAGCTCCCACAGGCCGATGTGATCCATGGTCAGGCCCTGACGCTTGAGCAACTTCGGAATGGCGTAGATCGGGCCAATGCCCATTTCATCGGAGTTGCAACCCGCGACGGCCATCCCACGATAAATCCCCAAGGGCTCCAGCCCGCGTTTCTCGGCCAGTTTGGCGCTCATCAACACCGAGGCCGATGCGCCGTCGGACAGCTGCGAGGCGTTACCGGCGGTGATGAAACGGCCCTTCTCGGTCCATTCGCCGCCGGCCCAGACCGGTTCCAGTGCGGCGAGATTTTCGCGGGTGGTGTCGACGCGGTTGCACTCGTCGCGTTGCAGGCTGAGGGTTTCAAAGCGGGTTTCGCCCGTGGCCTTGTCAAAAATCGCCTTGCGGCTGGTCATTGGCGCCAGTTCCCGGTCGAACAACCCGGCACTCTGGGCCAGCGCGGTACGTACCTGACTCTGGTAGCTGTACTCGTCCTGTTCCTCGCGGCTGATGCCGTAGCGGGCGGCGACGATCTCGGCGGTTTCAATCATCGGAATGTAAGCGTGCGGATCGCGTTCGAGCACCGCCCCGGACTGGTTGCGATAGAGGTTCTTGTGCTTGTTCTGCACCAGCGAAATCGATTCCAGGCCACCGGCCACCGCGATGTCGATTTCGTCGCACATGATGCTTTTCGCAGCCATGGCGATGCTCATCAGCCCCGAGGAACATTGGCGTTCGACGGCCATGCCCGACACGGAAAACGGTAAACCGGCGGCAATCGCGCACTGTCGGCCGAGGTTATAGGACTGCGTGCCCTGCTGCGCCGCCGCGCCGATGATCACGTCGTCCACTTCACCGGGCTCGATGCCGGCCCGGCGCACGGCTTCGCGCACCACATGGCCGCCAAGCAGCGGCGCTTCGGTGTCGTTGAATGCACCGCGAAAGGCTTTGCCGATCGGGGTACGGGCGGTCGAAACGATGACGGCTTCTTTCATGCGGGACTCCTCGAAGGTGCTGCTGAATCTTGCGGGTAGTAGCGGCTGATGGTGTCGACCACGCAGCCGGGGCGTTCTTCGCCGTCGATCTCGACGCTGACGCGGATGGTCGCCTGGATGCCGCCCTTGACCTCGTCGACGGCCATCAACTGCGCACGACCGCGCACACGGGCACCCGCCGGCACCACCGTGGGGAAGCGCACGCGCTCGCAGCCATAGTTGACGCCCATGGCGATGCCGCGAACCTCGACGATCTGCGGCAGAAACAGGTTGACCAGCGACAGGCTCAGGTAACCGTGGGCGATGCAGCCGCCAAAGGGTCCGCTGGCAGCCTTGAGCGGATCGACGTGAATCCACTGATGATCGCCCGTGGCATCCGCGAACTGATTGATCCGGTCTTGCGCCAGCAACAGCCAGTCGCTGACGCCCAACTCTTCTCCCACTGCATCGCGCAGGGCGAAAGGCGTGTCGAAAATACGCGGCATGTCACGCCCTCTGGCTGGAGACCGACAACACTTCGCCGGTCATGTAGGAGCTGTAGTCGCTGGCCAGGAACATCATCACATTGGCCACTTCCCAGACTTCGGCGGCGCGGCCGAAGGCTTCGTTGGCCGCCAGTTGATCGAGTACGGCCTGCGGCGCGGATTTGCGCAGGAAATCGTGCAAGGCAATGCTCGGGCTCACCGCGTTGATGCGGATCCCGTAGTCGGCGGCCTCGACCGCTGCGCAGCGGGTCAACGCCATGACTCCGGCCTTGGCAGCGGCGTAGTGCGCCTGCTCTTTCTGCGCTCGCCAGCCGAGCACCGACGCGTTGTTGACGATGACCCCGGCGCGGCGCTCCATCATCTTCGGCAGCATGGCGCGGGTCATGCGCATGGTGCCGGTCAGCGTCACATCGAGGACTCGGCTCCACTGCTCATCGGTCATCTCCACCAGCAACGCCGAACCGCCGAGACCGGCGTTGTTGATCAGCACATCGACGCCTTCAAGGTCACGCTCGGCGCAGGCGATCAGCTGTTGCACCTGGGCTTCGTCGGCAACGTTGCAGACTTGCCCGAAAACTTGCTGCAGGCCGCTGGCTTCGCGGATTTTCAACACCGCTTCGGCCAGACGCCCTTCATGGATATCGCTGATCATCAAGGCGCGACAGCCCTCCTCGGCAGCCCGCAGTGCGGCGGAAAAACCGATACCGGCGCCGGCCGCTGCGGTGATCAGTACAGACTTGCCACGCAGCAGGCCGTGGCCTGCAACATAGTGAGGAACAGACATGGGAACTCCTTGATCACACAGAAAGGCGTGGCTCTTTGGGCATGCCCAGGGCACGCTCGGCGATGATGTTGCGCTGGATCTCGTTGCTGCCGCCGTAGAGGGTGTCGGCGCGGCTGAACAGGTAAAGCGATTGCAGACGCGTGAGCTGGTAAGGCGCGGCTTCGAGCAGTTCGGCGTCGGCGCCGAGGACGTCCATCGCCAGCTTGCCGAGGCTGGCGTGCCACGTGGACCAGAACAGCTTGTAGATGGTGGCTTCCTTGCGCAGCGAACCGTCCTGCGCCCCCGACAGCATGCGCAGCGAGTTGTAGCGCATGATCCGCAGACCGCTCCAGGCCTGGGCCAGACGCTGGCGCAGGACCGGATCGCGCGCGGCGCCATTGGCCCGGGCGATGCCGATGATCTCGTTCAACTCATTGTGAAACTGCATCTGCTGGCCGAGTGTCGACACCCCGCGCTCGAAACCGAGCAGCGCCATGGCGATCTTCCAGCCCTCGCCGGGCAGGCCGACGATATTCGCGGCCTCGGTGCGGGCGTCGTCGAAAAACACTTCATTGAATTCCGAGGTGCCGGTCAGTTGCTCGATCGGTCGTACCGTGATTTCGGCCTGCGCCATCGGCACCAGCAGGAACGACAGGCCGCGATGGCCGACACTGCCGGGCTCGGTGCGGGCCAGCACGAAGCACCAGTCCGATTCATGGGCCAGCGAAGTCCAGACTTTCTGCCCGTTGATGATCCAGCTGCCGCCGTCCTGATCCAGCGTGGCCCGGGTCTTGACGTTGGCGAGGTCCGACCCGGCGCCCGGTTCCGAATAACCCTGGCACCAGAACGCCGTGCCGCTGACGATGCCCGGCAAAAAGCGCTGTTGCTGTTCGGCGCTGCCGAAAGCGGCGATGGTCGGGCCGGCCAAGCCTTCGCCGATATGGCCCATGCGTCCCGGGCCGCCAGCGCGGGCGTACTCTTCGTGGAAAATCACTTGCTGGCTGATCGACAGGCCACGGCCACCGTGCTCCGGGGCCCAGCCCACGCAGGTCCAGCCGCCCTCGGCGAGTTTGCGTTCCCAGGCTTTGCGCTCCTCGGGGAACATGTGTTCATCGCCGGGGCCGCCACGAAAACGCAGGGCTTCGAACTCACCGCTGAGGTTGACGCGCAACCAGTCGGCCACTTCCTGTCGGAAGTGCTCATCGTGTTCGCTGAAACTGATTTTCATGGCTGCTCCCCCAGAATCGCCTCGGCGATACGCTCCAGATGCCAGGCCGGCAGCCCGAGAAAACTCTCGCTGGCGCGGGCGCGTTTGAAATAGAGGTGCACGTCGTATTCCCAGGTGAACCCGACCCCGCCGTGCAATTGAATGGCTTCCGAGGCGCAGTGAAAGAAGGTTTCCGAGCAATGGGCCTTGGCCAGTGCTGCCGCTGTCGGCAACTCGCCGGCCACCTGCGAATCGCCTTCGGGATCGAGCACTTCCTGGGCGACGCAGGCCGCGTAATAACTGGCCGAACGCGCACATTCCACTTGCAGCATCATGTCGGCGGCACGGTGTTTGAGCGCTTGGAAACTGGCGATCGGTCGGCCGAACTGCTGGCGCTCCTGCATGTAGGCAACGCTCAGATCCAGCACCTGTTGCGCGCCACCGGTCTGTTCGCAGGCCAGGGCGATGCAGGCCAGTTGCAGTGCGCGCTCAAGGTGCGGCCAGCCCTTGCCGAACTCGCCGAGCAGGCATTGAGCGTCGAGGTACACGCCGTTGAGTCGAATCCGTGCCTGACGGCGGGTCTGGTCCATGGTCGGCAACATCTGCCGTTCGATCCCGGGTTGATCGGCGTCTACGGCGAACAGGCTGATGCCTTCCTCGCCAACAGATCCGGGCAGCCGCGCAGCGATGATCAGCAGGTCAGCGCCATGCCCGTCGAGCACGTGATTGAAGGTGCCGTTGAGCACAAAACCGTCGCCCTCCTTCACTACCGTGGCCTGCACGTCTTCGGCGGCCCGGCCGTTGGCACTGCTGAACGCCAACGCTGCGGTGACGCGGCCATCGGCAATCAACGGCAGCCAGCGCTGCTTTTGTTGATCGTCAGCGGCCAGCATCAGCGCCGGAGTAGCCATGCAGGCAGTTGCAAAGAAAGGGGAACACAGCAAGCGCCGGCCCATCTGTTCCAGCAGAATCCCCAACTCAACAAAACCGAGCCCCAGACCGCCATAGGCTTCGGGAATATGAATCGCGGGCCAGTACATCTCGCTGCACAGACGCTGCCACAGCGCCTCGTCGAAACCCCGTTCACTGATCATCGCCGCGCGCACGGCGGCAGAATCCGAGACATCTGCCAGAAAACTTTCGGCCGATTCACGGATCATTTCCTGTTCGTCGCTGAATGCAAACTCCATCGCGGCGCCTTCTACTCGTCTGGCGGAGCACCCGTGAAGTGGTGCTCCTTTGAGTAGCAAGTCTGGTCCGGGCGGTGCGCGACAGAATCGTCAGGCTTGCCTAGTCCGAATGGAGGTTGTCGAAAGATTTGAACAAATCGGCTTTCATTCGGATCTTTCTTTCAGTGTGTACTTACAAGCTTAAAGATAACTAACCCAGCAAATCGCTCAACTATCGAGAACACTTATAGCCGGCCGCAATAACTCAAATAACAAAAAATAATGCCACATAGCCACCACCTAAGTAGCTTGCTAATCAAACCAGTTGAAACAGTTTCTCATTACGCTGAAAAAACAATATTTAAACTACATCAATTAAATTTCTCATCGCCTTGAATGGATTGGAGAACTTTTCGAATAACGGCTGACACCCTGCCACACGCCAACACCCACTAAACACCTCCTGAAAAAGCCTCTCTCTCAATCGACTTGCAAAACCACAACAACCGTCTAGGTTCATGAATATCTTCAAAGGCACGATCAACTGAACAATAAAAACAGCCTACCTGGCCGGAGATTTCATTCCCCTGAAATAATTCAGACTCTGCTTTAGTTGCTGAACGGAACTCAGTCATAACCATTCAAGAGGGATGCTTGATGAAGCACAGCCGTTGGTATCGTGCGCTCTCGAAAAAGGCGCCAGCCGAACATTTTTGGCTGTCACTGTTTTGCTTTGCGGGTCTTGTGATCGCCAGCTTCGTGTTGTTCGAACAGCAGATCCAGGACTTCCTCACTCATCTCGACCTGTACCTTCCGTCTTCCCCCACCCAGCAACTCAACCTGGCGCTTTTGCTGATCGCCCTGTTGGCGCTGGACGTTGTGCTGCCCGTGCCTTCCAGCGTGGTCGCGCTACTGGCCGTGGCCATGCTGGGCAGTGTCGGCGGTTATCTGGTGATTTTCATTGGCCTGTGTCTGGGTGCCGGGTTGGGTTATGCATTGGGGGCCGGTTATTTCCGTATGCTGTCCAGCCGCCTCGGTCTGCATCAGCGCAAGCCTGGGCAACTGGCGTATCGGCTGGGTACGCTGTCGTTGATCTGCCTGCGCGGCGTGCCGGTATTGGCTGAAACCTCTGTGGTGGCCGCCGGCATGCAACGCTATCCGCTACGGGCGTTTCTGCTGGTGACTACCCTGGCCAACGCCGGTCTGGCACTGGCCTACAGCGCCATCGGCACGTTCCTCGTCGAAGAGAACGCGCTGCTGGTGACCATCCTCGCCAGCATGGTGTTGCCGGGGCTTTTCATCGCCGGCTACAGCCTGTTCAAGACCTTGCGCAAACGCGGCGCCGAGCAAGCACTGCGCGGGCGTTTCGAGGTCAGTTACGACTACCCGGTGGTGTTCACCGATCACCTGTTCGATCCGCTCAACCCTTGTCTGCATCAACAACTCACCGCCCGGCAAAACGGCCGGGTGACGGTGATGGTGTTCGCCGATGAACAACTGCTGAAAAGCGCTCCGCAACTGCTGGAACAGATCGATAGTTACTTTGCCGCCCATGCCGCGGACCTGCATTTGCAGGCGCCGCCGATTGCCGTTCCAGCCGGTGAGCTGAGCAAGGATTCACAGGTGTTGCAACAGCTCTACACCGACATGCTGAAACATGGACTGGACCGGCATTGTTATGTCCTGGCCCTTGGCGGCGGTGCGGTACTGGATTCCGTGGGCTACGCCTGCGCCACCTTCCACCGTGGCATCCGGCTGATCCGCGTACCAAGCACCGTGCTGGCCCAGAACGACGCCGGCATCGGGGTGAAAAACGGCATCAATGCCTTCGGCCAGAAAAATCTGCTCGGGGCCTTCTACCCTGCCACGGCCGTGATCAATGACTTCCAGTTGCTGACCAGCCTGACCCGTCGCGACCAGATCGCCGGGCTGGCCGAGGCGGTGAAGGTCGCGCTGATCAAGGACCAGGCGTTCTTCGAATGGATGGAGCAACAGGCCGACGCCCTCGCCCGCTTCGATCACCCGGCCAGCCGTTATGCGATTCGCCGCTGCGCCGAACTGCACCTGGCGCACATCACCGGCGCCGGCGATCCCTTCGAGCGCGGCAACGGGCGGCCTCTGGATTACGGGCACTGGGCCGCGCACAAACTGGAAAACCTCAGCCATCACCGGTTGCGCCATGGCGAAGCGGTCGCGGTGGGCATGGCCCTCGACGGGCTCTACGCCAATGCCCTCGGGCTGTTGAGCGATGTCGACAGTGAGCGGGTGATGAGTCTGTTGACCAAACTCGGTTTCAACCTGTGCCCGCCGGAACTGACCCTCAAAGATGCGCAAGGTCGCTCACCGGTGTTGCTCGGGCTGGAGGAATTCCGCCAACACCTCGGCGGACAGCTCTCGATCCCGATGCTCAGCGGAATCGGCCAGTCGGTGGACCTGCATGAAATCGACGACGCGCAAATGGAACAGGCGCTGCAGAAGTTGTCCGCCCGCAACGCTCCGGCTCTCGACCTGAGCGAGGGCTTTGCGAAATGAGCCAGACCCCGCAAAGCCTCAAAACCTGGATGACGCTTGGCCGTGTCTCCAACCTGCCCACGGTGTGGACCAACACCCTGGCCGCCGCCCTGTTGGCCAGCAGCGCCGGTGCCCTGGCGCCGCCCTCGTGGCTGGTGTGGATTCTGCTGCTGTTCACCCTCTCGCTGCTGTATCTGGCCGGCATGTTGCTCAACGATCTGCTGGACGCCGACTGGGACCAGCAACACCACAATCCCCGGCCCATCACCCTGGGTCTGGTCAGCCGCCAGCAAGTGCGTCTCGCCACCGTGTTGTTGCTGACACTGGCGGCCGCCTCGGTGCTGGGCCTGAGCCAATTGATCGATCAGCCGCATTGGTTGCTGGCCAGCGTCACTCTGTTGGTGGGCTGCATCATCGGCTACAACGTGCTGCACAAAAAATACGCCCACAGCGTCTGGTTGATGGGCGCCTGCCGCTCGGCGCTGTACCTCACGGCGGCGGCCAGTCTGGCGGTGCCGCCGGAGCCGATCTGGCTCTGTGCGATCTTGCTGGGTGTCTACATCAGCGGGCTGACCTATCTGGCCCGCAATGAGCACAACAATGAGTTGCTCAGTCGCTTGCCCCTGATACTGATGCTGAGCCCGCTCGCGTTGGCGATCTACTCCGACAACCTGTGGTTCTGGCCGGTGCTGCTGCTCTGGCTCGGCTGGCTGGGCTGGCACTACTGGCGAAACTTGGCCAACCCGCAGCATCGAAAGGTCCGCGCTTTTATCGGCGCCGGCCTGGCAGCGCTGCCTCTGTTCGATGCGTTGGTGATGGCCGTGGCCAACCAGCCGTTGGGCAGCCTGCTGTGTGTCCTGGTGTTTTTCCTGCTCCCACACTTTCAGCGCTGGATCAAACCGACATGAACATGGACGTCACTGCGCCGCCAACGGCGGCCCTCGGCATGCGCCACGATTGCCTCGCCGAACACCTTCAGGTCTTGACCCGGCAACTCGATGACACCGAGCTGCACTGGTGGCGTCAGGCACAGGCGCAACTGGCCCGGCAGCCGGACGCCAATACTGCGGCGCTCTTGAGCGGCCAGTGCAAGCGTCATCTGCGTGACCGTGCACTGCCCGACAACCACTGGAGCCTGATCCAACTGGCTCGCGCGTTGTTGCTGGCGCAGGTCCTTGAACTGTCCTCTGAGGGCGGACAATTGTCCCTGCTGCGCCAGCTTTTTCTCTGGGGCGACGATCAGGAAAAGATCGCCACCCTCAAAGCCTTCGACTGGCTCGACAGCCACGGGGTGTGCGTCGAACTGGCGTTGCAGGCCGGACGTACCAGCAACAGCCAGGTGTTTGCCGCGCTCGCCCTCGACACGCCCTACCCGTCGCGTCACTACCCGGAACGGGCTTTCCACCAACTGGTGCTGAAGGCGCTGGGCATGGGGCTCGATGTCCGACGCCTGATCGGTCTGCCGCAGCGACGCAGCGTCACCCTCAATCAATTGGCCCTCGACCTGCTGGAAGAACAGCTCGCCGCTGATCGAACCGTGTCCGCCGGATTACCCCTGGCGATTGCCTTCGACCAGCTCAGCCAGGCGCAACACCAGCGACTGGCCGACCTGAACCAACAGCAACGCTTGCCGCCGGAATGGCGCAGCCATCTGAACTGATGCCCAACGATTCCTTTCCCTTGACGAGGATTCACCATGCCCAAGTACTTTGATCCGCATATTCATATGGTCAGCCGCACCACCGACGACTACCAGAACATGGCCGCGGCCGGCATCACCGGAGTGATCGAACCGGCCTTCTGGCAGGGCCAGGCCCGGACCAGTGTCGGCAGTTTCATCGATTACTTCGACACCCTGTTGGGCTGGGAGCGCTTTCGCGCCAGCATGTTCGGCATCCATCACTTCTGCACCATCGGCCTCAACCCCAAGGAGGCCAATGACTTGTCGGTGGCCAACGAGGTGCTGGAGATTCTGCCGCGGTATCTGGTGAAGGACGGCGTCGTCGCGGTCGGCGAAATCGGCTACGACGACATCACGCCCGAGGAAGACCGCTTTCTCGCCGCGCAACTGGAACTGGCCAGACAGTTCAACTTGCCGGTGCTGGTGCATACGCCGCACCGCGACAAGATCGGCGGCACCAAACGCACCCTGGCGGTGATTCGCGAAGTGGGGATCAATGAGAACCTGGTGATCATCGACCACCTCAACGAACTGACTCTGCCGCTGGTGCTGGACAGCGACTGCTGGCGCGGTCACTCGATCTACCCCAATACCAAAATGTCGGAACAGCGCATGGTCGCCCTGCTCCAGCAGTACGGCACCGAAAAAATGGTGGTCAACAGCGCCGCCGACTGGGGCATCAGCGACCCGCTCAAAGTGCCGAAAACCGGTCAGGCGATGTTGGCCGCCGGCTTCAGCGAGGCGCAGGTCGAGCAGGTACTGTTCCACAACCCGGTGGATTTTTTCGCCCAGAGCGGTCAACTGGACAAAACCCTGATCAGCACCCCGTTGCCCATCGATCAGCGCCGGCAGTGGCAGGAAAACTCCGCCCTGCGGGGCCAGGAACCGGTGATCAAATGAATGCCGGCATGGGCTGGACGCCCGGGCAGATCGGCTATTGCAGCAATGTGCACCCGACCCGCGATCTGGCCGGGTTGCAGTCTTCGATCGAGCAGCACTTTCAGGGCGTGCGGACCCTGCGCGGGCTGCCGGCGCAGGACAGCGGGCTGTGGATCAGTGCCCTCGCCGAGTCCAAGCTGCAACAGAAGTCGGCGCGTTCGGCGTTCCTCAGCCTGCTGCAACACAGCGGGCTACGGCTGACATCGCTGAACGGGTTTCCCTACGGTCAGTTTCATGACCGTGCAGTGAAAGCCGAGGTCTACCTGCCGAGCTGGGCCGAGCCGAAACGCCTGGCGTACAGCCTCAATCTGGCGCACATCCTCGCGCAGGCCTTGCCGCCGGATTGTCATCAGGGCGTGATTTCCAGCGTGCCGCTGGGCTATGCCGCCACCTGGAATCCGACGCTGCAACAACGGGCCGAGTATCAACTGCGCGAACTCACGGCTTCACTGGCCCAGCTGCATCGTGAAACCGGCAAGAAGATTGTGTTCTGTCTGGAAATGGAACCGGACTGCGTGCTGGAAACCACTGACCAGGCCATCGCCTTCTTCCGTCGCTGGCAAACCACGGACCCGAACCATGCCTATCTGGCGCTGTGTTTTGATGTCTGCCATCAGGCGGTGATGTTCGAAGACTGCTATCAGTCGCTGGAAAAGCTGCGTCAGGCTCGGGTGCCCATCGGCAAGATCCAGCTGTCCAACGCCTTGATCTGTCGTTTGCCTTGCAATGACGACAAGCGCCGCGAACAGGTCCTCAAGACCTTGAGCGACTTCTGCGAAACCACCTACCTGCATCAAGTGAAGGCGCGCGATGCACTGGGTCAGCTGCAGGCCTGGGCGGATCTGCCCGCGGCCCTCGTCGAATGCGCCAAACACCCGCAGCGATACCCCGAGCTGAGGATTCATTTCCATATCCCGTTGTTCAGCGAACAGCTGTTGTTGCCCGAACTGAGCGGCAGCCAGATCGCCCTGTCGCAGACCTTCGATTTTCTCGCCAGCCATGAGGATTTCAGGCCGGTGCTGGAAGTTGAGACCTACAGTTGGGGCGTCCTGCCCGCGCAACTGCGGCCGACGACAGAGTCCGCCCAGCTTCAAGGAATTGCCGCAGAGCTGAAATGGGTCGAGGACCAGTTGCGGCAACGGCAATTGCTGCAACCACAAGCGCAGGAGGCGTACGCCGATGCGCTCTGATCATGCACGTCAACCGCTGCTGCTGATCAATGTGGTCGGGCTGACGCCATCGCTGCTGGGTGACGCGACGCCGCACATCAATGCCCTGCTGAAAACCGCCAAAATGGCCAGCCTGCAACCGGTTTTTCCGGCCGTCACGTCGTCGGTGCAGGCTTCGATCCTTACCGGGCGTCCGCCGTCCGAACACGGCATCGTCGGCAATGGCTGGTATTTTCGCGATCAGGCCGAAGTGCGTTTCTGGCTGCAACCCAACGCGCTGATCCAGGGTGAAAAGGTCTGGAAGACGCTCAAGCGCGAGTTGCCAGGGTTTCGCTGCAGCCAGTTGTTCTGGTGGTTCAACATGTACGCGGACGTGGATGCCGCTATCACCCCGCGCCCTCACTACCCGGCCGATGGCCGCAAGATGTTCGGTCTGTATTCGTCACCGGCTTCGTTGCACGAGCGTATCGAGCAGCAGATTGGCGAGTTTCCCTTTCCGGGTTTCTGGGGGCCGGCGGCGGGCATTGCGTCGAGCCGCTGGATCGTCGATTGCGCCATCGCCGAATTTCAGATTGATCAGCCCGACCTGCAATTGATCTACCTGCCGCACCTCGATTACAGCCTTCAGCGTGTCGGGCCCGATCATCCGTCGATTGCCGACGAGGTTCGGGCCATCGACCAGGAAGTCGGTCGTCTACTGACCTTCGCCGAGGAACAGGGCGCGGCGGTGATGCTGCTGTCGGAATACGGGATCGAAGCGGTCAATCAATCGGTTTCGATCAACCGCCTGTTGCGCTCTGAAGGTTTGCTGGAGGTACGCCAGTCGCTGACCTGGGAATTGCTCGACCCCGGCGCCAGTGCGGCGTTTGCCGTGGCCGATCATCAGATCGCGCATGTCTACGTGAAACGGGCCCAGGATATTCCCCGGGTCAAAGCGCTGTTGCAACGCCACCCCGGCATCGAGCAGGTGCTGGACAAGGCCGAACAGCGGGCGTTTCAGCTGGATCACCCGCGCAGCGGCGAGCTGGTGGCCGTGGCCGCAGCGGGTTACTGGTTCGATTACTACTACTGGTTCGATGATCGCAAGGCGCCCGACTTTGCCCGCACCGTGGATATCCATCGCAAGCCGGGCTACGACCCGCTGGAACTGTTCATCGACCCGGCCATTCGTTTCCCGACATTGAGAGTCGCGCGGCGCCTGCTGCAGAAGAAACTCGGCTTTCGCTACTACATGGACCTGATTCCACTGGACACCGGACTGGTCCGTGGCAGTCACGGTCGCCTGCCCGAGCGCGAGGAAACCGGCCCGCTGCTCATCACCAATTGCGATCTGCCATTGCCGCAAACCCTGGCGGCAACGGCAGTGAAACAACTGCTCCTTCAGCATTTTCTGGGGCACTCATACACCCACTCGGCCAATGCCAAGGAGCTTCCATGCGGCGAGCCATTTCTATAACTGTTCTCAGTGCACTGGCCGGTTTGGCTCAGGCACAGGACACCACCTCTTTCGATTGCAGCCAGTTCCTGAAGTTTGGGAATGACATCCCCACGACCAAAGCAGCATTCGAAAAGAACCCCGAGACCATGGCCTGGAACTGGTTCGTCTGTCTGAACCAATTCAGCCCCACCCAGGCCAGCAACCGGGTGTGGGAAACCATGAAGCCTTCGGACCAGGTTTACCTGCCCGATGGCGCTGCGCCCGGCGCCTACGCCAGTCCCGTACCGCCTCCGACCGAGGTGATAACACAGGCCCGAACGCTGGGGATGGACCTGAACCGGACCTTCCACAACATCAATGCCACCCAACAGGTCGATGGTCTGGCGTTGCACATGGGCGGTGCCGTACCCGCGTCTCAGAAAGGCAACCCGGTGCGTTTTCAACTGCTGATGGGTCAGGACACCTTCGATTACATCGTGCAGCGTCAGGTCTACAACATGAACGGTCAGGCCGCGCTGCCGGATAACCTGGACTTCCCGGCCACCTCGTGGGAGTTGAAGGCGGCGTGGCTCTGGATCGGTTCGGACACGACCTATCGGCAAACCCTGGTCAACGACGGTTACTACATTGGCCAGGCCTACTTCCAGAAGGACGACGGCACCTATCAGGTCGGTTATGCGGCGTTGAGCGGGCTGCACGTGGTCAACAAACTGGATGACAACTGGGTCTGGACCACCTTCGAAAACATCAACAACAGCAAATACACCGTGACCAACGCGCCGACACCGACGCCGATGACCAACACCACCGGGCCGACCCCGGCCGCCAAACCGGTGAACGTCAGCTTCCAGGCCAGCAACCCGACGCTGTCGAAGTACGAACTGATCGGGGTCGAGTACCAGCCCGTCACCCAGGTGCTGGCCAACTCACAACTGGAGTCGGCGTTCCAGAACACCTCGTCCTGCCTGGCCTGCCATGGCACCGCCGCCTACTCGAACGACAAGGGCTACTTCAATTTCGCCCTCAAGCAAGGTGGCGGCATCGTCTACCCAACCACTCCGCTGCCGGCCTCCGACTTCGCAGGCTACAAAAAACTGGACTTTGTCTGGTCGCTGAAACGCGCCCAGTGGCAACGCTAAGGAGCATGACATGAGCGTATTGAACTTCCCCCGCATCTACCTCAACGGCCATATGTTCTGGAACCCGCCGACGGCCAACAACAACGATGTGCTGCCGCTCTATGACGCGGTGAAGATGGATATCAACTGGCCGTTTACCAGCTACTACGACATCTCGCAGGAGAACGCGCCCACCACCCTGATGCCCTGGATCATTTCACCCGTGCAGCAGAATGATCTGCCGCCCTATGTGCAGCAGGTTCCGACCAACGGAAGCCCAAACACCTTCCCGTTCATACCCGCCGAATGGGACCTGTTTGGCGACAACGCCTGCGGGACGGTGAGTTACCAGAGTACCCGCTCGACCATTATTGGCGGCGAGTTGCAGGCCAACACCTACATTGCTCAGGACGCGCTGGTCGGCAGGGACTTCCAGCTGCTCGGCAATCCCTTTGGCAGTCAGAGCCCGACGGCCGCCCGCTTCGTCGATATCAGCCCGTGGCAGAACACCTTCACGGCGCTGTACTTCGACAAGCTGCAGCTGGGGGATGCCACCTGTGGCCTGACCCTGAACCGTCAATACCGGATGCTCGACCGCTTCCTGACGTTCAATTGGGCCGGTGACTTTGGCGGTCTGGCGTATGTCACCACCACCTGGCAGACCTGTTTTCCCCGGGACAATCTGGAATGGGTCATCGGCGATTCCGTCCTGCTGAGCAATCTCCAGCAACAGATGGAGGCTCAAAACGCTCAGGGCCTGATGTTCAGGTTCGCCACGTACCTCACCTGTTACGACAGGAACGGTGTGTTCAACGACTTCCCGTACATCAACACCCGCAACAATGACCCATCGGCGCTGGCCCGTATGACAGCGATGTATCAAAAGGGGCTGGACAACGTTTCCGATATTTTCTTCAACCCCGCCTACAACCGTACCGTAGCGACCCTGGGTCTGTGGTTTGACCACGAATACCCCACGGCGCCCGCCGGCCCACGTCTGGTCACCGACCAGAAGATCATGGTCACTCGCCCCGGCATGTCTCAGCCGACAAGCACCAATCTGGGTGTGACATCGGCGCAGATCACCAACAACACGCTGTCGCTGGATCTGGCCAACACGTTTCCGTTCTATCCGCTGGACAAGAACGCCGATGTCCTGACTGCCGAGAAGTTCCAGGCCGGCGACTATAAGCTGGGCGTATCGCAGAACGGGAATTTCGTGCCGGTGGTCGACATTGGTTTCGATCAGTACCGACAGTCGGCATTCGACAAGCGCTCGGGCCTGCTGGATATCCCTCTCAACGCCACGCAAACGGCCACCTTGCAATCCGGTCCGCTGGAGTTGCAGCAACAGAACTCGACAGGATCCGTGAAGGCCGCCGTTCAGCAAGTCTGGACCGCCGAGGTGGTAGAAAGCGGCACCTTCGTCGACGTGAACGATCGCAAGACGCTGAACATCATGGTGCAGAAAAATGGTCAACCGGCCGCCAACACCACGCTCTGGGTGGTGGAATACGGCAACCCTTACAACGTGACCACCAGCGACTACTACCTGACGTTCAGAAACAACCCCGACTTCACGCTGTTCTACGACAACGCAGACCGCAACAAAAACACCGCCCACCTGCCACAGTTCAAGGGCGCGGCGCCTGTAGCGAACTACCTGGCCACCGGCAGCGGTCGTCGACTGGTCAATCTGGAAACCAAAGACAAACCGGTGGGCGTTCCGGTCAGTTATCAGTCATTCATGAATGGACCGAGCAAACCGATCACGGTCCCCCTGACCCCTTGCCTGGAATTCGACGCTGGCGTCTACGTCAGCGGAACGCTGGATAACGATCAGACGGTGGAATACTCCTACGTCGCCACCACCACCGACGCCAACGGCATCGCCCAAGTGAGTTTCAAGGCTCTGGCTCCGGGTTTCCCTACGCTGCGCTTCATCGTCAAGGAAGGCACCAGCGACCCGGTCATCCCGTTCAGCTTCGCGCTCAACAAGGCTCAGATCGACTTCCTCACCCCACTACGTGTCCTGCCTCTGGACATGCAGTTGCAACAGGACTTCGTCAATTACTGGAACGACATCTACAAGGACAAGAATGCGCCGGAAGCGATCTGGGATGACTTCATCTACCCAAGGGTACTCAAGACCTTCTACTACCTGTACCCGATCATGAACAAGTTCATGCCACTCAACTCCCGCACGCGGGTGGAAGGCGCTGTCGATCAGTTGATCCGGCTGATCAGCAAGGAGTACCAGGAAGAAAGCACCCTCGCGATGCCCATCACCCGCGACCTGTCGCAAAGCCGGCGCGCGGTGCTGGAGTTGTGGGCGCAGAAACTGGTCAAGCGCAACTTCCCGCCCATGCCACTCCATATGAGTGATTACGACAACCTCTGACCCACGCTGCTCAATCAGGAAAGATGAGCCACTGCGGGAGTTCGCTCCCGCCGTGCGCTTTGCCAAGGAGTGACCCATGAAAGTCAGCCTCTTGAATCGTCTGTTGCTGCTGATCCTGCTGTTCAGTCCGCCTGTATTTGCCCAGGACACCGGCGCCGTGTACTTCACCATGGGGGTGCACAACACCGAAGGGTGTAATGAGCAGAACGGCAACTGCATCGCCACGCGTCTTCCCGGCGAGCCCTCCGATCCGTTCTTCCCGGCGTTCTGGATCAGCAACTGGACCATGTACCGGGTGATGCACAACTACGAAAAGAACCCGCCGCCCTACAGCAACCCACCTTCGACCCTGACGCCTGCGGACTACACCGTCTCTCGCGGAACCAGCTACTACGACACAACGTACATCCCGCCGGATGGCGACGGCTTCGGCGCGATGATGGAGCACTACGAGAAATACTGTTTGCCGATCTTCCCGATCAAGAACAACAACTACACCTGCTCGTTCGTGTCCCTGGGCAACAAGGCGTACTTCCTGACCTACCCGCAAGACCGCCCGAAAGACATGCCGGCCTGCTGCATGTTTTCCCCGATGAATCATCCGCCACGGCAGGACTTCATCGAACACCTTCCTTACAGCGCCGAGCGCAGTAAAAACCTCAACGGCAGCGTGCAGGCTTACGCCCTGGATCTCGATTCGCCGCAAGGTCCGATCCTGTTCGGCTATGCCTTCTACAAAAAAATGTCGGGACAACCGCCCTACCGGCCGCCGCAATCGTTCTTCTTTTCCGGCGATAGCAGCGTCGCCAACGCGCCGATCGTCAGCCAGAACTACACCGACTTTCACATCGCCAAACCGGACCCGGCAAAAACCTGGGCGCAGGTCGCCGCCATGTGCCCGTCGAACCCGCCGCCCTGCCAGTTGTTCGAGCCACCGGAATCGCAGAGCAATGGCCACAAAGCGCAGTGGAACAAACTCATGCAGCGTAAACCGTGATCAACGACGAAGGATCGCCATGAAAACCACATTCCGTTATTCCGTGATATTGCTGGGTCTGGCCAGCCTGCCGGTGCTGGCCAGGGAACAAGCCATGACATCGACGCAGGCCAGCCAGTTGAACTGCCAGCCGCCCAGTACTGCACCGGCCGCTACGGCTGGACAGGATCAATTCGATCAGTACAGCTGGCAGATGTTCATCGCCTTGAGCTGGCCGGCAAAGAACGGGCAGCGCGGCAATCCCGACTGCACCAAACAGCCCGGTGCGGCCGGCTACACCGTCTGGCAGACCTACAAGACCGTTGGTGAAATCTTTCTGCCGAACGCCCGCAATCCGGGGCCGTGGAATTCCCCGCAAATCGCAAAAAGCTTCAACATCATCAACATCGCCTCGTTGAAAAACAGCGCTCAGGTGAACGCCGTCGATCAGGCGGTCGGCGGCTGGTTGATCGATCAGGCCAAGAACCCGACCTACTACGACATCTCGGCCAACGAGACTTCGTACAACTACATCGTGGGCAACAACTTCTATAACGCCGACGTCGTCTCCAAAGCCAACAACATCCAATTTCCCTGGGGCGTCATCGAGATCAAATCGAGCTGGCGCATTCTCACGCCTCGTGACAACGCCCGCCGATACCTGACCATGATCGCGCGAGTGGCCAGGTTCAATGACCAAGGCGAGAAGATCGGGGTCAGCGAGGCGTTTCTGGGGCTGGTGGGTCTGCACATCATCACCAAGGCGAACGGTTATCCGCAGTGGATCTGGTCGACCTTCGAGCAAGTCGACAACGTACCGCCGAAGGTGCAGGTGAACGGTCAGTGGGTCGATCAGCCCGCGTCTGGCACGGCCTATTCTTACTTCAACGCCGCTGCGCCCGCCGCGACGCTCAACCAGTCGCCGTGCGACTGGCAGACTCAGGGCCCGCATCAGGTCTGCGTGCCCAAACCCGGCACCACGTTCCAGACCCCGAATCCGCTGAACCGGGTCACCCCGATCGCCGACATCACCAACCAGATCAACGCCAGTTACCAGGCCGACCCGGGGCTGCAAAAAAGCGTGTTGAAGTACTACCAGCTCATCACCACCCAACGCCCGCTGATGCCCGACAACCCCGGCAACCCGCTGGGTCAGCCGACGCCGGCACTCTCGGCCAACGTGACCATGGAAAGCTACATCCAGCCCAACAGCAGCTGCATGAACTGTCACTCCATGGCGACACCGGTCAAGAGTCCTTACAAGTCCGATTACTCCTATCTGTTCAAATTCGCCAATTCGCCACTCGGCAAAACCATCAAGGACGGGAAATAAATCATGAGCATCCTCAATGGCCCGCGACTGAATTTCTGGGGTGGTATCCGCACGGATGTCAGCCTGCCGAACAATTCACCCACCATTCCTTATAACGGCGATGACAACTGGCCGATCTTCGACCTGACCACCTCGACCCTCGCAGCGGGGGCCCAGTCTTACACCGACGATCAGTTGAACAACATGATCAATGCGCCCACGGGCGACTACTACACCGCCGGCGGCTGGAATCATTACGGGCAGCATGTCGTCGACATGCAAAACGCGCTGATCAGTTCCCAGGGCAGCCCCGGCAGCGTCAGTACCACCGGGGATATGGTGGGCCAGCCGGTCTATCTGCTGGGTTCTGTGGACCCGGTGACCGGACAAGGGCCGGTATCGGGCCCGATGATGGTGGATCTCGACCCCACCTCGACCACCACCACCCAGATATTTGTCGGTGGTCTGCAAATCGGTGGCAGTAACAACATCCAATTGCTGATTCGCGCCAATACGGTTTGCAGCAGTCTGGATCTCGGCATGCGGGTGCTGCAGCCACTGCCGAGTGAGATGGATTCACCCGGTTCTTGCCGTATCAGTGGCACCTTCCAGCTGACCTTTCCCCTGAGCAGTATTGTCAGCTGGAACCAAAACAGCAGCGGCTTGCGATCGATCATCCAGGCACCGGGTGCCACCGGTATCGTCCTGCGCTTCGTGATGTTCGAAATGTGCCCGACGATGACCACGCCCCAGTTGCAAGCCGATTATGCCGCCGGCAGAGACACCCCGAACCCGAGCATTGGCCGGGTCATCGGTACATTGGCTCCGGCGTTCGCCAATGAGCCGCTGAACTGTCAGGCGGGCCGTCAGATTGTCAATCAGGACACCGGCGGCACCGGCTACGCCGACCTGAGCAACGCGCAAATGCTGAGCGTCGACATGGTCAACATCATTCCGAAAGAGACGTTCAGAGTCGTCAGGGATGACATCACCAGCCCTATCGGACCTAACGGGAATTACGGCCCTGTCACTCTGGCAGCCGGCGATACCACCCTGACTACACTCGATCCGACCAGCAGTCCCCTGTTCGACTATTACGTGTATGGCGGCATTGTCGATGTGCCTCTCAATACAACTCAGCAGTCTGCGGTCAGATCCTCAGCGCTGGCCATCAACGCCCCCGGCACGGTCGCCGGGACTACGTTGCAGGCAACAGAGTCCGTCTATCGGATCTATGCCGATCAACGCAGTGTCTATACCGAGGACTACCCACAGGGCCTGTCGATTACGCTGCAGGTCCGGTATCTGGGTGCTGCGGTGACCAGGACAACTGAAATCGATCTCACCGCCGCGCCCTCGGGACCGTATTACACGCAACAGCGGTACTGCGACTTCCTTTATTTCCCCCCGGCGTTGACGGTGAGCCCCGGTCAATTGGCCGTCACTTTCTCCGTCAACGTAAAACCCGCAGCAGCTCCCTTCGCCGGTTTCGTCGCCCTGACCTACACCGTCAACGGTCAGGAAAGCGGCACGTATTTCACCAACTTCCGCAAATACGCCCAGACCGACTTCGGCATCCCCAGAGGCACCACCATCACCTGGCAACTGATGTATCCGAACGTCCTGCGCTTTCACTACCTGGCATTCCCGGCCATGTCTCGCTACATCCCGCTGAACCAGCCCGACGCGATCATGGGCGCGAAGAACCCGATCCTCGCCCGGACCTCGGATGCCTACAAAGGCACCACGCTGTTCATGCCGGTGGTGCGGTCGATGTCGCCCTGTCAGCGGGCACTGCTGCGAGCCTATCTCACGGGTGAACCGTGGCAACCGCCGCAGTAATCGCGTCCATCAGCCCATGGAGAGAAACCTATGACTGTTCATATTCCTGCGCGCCCCCGCGAGACCCTGCGCCCCAGCACGATCATTGCCGAGGGTCTGCTGAACCCACGCGGCGCCTGCGTGCAAGCCGATGGCAGCCTGCTGCTGATCGAAGCCGGTTCAGGCCTGCCGGACCAGACATTCAGCGGCCGCATCAGCCGACTGCGACCTGATCCACTCAAAATGGGCGCCTGGCTCGCCCGCGAAACACTGGCGCAAGGTTTCCGCGCCATGAACATGCAGGCCCGCATGCTGCGCGATGAAATCATGGGGCTGTCGGACATCGCCTGCGGTGACGGGCGCTGCCTGGTCAGCCAGACCGACTATGTCGAGGGCTCGAAACTGCTGGACCTGCAATACACCCCGCCCGAGCCGGTGTTTCACAGCCGGGGCAATCTGAATGCGCTGTGTTATCACCCGACTCGCCGCAGTTGGCTGGCCGTCAAACCCGATACCAATCAGTTGGTGGAGTTCAGCACCGGTGAGGATGAACAGGTGCTGGTTCAGTTGCCCGATCTGGACATGGGCCAGGAAGCCGTCCCCGTCACGCTGGTGCACGAACCGGCGACGGACGCCGTGCTGATCAGCCTGTTCTCCGGAGAGCTGCAAAGCGATCCGAGCCGCAAAGGCATCGACTTTGATGATCAGGCCGGCCAGGTGATCCGGGTCTGGCCCGACACCGGCCGGATCGAAGTGCTGATTCGCGGCCTGCAACTGCCTACCGGACTGGCACTGTGTCCGCAAGGAAACGTCTTGGTGCTGGAGCTTTGCAGTCGTCTTCAACAACCTTTGCCGCCTGACTGGAATGGCGAAACCCTGCATGGCGGCTTCACTCGATTCAGCGGGCGACTGTTGAGCTGCAACCTGCAAACGAGCGAAGTGACCGTGCTCGCCCGGGACCTGGATACCCCGTCCAACCTGTGCCTGGTGCAGGATGCGGTGCTGGTGAGCGAAGGCATGGGTTTGACGGGGCGCCCGCTGCCCACGCCGGATAACAAGGTGGTTGCGTTGAGCGGCAGGCTGCGTCGGGTGCAGCTCTGAAAACAGAAAAAAGGGCGCGGCCTCATTGAAGCCGCGCCCTCTGTTTACTGAGTCACCACTATCTTCCCGATCATCTGCGGATGCAGCACGCAGAAATACTCGAACTCGCCCGGCGTGTTGAACACCCAGGAAAAACTGTCATTGGTGTCCAGCGCCCCCGAGCGAAACACCTTGTGGGTCTCTGCCACCGTATGCGGGATCTGATCGTCATTCACCCACGTCACCTTGGTGCCCACGGCCACGGTCAGGTCCTTGGGGCCGAACATGAACTCCTTGATGTCGACCTTCACCTCCTGCGCCCACGCCGGCATCGACAGCATCAGGCACACCACCGCCAAAAATCGCGTTTTCATCTGGCTGCCCTCCCCTAGACCAGTGTCGAATCGATCAGCGCCAGCGGATGATCGCCTTGTGTCGCGCGCACATCGGTGATCCCCAGATAGTTGCGCAACTGATCGGCTGCCACGGTCATCGGCCCCGGAGACGGCGCCGCGCCCGGTGCCGGTTGTGGATACGCCGTGCCACGGGCGGTGTGGAAGGTGATGTTGCCTTCGACCTTCTGGATGACCTGATGGATGTGACCGTTCAACACCGTCACCGAGCCGTATTTGCGCAACATCGCAATCGCCTGATCGCCATCCTCGGTGCCCCAGCCCCATGGCTGATAGATCGTCCACAGCGGAATGTGGGTGAACACGACGACGGGCGTACTGGTCGAAACCGCGCGCAGATCATCAGCCAGCCAGGCCAGTTGATCGGCGCCGAGGGCGGCTTCATGGCCGGCCTGAAAGTTGAAGACATTGACCAGCGCGATGAAATGCACGCCATGGTCATCGAAGCTGTACCAGCCGTTGCCTTTGGTGCCCTTGCCGTAACGTTCCAGATAGAGCTTGCCGCCGCCCTCGTCGAGGGTGTCGTGTTCACCGGGGATGTAATGCACGGTAGACGGCAGGCCTTTGAGCACCTGCGCCGCCGTATCGAACTCCTCGGCCTTGGACAGGTGCGTGATGTCGCCGGTGTGCAGGATCAGCGACGGCCGTTTCGGCAGTGCAATGACCTTGTCGATCGCCACTTGCAGCGTTTTCACCGGCTCCGGATTGGCTTCCTTGTTGAAGCCGATGTGCGAATCGCTGATCTGCACGAAATGAAAGGTGCTGGCCAACGCCTTGGGGTCGGTGACGTTACCCGCCTCATCCATCGCAAACGCTCTGGGAATGCCGCCGCTCAATGCCCAGAGGACCCCGGCCCCGGCCCACGCCGAGCATTTGAGCAGCGTTCGCCGGTCAGGGTTGTGCAGCAGGCCGTCGGTGCGCAGTGGATGTTTTGCTTGATTGTCCATGGGGATGTCCTCGCTGGCGGACTACAGTGATGTAGCTGACACCAGGTAGAACCACGCGGGGCGAACGTTTATTCCACGCTGCAAAACAAATTCTTTTCAGGGAATAAAACACGACGCATCACGGTTATAGGGGTGTGACGGTGCGGAAACCACTATGAATCGATTTGAGGAACTGATTGCGCCGCACCTGGACGCGGCTTACAACCTCGCGCGCTGGATCACAGGCAACGACAGCGCTGCACGGGACGTCGTGCAGGAAAGCGCCCTGCGCGCCTTCAGGTTTTTGCAGCGTTTTGCCGATGGCAACGCCAAGGCCTGGTTCCTGACCATCGTGCGCAACGAAAGTTACACCTGGCTCAAAGCCTCGGCCGGACGCCACTGGGTCGCTATCGATGACGAAACGGGCGAGAGCGACGGCGCACTGAGCCACAGCCAGAGCCCGGAACTGCTGGCCATTCACACGGAAAACTCGGCGTTGCTCCAGCAGGCACTGAGCGCCTTGCCGCCAGCGTTTCGCGAGGTCATTGTGCTCAAGGAACTCGAAGACATGCCCTACAAGGACATCGCCTTGGTGGTCGATATTCCCATCGGCACCGTCATGTCGAGACTGGCCCGGGCGCGTGCCATGCTCAAGCTGGAACTACTGAAGTTGCACGATCATGAATGAACTCCACTGCACGGTTTGCCAGAAACAACTGCATGGCTACCTGGATCAGGAACTGGATCCGGCGATGGCTGCGGATGTCGCTGCGCACCTGGCCACGTGCGCCGACTGCGCGCGGCTGCATGATGAGGCCAAAAGGCTGAAGGCCAGTGTGAAGCGCCATGCGCCGTATTACTCCGCGCCGGCATCACTGGCGGCTAGTGTGTTTGCCGCAGTCGCTCCGGCATCGCCGAGCCCGTTCGAACGCTGGCGAAAATGGTTCGCCCCGGCATTTTCCGCAGCGGCCCTGGCCTTGGCGATGGTGCTTTATGTGGTAACACCGGGCAGCGAACAACCGTTGATGGACGAGGCCGTCTCCAGCCATGTGCGCTCGTTGATGGGCCAGCACCTGAACGATGTGGTGTCGTCCGACCGGCACACCGTAAAACCCTGGTTCACCGGCAAACTCGACTTCTCGCCGCCGGTCGTCGACTACTCGGCGCAAGGCTTTCCACTGCTCGGCGGACGGCTCGATTACCTGCAACACCAGACCACCGCTGCCCTGAGTTACGGCCGCGCCAAGCACATCATCAATGTGTTTATCCTGCCGACAACGGACGCCGACAAACCGTCGCAGAGCCAGACGATTCGCGGCTTCAACGTGATTTCCTGGCAGGCCGGTCACATGCGTTTCGTGCTGGTTTCCGATGTGGAGAAAGGTGAGTTGGAGGCGCTCGGTCAGTTGCTCAGGAACGGCGCTTGAAAGAATGTATCCCGTCCGTTAGCGGCACGATCGCTTCAATGTCTCACTCGGCAACTCATCGAACAGCACCCGATAACTGTTGGAAAACCGTCCAAGGTGCCAGAACGACCAGTTCATCGCCACTTCGGCCACCGTGGTGCCTGAAGCGGCGCCTCTGAGCAATTCCCGGCGCGCCCCGTTGAGCCGGCGCAGACGCAGCCATTGCGTCGGTGACATCCCCGTGTAGGCCTTGAAGGTCTGCTGCAATTGCCGCAGCGATACCCCGGCCACTTGGGACAATTCCAGCAGATTGAGGGTTTCCTCCGGCGAATCCGCCGCCCATTCCCCCACCCGTTTCATGGTCGTGCGCTCTTCCGCGCGGCGCTGCAGACCGCCGCTGTCGAGGCACACGCAAGCGTTGTCGAGGATGAACAGACAGTCCTCCAGCAACTGTTGGGTCAGTGCTTCTTTGCTTGGCTGATCAAGGGTTTGCGACAACTTCGTGAGGGTCGAGCTTAACCAGCGACTGAACAGCGCGTTCTGCGCGCCGTTGAGCGGCGCCATGAACAATCCTTCCAGCCGGGCCACGTCCAGGCCGTTGCGGCGCACGAACTCGGGGCCGAAAACCACGGCGATTTCCTGGTAGTTCTCCGGGGTGATCCAGATGTTGCGGCTCTCTTCGTTCAGCAGGTATAGCGCGTTGTCACTGCGATCGAAACAGAACGCCAGAGCCCCCGAGGGCGCACTGAAATTCTGCTCGACCCGGGTGTTCATCTGTTCTTCGTAGACCTCTACACCTTGCAAGTCCAGATAGCGGATTCGCCCGGCGAAATGCCCCGGCGACATCTGTTGGTAATGCTGGACCCAGCCCGGTGTGGCGCGAACCTGTTCGGCGACATCGGCGGTGTTGAAAGCTTGAACCTGTAGCGGATTACACGTTGTCATGGGAGACCTTGCGCACTCTTTTGGTGCGCTTTGGTGCTGCTTAAAGTGGATAGATGGAACGGCAAGGCCCGCCCAAGATAGTCGTCAACGCGCCACAGGGGAAGCCTGCGAAAGATGAAATCGCACTTCCCCCGCGTCAATAAAACCAACGACGAGGTCTTTATGAATGCCCCTTTCGATCAGCTGTTCACGTGGCTGAAAGATCACAAGATTACCGAAGTGGAATGCGTGGTCAGCGACCTGACCGGCATCGCCCGCGGCAAAATTGCACCGACCAACAAGTTCCTGCATGAGCGAGGCATGCGCCTGCCGGAAAGTGTGCTGCTGCAAACGGTAACCGGGGATTTTGTCGACGACGACATCTACTACGACCTGCTCGACCCGGCCGACATCGACATGGTCTGCAAACCGGTGAGCGACGCGGTGTACGTGGTGCCATGGGCCATCGAACCGACGGCCATCGTGATCCACGACACCTTCGACAAGTTCGGCAACCCGATCGAACTGTCGCCGCGCAACGTGCTGAAGAAAGTCTTGCAGCTGTACACCGACAAGGGCTGGAAGCCGATTGTCGCGCCGGAAATGGAGTTCTACCTGACCCAGCGTTGCGAAGACCCGGACTTGCCATTGAAGGCACCGCTGGGCCGTTCCGGTCGCGCTGAAAGCGGTCGTCAGTCGTTCTCGATCGATGCGGCCAACGAATTCGACCCGCTGTTCGAAGACGTCTACGACTGGTGTGAACTGCAAGGCCTGGATCTCGACACACTGATCCACGAAGACGGCCCGGCACAGATGGAAATCAACTTCCGTCACGGCGACGCACTGGACCTCGCCGACCAGATCACCGTGTTCAAGCGCACCCTGCGTGAAGCCGCGCTCAAGCACAACGTCACCGCGACGTTCATGGCCAAACCGATTGGCGATGAGCCTGGCAGCGCCATGCACCTGCACCAGAGCGTGGTGGAAATCGCCACCGGCAAGCCGATTTTTGCGAATGCCGACGGCACCATGAGCGATCTGTTCCGCCATCACATCGGCGGCCTGCAGAAATTCATCCCGAAAGTGCTGCCGATGTTTGCGCCCAACGTGAACTCGTTCCGTCGCTTCCTGCCGGATACCTCGGCACCGGTCAACGTCGAGTGGGGCGAAGAAAACCGCACTGTCGGCCTGCGGGTTCCGACCTCCGGCCCTGAAGCGATGCGCGTGGAAAACCGCCTGCCCGGCGCTGACGCCAACCCGTACCTGGCGATCGCCGCGAGCCTGCTGTGCGGTTACATCGGCATGGTCGAGGGCATCGAGCCAAGTGCCGCCGTCGAAGGCCGCGCCTATGAGCGCCGCAACCTGCGCCTGCCGATCACCATCGAAGAAGCCCTGACCCAGATGGAAGAGTGCGACACCGTCGCCGAGTATCTGGGCAGCAAGTTCGTGCGCGGCTACGTGGCGGTGAAACGTGCCGAGCATGAAAACTTCAAGCGCGTGATCAGCTCCTGGGAGCGTGAGTTCCTGTTGTTGAGCGTTTAAGCCTGCGACCTGATCGCTCCCGGACACTGTCCGGGAGCGATCCCTACCGACTTTACGAGCATAAAAAATCCAACTCGAAGAGGTGTCGATATGCGTCTGTTGAAATCCCTGATCCCCGCCGCTCTGGCCCTGGCGTGCAGCGCAGGTGCGCAAGCCCAACCCCAGGTCAGCGTCTACAACTGGACCGATTACATCGGCCCGACCACCCTCGCCGACTTCCAGGCCGGCAGTGGCATCAAGGTGATCTACGACGTCTTCGATTCCAACGAAACCCTCGAAGGCAAACTGCTCGCCGGTCGCACCGGTTACGACGTGGTGGTGCCGTCCAACCACTTCCTGGCCCGTCAGGTGAAGGCCGGGGCGTTCCTCAAGCTGGATCGTTCGCAACTGCCGAACTGGAAAAACCTCGATCCGAAACTGCTGGCCCTGCTCGAGAAAAACGATCCGGGCAACGAGCACTCGGTGCCGTACCTGTGGGGCACCAACGGCATCGGCTACAACGTCGACAAGGTCAAACAGGTGCTGGGTATCGACCACATCGATTCCTGGGCCGTACTGTTCGAACCGGAGAACCTGAAAAAACTCACCCAGTGCGGCGTGTCGATGATGGACTCGGCCGACGAAGTGTTCCCGGCGATCCTCAATTACATGGGCATGGACCCGCGCAGCGAAAACCCGGAAGACTTCAAGAAAGCCGAAGCCAAGCTGTTGAGCATCCGCCCGTACATCACTTACTTCCACTCCTCGAAGTACGTGTCGGACCTGGCCAACGGCGACATCTGCGTGGCCTTCGGTTACTCCGGCGACGTGTTCCAGGCCGCCAACCGCGCCAAGGAAGCAAACAACGGCGTGAACATCGCCTATGCGATTCCCAAGGAAGGCGCGAACCTGTGGTTCGACCTGCTGGCGATTCCCGCCGATGCCGGCAACACCAAGGAAGCCCACGCCTTCATCAATTACCTGCTCGATCCGCAAGTGATCGCCAAGGTCAGCGCCTCGGTCGGGTATGCCAACCCGAACCCGCCGGCCAAGCAATACATGGACGTGGCACTGGTCAGCAATCCTGAGGTTTATCCGCCTCAGGAGGTGCTCGACAAGCTCTACATTTCCACCACCCCGCCCCAGTCGATCATGCGTCTGATGACCCGTTCCTGGAGCAAAGTGAAGTCGAACAAATGAATCAGTACACCCAGGAACACGCCCGCTCCTACTACGCCGCATCGGCTCGGGCGAGCACACCCTATCCAACACTTGAAGCCGACCTGATCGCCGATGTCTGCGTGATCGGCGGCGGCTTCACTGGCGTCAACACCGCCATCGAGCTGGCCCAGCGCGGCCTCTCGGTGGTGCTGCTTGAAGGCCGGCGCATCGGTTGGGGCGCCAGCGGGCGCAACGGCGGCCAGTTGATCCGTGGCATCGGCCATGAAGTCGAGGGCTTCGCCCGCCATGTCGGCGCGGAAGGCGTGCGCTATCTGCAACAGGCCGGCGTCGACTCGGTGGAACTGGTGCGCCGACGCATCGGCGACAACGCCATCGAGTGCGATCTGCGCTGGGGCTTCTGCGAGCTGGCCAACACCACGGCGCAGTTCGAGGCGTTCAAGGCTGAACAGGAAAGCCTTGCGGTCTCGGGTTATGCCCATGAAACGCGTCTGGTCGGCCCCGAAGACATTCGACGGCAAGTGGTCAACGCCGGTGTCTACAAAGGTGGCCTGATCGACATGGGTTCGGGCCATCTGCACCCGCTCGATCTGGTCCAGGGCGAAGCGCGGCTGGCAGCTTCGCTCGGGGTGCGGATCTTCGAGCAAAGCCCGGTGCTGGAAATCAGCCACGGTGCGACGGTACAAGTGCGCTGCGCCTCGGGCACAGTGCGCGCCGGTAGCCTGGTGCTCGGTTGCAACGCCCACCTGGATGAACTCGAGCAACAACTCAGCGGTAAAGTCCTGCCCGCCGGCAGCTACATCATCGCCACCGAACCCTTGTCCAGGGAACGCGCCGCCGAACTGATCCCGCAGAATCTGGCGCTCTGCGACCAGAAGGTCGGCCTCGACTATTACCGGCTTTCGGCGGATCGGCGTCTGCTGTTTGGCGGTGCCTGCCATTACTCCGGGAAGGATCCGGCGGATATTGCCGCGTACATGCGACCGAAGATGCTCAAGGTGTTCCCGCAACTGGCGGATGTGCGCATCGACTATCAATGGGGCGGCAAGATCGGCATCACCGCCAACCGCTTCCCGCAGGTCGGGCGCCTCAAGCAGCACCCGAACGTGTTCTACGCACAGGGCTATTCCGGCCATGGCCTGAACGTCACGCACTGGTGCGCCAAATTGCTGGGCGAAGCGATTCACGCCGGCCACAGCCAGGGCATGGACGTGTTCAGCGGCGTGCCGCACATGACCTTCCCCGGCGGCCCGGCGCTGCGCTCGCCGTTGTTGGCATTGGGCATGTTCTGGTATCGCCTGCGGGAAATGCTCGGCTGAACCTCGCGGCTTGAAGCGACCTGCACATTTGCTCTATCGCAAAGCACTTCTATATTGATGAAGTGCTTTTGCGTTCCTGACGCTCAGTGCCCAACACACTCTGGAGGTCATGGATGGAGTCGTCAGCCGCCGATCAACCGCGAGCACCCGGCCAGGCACCGATCAAGACCCGGCGTTTCAGCATTTCGCTGGTGTGGATCGTGCCGATTGTCGCCGTGCTGGTGGGCATTTCGCTGGTGGTGCACAACCTGATGCAGGAAGGCCCGACGATCGTCGTCACCTTCAAGACCGGCAGCGGTCTGACCGCCAACAAGACCGAAGTCAAATACCGCAACGTGGTGGTCGGCCAGGTCTCGGATGTCGAACTGAGCGACGACCAGAAGAGCGTCAACGCCACGATCAAGCTGTCCAAACAGGCCGAAACTTTCACCCGCGAAGACTCGCAATTCTGGGTGGTACGCCCGCGTATCGGCGCGGGTGGCGTGTCGGGCATCGATACCCTGCTGTCTGGCGATTACATTGGTGCCGATATCGGCCAATCGAACGATCGCGCCAAGTACTTCAAAGGCCTGGAAAACCCGCCCCCGATCACCTATGGCGAACCGGGCAGGCGTTTCAACCTGCACGCTTCGGATCTGGGTTCGCTGGACATCGGCTCCCCGGTCTACTACCGCAAGATCCCGGTCGGCCAGGTGGTGGCCTATGCCCTGGACCCCGACGGCAAAGGGGTGAATATCGAAGTGTTCATTCACGCGCCGAACGATGCCTACGTCACGGAAAACACCCGGTTCTGGAACGCCAGCGGCATTGACGTCAATGTCGGTGCCAATGGTTTTGCGGTGAAAACCGAATCGTTGTCGACCTTGCTGGTCGGTGGCATTGCCTTCCGCGCACCCGATTACAGCCCCAACGATGTCGCCGCGGCGGATGAAAAGTCCTTCGATCTGTTCGAAGACCAGATGACCGCCCTCGCCCCGCCCAACGGCAAGCCGCAGTACCTGAGCCTGCGTTTCGATCAGGCGCTGCGCGGTCTCAAGGTCGATGCTCCGGTGGAATTCCTCGGTATGGAGATCGGCCGGGTGGTCAGCATCAACCTCGACTTCGACGAGAAAAAACGCAGCTTCCCGCTCAACGTCGGCATCGTGATCTACCCGCAACGTCTGGGACGGGCCCACGAAAAGATGCTCAAGGTGCTCAACCACAACCCGGACGACGAAGCCGCCGGCGTGCGTCTGATCGGCACCTTCATCGACAACGGCCTGCGCGCCCAGGCCCGCAGCGGCAACCTTCTCACGGGTCAGCTGTACATCGCTTTGGACTTCTTCCCCAAAGCCGAAAAAGTCGCGTTTGACCCCACCGCTCGCCCGATCAGCGTTCCGACCGTCCCCGGCAGCCTCGAACAGTTGCAGGAAAAACTCGAGGCCATGGTCGACAAACTCAACAAGCTGCCGGTGGAGCGCATCGCCGGCAATCTCGACAGCAATCTGGTGGAGCTGCGCAAAGGCCTGACCCAATTCAACGCCAAGACCCTGCCCGGTGTTCAGAGCACCCTGGCGGATGTGAGCAAGACCCTGCAATCGGCCAGCTCGACCTTGGCCGAAGACTCGCCGCAACGCGAGCAACTGACCCAGACCCTCGACGAACTCGGGCGCATGTCGCGCTCGTTGCGTGAACTGTCGGATTACCTGGGCCGTCATCCGGAATCGCTGATTCGCGGTCGCCCCGACAACGCCGCGCCGCTGGATCTCAAAGGACCGCCGCGCAATTGAGCACAGGAGCTGTCCCATGGCTTTACCGCTGAAGTTCACCGTGCTCGCTGCGTGCCTGCTGCTGGGTGCCTGTCGCAGCGACCCGATCAGCTTTCATACCCTGACCCCGGCACAACCGGCGGCCGGCAGATCGGGCTCGGACATCGCCATTGAAGGCATCAGCGTGCCGCCGCAGGTCGACCGGCCGCAGATCGTCATCCGCCAGGGCAACAGTGGCCTGGCGATTCTGGAAACCGAATGGTGGGGCGCCAGCCTGGCCGATGAACTGCGCAGTGCGCTGGTGGATCAACTGAGCAACGCCGGCGGGTCGCGCAAAGTCTCGGTGCGCATCGACGTGCAACGTTTCGATTCGCTTCCCGGGCAATACGCGCTGATCGACGCCAAATGGCGACTGCGCGCAACCGGTGAATCCGACAATGGGCTGCTCACCTGCCGTTCAGTCCTGCAAACGCCGTCCGGGCCGAGCATCAATGAACTGGTGATTGCACAACAGAACAACGTCAAGCGACTGGCTGCGCAGATCACTCAGGCGGCGGGCAATGGACGGGGCTGTCCGCCGGCGTCCTGAGCGGCAGGGCTCAACTTCACGCTGAAGCGGCAACCGTTGGACTCGCCCGTACTCAGGTTCACCTGCCATTGCTGCCGCTTGCAAATCCGCTGCACCAGCGACAACCCCAATCCAAGCCCCTCTCCCCGACCTTCGTCACCGCGCACGAAGGGCTGAAATACGGCCTGGCGCTGTTCTTCCGGAATGCCGATGCCACTGTCTTCCACGACAAAACCGTTTGCCGTCACGGTCAATCGGACAAAACCCCGATCGGTGTAATGCCAGGCATTGCGCAGCAGGTTACCCATCACCGATTGCAGAAACGTCAGGTTGAAACGTTCCATGCAGGGCTGATCCACATCGTAGTAAAACTCCAGCCCTTTTTCGCGAATCAGTCGGCCCCAGATCTCGCACTGAGCATCGGCAACTTCCTTGAGGGTGACGCAAATATCATTGCCGGCATCATCCTCGGCGCGAGCCAGCATCAGGAAGGTATCGACCAGTTGGCGCATCTCGTGGCTGGCCCGGGCGATACGATTGACCTGTGCGGTCGAACGGGGATCCAGCGACGGATTGGCGAGCAACAATTCGCAGGAGCCGCCCAGCACCATCAACGGCGTGCGCAGTTCATGGCTGACATCGCTGGTGAACAGTTTTTCGCGGCTCAGGGTTTCGCGCAAACGCCCCAGTGTCTGATCGAACGACAACGCCAGTTCCCCCACTTCATCCGCCGCATAGTCCGGGTGCAATGGGGGCGCCAGCACCAACAGCTGATCGCGGTGGCGAACCTGGCGAGCCAGACGAATGACCGGCGCCATCACCCGCCGCGCCAACAGCCGACCGAGCATGATCGCCAGCAGGATGCTCAGGAGAAAACCGACCGTGACCACGATGAACAGCAACCGCTCACGTTGTTCGAGGCTTTCCTGATCACGCAGCAGCACGTATTTGCGCCCGCCGACCACCTCGACCATCGCGAAAAAATCGTCGCCGTTGAACATGATTTCCTGGAATCCGGGTGACAGCGCGGCCAGTGACGGAATCAGTGCCATGGGCCCGGGCCCGCCTTCAAAGAAAAACAATTCACTCTTTTCCGGCTGATGACTCCACCGATTGATGTCATCCATCGCCAGCAAACGGTGCAGACCGCCACTCAGGGTGCTGGTGGCCAGTTTGTGTTCGACCACATGCACGGCGGCAACGATGCCCAGCGCAAACACCCCGGCGACCAGGGCGCTCATCAAAGCGAACACGATGACGATCCGTTTCGTCAGGCTTTGCTTGAGATCCATTCGGGTCGATGACTCCACTGCTGATTTCAGACTTCGCGGTCAAAAACAGGCGAGCGCCGCGACATTGACCGAACCTGCGCAGCTTCACCGCAAACATAAACATTTGTTAAGCCAGGCCGGTAAAAAAAGGGTATTTGAGTATGGTTATCAAACACCCGGTTAATTGCGCATTTTCAACTCTCGCAAATTTTTCACATGTTCTTCACTGCCCCCCAACGTGCACAAACGTAATGTTCAGCCAATATTCAAGTTCACAACTATAAAAGTTGGTTAAATCGCCGGCCAATCTCGCCTGCGACGTCAAGGGGCATGCCGTGGAGCGACAGATGCAATTAACAGCGACATATAAACAACGCCGGACGCTGCGACTTGGAAGACTGCTGACCATCATCGGTTCGTTGCTGGTCATTGCGCTGGTCAGCGGCTTCGTCTGGATGACCCGCTCGCCCATCGATCTGGGCCAGGCCGGCCATGCGGCCAAGGCTGATTTGACCAAGGCCTGGCAGGCCGGCGAAGTCGTTGCTCTGGTGCGTCATGCCGAACGTTGCGACCGTTCCGACAATCTTTGCCTGGGCCCGGCCGACGGCATCACCAAGGCCGGCAACGACTCTGCAGCGCTGGTGGGCAAAGGCTTCGTGGCACTGGGCATGCAACAGGCTCAGGTGTTCACCAGCCCGCTGACGCGTACCGTGCAAACAGCGCGTGCCATGTTCGGGCAGGATGCCACAGCCCAGATCTGGCTTGAGTCCTGTGGTTCTTCACTGCGCAACGACGTGGTGGCGCACAAGGTGGCGCAACGCAATCTGGTGCTGGTCACCCACAGCGGCTGCATCAGCGACTTTGAAAAACAGACCGGTTTCCCCCACGCAATCGCCGCCGATTACGGCAGCACCCTGTTCGTACGCATCGATGACAAGGGGCAACTTAAAGTGCTGGGCATCATGAATGCCGACGCTTGGTCCCAACTCAAAAATCATTAATGCTTTAGTTGGATCGGGTCGGCAAGGCTAAACTTTTTTTCAACTAACCAGCGCTGATTTCATTAATTTGTAATGAGACATGTATCTGCCCCCGATTTACTGGACAACTGTTTTTTTTAAGCTTGGCTTTATCGCGAGAACTTCGGCCTGGAGGTACGACAGTTCTCTGGATACAGGAAACGCCCGACACCTGCATTCATTCAACACGATGACACGCCCGCTCAGGAACGCGCCGGGCAGGTCATCGACACAAGAACTTCGTTCGGTACCAAGGCTCTGTCATGACGTCTGAAAACAACCCGCTGCGACACGCTGCCCGTCATTTTCCCCCAACTACGACTTTCGACCGCTTGGCCATCCCCGGCCTGATTCTGGCTTTCGTGGTGTTTTACCTGCTGCCGTTGATGACTCACGGCCTGTGGATCCCCGATGAAACCCGCTATGGCCAGATCAGCCAGGAAATGCTGCTCAGCGGCAACTGGGTGGCCCCGCACTTCATGGGCATCCGTTATTTCGAGAAGCCGATCGCCGGTTACTGGATGATTGCGATCGGTCAGGCGATCTTCGGTGACAACCTGTTCGGCGTGCGTATCGCTTCGGCGCTGAGTACCGGTGCCAGCGTCTGGCTGACTTACCTGATGGCCCGCCGGCTCTGGAACAACCCGCGCATCAGCGCCGCGAGCGCCCTGCTTTATATGAGTTTCGGGCTGATTGCCGGTCAGGCCGGTTATGCCAACCTCGATCCGCAGTTCACCTTGTGGGTCAACCTGAGCATGGTTGCCGTGTGGTTTGCCATCGACAGCCGCACGCCCCGCGCTCGCCTGGGTGGCTGGGCGCTGCTGGGTGTGGCGTGCGGCATGGGCCTGATGACCAAGGGCTTTCTGGCCTTGCTGCTGCCGGTACTGATCGCCCTGCCCTACATGATCTGGCAACGTCGCTTCGGCGAACTGGTGCGCTACGGACTGGTCGCCGTGGTGGTTTGCGTGCTGATCAGCCTGCCGTGGGTGTTGGCTGTTCATTACCGGGAACCTGACTTCTGGCGGTTCTTCTTCTGGCACGAACACATCCGTCGCTTTGCCGCCGGCGATGCCGCGCAACATGCTCGCCCGTGGTGGTTCTACCTGCCGTTGCTGTTTGCCTCCACCCTGCCGTGGGCCGTGCTGCTGCCTTCGACGCTCCTGCGCACCTGGCGTGAAAAGCGTGAGGCGAAAACCGCTTACCTGGCGCTGTGGTTCCTGCTGCCGCTGGCCTTTTTCAGCCTGAGCAGCGGCAAACTGCCGACCTACATCATGCCGTGCCTGCTTCCAATCGCACTCTTGATGGGGCAGACCGTGGTCAACTGGCTGGATCAGCACAGTGGCCGCGTCCTGCGCCTGAACGGCGTGATCAATACCGTCATCGCCAGCGCTGCGCTGGTGGCGCTGCTTTATCTGCAAGCGACCAAAGAAATCTACGAAAACACCGAGATGTTCAGCCTGTCGCTGGTGTACATCGTGCTGGTGGGCTGGATCATCGCCAACGCCTTGCAGGTGTTGCGACCACTGACGTTATGGGCGATGCCGGCGCTGGGCATCGGTCTGCTGGTGGCGCTGCTGCCTGCGGCCATGCCGGCACAGATCGTCAACAGCAAGATGCCTGACCAGTTCATTGCCGAGCATCAACAGGAACTGGGTGAAACCTCATCCTTGCTGAGCAACGACCTGGGCGCAGCCTCGGCGCTGTCGTGGCGTTTGAAGCGGCCGCAAGTGGATCTGTTCAACACGATAGGTGAACTCAAATACGGCCTCGAAGACCCGGCCATGGCGGCGCGTAAAGTCACCATGGAAAACGTCGGCCAATGGATGACCGATGCGCGGAAAAAAGGCGCGGTCGGTGTGGTCTTGCGCGTCAACAGTACCCAGGAAGAGCAGGAAGTCGAATTGCTGCCGGTGGACGGCAAGCACTACCGTCGCGGCAATCTGCAGATCTTCATCTTTGCGCAGAGCCAGCCATGACCTTGCGCAACAATGAACGGGGCGCCCTGCTGCTCCTGCTGGCCGCCAGCGCCCTGATGTTGCTGCTCGGCCTGGGCAGCCGCGAGCTCTGGGGCGCAGAAACCCGCTGGGCCAACATCGCGTTGCAGATGCTGCAAAGCGGCGATTACTTCGACCCGTACCTCAAGGGCGATCCCTACTACGACAAACCGTTGTTGTCGTATTGGCTGATCACCGCAACGGCCTGGCTGACCGGCGGCCTGGATCACTGGTCGTTGCGCCTGTCTTCGGTGGTGTCCGCGTGGTTGAGCGTCTGGCTGGTGTACCTGCTGGGCGAGCGCCTGTTTCGAAAAGGCACCGGCCTGATCGCCGGGTGGATGCTGGCGACCACGTTCTATTTCGTGTTCTGGGCGCGGGTCGCCACGGCCGACATCCTGACGGTGTGCGGTGTGCTGGCGGCAGTCTGGTGGTACTGGCGCGGGCCGGAAGACACCCGGTTTTCGCGCTACGTGGTGTTTTGCGGCTTGCTGGCCCTGACTTCGCTGTTCAAAGGCCTGATCGGCTTCATCCTGCCGGGGCTGGTGCTGTTGCCGCATCTATTGAATGAAGGCCGCTGGAAGCGCCATCTCAACCTGCGCCTGCTCGGGGCGCTGCTGGTGGCCGGGGCGTTCTATATGACGCCATTCCTGCTGTCCCATCTCTACGGCGCGCCGAACTACGGGGAAAGCGGCCTGGGATTGGTGCTGAGGGAAAACGTCGTGCGGTTCTTCCAGCCGTTCGACAACATCGGCCCGATCTACACCTATTTGTTGTACCTGCCGGTGTATACCCTGCCCTGGGCGCCGTGCTGGATCATCGCCCTGTGGGTTGCCGCGCGGAACTGGAAACACATCGAACCGGACACCCGCTGGCTGATTCAGGGCCTGGGGTTGTTGATGCTGTTCTTCACGGCCAGCGGCAGTCGGCGCAGTTACTACGTGCTGCCGCTGGTACCGTTCGCGCAACTGCTCGGGGCCTGGTGGATCACCCGGCGCATGGCTGCACGCAATGCCGAAAGCCCGTTCGGCGGGCGTGGCCTGAAAATCGGTTTCGGCGTGGCTACCGTCCTGCTGCTCGGTATTCTCGGCGTGCTTTACCCGTGGACCAACAGCGGCGGCGGCGCGATCCGTTTCGGCGAGACCGTGCGCCTGCAAGCCAGCCAAAAGGCGCCATTGAGTCAGTGGCACATGGTCATGGTCGAGGTGGACAACAAAGTGCCGATGTACCTGCAGACCGGCGGTGCACCGTTCTACTACGTGCCGGAAACCCGGGATTTCCCTCGCGATGGCGATGCCGCCGCGATGTTCGAGTGGCTGGAGCGCACCAGCGGCCGGCATTGGGATCCGCAACGGACCATCTTTGTCGCCCAGTACCGCACCGGCGATCCGGTGCCACTCGAGCAGCTCGGTCGCGACCATCAAGTCATCACCACCACCCCGACCCGCGGCGAACAAGTGTTCCACGGACGCGAAGATCAAAGCGTCGCCTACCTCCCCCAAGGCTCCTGAAAGACAACGCCGGGTTCGCCCGGCGTCCCCGCCAAGTGACTGCTAACCTGAATGGCAATGACATGTATTAACGGTTTGTTTGACGTTTTTTTCTCATTTGCCTCTCTACATTGCCAGCCAGCCAACATATGCAAATCATTCGCATTGAAATTTCCCCGCGAACGGTTGCCCATAACGTCTAAAAAACAGGAGCTGCCCCGTCATGAGTTCATCCATTCCGTCCTTTCTGAAGCACGCTGCTCTGGCGACGGCGCTGCTGGCTGCCGGCCAGGTGTTTGCCGCCGACTCGGTTGGTATCGTGGTCTACAACGCCCAGCATGAAACCCTGACCAAGGCGTGGGTCGCCGGCTTCACCGAAGAAACCGGGATCCCGGTCACGATCCGTAACGGCGACGACACGGAAATGGGCAACCAGATCGTGCAGGAAGGTGCGTCTTCTCCGGCAGACGTGTTCCTGACGGAAAACTCCCCAGCCATGGTGCTGGTGGACAACGCCAAGCTGTTCGCTCCGGTAGCACCGGCCACGCTTGAACAAGTGGGCGCGGCCTATCGTCCGGCGCACGGCCAGTGGGTCGGCATCGCCGCTCGCTCTACCGTGTTCGTCTATAACCCGGCGAAACTGGCGGAAAAAGACCTGCCAAAATCCCTGACGGACCTCGCCTCCCCTGCCTGGAAAGGCCGCTGGGCCGCCTCGCCTGCCGGCGCGGACTTCCAGGCCATCGTCGCCGCCGTGCTGGAACAGAAAGGCGAAGCCGCCACCCTTGAATGGCTCAAGGGCATGAAAGCCAACTTCACCGCCTACCGTGGCAACAGCTCCGTGCTCAAAGCGGTCAATGCCGGGCAGATCGACAGCGGTGTGATCTATCACTATTACTACTTCGTCGATCAGTCCAAGACCGGCGAAAACAGCAAGAACACCGCCCTGCACTACTTCAAGCATCAGGACCCGGGCGCGTTCGTGAGCATTTCCGGCGGTGGCGTGCTGGCGTCCAGCAAGCACAAGGACGAGGCTCAGAAATTCCTCCAGTACATCACCGGCAAGCAGGGCCAGGAAGTTCTGCGCACCGGCAACTCCTTTGAATACGCCGTGGGCAAGGACGCAGCATCCAACGCCAAACTGGTGCCGTTGAAGGATCTGGACGCGCCAAAAGTCGACGCATCGAAGCTCGACAGCAAGAAAGCCGTCGAACTGATGACCCAGGCAGGACTGCTGTAATTGATGCCTGAAACATTACCGGCGGGGATCGCTGCGGCGCCCCCCGCCAACCTTTCACGCAGGACCCGCGCCCTCAACGGTCGCGGGAGCCCTTGGGTGGTCGTGCTGGCGATCGGTGTGTCACTGCTGTCGTTACTGCCGATCGGTTTTGTCATCGGCGTGTCGTGGTACACCGGTTGGGCGACCATCGAAGCCTTGATCTTCCGCCCTCGAGTAGCCGAACTTCTGATCAACACCGTATTGCTGGTATTGATCACCCTGCCAATCTGCATTGTGCTGGGCACAACCCTCGCCTGGTTGACCGAACGCACCAATCTGCCGGGTCGGCGATTGTGGTCACTACTGGCGGTCGCGCCGCTGGCGGTGCCGGCGTTCGTGCACAGTTACGCGTGGGTCAGCCTGATTCCGTCGATCAATGGATTGCCGGCCGGCGTGCTGGTGTCGGTGATCGCCTATTTTCCGTTCCTTTATCTGCCGATCGCGGCGACATTACGTCGCCTCGACCCGGCGATTGAAGACGTTGCCGAATCCCTCGGCCTCAAGCCGTGGGCCGTGTTCTTCCGGGTGGTCTTGCCGCAATTGCGCCTGGCGATCTGTGGCGGCGCGCTGTTGGTGGGTCTGCACCTGCTGGCCGAGTACGGCCTGTACGCGATGATCCGCTTCGATACGTTCACCACCGCCATTTTCGATCAGTTCAAATCCACCTTTAACGGTCCGGCCGCCAATATGCTCGCCAGTGTCCTGGCGCTGTGCTGTCTGGCGATGCTGACCGTTGAATCCAGCGCCCGAGGCCAGGCCCGTTATGCCCGGGTCGGTTCCGGCAGCGCCCGCGAACAGCGGACCGTGCGCCTCAAACGTGGCACCGCCGCGCTGGGCCTGTGTCTGCAAGTCCTGACCTGCCTGCTGGCGCTCGGTGTCCCGATGCTGACGCTGGGCAAGTGGCTGATCGCGGGCGGCGCCGAGGTCTGGCAAGGCGAAGAGTTGTTGCCGGCGCTGCTTCAGACCCTGTCGTTCGGCGTGGCCGGGGCGTTGTTGACCAGCCTTGCCGCGATTCCGATTGCCTGGCTGTCGATCCGCGCGCCCGGCAAACTGCAGCGTCTGCTTGAAGGCTGTAACTACATCACCAGTTCTCTGCCGGGGATTGTCGTGGCACTGGCACTGGTCACCGTGACGATCCACTTCGCCCGGCCGATCTACCAGACCACCATCACCGTGCTGCTGGCGTACCTGCTGATGTTCCTGCCGCGAGCGCTGGTCAGCCTGCGTGCCGGTTTCGCCCAGGCGCCGGTGGAGCTGGAAAACATCGCGCAAAGCCTCGGTCGCTCGCCCTTGCGTGCCTTGTGGCTGATCACCCTGCGCCTGGCCGCGCCCGGTGCGGCAGCGGGTGCCGCGCTGGTGTTCCTGGCGATCACCAATGAATTGACCGCAACCCTGTTGCTCGCGCCCAATGGCACGCGCACCCTGGCCACCGGTTTCTGGGCCATGACCAGCGAAATCGACTACGCCGCCGCAGCGCCTTACGCGCTGCTGATGGTGGTGCTTTCGCTGCCGCTCACGGCCATCCTCTATCACCAATCCAGGCGCAGTGCCGGCCGATGAACGCTCTCGACATCATCAATCTCAGCAAATCCTTCGGCGCGCAAACGGCGCTGGACACCATCAACCTGTCCGTCCCGACGGGCAGCCGCACCGTGATCGTCGGCCCGTCAGGCTCCGGCAAGACCACGCTGCTGCGAATGATCGCCGGGTTCGAATTTCCCGATGCCGGCAGCCTGACGCTCAACGGCCAGACGCTGGTCGACAGCACCCACGCCGTGCCCGCCTACCAGCGGCAGATCGGCTATGTACCGCAGGATGGCGCGCTGTTTCCGCACATGACCGTGGCGGACAACATCGGTTTCGGGCTCAGCGAGACCGGCAGCGCCAGAACCGAGCGCATTCAGGCGCTGATGGACAGCGTGGCCCTGAACGCCAACATGGCCGCGCGCTGGCCTCATGAATTGTCCGGTGGTCAGCAGCAACGGGTGTCACTCGCCCGGGCACTGGCCCAGCAACCACGCCTGATGCTGTTGGATGAACCCTTTTCCGCCCTCGACACCGGCCTGCGCGGCGCCATGCGCAAAATGGTCGCCCGCCTGCTCGAAGAGGCCGGTGTGACCACGATTCTGGTCACCCACGACCAAAGCGAAGCGCTGTCGTTTGCCGACCAATTGGCCGTCATGCGTGACGGACGACTGGTGCAATCGGGGCATCCGATGGACCTCTACCGCTATCCGGACGACGAGCAGACCGCACGTTTTCTCGGCGAAGCGGTGGTCATGCCGGCGCGGATCGAGGCCGGCTGGGCTCATTGCGATCTGGGACGGATCGCGGTGAACAGCAACGGTTTCTCCGGCCCGGCGCAGATCATGCTGCGCCCGGAACAGCTTCAGCTGTCCGACCTTCCCGCCGACTCGGAGGGCTGCAATGCCGTCGTCACCGAACGCGACTTCGGCGGCAATACCTGCACCCTGACGGTCGAACTTTGCGCCACGACTAACGAAGAATCCGGCCGCTCGCTACTGGTTCGCAGCACGGGCATGCACGCGCCACCGGCCGGCAGCGCCGTGCAACTGTCGATACTTGGGGCCGCCCACGTCTTCGAAGCGTCCTGACGTTCAGCTACAGATCGAAACGATCCACGGCGCGGCGCCGCTCGTTGTCGTCGCGCACGTCGTAGTTGGCGGTCGTCTGGATATTGCTGTGGTGCGCCAGTTTCTGGGCAATCGACAAGTCGTGCTCCTCGATCACCCGGGTGATGAATGAACGGCGGAAATCGTGGGGCATGATCTTTACCCCGACCTGCGTGCCGCGCTGGCGGGCGATGTAATAGATCGCATGTTTGGTGATGCGCTCGCGGGTGATGTGGCTGCCACGGCGGATGCGGTTGAACAGAAACGCATCGTCGCTTTCACCTTCCTTGAGCTCGGAACGGCGAAATTCCAGCCAGGTATTGAGTTTGGCGAACGCCCAGGCCGGTGCGTACTTGATCAGTTGCTTGTTGCCCTTGGCGTTGACGCACAGACTGCGTTCAGTGAAATCCACCTGGTTCAAATCCAGGTCCACTGACTCGGATTTACGCATTCCGGTGCCGTACAACAGCGCAATCACGGCAGCGTCACGCAGCCCCTGCGGGCGCGGGTCGGCGGCGCAGACTTCCATCAGTTCGTGAATCAGCGTGCGCTTCAGATTGCGCCCCTGAGACAGTCGCGTGCCGGCGATGCCCTTGACCGAACGCATTTTCAAAAGATGATCCTGAGTGATCAGGCTCATGCGCCAGGCTTCGTTCATCACGCCGCGAATGGCATTTACATAAAGTGAAGAGGTGTTGGGGGCATAGTTGTCTGCACGCAATGCCGCGACTAACGCCACAACATCTTCGGGTTGTAAGGCGTGCCACGGAATGTCCTCGACATTCATGTCTTCAAAGCCGAGACGGTCGGCGGCGTCCTGCAAAACGTAACGCATGGTGAGTTGGCTGGAAGGTGCCAAACGCGCCAGATACAAGGACAAAGGGTTACTTCTGATGGATTCTGAAGGGGTAACGGATAAGCTGCTCAAACGAAAGGCCTTGAGTAAAAACAGTCCAGCACAACAACTAACAACTGCAATGAACTTGATGTAAAGAAGAGTCTTGTAGTAGGACTTTTCCGATAAAACCGCAGAAGTCTGAACAGCGGCTGTATGAATTCCAGATAAACGATTCACCGACCGGTTTTTCATATTCCTTTCACAAAATCGGGAATAACCTTAGGTGGATAGGTCCTCAGTCGGTACCGCCCAACCTGCCGGGCAACGCCTGAAAAGTCAACCAACCCCCGACGTCTTGCTGCTCCAGCAACTCGTTGATGCAAAACCCGTTTTTTGCGTCTACGCTGGGATTGGATCCGATGAACAGATGGATCTGTCCATTTTTATCGCAATGAGGTGTCCATGAGTCAGGCGTTTCTCCCCTTCTCCCGCCCGAGTATTGGCGATGAGGAAATTGCGGCCGTCGAACAGGTACTGCGTTCAGGCTGGATCACCACCGGGCCGAAAAACCAGGCACTTGAAGAACAGTTCGCGCAGTACGTGGGTTGCAAGCACGCCGTTGCACTGTCGTCTGCCACCGGCGGGATGCACATCACCCTGCTGGCCCTGGGCATTGGCCCTGGCGATGAAGTCATCACGCCTTCGCAGACCTGGGTCTCCACCGGCAACATGATTTCCCTGCTCGGTGCCACGCCGGTGTTCGTCGATGTCGACCGCGACACCCTGATGACCGACGCGGCCCGCATCGAAGCGGCCATCACGCCGCGCACCAAAGCCATCATTCCCGTGCATTACGCCGGCGCCGCGTTCGATCTCGATCCGCTGTATGCCCTGGCCGACAAGCACGGCATCGCAGTCATCGAAGACGCCGCCCACGCTGCCGGCACCCGCTACAAGGGCCGCCACGTCGGCTCCCACGGCACGGCGATCTTCTCGTTCCACGCGATCAAGAACATGACCTGCGCCGAAGGCGCGATGTTCGTCACCGACAATGAAGCCCTGGCCGCCCGTGTACGCATGCTCAAGTTCCACGGTCTGGGCGTCGATGCCTACGACCGCCTGACCGGTGGCCGCAAGCCGCAGGCCCAGGTCATGGAGCCCGGCTTCAAGTACAACCTGTCCGACATCAACGCCGCGATTGCCCTGGTGCAACTGCAGCGTCTGGACGCCATCAACGCCCGCCGTACTGAACTGGCCACCCAATACCTGCAAAAGCTCGAAGGTCTGCCGGTGCAACCGCTGGCCGTGCCGCAGTACGCCCAGCAGCACGCCTGGCACCTGTTCATCCTGCGCATCGACAGCGAGCGCTGCGGGATGGATCGCGAAGCCTTCATGAAAGGTTTGCAGGAGCAAGGCATCGGCACCGGTATCCATTTCATTGCCACCCACCTGCACACCTGGTACCGCCAGCGTGACCCTGATTTGTATCTGCCCAACACCGAATGGAACTCGGCGCGGCTGTGCTCGATTCCGCTGTTCCCCGACATGACCGACCAGGATCTGGATCGTGTTGTCGGTGCCATCGCCACCCTTATGGACAAACGCTCGTGAGACCTTACCCGATAAAATGCGTGTCGATCGTCATCCCGGTCTACAACGAAGAGGACAGTCTGCCTGAGCTGCTTCGGCGCACAGAGGCGGCCTGCGCCCAACTCAAACATGACTACGAAATCGTGCTGGTCGACGACGGCAGTCGCGATGAATCGGCCAACATGCTCGAGGAAGCCGCCGGGCGTGAAAACAGCCCGTTCGTAGCGGTCATCCTCAATCGCAACTACGGTCAGCACGCGGCGATCATGGCCGGTTTCGAACAGTGCAAGGGCGACGTGGTGATTACCCTTGACGCCGACCTGCAAAACCCGCCGGAAGAAATCCCGCGTCTGGTGGCCGAAGCCGAAAAAGGCTACGACGTGGTCGGCACCGTGCGCGGTAACCGTCAGGATTCAGCCCTGCGCCGCTATCCGTCGAAGCTGATCAACCTCGCCGTGCAACGCTCCACCGGCGTGGCCATGAGCGACTACGGCTGCATGCTGCGCGCCTATCGCCGCACCATCATCGACGCGATGCTCGCCTGCCGCGAACGCAGCACGTTCATTCCGATCCTGGCCAACAGTTTCGCCCGTCACACCACCGAAATCGTCGTGGCCCACGCCGAGCGCGAACACGGTGATTCGAAATACAGCCCGATGCGCCTGATCAACCTGATGTTCGATCTGGTGACCTGCATGACCACCACGCCGTTGCGTCTGTTGAGCATCGTCGGCTTCGCCATGGCCGGTCTGGGTGTGCTGTTCGCCGTTGCGCTGATCATCCTGCGCCTGGCGTTCGGCGCGGGCTGGGCCGGTGACGGCACTTTCGTACTGTTTGCGGTGCTGTTCGTGTTTACCGGTGGCCAGTTCATCGGTATGGGCCTGCTGGGTGAATACCTGGGGCGCATGTACAGCGACGTGCGAGCTCGCCCGCGTTTCTTCATTGAAAAGGTGTTGCGCAGTCAGCCGGCCTCCCCGGCACCTGCGGTCACCGTTGATGGTCTCTCTTCTACTTCCACTTCTTCCGATCAGGTTCTCTCATGAGTGCAAAAACCGTTGTCTTCGCTTACCACGATATTGGCTGCGCCGGCATTGAAGCCCTGTTGAACAGCGGCTACGACATTGCAGCAGTGTTCACTCACGCCGATGATCCGAAGGAAAACGCCTTCTACGCCTCGGTTGCGCAACTGTGCGCCAACAAGGGCATCCCGGTACACGCGCCGGAAGACGCCAACCACCCGCTGTGGATCGAGCGCATCGCCAAGCTCGACCCGGATTACATTTTCTCGTTCTACTACCGCAACCTGCTGAGCGAGCCGCTGCTGGCCCTCGCCAAAAAAGGTGCGTTCAACCTGCACGGCTCGCTGCTGCCACGCTACCGTGGTCGCGCACCGGCCAACTGGGTGCTGGTCAACGGCGAAACCGAAACCGGCGTTACCCTGCACCGCATGGTCAAACGCGCTGATGCCGGCGCCATCGTCGCCCAGCAACGCGTGGCCATCGAGCGCAGCGATACCGGTCTGAGCCTGCACGCCAAGCTGCGCACCGCTGCCAGCGACCTGCTGCGTGACACCTTGCCGAACATGCTGCAAGGCAAGATCACCGAAACCCCGCAAGACGAATCCAAGGCCACCGTGTTTGGTCGCCGTACCCCGGCTGACGGCAAGCTGGTCTGGGCAAAACCGGCCGAAGAGCTGTTCAACCTGGTTCGCGCCGTGACCCGTCCATACCCGGGCGCCTTCTGCGCCGTGGGCGAGCACAAGCTGATCGTCTGGAGCGCCGAAGTCGTCAAGGGCAACGACGGTCAGGCCCCTGGCCGCGTGATCAGCGTCGATCCGCTGCGCATTGCCTGCGGTGAAGACTCGCTGGTGATCAACGCCGGTCAGCGCAACGACAACGGCCTGTACCTGAGCGGCCCGCAACTGGCCAACGAGCTTGGTCTGGTAGACGGTTCGCTGCTGCGCGGCGCCGAGTCCGGTCGTGCACCACGCCGCACCCGCGTGCTGATCCTGGGCGTCAACGGCTTCATCGGCAACCACTTGTCCGAGCGCCTGCTGCGTGACGACCGCTACGAAGTCTATGGCCTGGACATCGGTTCCGACGCCATCTCCCGTCTGCGCGACCACCCGAACTTCCACTTCGTCGAAGGCGACATCAGCATTCACTCCGAGTGGATCGAGTACCACATCAAGAAGTGCGACGTGGTCCTGCCACTGGTGGCGATCGCCACGCCGATCGAATACACCCGCAACCCGCTGCGCGTGTTCGAACTGGACTTCGAAGAGAACCTGAAACTGGTTCGCTACTGCGTCAAGTACAACAAGCGCGTGATCTTCCCGTCGACCTCCGAAGTCTATGGCATGTGCCAGGACAAGAACTTCGACGAAGACAGCTCGAACCTGATCGTCGGCCCGATCAACAAGCAGCGCTGGATCTACTCGGTCTCCAAGCAACTGCTGGACCGCGTGATCTGGGCTTACGGCGCCAAAGGCCTGAACTTCACCCTGTTCCGTCCGTTCAACTGGATGGGCCCGCGCCTCGACCGTCTGGATTCGGCCCGTATCGGCAGCTCCCGCGCCATCACCCAGCTGATCCTGAACCTGGTGGAAGGCACGCCGATCCGCCTGTTCGACGGCGGCGAGCAAAAACGCTGCTTCACCGACATCGCTGACGGCGTTGAAGCGCTAGCCCGCATCATCGATAACGACAACGATGTCTGCAACGGTCAGATCATCAACATCGGCAACCCGGAAAACGAAGCCAGCATCCGTCAACTGGGCGAAGAACTGCTGCGTCAGTTCGAAGCTCACCCGCTGCGCTCCAACTTCCCTCCGTTTGCCGGTTTCCGCGACGTGGAAAGCAAGGCGTTCTACGGTGCCGGTTACCAGGACGTGGAACACCGCAAGCCAAGCATCGCCAACGCCAAGCGCCTGCTGAACTGGGAGCCGACCGTGGAAATGCGCGAGACCATCGGCAACACGCTCGACTTCTTCCTGCGTGAAGCCATGCTCGAAATCGCGGACAAGCGTTAATGCAGGCAGGTCTTCGTATCGATGTCGACACCTACCGAGGCACCCGTGAAGGGGTGCCCCGGCTGCTGGAAATCCTCGACGAAGCGCAGGTTAAGGCAACGTTTTTCTTCAGTGTCGGCCCGGACAACATGGGCCGACATCTGTGGCGCCTGATCCGCCCGCAATTCCTCTGGAAAATACTCCGTTCCAATGCCGCCGGCCTTTACGGCTGGGACATTCTGCTGGCCGGCACCGCCTGGCCCGGCAAGCCGATCGGTCGCGATCTCGGGCACCTGATGCGTCAGGCCCGGGACGCCGGTCATGAAGTCGGCCTGCACGCCTGGGATCACCATGGCTGGCAGGCCAATGCCGGCACCTGGAGCGACGCGCAACTGATCGAGCAGATCCGTCGCGGCGTCGACACCCTCAGCGACATCATCGGCGAGAAGATCCAGTGCTCGGCCGCCGCCGGCTGGCGTGCGGACGAACGCGTGATCGAAGCCAAGGAAACCTTCGGTTTTCGCTACAACAGCGACTGCCGCGGGCAACAGGTGTTTCGACCTCTGTTGGCCGATGGTTCGGTGGGTGCGCCGCAGATTCCGGTGGACATGCCAACCTTCGACGAAGTGGTCGGCCCGACCGTGGCGGCGAAGGACTTCAACACCTTCATCCTTGACCGGTTCCGCCCGGACAACCTCAACAACTACACCATTCATGCCGAAGTAGAAGGGATTCTGATGGCCGAAGAGTTTCGTCGATTGCTGGCCGATGCACGCCAGCGACACATCGAGTTCAAACCTTTGGGCGACCTGCTGCCCGAGTTTCTCAACACATTGCCTGTGGGCCGTGTGCAACGTGGCGCCCTCGAAGGCCGTGAAGGCTGGCTGGGAGTGCAAGGCGCATGAGCAAACGCTGGGCATTGCCGCTGCTGATCGGACTTTTTCTGCTGGCCTACCTGCTGCCGCTCGGCACGCATGGCTTGTGGATTCCCGATGAAACCCGTTACGCACAGATCAGCCAGGACATGCTGCTGAGCGGCAACTGGGTGTCCCCGCATTTCATGGGCCTGCGCTATTTCGAGAAACCGATTGCCGGTTACTGGATGATCGCGCTCGGCCAGGAACTGTTCGGGCAGAACCTGTTCGGTGTGCGTTTCGCCTCGGCCCTCAGCACCGGATTGAGTGTGCTGTTGTGCTTCCTGATCGCTCGCCGGTTGTGGAACGAGCCGCGCAAAAGCTTCATCTGCGCCCTCCTCTACATGAGCTTTACCGTCGTCGCCGGCCAGGCCGGTTATGCCAACCTCGATCCGCAGTTCACCTTCTGGGTCAACCTGAGCCTCGTGGCGCTGTGGTTTGCCGTCGACAGCCGCAGTACCGGGCAACGTCTGGCCAGTTGGGCGGTGTTGGGGCTGGCCTGTGGCATGGGGTTCATGACCAAGGGTTTTCTCGCTTGGCTGCTGCCGGTGCTGATCGCCCTGCCGTGGATGCTCTGGCAGAAGCGCTGGCGTGAACTGCTGATCTACGGTCCGGTGGCAATTGCCGTCGCGATCATCGTCAGCCTGCCATGGGTCCTCGCGGTTCATGCGCAGGAGCCGGACTACTGGCGGTTCTTCTTCTGGCACGAACACATCCGCCGCTTTGCCGGTGACGACGCTCAACACGATGCGCCGTGGTGGTTCTACCTGCCGTTGCTGGTCGCGTTCAGCCTGCCGTGGGTCGGCATGTTGCCGCCGGCCTTCAAGCAAGCCTGGCAGACCCGTGCTCAACCGGGCATTGCCTTCCTGCTGCTGTGGCTGGTGATGCCGCTGGCGTTTTTCAGCCTGGCCAACGGCAAGCTGCCGACCTACATCCTGCCGTGCCTGCTGCCGCTGGCTCTGTTGCTGGGCCATGCACTGGCCGACCGTCTGCGTCTGGAACAAGGTCGGGCACTGAGCGTCAATGGCCTGCTGAACCTGGTGCTGGGCGTCATCACGCTGATCGCACTGGTTTACCTGCAATTGAAAAAACCGGTGTACGACCACGAACTGCACAGCATGGTGTTGGTGTTCATTGCCCTGATCGGCTGGATCATCGCCAACCTGGCGCAGGCGTTTCTGCCGCTGCAATGCTGGGCGGCTCCGGCCCTCGGCAGCCTGCTGCTGATCGGTGTGCTGCCGGCCGCGTTGCCGAAGTCCGTGGTGGCCAACAAGACCCCGGACCAGTTCATCCTGCATCACCTCGACGAACTGTCCGGCACCACTCACCTGTTGAGTAACGATCTGGGGGCCGCCTCGGCACTGGCCTGGCGTCTGAAGCAACCCAAGGTGGCGTTGTACAACACCGTGGGCGAGCTGAAATATGGCCTGTCCTACCCTGAAGGCGCCGAACAACGGATCACCACCGATGAAGTCCAGCAGTGGGTGCGTGATGCCCGCCGCACCGGCTCGGTCGGCGTGGTCATGCGGGTCAAGGGCGACGACGAGCTCCACGAAGTCGACCTGCTGCCCAAGGACGGCACGCGTTATGAGCAGGGCAACCTGGTGATCATGGTCCTGCCCAAGGATCCGTCATGAGTTGGTTGCTGTTGCTGACCGCGTGTCTGCTGACGTGCCTGGGCCAGGTCGCGCAAAAGTATGCGGTGGAGAGCTGGCGCGGGGTCGACTCGTCCTGGGCCGACAAACTGCGTTCGCCGTGGCTGTGGCTGGCCCTGTTCGCACTGGGCTCGGGCCTGCTGGTCTGGCTGTTGGTGCTGCAACGCCTTGAAGTGGGCATCGCTTACCCGATGCTCAGCCTCAACTTTGTGCTGATTACGCTGATCGCGCGTTTCGTGTTTCGCGAACCGATCGATCGCCAGCACTGGATCGGTGTGGCACTGGTGATCGGCGGCGTGGCACTGCTGGGGCAACAGTCATGAACCAGGGACGCGGCATCGGCTTCGCCCTTGGCAGCGTGTTGCTGGTCAGCGGCGCCCAACTGGGCATGCGCTGGAGCATGACGCGCCTGCCGCAGCCTGAACAATGGTTGTCCGCGCTGACCACCGGCAACGTCGATCTGACGGCGCTGGCGGTGGTGTTCACGGCCATTCTCGCCTATGCGCTGTCGATGCTCTGCTGGCTCGCCGCCCTGCGCGACCTGCCGCTGGGCCGGGCCTATTCACTGCTGAGCATCAGCTACGCGCTGGTGTATCTGCTGGCGGCCAGTCTGCCGCTGTTCAACGAATCCTTCAGTTTTACCAAATCACTGGGCGTGGCACTGGTCATGCTCGGCGTCATCACTATCAACACTCGTCCGGCAAAAGCGCCCGATTTGAGGAGTGCTCCATGAAAATCACAGTATTTGGAAGCGGTTACGTCGGCCTGGTGCAAGCCGCGGTTCTGGCCGAGGTCGGCCATGATGTCGTGTGCATGGATATCGATCAGAAGAAGGTCGAACTGCTCAGCCAGGGTCACGTCAGCATTTTCGAACCGGGGCTGTCGAGCCTGGTGCGTGAAGGCCTGGACTCCAGCCGCCTGCACTTCACGTCCGATGAAAAGTTTGCCGTACAGCACGGTCGCGTAGCGTTCATTGCCGTCGGCACTCCGTCCAGCGAGGATGGCTCGGCCGATTTGAAATACGTCCTGTCGGTGGGCGATGCCGTCGCTCGTCATCGTGAGCAGCCGCTGATCCTGGTCGAGAAATCCACCGTACCGGTCGGCACCGGCGACACCTTGCGTGCGCATATTCAGGCCGCGCTGGACAAGGCCGGGCGTGCACTGCAGTTCGATATCGTCTCCAACCCGGAATTCCTCAAGGAAGGTTCGGCGGTCTCCGACTGCCGTCGTCCGGACCGCATCGTCATCGGCTGCGAAGGCGATGACGTGCGCGACGTGATGCGCGACCTGTACTCGCCGTTCAACCGCAACCATGACCGCATCATGTTCATGGACCTGCGCAGCGCCGAACTGACCAAATACGCCGCCAACTGCATGCTGGCGACCAAGATCAGCTTCATCAACCAGATCGCTGAACTGGCCGAACACCTGGGCGCGGACATCGAGTCGGTTCGCCAGGGCATCGGCGCCGACACGCGCATCGGTTACCACTTCATCTACCCGGGCTGCGGTTACGGTGGCTCGTGCTTCCCCAAAGACATGCGCGCGCTGATCCACAGTGCCGAACAGGCCCATTGCTCCAGCGACCTGCTGCAAGCGGTCGAAGCGATCAACGAGCGTCAGAAACACAAGCTGTTCGACCGCATCAATGCGTTCTACAAGGGTGATCTGCGCGGCAAGACCTTCGCCCTGTGGGGCCTGGCGTTCAAGCCGAACACCGACGACATGCGCGACGCGCCTAGCCGCGTGCTGCTCGATTCGCTGTTTGCCGCCGGCGCCAGCGTTCGCGCCTTCGACCCGGAAGCGATGCAGGAAACCCAGCATCTGTACCCGAACGAAGAAAAACTGATGCTGATGGGCACCCCGGAATCGGTACTGTCCGGTTCCGACGCGCTGATCATCTGCACCGAATGGCAGCAGTTCAAGGCCCCGGACTTCGACCTGATCCAGCAACGCCTCAAG